>NZ_JNJC01000009.1 GCF_000701525.1 Mesoplasma grammopterae ATCC 49580 | reverse complement strand
TTAGGACAAGAAATAAAAGAAGGAGATGCTTTATTTTTTGTTGAGACAGATAAAGTTAACTCTGAAATTCCAGCACCAGTTGGTGGAAAGATTGCAAATATTTTAATTTCTCAAGGACAAGAAATTAAAGTTGGAGATGTTGTTATTGAAATTGATGATGGTTCTTCAGCGGCTGAAGTAACCCCTGTAGCAGAAATTAAAACTAAGAATGAGCCAATTGAAGAAAATGCTTCAGTTGTAGGGTCAACACCTGTATCAAATGATGTTATTGCTTCAAGAGCAACATCAAATGTAACAGCAGAAATTTCAAATAGTGGTGTTAAAGCAACACCTTTAGCTAGAAAAATTGCAGCTGATAAAAAAATTGATTTATCAACAATTAAAGGTACTGGACCTCATGGAAGAATTTTAGTTTCTGATTTAGATTCAGCACCAGTTGCTGTTTCAAATGCAAACTCAGCAGCTAAAACTGCTCTGAAATCTGTTGATATAGATGCACCATTATCATGAGATTCAATTCCAATGAACGGAATTAGAAAAGCAACTGTTAAAGCAATGGTTAAATCTCAATCAGAAAATGCAGCATTTACAGGAATGAAAAATATTAACATAACTCCAACATATGATATGCGTGCAATGTTAAAAGATGGATGTGAATCAAAAGGAATTAAATTAACTTACTTAGCATTCATCGTAAAAGCAGCTGCTAAAGTATTAGAAGAAATGCCTAATATTAATGTTCGTATAGATGCTGAAAACAATGCAATCTTACAAGTACATAATATTAATATTGGTATCGCAGTTGATACTGAAAAAGGTTTAATGGTTCCTGTTATTAAAAGCGCAAACCATTTAACAATATTTGAAATCGCTAATAAAATTGGTGAATTAGCTAAAAAAGCTAGAGATGGTAAATTAGCAATGACTGAAATGAAAGATGCAACTTTTACAGTTTCAAACTTTGGATCAGTTGGATTAGATTATGCCACACCAATTATTAATTCACCTGAATCAGCAATCTTAGGAGTAGGTACAATGACAAAAACACCTATTTTTGTAAAAGATGAAATTAAGGCAGGTTGAATCATGCCATTCTCAATGACATGTGATCATAGAATAATTGATGGTGGAGATGCCGGAAGATTCTTAATGAAAATAGAAAATTATTTAAGTAATCCAGCATTACTATTAATGTAAAAGAGGAGAAGCAAAATGTTTAAAGTAAAATTTGCCGACATTGGAGAAGGACTTACTGAAGGAAAAGTAGCAGAAGTTCTTGTTAAATTAGG
>NZ_JNJC01000008.1 GCF_000701525.1 Mesoplasma grammopterae ATCC 49580 | reverse complement strand
GGTCAGGAGTTGCTTTTTTTGTATCAAAAAAACTGCAATTCCTATGAGATTATTTTCTCATAAGTGTTGCAGTTCCAATTTTAATTCGTACTTATTTTCCAAAAATGAAAGTAAGTGTTTTTAAATTTAAGTTTTTAATATTGTTGTAGTTTTCAATTATATGAATATCTTTAAAACCACTATTCATTAAAATGTTTTTAAATTCTTCTACACCATATCATCAAAGAGAAAAGTGTTGTATTTCTGTAGTTGTATTTTTTTTATATTCTAATTCTGTATAAGTCTTTTGTTCTATTCAATTCATTGAGATTGATTTATTTTTAATTTTTACATAATCATCATCAATTAAAAAATCAAATTCATGAACATTGCCTGGTTTAAAAGATGTTGGAAAAATAAGATCAATATAAACTTTTCCATTATCTTCTAAGTGATTTTTAAAATTATTTAAAACATTTAAAATATCATTTCTATCAATTAAACAAAAACTTCCGTTGGGCATTATTATAGTTTCAAATTTTATGTTAACTTTGAAGTCTTTTAAATCAGCATGCATACTATCTGATTGCATATTATATTTTTTTAAATTTCTATTATAAATTTCTAACATTTCTGAAGAGTTGTCTAATGCAAAAATCGAAATGCCTTTTCTTAAAAGTGGAATAGCCATTCTTCCATTACCAACTCCAGCCTCTAAAACTAAACCATTTCTTTTAATTAATTCATTAGTATAGAATTCTATGTCTCCATCAATTGAAGTTCCTGGAGGTTTTGATTCATTGTAAACTAAGGCCGCTAAGTTGCTGTAATAATTTGTTTTTTTTGTATTCATAATTAATATTATATTTTAATAATTTAATTTCTTTAAAAAATTATTGAAATATTTATATTAATATTTAAAAGTAGTAGAATTAAAAATAAAATCAAAAAATAGTAAAAAAAGGAAAAATAATGAAGAAACATTTTGAAATAAAGGAAAACAAACATTGAATTAAATTATATTGAATTGTATTAGTTATGTTGTTTACTTCTTTAATGGCCACAACATTTTTTGATTATCAAATAACTAGTTTTTTCGCAAAGGGTATGAATAATTATTTTTTAAGACAAATTGTAAACTTTGTAAGCTCAGGTGGTAACTTTATTATAACTATCCCAATAGGAATAATAAGTGCAACAATTTTAGAAACTTTATATCTTAAATATAAAATAAAAAATAATTTTATTAAATTTACGCCATATATTTTACTGATTATTGGAATGATTTTTTTCGGTTCACTTTATTGTATTCAAAAATCTTTATATACATTTGCTGATGATATAAAAAATAATACATTAAATTCAATTTGAATTAAAGCACTAACAACATGGAAAGAACCAATAATAATATGCTCTGTTTGGATTATTATAATGACACTAATTCTTTCATATGGAGCATTCTTTTTTAGAGTAAAATTTGCTTCAAGAAAAGATATACTTCAAAATAAATACTGAATTGGTGCATTAGAAATGCTTACTGTTTTTTTAATTTCATATTTTTCAGTTTTAGTTTTAAAAATATTTTTTGCAAGACCCTTTTATTTTTCAGTAGAATATAGAAATTTATTTGGAATGTCTGATTCAAATGAGATAGATCATTTATTTGATGGTTTAACAATTGAAAATTATGTTAATCATCCAGGCGCTAAATTACTGATTGATTTATATTTGAAAACTGAAGGTTTAGATTTAAATGATAACAATTTTAAATTAGCAACTAATTGAATGGCTGAGACTTTGTGACAAATCCCATATGGTCCGGCACCAGAGCCAGTTTGAAAATGAACATATTGGTTTATACCAAATATTTTTTCACGAGTTGATTCACATACAATTAATGACGGTATAATTTATTGAAGTTCTCAAGCTTTTAATGGTGATTTTCCATCAGGACATATAGAAGTGCCACTTTCTATTTTTGGGACTTTCTTTATTATAAAAAGAAGTGGTAAAGTTGATTTTAAAAATAAAAAAATATTATTATTTACTATTTTAACTTCTATTATGTTTATTTTAACTTTTTTCTTTATGATAGTTTATAGATTTCACTGAATTACAGATATGATTTTTACACCAATTTTATATTTAGCATTTTTACCTATAGCATATTTCAAAACAGAGAAATGAATTAATATGATATTTTTTAAATTTAGCAAAAATAAAAAAATTTTAATAATAAGCAAAAGTAATAAGATTGAATTTAAAATGGTAATTAATGAAGAAATTGTTCTTTTTAAAACAAAGAATAAAGGTAAAAAAGCATTTAAATATGAATACAAAATTAGAACTAAATATTCAAATTTAATTATAGAAAAACATTAAAATAAAAAACACAGTTCAATAGTTCTGTGTTTTTATTATATTTAATTATTTTATTGATGTTCTAAATAACTTATTTTTAACATTATTCTAATAACCCATATGACAATGGCGACACTAATTGAATCACAAGCTATTGAAAGCATAGTAGATACTTCAGAACCTGTATTAGATTTCATGAAATCTAATAAAAATAATAAACTTAAAATACTTAACGTTAATCCAGCTAAACCAAAGAAAAAACTGTATAAATCTAATCTATTAGCAAATTTTTCTAATGGTAATATTTTCATACCTTTCTCACATTTTTTCTTAAAATAATACCTCCATATTTAAAAGCTAAAATCGCTGTTGCTGTACTTAATGTATCAAAACAAACTGTTAAAACTGTAAAAATGAATGAAGCCTCAGGATCTGCTTCTCCTCAAGTTTTTGAACTCAAACTTAGTAGGCTTAACATCCCTAATATGATTCCTATTGTTCCACAAAAAGCACTAATCAATTCAATGGTAATTAATACTCTTGTTTCAATCTTTATATTCTTTTTCATAAAAATGATTATACACCTTTAAACTTTTTTTACACAAATTTAGTATTTTGGTGATGTTCAAGTAGATTTTATAGAGCTATTCTTGTATAATATTTTAAGCGAGTTAATGTACACGGGATTAACTCCTTGGCCCAAAGGCCCAAAGACCAAAAGGAGGACATTAAAAATGTTAAGAAAATATGAAGCAATGTTTATCTTAGACCAAGATACACAAGATGTTAACGCTTTATCATCAAGAATGATTGAAATCATTTCTAAAGATGGAAAAGTAATTGAAAAAAACGATTTAGGATTAATCGAATTTGCATACAAAATTAACCACAAGAAAAAAGGACACTATTTTGTACTTATAGTAGAAGCTACTGCGGAAGCTATTAAAGAATTCGAAAGAATTGCAAACATTGAAAAAAATGTAGTTAGAACTCTAATCATCAATACAGAAAACGAACAAGGTTATGAACAATCAGTTCAATTATCAAAAACTGATATGACTAAATTCGAAGAAGAAAGAAAAGCAAAAAGAGATTTCAAAAAACCTTTTGTTAAAAAAGAATTCAACAAACCAACAGAAAAAAGAACATTTGAAAAACCAACTGAAGTTAAAGAAGTTGTTGTAGAAGAAGTTAAACAAGCTAAAAAAGTTGTTGAAGCTAAAGTTGAAGAAGTTTCTCATGAAGAAGCTCATGACTTCGTTTCAAAAATGGAAGCAAAATATAAGGCTCATTTAGCTGAAACTGTTGAAGAACATGTTGAAGAAGTTGAAGTTAAAGAAACAAAAACTACAGTTAAAAAACCAGCTGCACCTAAAATGTCAGCTGCAGAAAGAGCTAAAGTTGATGGTTCACACAATATTGATGAAGAAAGATATGAATTACAAAAATACTCAAACAAATTAAGAAGTGTTGCAATTGAAAAAAACTTACCAAAAAAATTACAAGAAGTTAACTTAAGAGATTTAACTAAAAAAGAACTAATCGAATACATGAGAAAAGTTCGTGCTGCATTAGCTAAATAGTTATATAATCGAAATAAGAAATATATAAAAAGTTCAAAGAACTTTAAAAAGGAGCAGTAAACTATGAATCAAGTATGTTTAATAGGAAGAATTACAAAAGATATCGAATTAAGAAATACAACTAATGGGCAAGGAAAATTTGTTTCATTCACATTAGCTGTAAGTGAATATTCTGGTCAAAAAGAAATCACAAACTTTATTCCTTGTTTTGCTTTTAACAATACAGCTGAAAACATGGCTAGATTTTTATCAAAAGGAAGTCTAATTTCAGTTTCAGGTAGAGTTAATGTTAGAACATCACAAACTGATGGAAAATACGAAACTATTGTAACTATTACTGCCGACCGTGTAAACTTTTTAGAATCTGCTAAAAATAGGGGAACAAATAACTCTGTTGAAACAAATTCAAACATTAATTTAGATTCACCAATGCAAAATAAAACTTCATCTATTGCATCAAATAATGTGCAAACAGAAGAAATTATTTTAAGTGAAGATGAATCAATTTTATGAGATTAATATAAATTAGAAAGGCTACTAAAATTATGGCAATGAAAAAATTCGTTAAAAAAAGAAAAAAAGTTAACTTTTTTGCTAAAAACAAAATTAACTACATTGATTACAAAGATGTAGAATTATTGAAAAAATTTATTTCAGGAAATGGACAAATCTTACCAAGAAGAATTACTGGTACATCTCCAAAACACCAAAGACAATTGGCTGTTGCAATTAAAAGAGCACGTCAAATGGCTTTATTACCATACGTAATTGACTAATTAAAACAAAAGCCATCAATCATGATGGTTTTTTATTTTAACATGTTTTTTTAAAATGAAACAACAATAGAATATGTTAATTGAAGTAAAGTGATTTATAATATTATTAAGTTTAAAATGACTTAGGAGGTTTTTATGAAAGTAATTTTTTTACAAGACGTAAAAGGACAAGGAAAAAAAGATGAAATTAAAGAAATAAGTGATGGTTATGCAAGAAATTTCTTAATACCTAAAGGTCTAGTTAAATTAGCAACTGAGGGTAGTGTAAAAACAGTTAAAAACAGAAAAATTGTTGAAGAGCAAGAAAAAGATTTAGCTATTGCAGAAACTAAGCAATTAAAATCGTTATTAGAAGAAATAATATTAAAATTCAAATTACAAATAAACGAAGGAAAAGCTTTCCATTCAATTTCAAATCAAGATATAGTAGATCAACTTAAAAATTCACATAAAATAGATTTAGATAAAAGAAAATTTGTAAACTTTAAAAATCTAAATCAAATAGGATTACATTATATAGTTATAAAATTAGGTTTTGGTATTGAAGCAAAATTAAAAGTAGAAATTCAAGGGGTATAAAATGAGTAGAAAAGATATGAGCGAAAACAATTTACATTCAGTTGAAAAGATGGTTCTTGCTATTGCGATGCATTCTCCAAATGCGCTGCCAGATATAATGACAGGTTTGGTTGCTGATGACTTTTTAGATTCAACCCACAAAATAATTTTTCAAGGGATAATAGAATTACATTCTCAAAGCAAAGAAGTTACTATTAGTTCTGTAGCAAACCAAATTGAAAAAAAAGGAAACTTGGAGTCAATTGGTGGAATTCAAAGACTTCAAGATATTGCTTTAGATTTCTTTTCAGATGAAGGGATTGAAAACTTCATAGAAGATATTTTTTACGCTAGTTCTTCAAGAAAATTTGATGCAGCTTTGAGAAGAGTTCAAAATTTAAGAAGAGAAGAACAAATGGATATTGAGTCATCAATTAATGAAATTCAAAAAGAATTATTAAAAATAGATCTTAATGCTCAAAAAAACGATGTTCAAAGTATTCATGCCTCAACTGAGTCATTAATTAAAAAAATTCAAGAATTGGAAAAAAGAAGTGAAACTTTAACAGGTATACCAACTGATCTTTTTGAGTTAGATGAAATAACTTCAGGTCTTCAAGAAGGAGATTTAATTATTTTAGCAGCTCGTCCAAGTATGGGTAAAACAGCTTTTGCCTTAAACTTAGCTTACAATGCGGCAAGACATAAAAATGGAGTTGCTGTTTTCTCATTAGAAATGCCAGCTGAACAATTGACACAAAGAATAATGACAATGGTTTCAAAAATAGATTCAAAAAAATTAAGAACTGGTAAAAACATTTCTAAAGCTGAATGAAGTAATCTTTTAGCTTCAAAAGAAATTGTTTCACAATTACCAATTTATATTGATGATACTCCTGGAATAACTGTTCAACAAATTCAATCAAAATTATATAAATTAAAAAGAGATCATGATGTTAAATTTTGCGTTGTGGACTACCTTCAATTAATTAGTTCAACAAACGGGTCAGCAGATAGACAAAATGAAATATCAAATATTTCTCGTCAACTAAAAAGAGTTGCCAGAGAATTAAGAATACCTATTGTTTGTTTATCACAACTTTCGAGAAGCGTTGAAAAACGTGAAGATAAAAGACCTATAATGTCTGACTTACGTGATTCTGGTGCTATTGAGCAAGATGCTGATATTATTATGTTTTTATACCGAGATGATTATTACAAACATAAAGACGGTAATGAAGAAGAAAATAAAATTGTTGATCAAGTAAGTGCTACAGATTTAATTCTTTCAAAACATAGAAATGGCGCTACTGGAACTATCAATATATTATTTGATAAAAGTCATGGAAAATTCATGGATAAAGGGTAATTGAAATGGGAGAAATTCCATTTTTTTTGTTATAATTATACAAGATATGCTCATAAGGAGGATTTATGAAGAAATTATTATCTATTATTACAGCATTAACTGTAGCAGCATCAGCAACTAGTAGTTTAGTGTCATGTAAAGTAATTACAAATGGCTTTGATATTGAAATAACAGAATATAAAGCAGCAGGAAATTTAAAATATGCTTTTGATACAAATGCAGGTGAATATGTACCTAAAACAGACTACACAACAACTGAAGCAGATGTTAAAAAAGCTCTTGACGGTGCAACAGGGACTTTTGCTTCATCACTAGTTACTGATATGATTAACTCCTTATTTTTTAATGCTAATTTAAGCGTTACTCAAAACTCAAAAGATATATGACAATATTTATTTAGAACAGATAAAGAAGGTATATATGCTGATGGTCAATATAGAACTGCTGGTTTAAATAGTAGTCAAAATGAAGAAATTGATAAATATTATTCAGAAATTACAAACATTACATCTTTATTAGGATTAATGCAATATTCAGAATGAACTAATTCAAACTCAAATGAAGTTCAAACATTAGATGAAAGCGGTACACCATTTGTTTTAGGAAAAGAAACAATAGACTTAATTAATGAAAGCAATATGTTTGAAAGTTCAAATAATCAAGGTATCACAAATGTTAAAATTAATTCAACTCCAAAATTATATGAAGGAAATATTGGTCTTGCACCTAAACCAAATGAAGATACTACATATGATCCAATTGATGTAACAGATTATAGTTCTAGATATATTTCTGAAAAAACAAATTATAATGCAAAAACAGCAAAAGAAACTGAAGACAGTAAAGGTGAAAAAGGATATGTAGATTACATA
This sequence comes from Mesoplasma grammopterae ATCC 49580, assembly GCF_000701525.1. Classification (GTDB taxonomy): domain Bacteria; phylum Bacillota_I; class Bacilli_A; order Mycoplasmatales; family Mycoplasmataceae; genus Mesoplasma; species Mesoplasma grammopterae. The sequence goes on along the minus strand of NZ_JNJC01000008.1, from coordinate 7,155 downwards.
TCAGGAACTAACCTTTCAGCTGATTTCTTTTCTCAATTATTAATATCATCACCAGAGGCTGATTCAAAACCTGAATTAGATATTCAAGTTCAAAGAGTTGAAAAACAATCTGATAAAAGTAAAGAAAATTTTAAAAAACAAGGACTAGTTTTAAATTCTGAAAAATCTGAAAAAGATACTGATCCTATTGTGTTCGAATATACTCAAGATGAAAAGGGAAATAGAACAAGTTATGCATATGGTTATTCTTTAATACCTTTAGCACCTATTAATTTAGAATTGACATACAATAACGATCGAGATTTAAAAACAGGTGAACCTAAACCAGGAAGCCAAAATTATAAAATAAATTTAACTATTGATGGACTAAGTGCAGCATTTAAACCAGTTCTAAGTTTTACTTCAAATTTAGATGTAGATGGTAAAAAAACTGATATTGATGGTACTCCATATGTTGGATGAAGATTTATGAATTATCAATTTAATTCAAAAAATATTATTGGTTATGATGAACAAGGAAATCAATTTACTGAAAAACCAAGTAAAAAAATGACTGCAACAAATAAAAAATTCAATGATTTTAATATTACTGATTTAACATTTAAAAAAGCTTAATTGAGAATCTTAAAAGTGTCATTTGACGCTTTTTTTGTTTAAAAAAACAAAACTCATTTAATAAAAGTATAATATTATTAAGTATTTTACACTGAAAGGAGATATGATGGATAATTTTTTAAAATGATTGATGTCTGGAAATCATCTAGCATATGCTTCTAGTTTGCTAACATTTTTTTGTTTATCTCTTTTTGGATTAGGTTCTTTTATATATAAAAAATATTTAGTTAGAAAAGGAGAATTGTTTATTTCTCCTACATTTAATACTAAGAATATTACATATATGGGAATAATGATTGCTTGTTCAGTTTCAGTAACTGTTGTTATTTCATTGGTTGCCCCTATTACAGTTTTCCCACCAATCAGAGTTGCTTTTGAAGGAATTATGATTAAAATTACTGGTATGATTTTTGGGCCTATAATTGGATTGATTGTTGGATTAATTACAGAGTTATTAACTATGCTATTTATTCCATCATTTATTCACCCAGCTTATTTCTTAGTGGCTATTGGTTTTGGTTTCTGAGCGGGTATGGCTTCATTTACATTTAAATTAAAATCTAAACAACAATGAATAACAATCACAATAATTACTTTATTCATAATTGCTGCAACTGCATTCTTATACAATACACTTCAATACTTAACACCTGATGAAAATGGAGATGTTAAATTATTTGGTATCGCAGTTAAAAAAGAATTAATACCAATGCTATTTATTATCATGATGGGAATACTATTATCAATTTGCTATATTATGTGTGGTATTTTTGTTTTATTGAAAAAACAAAAATGATTAGAAATAATTCTTCCAATCTTCCTTATCTGTATCGTTACAGAAATACTAATAACTGTTTTAACTGCTGCTTGAGGTGATGCAGGACTGCTAACTTCAAATACAGATGATGGTTATATTAGTATGGTTGCTCTAAGGGTAGTTCAAATCCCAGTAAAAATTATTTTCAATACAGCTTTACTAGCAACTGTTTATTCAGTCTTAAGACCATTAATTAAAAAATAATAAGAAAGGATCTATATGAAATTATTTGATACATTAACTCAAGAACAAAAAAACATAAATAAAGAAGTTATCAATATATATTCATGCGGTCCAACAATATATGACTATATTCATATAGGTAATGCTAGACCAATAATTCTAATGGATACTTTAATTAGATTTTTAGAATCACAAGATATTAGAGTAAATTTTTTACAAAACATTACAGATATTGATGACAAAATTATTGAAAAAGCAATACAAGAAAATAAAACAGAAAAAGAAATAACAGACAAATACTTGTCTGCATTTTTACAAAACTTAAAAGATTTAAAAATTAGAATGCCTGACAAATTAATTCCCATAAGTGAAAAAATAAGTGAAATGAATTTATTTATTGACGATTTAGTTAAATTAGAAGCTGCATACAATGTTGATGGTGATGTTTATTTTGATATACAAAAATTCTCAAATGAATATGGGAAATTATCAAACAAAAAAATAAATGATTTAATTTCAGGAAATAGAGTGGAAATAGAAGATAAAAAAAATAATCCATTAGATTTTAGTGTGTGAAAAAAAACTGAAAAAGGTATAACATTTGATTCTAATTTTGGTAAAGGTAGACCAGGTTGACATACAGAATGTGCTTTATTGATTGATGAATATTTTAAAGGTGAAACAATAGACATTCATTCAGGTGGTATTGACTTACAGTTTCCTCATCATGAAAATGAAAGAATTCAATTTATAGCAAAACATGGAAATGAAATATCTAATATTTGAGTTCACAATGGACATTTAACTATTGATGGTGAGAAAATGAGCAAATCATTAGGAAATACAATGACGCTTACTAATTTTTTAGCAAATTATAATTCAGATGTACTAAGATGAATATTTTTAACAACTTACTACAAACAACCTTTAAATATAAAAGATGATTTGATTGAACAAGCAAATAAATTTATTCAAAAAATAAATAATTTGAGTAAAAAAATAAAACAATTATTAATTGAAAATAAATTTAATCAATCTAGCCAATTTGATGAAGAAATTATAAAAGAATTTAAAATTCATATGGAAAATGATTTAAATACTTCAAGAGTTTTAACTTTATTAGAAGATACACTTAAAGATATTAATAAGCTTTCAGCATTAAAAAAATTTGATGATTTATTTTTAAAAATAAATTCTTTAAATTATATTTTAGAAACATTAGGACTTTCAATAAACATAAATACTTTTATTTCAGAAGAAGATCAAAATTTATTTTTGTCATGAAAAAAATTAGTAAGTGAAAAAGATTTTGAAAAAGCAGATGAAGTAAGAAAAATATTAATTAGCAAAGGGATTTTATAAATGGAAAATTCAAGTTTAATTTACGGAAAACATGCAGTTAATGAATTTATAAAAAAACACCCTAATTTAATTAAAAAAATATATATTTCAAGTGATTTTAAAATAGATAAATCAAATAATGAATTTCAGATTTTAAAAGTTGACTTAAAAAAAATAGAAGATCTTGTTGGTAATGAGGCTAATCATCAAGGCATTGTTGCAGAGGTTAAAGAATTTAATTACAAACCATTTGGTGAAGCACTAAATCAAATGAAGGACGATGAACCTAAATTAGTATTGATATTAGATCAAATTCAGGATCCGTATAATTTTGGAGCTATAATAAGAAGTTCTAGTTTATTAGGTGTTGATCAAATTGTTATTTTAGACCATAAGCAAGTTTTTGTTAATTCAACAGTTGTTAAAACATCTGCTGGAACAGTTTATGATATGAACATTAGTAAAGTTACAAATTTAAGCAATGCTATTAAAGATCTACAAAAAAATGGGTTTTGAATATACTCAACTCATTTAAATTCTGAATCTAGTGATATGAGAAAAGTTGATTTTGCCAATAAGACTGCTATAGTAATTGGAAATGAACATAATGGAGTTAGTGATCTAGTTATGAAAAATAGTGATATGAATGTATTTATACCTTCAACAAATACTATAGATTCATATAATGCAAATGTTGCAACTTCTTTAATTTTGTATCATGTTGCTAACTATATTGGAAAACTTAAATAATAAATGTATAATATTCATAGTTATTAGGAGGTTAACCTCCTTTTTAATTAGACAAAAGCTTGGTTGAGGAGGGTTAGTATGCATAAAACAAAATCTACAAGAAAAATAATTTTAGTATGTGAAGATTGTTTAAGTAGAAACTATTCATTGAATAAAAGTAACTTAACTCAGAAAGAACGTTTAGAAATTAAAAAATTTTGCTCAATGTGTAATAAACACACATTACATAAGGAAACAAGATAATGGCAAAGAAAAAAAATGAAGAAATAGTATTGGTTGAAGAACAAATTGTTGAAGAAACTCATACAGAAAAAAATAAAAAACAAAAAATAAAAATTTCTAAGAAAACTAAAAAATCAATCAAGGTTAAAAAACAAAAAGAAAAGAAAAATTTTAAATTAGCAATAAAAGAATTTCCAATTAAAATTGTTAAAGAATTAAACAAGATTAAATGATCTGGTTGAGATAACCTAAAAAAGAAATATATAGTAGTTTTACTATTTATGATATTTTTCGCAATATTATTTTTCTGTATAGGATTAGGTATTGAAGCGTTATTTAGATTAATAAATGTATATTAAAAGGAGAAAATATGAATAAAGAAGAATTATTAAAATTAGAAGCTGAAATCTTATCATCAAAAGGACAATGATTTGTTGTTAACTCACAAACAGGTCATGAAGAAAAAGTTTTAAATGACTTAAAAAATAAAATTAAAGCTGAAAAAATGGAAGATCAAGTTTTTGATATTAAAATTTCAAAAGGGACTGTTCTAACAAAAACTGGAAAACAAAAAGAAAAAAACTTATTCCCGGGATATTTATTTATTAACATGATTATGTCAGAAGAGTCATGATTTGTTGTTCGCAATACTCCAGGAGTAACTGGGTTTATTGGTTCTTCAGGACGTGGAGCTAAACCATTCCCATTAACTGTTGATGAAGTTATTGAAATGTTAATTCCAAAAACAGAAGTTATTATTGAAGAAACTGAAGCTATTGATGTTCCTAATGAAGCTGTTGCTAAAAAACCTTTATTTACAGCTCCATTTGTTGTTGGAGACTTTGTAAGAGTTAAAGAAGGAATTAATGCTGGTGAAGAAGGAGAAGTAAGTTCAATGGACTTTGAAAAAGGCGTAGCAGTTGTTCTTATTGAAATGTTTGGTAGATATACAAACCTTGAAATTTCTTTCGAAAACGTTGAACCAGTTAAAGAATATTAATAATTAATAAAATGACGTGAGTCATTTTTTATTATTATTTCTATGTTAAAATATTTAAAAGCAAAACTGATCTAATCTAACGTTGATCGCGATTAGTGAATATTATATTAATTAAAAATAATAAGGAGAAACTAAATGTCAAAAATTAAATTTATGGCACTTGGTGGACAAGATGAAAGAGGAAAAAATCTTTTCGTTTTAGATATCGATGATAATCTTTTCATTTTAGATGCCGGTGTTAAATATCCTGATAAAGGAATTTTAGGTGTAGACATAGTTACACCAAAACTAGATTACTTAAAAAATAATAAACAAAAAATTAAAGGAATTTTTTTAACTAACTCCGCAAGTTACAATATGGGATCTGTTCCATACATTTTAAAAACAATGGATGTTCCAGTATACTGTAATGAAATAACTCAATTAGTCGGTAAAATTAAAATTTCAAGAATGCGTATTAAAAATACAAAAGACCAAAACTTTGTTGTAGTTAAAGACAAACAAATTTTAGAGTTTGGGAAAGTTAAAGTTGAAGTATTTAGAACTACATCAGCTTCACCTCAATCATATGGTTATGCTTTCCATACTGAAGAAGGAACTATTGTTTATGCTGGAGACTATATTATTGATGGTAAAGAACAATCTTACTTTTCAACAGATTTTAATCATATAAGTGAAATAGGTAAAAAAGGTGTACTTGCATTAATTGCTGATAGTGAATATGCATCAAGAAGCGGTTTCACTGTACCAAATCATAAAATTGAAAATTTTATTTCAACTTCATTTAAAGAAAAGAAAACTAAAATAGCTATTGGTATTTTTGAAGAAGATATTTTTAAACTAGGTGAAATATGCATGGCAGCAAAAGATAACAATCGTAAAATTGCTGTTTATGGAAGAACAATGACAGAAATTTTAAAATCAAATTTAATAAATGAAAATTTACAAATTGTTCCACAAGACATTATTACTGTTGATGAATATATGAAATCAGAAAATGGTCTTTTAATTATTTCTGGAACAGGAGATGTTTTATATTCAAAATTAGCAAAAATTGCAACTGGTAATGATGAAGTGGTTGAGTTCACAGAAAAGGATTTAATTATCTTGGCTACACCACCAGCTCCAGGAGTTGAAAAAAGACATGCACAAATTTTAGATGAATTAGCTAGAACTGATGCTAGATTATTAGCGTTAAGTGATAGAAACATTTGATCAATGCATGCTTCATATGAAGATATAAAAGTTTTCACAAGTATTTTAAATCCGAAATACTTTATTCCTGTTAAATCTTTATTTAAAGATTCTTTAAAAGCAGAAAAAGCTGCAATTGAAGCTGGGGTTAATGAAAGAAACATTGTTATTTTAGATAATGGTCAAGTAGCAAATATTTCAAAAAACTCTATTTCAATTTCAGACAAGAAAATAGATATTGGTAATTCTTATGTTGACCAAGCAGGTGTTGGTGATGTTGGAGCTATAGTTTTAAATGAAAGAAAACTTTTAGCTACAGATGGTGTAATGATTATTGGTGCAACTATTGATTCAAGAAACAAAGAATTAATTTCAATGATAGATACACAAATGCGTGGAGTTTTATATATTAAAGAAGAAAACCCGATATTTAAAATAATTCAAAAAGAAATCGAATCTCTTTTAGAACAAGGACAAAGTCAATTTAAAGAAAACCCAACTAAGTATGATGTTAATGAAGTTAAAAAAGATATTGCAACCAGAGTTAGAACTTTAATTAAACAAGAATCAGGTAAACAACCAATTGTTCTAGTAATTGTTAATGAGTACGATGGTAAGGACTATGTTTTCAAACCAAGAAATAATTCTAATAGAAATAATTACAAAAATAATAACAATAATAAAAAAGGATCAAATTAATTGATCTATAAATTAAAATTGGAAGTGCAACACTTCTAACCGAATGTCTCATAAAATTCCTGAGCTGATTTGTAGTTCAGAATTTTACGAGGCATTTTATTTATTTCATTTAATATTTCTATTATATTATCATCCTTCAAATTTGTAAAATTTGTTTTCTTAGGTAAATATCTTCTGATTAATCCATTAAAATTTTCATTAGTACCTTTTTCACAAGAAGCGTAGGTATTACATGTATAAAGTGGTATATTTAGTTCCTGTGTAACTTCATGTATAAGATTGAATTCCATTCCGTTGTCTTTTGTAATTGATTTGATATTTAAGTTTTCTTTAT
>NZ_JNJC01000007.1 GCF_000701525.1 Mesoplasma grammopterae ATCC 49580 | reverse complement strand
TTTTACAGTTTCAAACTTTGGATCAGTTGGATTAGATTATGCCACACCAATTATTAATTCACCTGAATCAGCAATCTTAGGAGTAGGTACAATGACAAAAACACCTATTTTTGTAAAAGATGAAATTAAGGCAGGTTGAATCATGCCATTCTCAATGACATGTGATCATAGAATAATTGATGGTGGAGATGCCGGAAGATTCTTAATGAAAATAGAAAATTATTTAAGTAATCCAGCATTACTATTAATGTAAAAGAGGAGAAGCAAAATGTTTAAAGTAAAATTTGCCGACATTGGAGAAGGACTTACTGAAGGAAAAGTAGCAGAAGTTCTTGTTAAATTAGGGCAAGAAATAAAAGAAGGAGATGCTTTATTTTTTGTTGAAACAGATAAAGTTAACTCTGAAATTCCAGCACCAGTTGGTGGAAAGATTGCCAAAGTTTTAATTTCTGAAGGACAAGAAATTAAAGTTGGAGATGTTGTTATTGAAATTGATGATGGAAGTGCTACGGTTGAAGCAGCACCAGCTGCAGAGGAAGAAAATGCTTCAGTTGTTGGTTCAACTCCTGTATCAAATGATTTAATTCCAAGTAGAGGGCCAGCACCAACTCAAAATGTTGCTGCTCAACCAACTCCAACACCAGTTGCAACAAAACATACAGATATTGAAGAAAGCTTTGATGTTATTGTTGTAGGAGCTGGTATTGGTGGTTATGTTTCAGCTATTAAAACAGCTCAACTAGGATTAAAAACATTAATTATTGAAAAACAATATTATGGTGGTGTTTGTTTAAATGTTGGGTGTATACCAACTAAATCATTATTAAGAACAGCTAAAGTTTTTGAAGATATAGTTCACAAAGCTGCTAACTTAGGTATTGATATGAAAACAAAAGATGAACCTAGCATAAACTGAAATAAAGCACTTGAACGTAAAGACGGTGTTGTTAATAAATTAACTGGTGGAGTTAAAGTATTATTAACTAAAAATGGTGTAAAACAAATTATTGGTGAAGCATCAGCTTTAGATAAAAATACAATCTCTGTAAATGGCAAAAAATACCACTGTGACAATTTAATAATTGCTAGTGGTTCAGTTCCAAACGAATTACCACTACCAGGATTTGCAGAAGGAAGAGAAAGTGGATTCTTAATCGATTCAACAAAAATTCTTTCATTACCAAAAATACCAAAAACTTTAACAGTAATTGGTGGTGGTGTTATCGGAATAGAATTTGGTTGTTTATTTGCGGCTTTAGGAACAAAAGTTACAGTTATTGAAGGTGCACCAAAAATTCTTCCTATGTTAGATCAAGATGTAACAGCATTAATGACAAAAACATTAAAAGAAAAATACAAAATTGAAATATTTACTAATGCTAAAGTTAAAGAAGTTAAAGGTAAATCAGTTGTATTTGAAATTGATGGTAAAGAACAAACTGTTAAATCAGATTACTGTTTAGAATCAATTGGAAGAAAAACAGTTACTAAAGGATTTGATGGAATTGGTCTTGAATTATCAGAACGTAAATCAATTATTGCAAATGATTATGGTGAAACAAACTTAGAAGGTGTATATGCAATTGGAGACGTAACAAGTAAAATTATGTTAGCTCACGTTGCTTCACACGCTGGTATTGTTACAGCAAACAGAATTGCTTTAAAAGCAAATAAACCAGAGGCACATGATATCAAAATGGACTATTCAAAAATACCAAGCTGTATTTACTCACATCCTGAAATTGCTATGATCGGTAAAACTGAACAACAATTAAAAGAAGAGGGAATTGAATATAAAACATTTAAATTCCCATTTGCAGCTATTGGTAAAGCATTAGCTGATGATGACACAACAGGATTTGTAAAAATTATTTGTGAACCAAAATATAAAACTTTATTAGGTGCACATATTATCGGAAATAGAGCAACAGACATGATCTCAGAATTCACAACTTTAATTGAATGTGAAGGAACTATTACAGAATTGGCAAGAGCTATCCATCCTCACCCAACTATGAGTGAAGCTATTGGTGAAGCAGCTGAAGCATTAGAATCAGGAAAATCATTAAACCTTTAATATGTATTCAGTAGAACAAATCAAAAAAATTCTAGTAGACTTAGATCATAAAAAAACCATTGTTTTACCCGAAGGTGAAGAACCTAAAATTCAAGAAGTAGCTAATACTCTTGTTAAAGAAAATATTTCAAAAGTTATTATGTTATTTCAAAAATCAGAATCAATACCATCATCTTTAGATTCAAAAATTGAAGTTATTGCAATTGATAAATTGGATAAACAACCATTAATTGAAAAATTCATGGATTTAAGAAAAGACAAAACTAATTTAGAACAAGCAACTAAATTGATGGGACAGGCCAATTACATTGGTGCAATGCTGGTTAAAATGGAAAAAGCTGATTGTATGCTATGTGGAATAACATATACAACAGCTGATACTATAAGACCTGCATTACAAATTATTAAAACATCACCAAATGTTGCTTTAGCAGCTAGTGTGTTTATTATGAACAAAGGTGAAGAAAATTACTTCTTTACAGATTGTGCATTAAATTTAAAACCCACAAGTCAACAATTAGCTGACATATCAAAAATGACAGCAAAATTTGCTCAATCATTTGATGTTAAAAATCCTGAAGTTGCTTTATTAAGTTACTCAACAACAGGATCAGGGGCTGGTGAAGACGTAGTTCGTGTTAAAGAAGCTGTTGAATTATTAGACTCTCAAACAGTTGATTTTAATTATGCTGGAGAAATTCAGTTTGATGCGGCTTGAGATAAAGAAATAAGAGATAAAAAATTTAAAGATTGTAAATTAACTAAACAAACACCTGACGTGTTTGTGTTCCCTGATATTAATGCAGGAAACATTGGTTATAAAATTGCCCAAAGAATGGGTGGCTACGAAGCTATCGGTCCATTCATCCTTGGATTCAATAAGCCAGTTAATGATTTAAGTCGTGGAGCTACATTAACAGATATTATGAATACAGCTATTATTACAATTTATCAAGCATTGGAGGCGTAATATGATTTTAGTAGTTAATGCAGGAAGTAGTTCAATTAAATTTAGATTATTTAATGATTTAGATAAAAGCAATCCAATTGATATTCTTGATGGTTTAGCAGAAAGAATAACTATTGATGGTGCAGTTTCATTTAAATATGAAGGTAAAAAATATGAATATAATGTTGAATTACCAAATCATGAAGTAGCAATTAAGTTTATTTTAGATAAATTAATTGAATTAAATATTATCAGCAATGTAGATGATATAAATGCTGTAGGATTCAGGGTTGTTCATGGTGGAACGATAAGTAAATCTTCAATTATAGATCAAAAAGTTTTTGATACAATTAAAGATGCAGTTAAATTAGCACCATTGCATAATCCAGGGGCTATAACAGCCATTGAGGCCATTGAAAAAGTTATGCCTAAAGCTAAATTAGTAGCATGCTTTGATACAGCATATCATCAAACTTTAGCTGAAGAACAATATTTATACGCAGTTCCTTATTCTTGATATAAAGAACATGGTGTAAGAAAATATGGTTTTCATGGTATTAGTTACCAATACATAGCAGAAAAAATGTCAGAAGTATTAGCCAAACCTAAAGACCAATTAAATCTTATCGTTTGCCACTTAGGTAACGGTGCAAGTATAACATGTATTAAAAATGGTAAATCATTTGATACAACAATGGGATTAACTCCTCTCGCTGGTGTAATGATGGGAACAAGAAGTGGTGATATTGATCCGTCAATTATCGAATACATGTGTAAAGAATTACAATTGGACGTTTCAAAAATAACAAATATTTTAAATAAAGAATCAGGTCTGTTAGGATTAAGCGGAAAATCAAGTGATATGCGCGATGTAACTGGTGGATATTTTAAAGGTGATGAAGATTACAAAAGAGCACTTAACAAATATACACAAGTTGCTGCGGACTATATTATTAGATTTGCAAACTTATTAGGACATAATATCGATGGTATTGTTTTCACAGCTGGTGTTGGTGAAAATTCAATTCATACAAGACAATTTATTTTAGAAAAATTACCTTTATTAGATATTGAAATTGATAATACTAAAAATGAAGAAAGTTATGGAGACTATAAATATATATCTTCACCAAATTCGAAAATAAAAGTATTAGCGGTTAGAACTAATGAAGAATTAATGATTTGTAAAGATACAATCAATCTAACTAAATAAGATTAAAAATAACCATTAAGGTTATTTTTTATCTTTTAAACTATAATTAATAATAAATAAAAAGAGGTAAACATGAAAAAAGTATTATTCATAGGTTTAGGTCATATGGGCTCATCACTTGTTAAGGGAGTTTTAAAAAATTCAAATAATAAAATAGAGGTTTTTGGATACGATGCAATAAAAGAAGTTCAAGATAAAGCGATAAAAAATATTAAAGGACTAAGACCTTTAAAAGATATTTCAGAAATAGAACCTAAAAAAATAGATTACATTGTCATTGGGACAAGACCTATTGATGTTGAGCCTTTATGTAAAAATATGGATCAATTAAAAATTGATGGAAAAACTATTATTTGTATGGCGAATGCAGTTACAATAGAAGATGTTCAGAATAATTTTGTAAAAAATAAGAAAGTTTCAGTAATTAGAATGATGCCAAACATGAATGCTTCTATACAAAAATCTGTGACAGCTTTAGCAACTAAAAATGCATCAAATGAAACAATGAAATTTGTTTCTGAAATGTTTGAACTTTGTGGAATAGTGGAAAATATAGATGAAGATAAATTTGGAACACTAACAGCTATTTCTGGTTGCTCACCATCTTATATAATTTCATTTTTTAAAGCTATGACTGATTATGCAATTGATAAAGGTTTTGAAAAAGAACAAGCCTTTAGAATAATAGAAGAGGCAATCATAGGAAGTGTTATGAATGCATCTAAATCTAAAGTAGAGTTAAGAACAATAGTCGATCAAATTTGTGTTCCAAATGGATCAACTATTGAAGGGCAAAAAATCTTAGATAATAAAAACTTTGAAGAAGTAATTCAAGAAGCACTGGCGGTAGCGGATAAAAAGGCAACAAAATAAAAAATCGGGGAAACCCGATTTTAATTTAAAATTTTTTAGCAGCAGCAATCAAATCAGAAGTTATTGATGAAACAATTTCTTTTGGAGATTGAGTACTTAGTGGTTCAACCTTAACACCAGCTAATAAAATAGGTTCAGCAACTTTTGCTCCCATAAATTCTCATGTACCCTTTAAATATGCTACATGATCTCCTCATTGGTATCAACCTTTTGGAGCTCCTTGAGTAGCAAGTATTTGAACTTTAAGTTTATCTAATAAACCAATGCTTGCACCCTTTGTTGCGTATTTATAAGAAAAAGTTTGGTTAGCTAAAGCAACATGGTCAATATAGTTTTTTAACATTCCAGAAACATGGAAGTTATACATTGGAGCAATAACTAATAATTTATCAACATCTTTTAATTGATTAATATATTTCATTCCTTCCTCTTCACCTCAATAAGTTGAAAAAGTTTCAGTTGTTAAAACATTTGTTCCGACAACAAGTTTATTTAAATCTAATTCAATAATCTCGTCATTTGGATTAACTTTTTTGTATTCCTCTAAAAATACTCTTGCCATTTCGTGTGAATTTGATTTATCACTTGGAATAACAGAACCATTTATAACTAATAATTTACTCATAAAAATATTCTCCTTTTTATTATTTTAATTATATCACTAAAAGTTTATAATCAATATTAACAAAACTACTGAAAAGGAATATAAAAATGTTAAAAGAAAATAAAATTTTTGATGCACACATACATTTTAATGATGATTATAAATATACAAATGAAATGATAGAACCTATGATTAATGAGGCTATTAAAAATGATGTTGAAGGTTTTTTATGCGCAAGCTTTGATATTAATTCAAGTAAAAAAGCTGTTGAACTTTCTAAAAAATATAAGGGAATTGTTTTTGCAGGTATTGCTATTCATCCAAACGATGTTTCAAAAAATGATTTTTCAGTTATGGAAGAATTAGATGAATTAGCCAAAGAAGCAGAGGTTATAGCAATTGGTGAAACTGGTCTTGATTATTTTTATACTAAGGAAGACGCAGAGTTGCAAAAAACATTTTTTAAAAAACATATTGAGTTAGCAAAAAAACATAATAAAGCATTGCAGATACATATAAGAGATCACGTTGATGTTTTTGAAGCATATGATGATGTTATTGAAATTTTAAAAGAATATAATTTAGAAAAAATTATAGTACATTGCTTTTCGGCTAATTCTATATACGCACAAAAATTTTTGGATTTAGGTTGTTACATAAATATAGGGGGTGCAGTAACTTTTAAAAATGCAAAAGTACTTCAAGAAGCCGTTGAAATTATACCTTTAGAAAAAATGCTAGTTGAAACAGACGCACCGTATTTAACACCACATCCACATAGAGGACAATTAAACGAAGCAAAATTTATTAATTTAACTGTTGAGAAAATTGCAGAAATAAAAAATGTAACTAAAGAAGAAGTAATAAAATTAACAACAAGCAACGCTAAACTAATTTTTAATATTTAAAAGTTTTATAATTAAAGAGTAAGAGAAAAAGAGGATTACATAATGGCAGGAGTATATGATACACATTGTCACTTAAATGACAATATTTATATTGAAAATGAAATCTCAAGCAGCGAAATGGCGGCTGAGGCTAAAAAAAGCGGAGTAGATATAATTAATAATGTTGGGTATGATATAAAATCATCAAAAGTTGCTTTAGTCCAAGCGCAAAAAAATAAACATGTTTGAGCATTAGTTGGAATACATCCAACACACGCACAATTTTTCACAGATGAAGCATATAATACTTTAGAGATTTTAGCTAACGCAGATAAAGTGGTTGGAATTGGTGAGACTGGTCTAGATTATTCAAGAGGTATTGAATATAAAAACCAACAAATTAGTGGATTTACAAAACAAGTTAAACTTGCTAAGAAAATGAATTTACCATTAATGTTACATGTAAGGGATATAGAAGGATCAAGTGATGCTTATCATGATGTTTTAGCTATACTAAAAAAAGAGAAATATCATAAAGCAGTTTTACATGCTTTTAATGAAAGTTTAGAAATTGCAGAAATGTTTATTGAAAAAGGTATTCTAATATCAATAAATGGTCAAGTTACAAGAGATAAAAATTTAAAAAAAGTTGTTAAAGAATTACCTATGAATAGTATAGTTGTTGAATCAGATGCACCTTATGATACACCTAAACCATACAATAAAAAAACTAATGCTCCAAAATATTTACCTTTAGTTGTTGAAGCAATAGCTAATATTAAAAAAATGAGTAGATCTGATGTAGCAGAAATAACAAGGGATAATGCGCTTAGATTATTTTTCCCAAAAAGATAAAAAAACTTAGCAAAAGCTAAGTTTTTTTATTAGTCACAAGAGCACTCACTCATTGTGCAATTGCAATCTTTACAAGTACAGCTTTCTTTAGTGCAATCAGCACAGCTGCATGTTTTACAAGCACATTTATTATCTGCCATATACAAACCTCCAAGGAATTATTCCTTAATTTAATATTATCACTTTATTATAAATATGTATATAAAATATGTATATAAAATTATTTTGATATATAATAATTAAAAGAGGTTAAGATGAAAAACGAAGAATTTGAAGTTATTAATAAACTAGGTGGAAAGCAAGTTAATATTTATTTAAATGATGAGACTTTAATATTAGAAAAGCTTTTTGAACAAAAATATAATCAAAAGCCAAATAGATCAAAAATATATAAAGATTTTTTAAAAAAACAATTAGGTGAAGATTTGTTAAATGAAGTAAATGATTTTGATAAAAACATTTGCAGTTGTTGTGAAGGTGATTTTTCATTTACAAAAAAACAAATGTATTTATGTAATAATAAAGAAAATAAAATAGCATGCATAATTTGCGATGACTGTATAATAAAAAAATAAAAGCTTTAATGAGCTTTTATTTTTTATAATCTGATAAATCAATGTGACAATAACCATTAGGATTTTTGTCTAAATATTTTTGGTGATATTCCTCAGCGTTAAAGAAATTTTTTAAGATTTCATTTTCAACAACAACTTTTTGAGTTGTTTGTTTTTGAAAGTTTTCCAAATAATTTTTTACAAAAGTGAAATCGGAGTCATTTATTGAATATATACCAGTTCTATATTGTGTACCCCTATCATTCCCCTGCTGGTTTAGTAAGAATGGATCTATTATTGAAAAATATAAATCTAATATTTCTTTAAGAGATATTTCTTTTTCATTAAATTCAATTTTTAAAGTTTCTGTATGATTTGTTTTTCCAGTACAAACTTCTTCATAAGTAGGGTTATCTATATCGCCTTGTGCATAACCAACAGTTGTTTTAATTATTCCTTTTTGATAATCAAAAAAAGCTTGAACTCCTCAGAAACAACCCCCAGCTAAATATATAGTTTTATTTTCCATAATTTTTGACTCCTCAATCGCTCATTTGATCTAGTATTGGTTTTAAACTTTTACCTAAATCTGTTAAACTGTATTCAACCTTTGGTGGAACAACAGGGTAAACTGTTCTTTCTACCAGTTTATTTTCTTCTAAAAACCTCAAGTTTGATGTTAATACCTTTTGACTAATACCTGCTATTCTTTTTTCCAATTCATTAAAGCGACAAGTTCCAAATGAAAGTTCTCGTATGATTAATATAACTCACTTTGATTTAATAAAATTTAATGTGTATTCTAATGGGCAAAATTTTTCCATAATTTTCCTTACTTTCCTTTTTGTAAGTATATAACATTTTTTTTGGTACTTACATTATTTATTGTTTTATAATATTATATACGTGTATAGATAAAATACAAAGTAGAGGATAAACAAAATGAAAAAAGTATTAGTAATTAATTCAAGTGTTTCTCAATTAAACAATTCAGATTCATTAGCAATGTCAAACATGTTTATTGAAGAATATAAAAAAATGAATCCAAATGATGAAATCATTAATCTAGATTTAAATGAGGCTAAAATGTCACAAAAAACATTAACAAGAAACAATATCGCTGAATATTTCAATCAAGAAGATTCATTTGATTTTATAGAACAATTAAAATCAGTTGACAAAATAGTTTTAAATTTTTCAATGGTTAACTGAGGTATACCAGCTATATTAAAAAACTATATAGATCATATAACAATTGCAAACCTTACTTTTACATATAAGGGCTCAACAGATGGTAATGCAATAGGGTTGCTTTCAAATATACAGGATATTCAAATTTTAGCAACAAAAGGTGGAACTGGAACTCCAAACTCAGCATTTACAGAATATGTAAAAAACATTTGAGAATTTTTAGGTGCTAAGGTAAAAAGCGAAATCATCATTAACGAAATGATGGATATACCACCTTATGCAGAACAAACACCAATTGAAAATTTAGAAAAAGTAAAAGAACAAATTTTAAAAGCTGTTAAAAACTTTTAATTTAATATAAAAAAAGGAAACGCAAAGTTTCCTTTTTTTAACCTAATATATCTTCAAAATCTAAAACTTTATCAGCTCATTGAGTTTCAAAGTTAATATCGTGGGTTGTAATTAAAACTGTCCCTTCAAATGCTTTTATAGCATCTAAAAGAGATTCTTTTGCAAGAACATCAATGTGGTTAGTTGGTTCATCAAGAATAAGTAAACTACTTGGTTCTAAACTAAGAGCGGCTAACCTAACTTTTGTTTGCTCTCCCCCAGAAAGTTCTTTCATTTTATTCATCATCAATTCACTTTTTATACCAAACATACCAATCTTTGCTCTGACTTCACCAGGTGTCATTTGAGGATATCTTGTTAGTAGATAACTAACAGGTGTTTCATGTTCTTCGAAGTCATCAATCTGGTGGAAGAAGTTTGTGAAAACACCTTGTCCAATTTCAACTTCACCATCAATTTTCTCAATTTCTCCAGCAATAGTTTTTAAGAAGGTTGTTTTACCAATACCGTTATATCCTTTAACGATACATTTTTCACCTTCTCTAAGTTCAAAAGTTAATGGTTTTGTTAAAGCAAAGTCATAACCGATTTCAAGTTTATCTGCTTTAACTATAACAGTTGAACTTGGTCTTCTATATTTAAAATGCATGTTAGGTTTTGCATTTTCTTTTCTAGCATCCATTACATCAATTTTTTCTAATTGTTTTTGTCTTGATTGAGCACTACGAGCAGTTGAGGCTCTGGCTCCATTTTTAGCAATATATTCCTTAAGTTTTGATATCTGACCTTGTTGAGCTTCACGAGCTCTATCATATTGCTCAGCACGTAACGCTGAAAGCTCAACGTATTTGTCATAGTTACCAACATATCTAACAATTTCAAGATTTTCAATTGCATATATTACATTAACGATTCTATTTATAAAATCTCTATCATGAGAAACAACTAAAAAAGCATTTTCATAATTTTGTAAGAAAGTAACTAATCACTCAACTTGTTCAACGTCTAAAAAGTTTGTAGGTTCATCAAGTAAAATAAAGTCATCGTTTTTTAAAAGTAGTTTAGCTAATAATATTTTTCCTCTTTGACCACCAGAAAGTGATCCTAAGGGTCTTTTAATATTATCTGGTTCAATACCAAGACCAGCAACCAAGTTTCCTATTTGCTTGTCAATGCTATCAAATCCTTTAATATTTAATTCATCTTGTAAAGCAAGGGCTTTAACAAGTTCTTCTTCCTTGTATTCGGTAGCCATGTCTTCATAAATTTTATGAATTTGTGCTTCCATGTCAAAAAGATATTTAAATGCATCTTTTAAATATTCTTCTCCGGTAATATTCATATCAACTTCTTGGTGTTGATCAAGATATCCAATTTTTGCTTTTGGATGTCACTCTACCAAACCATGATCTGGAACAATTTTTTGAGAAATAATATTTAATAAAGTTGTTTTACCAGCGCCGTTTGGACCTAAAAGAGCGACGTGCTCACCTTTGTTGATTCGCATGTCTGATTCTTCATATAATTTTTTTCCACCATTTTGGTGTGATATGTTTTCTAATAATATTAAACTCATATGTTCTCCTAAAATAAATCTTTTTTAATTTTATCAAAATAAAAATAATAATAAAGTCATCAATCTTTATCTAAAATTTTTATTATTTCTAGTGTTATATCTTTTTATAATTTTATCTATTAAAAATCCGTTTATGATTAATAAAATTAAAGATATAGAAATTGTAAATGATGTGTCAGTTATTCAATGTGTTCTTGAAATAATTTGTGTATACTGCATTAAATTAATGTGAATAAATCATATTACTAAAAATACTCATTTTCAAATATTTATATTTCTATTCTTTTTCTGTCCGAAAAAGAAATATCCGCAAAATAAAATAGCAAAACAGGAATTCATATGACCAGATGGAAAATCCATATTTCATCATCCAGCTTTACCTGACCCAAGAGGTTTAAATAAATCTCCAATATTTCCAAAAAAATCATTTATTTGTCATCATTCTTTGTAAGGAACAGATTCTACTGTTCCTTGATTTAAAATCCCTCAGCTCTTAATTGTATGACCAGTTTGTATTCAATAGTCTCTTCATTCAGGTTGAAGTCTATCAGAGTAAAACAAGTTAGAAAAATCTACGCTATAAAAGTAAGGTCTACCAAAAACTGGCTTCATAATTCATACAACTACACTCGATAATATATAAAAAGTTAAAGCTTTAATTGCGTCAACTCTGTAACCATTTTTTATAAGATCTGCTCTATTAGAAAATTTAAATCTAAGATGATAAAAAGTTGCGATGAATCCTAATGTTTCAATAATAAAAAGCGCAATTAAAATATATTGTCGTATTTTTTGGCTATCAAGAAATCAACCGTTTACACCTGGCCCAAATCCATCATTTCTATTTGGCGCAGAAACAATCTCAACGATATTAAATGAAAGTCAAAAAACTAATCAACCAACATAGTATAAAATAAGTATAATTTTTCACTTCATACTTTTATTTGATGAAATGAAAGTAACTTCTAAAATGACGGCGATAAATAAAAATATAAAAATAAATGATTGAGTCATTCCCGCTTCTTCATAAACTCAAACTATTATTTTGATAACCCTGTTGTCCATTCCTTGAGCAAATCAAGAATTTATTTGCATGTCAAAAAAACTTCCTACAAAGAAAAGTGTTATTGAAAGAACTAAAAAACTTATAACCAAAACTTTTAAAATATTATATTGATTATTTTTCTTTTGAAATGTGTTCATTTTTTATTTTATTAACCTTAGAATTTTTATTTCTTGATTCACTCGCCATTTTTTCAACATCAGCAACGTAAGCTCACATTTTTTGTTTCTTTAGAAATTTACTCAAACCATATCAATTGACTCTTATTGGTTTTAAATTAACTCTACCAATAGGCAATCTATCCTGAATTGTTGTAATTTTCTTATTGGTTAAAATTAATTCTTTGCTTTCGTTTAATCTTTTTGAAATATTTTTATTAATTTCATCAATGTGATCAAAAATATTATCAATATTTCCGTATTTATTTAAAAGTTCTATTGCTTGAGCATAATGTAAATATCTTACACCTTTAATATTGTCACTAGGATCACCCATCAGCGCTTTTATGTCAGCAACTTGATTAGGATGACATCCAAATTTTTCAACAACTTTTTCGTGATCAATTAAAATATGCTCGTCATCTTTACTACTATTAGTAATTACTGTAGTTCTTTCACCAACAAGTTGGAAAATATCTTTATCATTTGACAATATATGCACGTCATAGTCTAATTTGAGAGCTATTCTGTTAATTGTTCCTATAATATCATCAGCTTCGTATCTAGGCATTTCATATCATGGGATATTAGCCGCAGTTAAAAATTCTCTAATGATTTGTTTTTGTGGAACTAAATCTTCAGGAGTTTCTTTTCTTTTTGCTTTATATTCTGGATATAATTCTCGACGTCAACAACCTTCATCCATGTCTAAAGTAACAATGATGCTGTAGTAGTTATTTTTCTTTACTAATTGATTAATTTTTGCAACAAAAGTGTAAATCGCATTGATCGGAACACCTTCTCTATTAGTTGCTAATTTTTTTCTCTTAAGAGTTCCATAGTAACCCTTATGTAGCAAATGATACCCGTCGATAATTAATATCGTGCGTTTTTCATTTAATGTATTCATTTTTCTAAATCCTTACAAGGAGATTATAACACACTATGCAATTTAAATATAAATATACTTAATTAAGTAAATGCTTGATTTCAATAAGAGTTTCTTCAAAAGTATTTAATTCAAAAATACATAATGATTCATTAAAAATTTTGTTCATGATTTCAATATTATTTTTAGATAAAAACAATTCGATATCTTTTATATTATTAATTTTAAATGTGATACTTAAACTGTTTATTTCTTTAATTTCTTCAAGTTCAACAGTTTTTATAATATTAGCTGCACTTGAAGTATATGCTCTGGTCAAAGGACCAGCGCCAAGTTTTATTCCACCGAAGTATCTTGTAACCAATACACAAATGTTAGTTAAATTGTTTTTTTCTATTACGTTAAAAATGGGTTTTCCTGCAGTTCCCTTTGGTTCTCCATCATCGCTGTATCCACCAAAAACATTTTTAGTGCCAATTTTGTAAGCATAACAATTATGTCTGGCATCTTTTAAAGAAAAGTCTTTTAAAAACTGCTCTAATTCTTCCTTAGAATTAACCTGAAAAGCGGTACAAATAAATTTTGATTTTTTAATTTCTGTAGTTTCAGAGTAAACCATTTTAGTCTTTATTGTTTTCAAAGTACTTTTCTCCTTTACTAAATAGATTATAATCATTATAATAATTAAAGTTAAAAATTTATTAAGTAGGAGGCAAAATGGCATCAGATAAAAGTTTACTTCGCATGTATGGAAAATATGCAAACGAAATTCTTTCATTAGAACCTGAAATGAAAAAACTTGCAAATGAAGATTTTGCAATCAAAACTCAGGAATTAAGAGATAGGATAGCAAATGGAGAACATGTAGATGATTTAGTTGTTGAAGCTTATGCTTTAGCTAGAGAAGCTGCAAACCGTGTCTTAGGATTAAATGCGTATAAAGTTCAATTAGTAGGGGCAATAATTTTACACTTTGGTGATATTGCTGAAATGAGAACTGGAGAAGGTAAAACACTTACAGGGTTATTTCCAGCATATTTAAATAGTTTAACTGGTAAGGGTGTTCACATCGTTACTGTTAATGAATACTTATCAAGACGTGACTCTGAAATAAATGGTCAAGTTTTTGACTTGCTTGGTGTAACAGTTGGATTAAACGGAACTAGAATGCCAAAAAACTTTAAAAGAGAAGCTTATCATGCTGATATTACATATACAACAAATGCTGAATTAGGCTTTGACTACTTAAGAGATAATATGGTTGTTGATAAAGAACATAAAGTTCAAAGAGAATTAAACTTTGCAATTATTGATGAGGCTGACTCAGTTTTAATTGATGAAGCTAGAACACCTTTAATAATTTCTGGAGGTAGTTCTTCAAGAATTAATTTATATAAAGCTGCTGATGAGTTCGCTCAAAAAGTAAATGACAAAGAAGATATTGATATTGATTTAGAAACAAAACAAGTTTATCTTACAGAAACTGGAATGAAAAAAGCAAAGGATTTCTTTTCTTTAGAAAATTTATTTGCTCTAGAAAATACTGAAATATTTCACTTAATCTTAAATGCATTAAAAGCACACTTTACTTTTAAAGAAGGTGTTGAATATACTGTTGCCAGTGGTGAAGTTGAATTAATTGATCAATTTACAGGACGTATTTTAAAAGGACGTGCTTATTCAGATGGATTACAGCAAGCTATCCAAGCAAAAGAAAAAGTTGAAATTGAAGAAGAAACAACAACATTAGCAACAATTACATATCAAAACTTTTATCGTTTATATGCAAAACTTTCAGGGATGACTGGTACTGCAAAAACTGAAGAAGAAGAATTTATTAAAATTTATAATACAAGAGTTGTTGTCTGTCCAACTAATAGACCTGTTATAAGAAAAGATGAACCAGATTATACATTTGGTACTAAACATGCTGCTTTAAAAAAATTAATCCAAGACATTAAAACTGTAAACGAAATAGGTAATCCAATCCTTATTGGTACAACAAGTGTTGAATCATCTGAACAAATTGCTCGTTATTTAGAAAAAGCAGGATTACATTTTGAAATGATTAATGCCAAAAACCACGATAGAGAAGCTGATATAGTTTCTCAAGCTGGTCAAAAATACGCTATTACTCTAGCTACAAACATGGCTGGTCGTGGTACTGATATTAAATTAAGTCAAGAAGTTAAAGACTTAGGTGGTTTAGTTGTTTTTGGAGTTGAAAGAAATGAAGCAAGACGTATTGATAATCAATTAAGAGGTAGAAGTGGGCGTCAGGGAGATCCTGGTATGTCAAGATTCTATATTTCTATGGAAGATGATTTAATGATTAGATTTGCTTCACCTAGAGCAAGAAAAAGCTTTTTAAGTTTAGGCGATGAGCATATAAAATCTAAGTTCTTCACAAGAGCAGTTACCAATGCTCAGAAAAAACTTGAAGGATTAAACTTTGACCAACGTAAAAACGTTTTAGACTATGATAATATCTTGGCACAACAACGTGAAGCTATGTATGCTCAACGTGATTCAATTCTATGAGCTGATAATTTAAAAGTTGTTATTAAAAAATTCCAAATAACAGTAGCATATGAAATAATTGAAGAAAATTCTGAAATAGTTCATGGTGAAAAAACTTTAAACGCTGAAAAACTACTTAAATCAATCGATGGTAAACTTGTTGCACATAAAAGATTTGTTGCAAAAGATTTCTACAATAAAGAAAAAATGAATTTAGCAGTGCAATTAGCAGAAGCGATGCTTGAATTCTATAAAGCAAGAGTAATTGACATACCTGATGATGTTGTTCTTCAAATGGAAAGAAAGAATGTTTTAACTTCATTTGACAAATACTGAACAAGACACATAGATATAGCTTCAAAATTAAAAGCTGGTATTTATTTACAACAGTATGCCCAAAATAACCCTCTTGCTGTATATGTTGAACAAGCAACAGAATTGTTTAATAAAACAAAAATATATATAGCTTCAGAAGTAGTAGATATACTATCAAAAATTATTATAAGAGATCCTGAACAAAACGTTGAATCTCAAAAAATAGAAATTACTGACGAAATAATAGATGACATCTTAGAATCTACTGGTTTAACAAAAGCAAATATTAATAATAAAGATATTAATGCAAAATTTGATGAGTTAATTTCTAAAGCAGACAATCAAAACGATATTAAAAAACTATCAATACAAAGAGATATCATGTTAGGTTTAGTTATTGAAATTCAAAAGCGAAGAGAAAATTCAGAAAATAAAACTGTCAATCTTGGAAAAGATGAAATAGATCAGATGTTAGAAATACTTGGTATTGATAACATTGGTTCAACTTCAAAAGAAGAAATTATTTCTAAGTATGAAGAAAAACTAAAAACAGTATCAGATGATAAAACTAAAAATCTTATAAATATAGCAAAAGATGTTATTATTGCGCTATATGAACAAATTGAATTAATTAAAAAAGATGCAAGTTCTTTGAAATCAGTTATCGATGATGACAATGATGGTGGGGAAGTTGCCAAAACAAGAATTGGTTAGAACTAAACACTAGAGCAAATTCTAGTGTTTTAGTCATTATTCAATAGAAAAGGGGCAAAAATGAAATATATTAGTGATAAAAAATTTGAATTAAATAGTTCTTTTAAACCTGGGGGAGATCAACCAAAAGCAATTGAAAATTTATTAAAAGGTTTAAAAGAAAATAAAAAACACCAAGTTCTTTTAGGTGCTACTGGAACTGGTAAAACATTTACAATGGCAAACATAATTAAAGAGATTAATAAACCAACTTTAGTTCTTGCACATAACAAAACTTTAGCTATGCAATTGTATTATGAGTTGATGGAATTCTTCCCTAATAATAGAGTTGAATATTTTGTTTCAAATTTCGACTTCTTTCAACCTGAAGCATATAAACCTGCGACTGATTTATATATTAATAAAGATGCCAGAATTAATATGGAACTTGATATGTTGAGAATGAGTGCTATGAATGCATTGTCAATTTCTAATGACACAATAGTAGTTGCATCTGTTGCCGCAATATATCCATCACAAGATCCTGTTCAATATGCATCAAGTTTTTTTGAATTGAAAACTGGGCAAAAATTTTCTAAAAGAGAATTATTGACATATTTAGTTAAGACAGGATATACAAGAAATGACATTGAAAATTCACCAGGTACTTTTAGTGTAAAAGGTGATGTTATAAAAGTAGTTCCAGGATGATCTTTATCAGCTATGTATCGTTTTTCATTGTTTGATGATCATATAGAAATGATAGATATGTTAAATGTTGTAACTGGTGCTTTAATTGAAAAAATCTCAACTGTTACAATATATCCTGCGCAAGCTTATGTGACACCTGAAGATAAGTTAAAACAAGCTTGTTTAAACATAAGAGAAGAACTTGCAGTTAGACTTAAAGAATTAAAAGAAGAAGGAAAACTATTAGAAGCAGAAAGATTAGATCAGAGAACAAGATATGATTTAGAAAGTTTGGAAGAGTTTGGTTTTTGTAGTGGTATTGAAAATTATTCTGCGCACTTAGATTTTAGAGCGCCAGGAGAAACTCCTTATTCTTTATTAGATTATTTTAAAGGTGATTTTTTAACAATAATTGATGAATCACACATAATGGTTTCTCAAGTTAGAGGTATGTATAATACAGATAGAAGTAGAAAACAGACTCTTGTAGAGTATGGTTTTAGATTGCCTTCAGCATTAGATAATAGACCTTTAAATTTTGAGGAGTTTACAGGAAAATTAAAACAAGTAATTTATACATCAGCTACACCAGGTGATTATGAATTAGATCTTGTTAATCATGAAGTTGTTGAACAAATTATTAGACCAACAGGGTTATTAGATCCTGTAATTGAAGTTAAAAAAACAGAAGGTCAGATTGAAGATATAATTGAACAAATTCATGAAAGAAAAAAATCAAATGAAAAGATATTTATTACAACTTTAACAATTAGAATGAGTGAAGATTTAACAAGTTACTTACAAGAAAGAAATGTTAAAGTAGCATATTTACATTCAGAATTAAAAACACTTGAAAGAAGTGATATTTTAAATGATCTTAGAAGAGGTGTTTATGATGCGGTTGTTGGAGTTAACCTATTACGTGAAGGGTTGGATTTACCTGAAGTAAGTTTAGTTTGTGTTTTAGATGCAGATAAACAAGGTTTTTTAAGAAATACAAAATCACTTATTCAAACAGCTGGTAGAGCTGCCAGAAATGCGAATGGTAAAGTTATTTTTTATGCAGATACAATTTCAACATCTATGCAAGAAGCTATGGATGAAACAAATCGTAGAAGAGAAATCCAACAAGCTTATAATAAAGAACATAATATAACTCCAGTAACTATAACAAAGAAAATCAATCAATCAACTTTAAGTGAAGCAACTAAAAAAGAACTTGAAAGAATTAAAAAACAAAAAACTGCAAAAGGCAAAAAAGAAGCTTATCAAAAAACTATTGATGATATTAGAGCTGAGATGATTCAAGCAGCAAAGGATCTAGATTTTGAGAAAGCAGCAGTTTTAAGAGACACAATAATTGAATTAGAAGCTAAGAAAAGTGAGGTAAAATAATGGAAAATAAAATAGTAATAAAAGGTGCAAGAGAAAACAATTTAAAAAACATTGACTTAGAAATACCAAAAAATAAACTAGTTGTTTTTACTGGTTTAAGTGGTAGTGGTAAATCATCATTAGCTTTTGCAACAATTTATGCCGAAGGTAGAAGAAGATATATTGAATCCCTTTCAGCATATGCAAGACAGTTTTTAGGTGGAAATGAAAAACCTGATGTTGATTCAATAGAAGGTTTAAGCCCCGCAATTTCAATTGACCAAAAGACTACATCTCATAACCCAAGATCAACTGTGGGAACTGTGACTGAAATTTATGATTACTTAAGATTGCTTTATGCAAGAGTTGGGACACCATATTGTATTAACGGCCATGGACAAATACATGCTGCAACAATTAAAGAAATTATTAATAATATTAAAAGTACAACTGAAGATAATGAACAGGTTTATGTTTTATCTCCAGTTGCAAGAGATAAAAAAGGAACACATAAAGATTTACTAGCTAAATTATTAGCTGAAGGTTTTATTAGAGTATCTATAAATGGTGAAATCAAAATGTTAGAAGAAGAAATCATTTTAGATAAAAATCAAAGACATAATATTGATATTGTTGTTGATCGTCTAATCTATCATAATGATGATGAAGTTCATTCAAGACTTTTTTCTGCAATTGAAATCGCTTTACAATATTCAAATAGTTTAGTGAAAATAAAATACCCTGAAACTGAAAATAAAGAAGATAATTTATTTTCAAACTCATACTCATGTAATATTTGTGGATTTAACATACCAGAATTAGAACCAAGATTATTTTCATTTAATGCACCTTTAGGAGCATGTGGAGATTGTGATGGTTTAGGTGTTAGATTAGTTTCTGACCCAGAACTAATAATTCCAGATAAATCTTTATCAATTAATCAAGGTGGAGTTGTTTACTTTAAAAACTTTTTAAATACAGATAATTTAGAATGACAAAAATTTAAAATTTTATGTGATTACTACTACATTGATATGAATTTACCAATTGATCAACTTACTAATAAACAAATTAGAGCAATTCTTAGAGGTAGTGAAGAACAAATTGAAATAAAACTATTAAGTAGTAGTGGAAGAAGATATGATTCATATGATTTTGTTGAAGGGGTTGCCGATTTAATTCAAAGAAGATATTTTGAAACAAAGTCTGAAGAAATTAGAAAATGATATACAAAATTTATGTCTTCAAGTGTTTGTCAGTCATGTGATGGGGCTAGATTAAACCCAACAGCATTATCAATAAAAATTGCTGATAAAAATATTTTTGATTTTACAAAAATGAGTATACAAGATGAATTAGAATTTATTTTAAATGTTGAATTAACTCAAACTCAAGCACAAATAGCAAACTTAGTTTTAACAGAAATTACAAATAGAATAAGTTTTTTAAATGAAGTTGGTTTAGGTTATTTAGATTTAGCGAGAACTGCAACTACTCTATCTGGTGGAGAAGCACAAAGAATTAGGCTGGCAAAACAAATTGGTAGTCAACTAACAGGTATTTTATACGTACTTGATGAACCATCAATCGGATTACATCAAAGAGATAATGATAAACTGATAAAAACATTGAAACATTTAAGAGATCTTGGAAATACTTTAATAGTTGTTGAACATGACGAAGATACAATGAAAACAGCTGATTGAATTGTTGATGTTGGACCTCAAGCTGGTGAGCACGGAGGACAAATTACATTTAGTGGAACTTATGATGAAATATTAAAGTCAGACACAATTACAGGTAGATATTTATCTGGTAAAGAATCTATTCCCGTTCCTAAAAAACGTAGAAGTGGTAATGGA
The DNA here is from genome assembly GCF_000701525.1 of Mesoplasma grammopterae ATCC 49580. Lineage (GTDB taxonomy): Bacteria > Bacillota_I > Bacilli_A > Mycoplasmatales > Mycoplasmataceae > Mesoplasma > Mesoplasma grammopterae. Next base: position 24,345 of record NZ_JNJC01000007.1, on the reverse strand, counting down.
CAAAAAATTGATATTGTAGGCGCAAGAGAAAATAACCTAAAAAATGTTAATGTCTCTATTCCATTAAATAAATTTATTGCAATTACAGGAGTAAGTGGTAGTGGTAAATCAACTTTATTAGAAGATATTATTTATAAAGGTATAAGAAAAAATCTAGCAAGAGAAACAATAGTAACTGGAAAATTTAGTAAAATGAATGGTCTAGAAAATATTGATAAAGTTATTTTTATTTCACAAGAACCAATTGGTAAAACGCCAAGATCAAACCCTGCAACTTACACAGGTGTGTTTGATGACATAAGAGATTTATTTACAAATCTACCTGAAGCTAAAATTAGAGGATACAAAAAAGGAAGATTTTCATTTAACGTACCTGGTGGTAGATGTGAACATTGTTTTGGTGATGGTGTAATAACAATTTCAATGCAATTTATGCCAAGTGTTGAAGTTGTTTGTGAAATTTGTGAAGGAAAAAGATATAACGATGAAACTTTACAAGTTAAGTTTAAAGAAAAAACAATAGCTGATGTTTTAAATATGACTGTTGAAACAGCTGCAGCCTTTTTTGAAAACATTCCAAGCATCAAAGATAAACTAGATACAATTCTTGAAGTTGGTTTAGGATATATAAGATTAGGTCAATCAGCTACAACCTTATCTGGTGGAGAAGCTCAAAGAATTAAGCTATCTACTTATTTACTAAAAAAACAAACAGGTAAAACAATATTCTTATTAGATGAACCAACAACTGGTTTACATATTGATGATGTTAAAAGATTAGTTCATGTTTTAAATAAATTAGTAGACTTAGGAAACACTGTAGTAGCAATCGAACATAATTTAGACTTTATTAAAGTTGCTGATCATGTTATAGATTTAGGACCAGAAGGTGGAATTGGTGGTGGATTGATTGTTGCTGCTGGAACACCAGAACAAGTTGCTGATACAAAAGGTTCATATACAGGAACTTATTTAAAGGAATATTTATATAATGATTTCAGTAGATAAGTTTTTAATACCTATTCAACAAAGATTTCAAAACGAATACAATTTAGATAAAGTTTTAAAACAATTAAATAATATTGAAAAGAACATACCAACTATTAACGTGGTTGGAACAAACGGAAAAGGAAGCACTTCTTTTTTCTTGTCTAATGGGTTAAAAACAAAATATAAAAAAGTTGGATTATTTATTTCTCCAGCTTTCTTATATCACAATGAGAGAATTCAAATTAATAACGAACCAATAAGTGATGATGATCTAAAAAAATATATTTTAAAAGTTGAAAAATTTATTAAAGACTACAATTTAACATTTTTTGAAATATGAACTTTAATAGCAATTATGTATTTTTATGATAACAAAGTTGATATTGCTGTAATTGAAGCAGGTATAGGTGGTTTAAAAGACTCAACAAATTTATTTTCAAATCAGATAGCAGCAATTTTAACATCTGTTTCTTTTGATCATACAGAAATATTAGGTAATAAAATTGAAGAAATAATTGACCAAAAAGTTGGAATAGTAAAAGAAAATTCAACTTTATATGTTAGTGCAGATAATAAAGAGCATTTTGAAACTATTAAAAATGCAGTTAAGGTTAATGCAAGCATTATATATTCTGATAAATATGAAAAAGAAAGAATTGAATATCAAAAAGGTAACAAAGGTGTAGTTAAAAATATACTTCAAGATTTAGAGATAGAAGATTTATCATGTTTAAATTTAAATTCGTTAACTGGTAGATTTACAGAGTTGGAATTTAAAGAGAAAAAAATAATAATAGATGGTGCTCATAATGTAGATGGAGTTAGAGCACTTATTTCAAGTGTCAGCAATAAAAAAGATTGAACAGTTTTATATGGTGCAATTGATGGTAAAGAACATCAAAAAATATTAACAATGTTAGATGAGAATTTTGAAAATGTAAACATAACAACATTTGATTTTCATAAGGCCTGAGATATTGATTTAGTTAACCATATAAATAAAGTTAAAAATTGAAAAGAATTTATAGAGTTTTCTGAAAAGAATATTATAATTTGTGGTAGTTTGTATTTTATACCGTTGGTTTATAAATATTTGTTAGAAAAATAGAAAGAAGGAATAATCATGTTATTTTGAATTACTAATATAATTGCTATGTTACTTATTCTCGCTATGTTTTTTATTGGTATTTTTATTGATAAAATACATGCAAAAAAATTCACTGTTAAAAATATAACATTATTAGGTTTAATAGTTGCATTGAGTATTATATTAACTAACGTTATAGGGTATTCAATGGTTTTTGGATTTAGAATTATGATTGGTAATTTCATGATTTTCTTTGCCGGAATGGTCTTCGGTCCATTAGGTGGAATTATGGCTGGTTTTTGTTCTGATTTAGTTGGATCAATGATTAATATAACTGGTACATTTCATTTTGGTTTTATGCTTTCAAAAATATTTATTGGTTTTTGTGGATCGCTGGTATTTATTTTTAAGAAGAATAATTTTTGATTTATTAAAATGATATTGTTTTTAATTTTTAGTTTAGCAATAACAAGTTTTTTAATAACACCAATTTGTTTGGTAGCTAGTGGTTTAGGAAGTTTAGCAACAATTAATTATGTTAAAAAAATAATTATTCTTCCTATTGAATTATTGATTTTTATCCCAAGCTTATTTGCATGTTTAAAAATTTCTAGTTTGTTATTAAAAAATGAAATACAACAACCCTCAAAGCCATGGTTTTTAAGACATGGAGAATTGAAATTTCATATAAAGAAAAAAGCAAATAAGTAGTTTGCTTTTTTATATTTGCTTACTATTATTTTTTTAATAAACAATTATAGTAAAATTATAATAATAAAAACAAGGAGTTTTAAAGATGAGTAAATTAACAATAAAAGAATTAGTAAATAAGTTTGATTTTAAAATCATTTCAGGAGCTGAACATATTGATAGTGAAATAACAGTTTATGGACTTAACCGTGCTGGATTAGAGTTGACTGGTTATTTTAATGAAAAAGAAGATAAAAAACATAAGCGTGCAATTTTAATGTCTTCAAAAGAAAATAACTACATGTCTCAATTTTCAGATGAAGAAGCATATGAAAAATATAAAAACCTAATTAAAATGGGTTCTCCAGTGATAATAGTTACTCAAAAATTCACAGACGAAAGATTAAGCAAAATAGCAAAAGAATTAAACTTCCCGTTATTAAAAATTAATTACCCATCAACAAGTGAATTAACTCAAAAAATATTAGATATTTATGATTTATATTTTGCTCCAACAATAGAAGTGCATTCTACATTAATGAATATTTATGGAAAAGGAGTTCTTATCTTTGGACAATCAGGGATTGGTAAATCAGAAGTTTCTCTGGAATTAATGAAAAAAAATCATTTGTTTGTTGGTGATGATAGAATAGTTATTTCAAATAGAAATAGTGAATTATTTGGTAAATCACATGCTCTTTTACAAAATTTAATTGAGGTTAGAGGAATTGGAATAATAGATATTTCAAAAGTTCAAGGACAACAATTAATAATGCCTGAGACAAAAATACATATGGGTATTGAATTATTTAAATTTCAAGAAGGTGGAATTGACAATACTGATAGATTAGGTAATGAATGAACTCAAAAAGATTTCTTAGGATTAAAAGTACCTTACTTAAGAGTTCCTGTTAGTGCAGGGCGAAACTTAGCAAATATTATAGAAGCCGCAGTTGGGCAATTAAAAGTTAACGAAAGTTCTGATGCTCAAGATATTATTGAATTATTAGCTAAAAGAAATAGTGAATTAGCAGAATAGAGGAAAAATGTGACACACATACGATGATTATTATAAATGATTATTAAGTCAAAATACTACACCAGGAGACATGCGTCTTCTTTTTGGTTTAGTACCTGCTTATCCTGTCTTTATGTTTTTAGGTATATGTTTAGTAATCTTAATAACAGCTATTCAAATGAATAAAAGAAAAATTCCTCTTAGAGAATTGGAAATAGGTATTGTAATAATAGTGCCTATAGGAATTATAGGTGGAACTTTTTTTGGGAAAGTATTTTTACCTAATTACCAAAGCTGATCAAACTTTTATAAAATATTTTTCTTTTGACAACCAGGTATGTCATTTTTTGGAGCTCTTTTATTAGGTTCAGCAGCAGGTTTTGGATGATTTTATAAAAGAAGTAAAGTAACTCAGATTTCAATGTGGGTTTATCTAGATTTAATTTTAGTAAATATTTTATTAGGTCATGCACTTGGTAGATGAGGCAATCTATATAATCAAGAAATTTTGGGAAATCCAGTAAGTTATGAAAGTATTTCATGAATGCCTAATTTTATTAAATATAGGTTATTTTATTTTCCAAACCTTATGTATTACGAGAATCCGCTTCAACCAGGAAAACACATTTATGATGATCCCTTATGATTTCAAAGTATTTATTTGAATGGAGTTTTAAATACGTCTATCACCGATGCATGAAAGAATTCTGAAACAGGAGATTCTTTAACAAAACTTTTAACAAGTAAAGATTTATTTCAATATAGATCTCCATTATTTTTAATTGAAGGTTTAGGTAACATAGTTTTATGAATGTTAATAACATTTGGTGTTAGAAACATCAATAGATTCTCAAACAAGGGAAATAATCCATGAAAACTTTGTCCTGAAGCTTTTCCATGTTTATGAAATCCAAAATTTAAAACTATATCAGAAGATAAGCTAAAAGACTGATATACATTAGCTCCTGTTAAATATAGAAAAGTTAAAGTACAAACTGAGAATGGTGAAAGATTGGAATTAACAATGAGTTTAAGAAGTGTTTGAAATAAAGCATATTATTGAGTTGAACCAGATTATGAAGCTAACAAGAAATTGTATGCTGAAATTGAAGAATGAAAAAGTGATTTATATAAAACTACTCTTAAATATCAAAATGATAAAAAACAATTAAAAGTTAAATTAGAAAAAATGAAATTAGAGCTTAATAAAAAGTATAAATTTACAAAACAAAGTTTGCAAAATCAGTTAAAAGAAGATTATAAAAAAAACATAATTATAGAAAAACAAAAACTAGCAGAAAAAAAAGAAGAGATAACTAAAAATTTTACATTTGGTGAAAGATATTTAGGATTTAATCCATATGGAAAAGAATTAGAAAAAGCTAATAACCCTAATAATTTTATTGTTGCAAGAAGTGGAATAGCTTCTGGTAGTTACATATTGGGTTATGGTATACTAAGAACAATATTAGAAACTCAAAGACAAGCTACAGAATATATGATTCCAAATCATGTGGTTGCCAATTTTTTAGTCTTAAGTTTAATAATATTAACAGGAATATTTATTATTGTTATGGCGCAATTTGTAATTCCATATAAATGAAGAGAAATAGGGTGATTATATGAAAAAACATATTAATGAAAATTTAAAAGATATTTTAATCATTGGTGGTGGACCTGCAGGTTTGACTGCTGGGGTTTACGCAGCAAGAGCTGGAATGAAAACAATCATTTTAGAAAAAGAAGCACCAGGTGGAAAAATGGTTAAAACTGATACAATTGAAAACTACCCAGGTTTTGATAGTATAAAAGGACCAGATCTTGCATTGAAAATGTACATGCAAGTAATGAATCTTGGAGCTGAATTTGTATATGATGAAGTTATTAAAATTGAAAAAATGGACAATCATTTTATTGTAACTACTTTAAATGGGCAAATAATTGAAGCTTTAAGTGTTGTTGTTGCAACAGGTACGTTAGAAAATAAACTTGGTATACCAGGTGAAGATAACCTTTATGGAAAAGGTGTTAGTTATTGTGCTGTTTGTGATGGAGCATTTCATAAAGGAAATCCCGTTGCCATAGTTGGTGGAGGATACTCAGCTGTAGAAGAGGGTATATATTTAAGTAAATTTGTAAGTAAGTTATATGTTGTTGTAAGAAAAGATCATTTTAGAGTAGATCCTGTAACTTTATCTAAATTAGAACAACTTGAAAATGTTGAATTTGTAATGAATTCTGTTGTTAAAAAAGTTAATGGTATTGATAAAGTAGTATCTGTTGAAATTGAAAATGTTATTACAAAAGAAATTAAAACTGTACCTGTAACTGGTTTATTTCCATATATAGGAGCAACTCCAGTAACTCAATTTTTAGAAAATCTTAATTTAGATAAAAGTGAAGGTTACCTAACCGGAGATGCTAAATTAAAATCTAATATTAAAGGTTTATTCATAGCAGGAGATGTTAGGGATGTTCCTTTAAGACAAATAGCTATTGCTGCAGGAGATGGAGCATTAGCAGGCCAAATGGCAGTTAATTACGTACAAGAACTATAAAGATATTTAAAAGTAGAAAGGTGATCATATGAATATAAAAGATTTTAAGATAAATAAAATTTCGTTTGATTTTAAACATGACAAATTAAAGTGAATTTCAATAGGATTATGAGCATCACTTTTTATTGTTGTGATAGTTCTTTTTTCAGTTTTTTGATCTACAAAAAATGTTAATTGAACGCAAGGAGACAGTTTTTCTGAACCTGTGCATTGAGGAGGAGTAGAAGCAACGTATGGTGGTATAGGAATATACCCAATGGCTATGACTCTTGGTATGATTGTTGCTATACTATTCACATTATATAAATTTTGAAAAAAAGGTTTAAATGTGACAGAGCTTTCAATTGGTATAGCTATTTGTATACCAATTTCACTTATGGGTGCTAGTTTTTTTGGTAAATTAAATGCTGATTCACCTGGAGTTAATGCTAATGGAGTTGGCTTTTGAGGTTTATTTGCTTTCTGAAATGCTGGTATGGCAATTCATGGTGGAGTTTATGGAGGATTACTTGCAGGATTAATACTTTTCTATTTTGTTGGAAGAAAATCAAAAACTTCTATGTTAGTTTATGCAGATGCAATAGTACCTAACATTCTTTTGGGTCAAGCAATTGGAAGATGAGGAAATTTCTTTAATCATGAAGTTATGGGAGCCCCTGTTGGAGTTGTAGCTAAAGCAGGAACATGGGGAACTTTGTCTAATGTTAAGTGAGAAGAAGTTGGAAGTCATTATAAATTTTTACCAGATTGAATATCAAGAAATTTAATGGTTCAAGCTAAAACTGGTGGAACCTTTTCAAATGGAGTTTCATTTAATCAAGGTGATTTAGTTCAATTATCTCCAATATTCCTTTATGAATCTTTAAGTTTATTAGCAGCTTGAGTAATAATTACTTTTATTATTCCTAATATAACTAAATGAATAAGTAAAAAACCTTGAAAAGTTGAGACAGGTAAATATAATTACAGCTTATCATTTTCAATTAAACAATGATTTATGCCTTGACAAAAATCAAGTGATCAAATTCAATCAGCTAGAGATATTTGAAACTTAGCTTATTTTAGAAATATTGATGAAGAAGCTAAACAAGAATATTTAAAAAGTTTAGAGTTGAATAGAACTAAATATTTAAAGCCTAAAGAAATAAATAAGGCAAATAAATTGAATGAATATATTTCAACAAAAGCCGGAGTAGAATGTTTTGCATATTTCTTTGCATGAAATTTTGTAAGATTTTTCCTAGAATTAAGTAGACCTGATGATCATTTATTTGTGATGTATGACAAACCATTATCATTATCACTGATATTAATATCTGCAATGATAGGTTTAATCGGAATGGTTGCATCTCAATATTGAATACCAATATTATTCAGAAAAAATGGATACTTATACGAAAAAGAATATTTTTCATTAAATTAAAATTAAGAGGGGGAGTGAAATTATGTCTTTTGCATTAACGGTTAAAGAAGAAGTTATTTCACACACCTTTGATGATAATTTAGGACAAGCTTTTTTAGCAGGATTTATTAAATATAATGGAGACTTCATTTGGGGATCAGGAACTGAAAAATTAAAACTAACATCAATTAGCAATAAAATAGCAAGAAGTATTTTTGGTCTTTGCAAAAAAATGTTTGATGGTCATATTGAAATTTCTGTTTCTCAAACTCAAACACTTAAACAAAATAAAACTTATCAAATAACTTTGATAGGTAAGATATCAGAGTTTTTAAGAGAATTAAATATTTGAAATGAAAATAATACTAAGATAGTTGAATTTAAACCATTAAAGCAAGAAAAAAATAAAGATGAATTAACTAAGTTAAAACGTGCTTATATGGCAGGAGTCTTTGTTTCTGTTGGTTCAGTTAATTCTCCAGAAACTACTAATTATCATCTTGAACTACAATTTAAAGATGAAGAATCGGCTTTATATATAATAAAGTTAATGAATAAGTATGGTTTTGATTTTAAAATCCTAAAAAGAAACGACAAGTTATTTATTTGCTATATCAAAAAAGCGATTATGGTTTCAGATTTTTTGAAGTTTATTGATGCATATCAAGCAGTAATGAATTTTGAAAATGAAAGAATTATGCGTGATGTTTCAAATAACGTAAATAGAGTTAATAATATTGATATATCAAATGAAAAGAAAACATTATCTGCTGGTCTAAAACAGATAGATCAAATAAGTAAAATTCAAGCTAATTTAGCAACAAAAAGACTTTCTGAAAAAGCTTCTTATCTTTGTGATCTGAGAATTCAAAATCCAAACGCATCTTATGCTGAGTTAACAGAACTAATGAATGAATTTGGATATGAAATAACCAAATCAGGTGTAAGCAATTTGTTTAAAATAATTGAAAAACTTAGTTTAGAATTTAATAACTAACATTGGACAAACGGACTTTTTTAATGTTTAATTAAAATAGGAAAAAGGCGGAAGGAAAATGAAAAAATATGAAAATGAAAATGAGTTGCTTTTATTAGTAGCTTCAAATTTAAAAAGAATTAGGCAAAATAAAAAATTAAGCCAAGAAGAACTTGGTTTCAGATGTGGTATTTCAAAAAATTATGTTTCAGACTTTGAAAGAGGAAAAAGGAATATAACAATAAAAGTCTTTCAAAAAATTGTTGAAGGTCTTGGAGTACAACCAGAAGAACTGTTAAAAACCCACTCTAAATAGTGGGTTTTATAGTATTCAAATTTAAAATATAGTATTATTAAATATAATAAAACTGAAAAGGAGATAAATTCATGAGTTCAGCAACAGCACAAATTGTAATTTTAGTTATTGAAATAATTGCAATGATAGCGTCTATTATTATGATTTTAATTGGTATATTTCAAAACAAAAACTCACAAAGTGGTTTAAGTGCATTAAACGGTGGAAATGATGAATTATTTTCAAATTCAAAAGAACGTGGTTTAGATAAAACATTATCTACATGAATGATGTCATTAGGTATTATATTCTTTATAGTTGCATTAGCAGCTTGCATATTAACAAATATTTATCTTTAGTATTTTTTCTTAGAAGGAGTCACAATGAAGCTTCGATTAATTCTTAAACAATCATGAAAAGATTATAAGAACAAAAGTATACTTTACTTTGTTTTCATAATCTTTTTAACAATTATTTTAGGAGTTATAATTGGTATCTTGTCATTTACAACTTTTGCTGAAATGAACATGAAAGAAGCTCACCTATCTAGATATGGTGGTCAAATATATGTAAGAAATAATCTTATTAGTAAAAACTATCTTGAAAATAATAATCATTTATCAAATAGAAGTATAGTTGATGCAGAAGGAAAACTGAATGAGTATATTTATAGAAATCTTGAAGAAACCACTAAAGAAACTCTTAGAGAAGAGCATGAAGAAATCATAAACAGTTACATTGATATTCTTGGACAATATTTTCAAGGCAATATTAAAACTTTTAAATATTCAGCATCAGGTGCTAAAGAAGATAGTTTAAAAAAACTTGGTATATCTAAATACGACTTAAGTATAATTGATCAAATAAATGAAGATTTATATAATAACTTACCTTTAATTTCAAGTGAATTATTTATGCTTTATATTTATGACAATTTAAAAGATAAATATTCTTTTTGATCTCATCCTATTGAATGACATCTTAAAGATCAATTAAATAATGATTTAACTTTATCACTTAATCCAAATTACAGAGACAATTTTGTAAATGAAGAAGAATTTAATAAATATTCTGATTTTACTGAGAATGAAGCTAGTAATTTTAAAATTTATAATGAAAAACCTACATCAGAATTTTCGCTAGAAGACAGAGAAAAAATTTATAATGGTCAATTTGTTTATGTAACTCCTAGATATCTTGAATTAAATAATTTTAAAATAGGGGACACAGTAAGTATTTTCTACGAAGAGAAGATGTATTCTTTTTTAATAAAAGGTACAATAATGACACCTTATTTAACAACAATGAATTATGACCAAGGTAAAATGACAACAGGAGTTCAAGGTTATTACTACTTGAAAGGCAACAAAAATAAAATGATTGAAAACGACAAAAAAGATCTTAGACTTGATAGCCAAAGACTTAGTTACTCAATTTTAAACAAAGATATTTATAATGTAAATGTGGACATAAACAATTTCATGAATGATGGTTTTTATTATTCAGATGAGCTTGATCAAAATGGTAATCTAAAAGCTAACCATTTAAGTACTCTTTGAGATGAACCATATAAAACAGATACTTACAGTGTTACTTACAAAGTTCTTTCCATGATATTGTTAGTTGTTATAATAGGTCTACTTTCAGTTGTTTTTATTGTTTTCTATTTTATGTGTGAAAATTTTTCAAAATTAAATAAAGAAACTTTTTACAATTTGAAAGCTTCTGGTTGTGGAAACTTAACGTTAACATTGATTTCTACAATATCTGCGGTTATACCAATTCTCTTGTCTTTTGTGCTTTCGCTATTTATAGCCGTTCCAATTAGTCAAATGTTTTCATTCTCTGTAGCAACATCGTATTCTTTTGTCTGACCCAGAATAATGATTACATGAAACCTCGTCATTTATACTTTGTTAGTAGTTCTTGGCATATTTAGTATATTTTTGGTAAATAACTATATTGTCATCAGTGGAAAAAAATCTAAGATAAATAGATTTAAAGAAACAAAGAAACCTTCAAAATTTATTATGAGCGTAAAAAAACTGATAACACCCTTACCAAGCAAAACAAGAATAGGGTTAACGTTTGCGCTTTCGAATATAGCAAAAAATATTTATTGTTTCATAATATTATCATTGGTCTTTTCAGTAATTTTATTTACATTCCAGTTCAATACTTCTGTTAATAACTCTGCAAATTCAATGGTTAGTTTTGCTTATCCTGATGTATCCATTAAATATCAAAGTAATTCTTGAGATTTTAAAACTAATTATAGTAAAGAAAATGGTGAAACAAAAATAACTTATGATTTTTCAACAGAGCAAATAACAGACTATAAAGATTTAGATAAACTAATTAAAGTATCTGATTATGACAGCTTAGTTGGTATGATAATAAATACATCTTTTTACCCAGAATTAGGATTAACACAAAATGATGCATCAAATTATATGATAACGGGTCAATTTATTTGAAATTTTGCTTCATCAATTCATTCAAAAAATGAACTTCAAGATAATATACTTAATCCTTTAAAATTAGCTATACGCTGAAACCCTTCAATAGATCCATCATTAAAAGATAAATCAATTAAATGATTATCAGATTTAAATAATGAAAATACTATTTGAGAGTATTATAAAATTTTTCAAGATAGAGTTATTAGTTTAAAAACTGATCTTGATAGTCTTAATATTGAAGAAGAAGATACATTTCCAATTAATTTACTTTTTGGAAAAACAGTAATAATACCAGGAACAAAAAACTATTGAAGCTCAAGAGTTAAATTTTCAAATATATCAGATGGGAACACTTGAGGTTATGCAACATCTGTTGCAGCAAGTAAAAAGCAAATTCAAAATAATATACAAATAGGTACGTATGATTCTACAAACTTATTAGGTGATACTATAACAACTGTAACAATGGCAAATGGTAAACAGGCCGCTGCTTTAAAAGTTGATGTAGCAAAACCCTTGGCAGATAAATATGGTATGAAACCAGGCCACACCATGTTGATGAGCGTTGAATCACTAAAGACTGACGAAATATCTGAAGTAAGAATACCGATATACATATCAGGAATAAGAAAAGATGATCTTATAACAAACAATGTTTATTTTGAAAAAACAGATTACTTTAAAGTATTAAATGAAACAATTAAAAATAGAGCTGAAGTTTTTGATAATCCTACAAACTTTCAAACTAATAATTCTGAATGAGAAAGCTATGAAAACTTAATAGAAGAAATTATAGAAAAATCAGAATCAAATAATCCTATTGAAAATCAGATTTTGAATAATTCACAATTTTCAAAAGACGACATACCAGTAAATTTAAGATACTTAACTCTACCAAAAATTTCAAATAAAGTATTAGTAAAATCAAATTCTGAGTCAACTAGAACTGATTTACTAAGTTATTGAGATGACATAGAATCATCAAGCCAATTTTGAAATTCTAAAAATGGTAAATATCTAAATTCATTATCACAAGATGTTTGAAATTATAGATTAATAAAAGAAGCTATATTAGCAAAAGCTGCACCGTTCCAAAACATTATGAGAACACTGGATCAAGCATTAGTTGGAATAGTATTAGCAATATCATTAGTTTTAATATCATTAATACTTTTTGAAAATAAAAATACTATTATTTTATTTAAGTCATTGGGATATAAAACAAGAGAAATAAATAAATATTTAGTGACAGGTTATTTAATTGCAGCTGTTGGCGCGCTTATAGTTGCCTTAGTAATAAATAACTTTACAATTGGATATTTATCACCAATTATATATGAAACGGCTGGTATCTCACTAATATATGTTCTAAGTTTTTCATATGTACTATATGGTATTATTTTGTCATCAACGTTTATATTATTAATACTAACTTCTATCAAAATATATACAAAACGACAAAATCCAAAGGAAATAATTAAATAAAAAAGGAGATTGAATATGATTCAAATAAATGAAACTAAAAATACAATTAAAATAGTTGGAGTTAAAGATAACTCAAAAAATACTTTTATAAAAAATAAAGTTGGAGTACCAACTTTAATATCTGAAGATAAAACAATTTATATTGTTTTCAAAAAAGACGAAGAAACTTTTACAGAACAAATTAAAAAAGGAATAGAAGCAACAATATCAAATTTTGATTTTGATGTAGATATTGATATTGATTCTTTTGAAAATGTTTGTGATGGAATTAGTAAAGAAGAAATTATTAAAACAGTTTATGAAACAATATCTTTTTCAACACATAAAGGTTTATCAATTGAAAAAGTAGAAAAAGAAACAAAATATAATTTAATTTTTACTGGTAAATATCAAGAATTAATAAATCAATTAACTATTGTTTGTGAATATATCAATTATGCTAGAGATTTACAAGATACACCTCCAAATATTGGAACAAGTGAATACTATGCTGACAAACTTGTAAGTGATGCAAAAGATATAAAAGGCTTGAAGGTTACTATTTTGGGTAGAAAAGAAGCAACTAAATTAAACATGGGTTTATTTTTAGGAGTTAATGCTGGATCAGCTCATGAACCAAGAATTGTTGTAATGGAATACTGTGGAGATTCTTCAAAACCAAAAACAGGTTTAGTTGGAAAAGGGATTTGTTTTGACTCTGGGGGATATAACTTAAAACCATCAAATTATATGGAAGGTATGAAATTTGATATGTCTGGAGCAGCGGTTGTATTATCTGCAACTATGGCTTTAGCCAAAGCCAAAGTAAAAGCAAATATTGTTGCAGTAGGTATGTTCACTGATAATAAAATTGGACAAAATGCTACATTACCTGATTCTGTAATTGAATCAATGAGTGGTAAAAAAGTATTAATATTTGATACTGATGCAGAAGGTCGACTTGTTTTGGCCGATGGAATTAGTTATGTAGTTAAAGAAAAACAAGTAGATCAAATAATTGATGCTTCAACTTTAACAGGAACAGTTTTATTTGCCTTAGGTCATAATGCAACTGGAGCATTTTCTCATTCTGATAAAATGATAAATGAATTGAATGAAGCTTCACAAAAATCTGGTGAAAGATTTTGAAGATTACCAATTTTCAAAGAGCATTTAAAACAAGTAAAAAAAGATGCTGCACCTTTAGCAGATTTAACTAATGCATGTAGAGTTAGATATGAAGATTGTTCATATGCCGCAGCTTTCTTGAATGAGTTTGCAGAAAATAAACCTTTCTTGCATTTGGATATAGCTGGTACAGCTGATAAAGAAAATAAAGGTCAAGGTGTTTTGGTTAAAACATTATTTGAAATGTTGAAATAAAGTGGAATTCCACTTTTTTCTTTTATTAAGTACTTATTGTTTTAGGTATTAAGTGCTATAATTTTTTTAAATAGAAAGATGGTATATATTTATGATTACATTAAACAAAAAAAATCATGATATTAAATTAGTTGCTGTTGCTGACAACAAAGCTAATGAATTTATCAAAGACAGTGCGGGAGCAGTTACATTTATTTCAGAAGATAAAACAATTTATTTAGTTATTAAACAAAAAGGATGTAGAGTTAAACAAATTAAAGCGGGATTAAAATCAGCTTTATCAACTTACACAAAAAATTTAAATATTGACTTAGACTCAATTATTAATCAATTAGGAGAAGAAAATAAAGATTTAGTTTTTAACACAGTTTATGAAACAATTTCATTCTTATCACATGATGTAGTTTCATTCAAAAAAGAATCAAAACCAAGCAAAATTGAATTCAATATTGAAACTAAAAATGACTTTTCTGAATTAGAAGCTGCTGCAGCTATTAAAACAGAATTTATTAATTATGCTAGAGATTTACAAGATACACCTCCAAATATTGGAACAAGTGAATACTATGCTGAAAAAGTATCAAAAGATGCAGCAAACATTGAAGGATTAAAAGTTACTGTTCTTGGAAGAAAAGAAGCAGAAAAATTCGGAATGGGATTATTCTTAGGAGTTAATGCTGGATCAGCTCATGAACCAAGAATTGTTGTTATGGAATACTGTGGAGATTCTTCAAAACCAAAAACAGGGTTAGTTGGAAAAGGAATCTGTTTTGACTCTGGAGGGTACAACTTAAAACCTTCAGCTTCAATGTTAGGTATGAAATTTGATATGTCAGGGGCAGCTATTATGTTATCTGCTACTATGGCGTTAGCAAAAGCTAAAGCTAAAGCAAATGTAGTTGCTGTAGCAATGTTCACTGATAATAAAATTGGACAGAATGCAACTTTACCAGAATCAGTTTTAACATCAATGAATGGTTTAACTGTAGAAATCAACAATACTGATGCTGAAGGAAGATTAGTTTTAGCAGATGGTATGACATATGCTATTAGAGAAAAAGGTGTAGAACAAATTATTGAAGCTTCAACTTTAACTGGAGCGTTAGTAATTGCTTTAGGAAGTTCAGCTGTTGGTGTATTTACTCATCAAGATGAACTATGAAATACATTTGAAGCAGCTTCATTAAAAACTAGAGAAAGAATGTGAAGATTACCAATCTTTGAAGAACATTTAGAAAGAGTTAAATCTGGAGCAGTTTTAGGAGATTTATCAAATGCTGTTAAAGGATATGAAGGAAGTTCAACTGCAGCAGCATTCTTAAATGAATTCGCTGAAGAAAAACCATTTATTCACTTTGATATTGCTGGAACAGCAGATATTGATGGACGTGGACAAGGTGTTTTAATTAAAACATTATTTGAAGTTCTAAAATAATAAAAATTAATCATAAGTATATACTTATGATTTTTTTAAATAGAAAAGAGTTTATATGATAACAATAAATACAAATAAATTAGAATATAAATTAATTGCTGTGCCCAACAATGAAATAAATATTAATATTCTTGATAAACCAAGTTCTGTAACTTTTATTAGTGAAAGCAAAACTTTCTATCTTGTTATTAAAAAAGATTCAATGTCTTACTTAAGACAACTAAAATTAGGGTTAGCAAGTTTTATTCAAATGTGTCAAGGTGATACTAATATTGATTTTAATAGTTTTGCTAAAGTTATACCAAACATAAATAAAGAAATAATTTTTAATGTAGTTTGTGATGTTATTTTGTTTGAAACACACAAATTTATAACATATAAAAAAGATGTAATGACAAATGATTATTTGTTTAATATAGATCAGTCTGAAGAATTTTCTGACTTATTAGTTGAAAACATTTTAAAAAATAAATACGTTAATTATGCTAGAGATTTACAAGATTTTCCACCAAATATTGGAACTAGTGATTTTTATGGTGAAAAGCTTTTAAAAGATTCTTCAAAAATAGAGGGATTAAAAGTTAGTGTATTAAAAAATAAAGAGTTAAAAGAATTAGATATGAATTTAATCTTAGCAGTAAACCAAGGTTCAAATCATGAGGCTAATGTTGTAGTTATGGAATTTAACAATAATCCTTGTGGCAAAAAGATAGCCCTTGTAGGTAAAGGAATTTGCTTTGACACTGGAGGTTATGATTTAAAACCATCAGCTTTTATTGAAGGAATGAAATTTGATATGACTGGTGCGGCAATAGTTATGTCAATCGCAATGGCATTGGCAGAGGCAAAAGCTAAAATTAATTTCGTTGCTATAGGATTATTTACTGATAATAAAATTGGACAAAAAGCAGTACTACCAGAATCAATAATAAAATCTAAAAATGGTTTAACTATTGAAATTAGCAATACTGATGCTGAAGGAAGATTGGTATTAGCGGATGGTATAACATATGCTGTTAGAGAAAAAAATGCAGATGTTGTTTATGACATTGCAACTTTAACTGGTGCTACTGCAATGGCACTTGGAGAATCAGCTTCTGGAGTTTTCACAGAATTTGATGAAATGTGAAAAAAATTAAATGAAGCATCAAACTATACAACAGAAAGATTTTGAAGATTGCCAATTTTTGCTGAACATAAAGAACAAGTTAAGAATGATTCAGTTTTAGCAGATTTAACTAATTCATGCATCAAAGGGCCAGGAGGTTCAACTGCAGCAGCATTCCTAACTTTCTTTGCAGAAGATAAAGAGTTTCTTCATATTGATTGTTCAAGAGTTGTAAGAGTAGGATTAAAGGGACAAGGTTATATTGTTAAAACAATGTTTGAATTACTTAAAAAATAATTAATGCATTTTTAATATATAATATGAAATAAGAAAATAGAGGAACAAATATGAAAATTAATACATGAACATTTTATGACGCTAAAGATTTAGTTGATGTACAAATGAATCCATTACTAAGTGGAGATATCGTATTCTTAGTTTTAAGACCAGATATTAATCAACCTAATAGATTACTAGGTTTTGGTTTACCAAAAGATAAATCTGGAACTGTTATTGTTGATCTACAAAATAAAGAATTATCTCATGATGATATTTATGCAATTTTTAAGGGAAACTTAGGAATTACTCAATCTACAAATTTAAAAGAAATCGAAATAAGTGGAACTAACCTTTCATCTGCGATTAGATTAGAAAATATTCAAAAAATTATAGAAGTTTACAATGTTTTCTTTAAAACAGAATCTGTTCAATTTGACACAAATGATTATTCAACTGAAGAAGATTTAGGAAGACCTGATATTTTTACAGAATTAGATTTTAATAAAATTGCTCTTCCAAATATTTTACAAAGTCTACAAGCAGGAATGACTGAATATAATAAACAAATGGAATTTTTACAATCAACTGAAATGCCAGATGATGAAAGAAAAGATAGAATTGTTTCTTTATCAATTCTTCAATCTAATTTAATTTTATTTTTTGACAATGCATTAAGAAAATTAAACAATGTAGTTGTTGAACAACAAGAAGAATTAAATAAATTAAAGAATAACAAAAACTAATCTGATTTAAGATAACTATTTTAATTAACAATATTTTTATATATAATAAAAAAGTAATTTAAAGATAAAGGAGTTATCATGAAGGTTTTAATTCAGTTAAATAAACTAAATAAAACTTTATCAAAAATAACTCAAGTAATACAAAAATAACCTCAAAATGCGTAAAAAGCATCGAGGTTATTTTTTATTTAGAAAAGGATTTTTATGAGAAAAATAAATTCATTAGTAGTAGTTGGTAGTCAATGAGGAGATGAAGGTAAAGGTAAAATGACAGATTGCTTTGCTCAAAAAGCAGATGTAGTTGTTAGATTTGCTGGTGGTGATAATGCAGGTCATGTTATAAACTTTAATGGTCAAAAACATAAAGTAACTATCATTCCTTCAGGTATTTTTAATAGCGAAGTAACAAGTGTAATTGGTAATGGTTGTGTTGTAAACTTAATAAACTTAGTAAAAGAGCTTGAAACAATTAAAAACAGTGGAGTTAAATTAGGTAAACTTTTAATTTCTGATAGAGCTCAATTAATATTGCCATATCATATATTAATAGATGGCGCTCAAGAAGAATCAAGAGGAGCAAGAAAAATTGGTACAACAAAAAGAGGTATTGGACCAACTTATCAAGATAAAGCTGCAAGATTAGGAATTAGAGTTGCTGATATTGAAGAAGAAGATTTTAAAGAAACATTTAAAGAAATTTTTGAATATCAAATGATGTTCTTAGACAGAATGTTTAATGTTGAAAGCATTGATTTTGAAGAAACTTATGCTAATTTAATAAATGCATATAACGTAATTAAAGATTGTGTTACAGATACAGGTATTTTTGTTGAGCAAGCTATTAAAAATGGTAAAAAAGTTTTATTTGAAGGAGCACAAGGAGCTTTATTAGATATTGATCATGGGACTTATCCATACGTAACTAGCTCAAATACTTCAGCAAACAACGCATCAACAGGTACAGGTATTTCTCATAAATTAATTAATAATACTTTAGGTGTTGTAAAAGCTTATTCAACAAGAGTTGGAGCAGGAGCTTTTCCTACTGAATTACTAAATGAAGTTGGTGATGGTATAAGAGAACGTGGACATGAGTATGGATCAAATACTAAAAGACCAAGACGTGTTGGATGATTAGATTTAGTTGCATTAAAACATGCAATTAGAACTTCAGGAATTGATTACTTATTTATAACTCTTTTAGACGTATTATCAGGAGTTGAAGAATTACTTATTTGTGATAAATATATTTTAAATGGAGAAGAAATAAATTATATTCCAGCAACAAGCTCTAAACATAAAAAGTGTAAAGCAAATTATATTTCAATGCCAGGTTGAAAAGAAGATATAACAAAAGTTAAGCATTTCGAAGAATTGCCATTAAATGCAAAAAACTATTTAAATAAAATTGCAGAAATTTGTGAAGTTGAAATAACTGGATTTTCAGTAGGTCCTGATAGATTACAAACTGTTATAACTAAAGAAATAATGTAGAAAATTTAAGGTGAAATATGATAAAAAGATATTCTGTAAATAAGATAGAAAAGATTTGAGACGAAAACAATAAATTAAATGTTTGACTTGATGTAGAGAAAAAAGTAACTTTTGCATGAATGAAATTAAATGTTATTTCAAAAGAAGAATATTTGCTAATTGATAAAAATGCAAAAATAAACATTGATAGAATGCTAGAAATAGAAAATGAAACACGTCATGATGTTGTTGCGTTTACTAGAGCTATTTCTGAAACACTAGGTAATGAAAAAAAATGAATTCATCTTGGTTTGACTTCAACTGATGTTGTTGATACAGCACAAAACAAATTAATACAAGAATCTAATGAAGTTGTTTTAGAGTCATTAATAAATTTAAAAAATACATTAAAAGAGAAAGCATTAATCTATAAAAAAACTTTAACAATGGGAAGATCTCATGGTATTTATGGTGAACCAACTTCTTTAGGACTTAAATTTCTATTATGATTTGATGAAATAAACAGACAAATTGAAAGATTTTCATTAGCCAGAAAACAAATTGAAGTAGCAAAAATATCTGGCTCAATGGGAAACTACGCTAATTTAGAATTTGAAATAGAAGAAATTGTTGCAGAACAAATGGGTTTAGGGATTGATAATATATCAACTCAAGTAACTCAACGTGATAGACATGCATTTTTGATAAGCGTATTTGCCAACATTGCATCTACTCTTGAAAAAATTGCTACTGAAATAAGATTATTTCAAAGAAGTGAAGTTCAAGAATGACATGAAGGTTTTAAAGCAAATCAAAAAGGGTCAAGCTCAATGCCTCATAAAAAAAACCCAATAAGTTCTGAAAATATAACTGGTCTTTCAAGATACTTGAGATCATTTACTAATACAGCTTTTGAAAATAATGTGTTATGACATGAAAGAGATATTTCACATAGTTCTAATGAAAGAATTATTTTTAGTGACGTATTCAATGTTTTAGTTTACACATTAGATAGATTAAAAAATACATTAGATGATTTAGTAATAGATGAAAATAAAATGTTAGAACACATTAATTCTCAATTCAATGTTTTTTACAGTCAACCAATATTAAATTACCTTCTTATTAATTGCGATAAATCAAGAGAAGAAATATATGATTTCATTCAAAAATGTACTTTTGAAACAATGAATAATAAAGTAGACTTCAAACGATCTTTAATTAATAACGGTATAGAAAAATATATTGATAATAAAGAAGTATTAAATCAACTTTTTAATATTAATTACTTCATAAGAAATGTTGAGAAGATATATAACAGAACATTAAATAAATAATTTGATATTATAAAAAAAAGGGGAAAAATTAAAAATGCTTTCAAAAAAAGAAAATGTACATATATTTGGTTTAACTCAAGGGGTTGAACTAGCACAAGAAATTTGTGATATTTTAGGGGTAAAAAGAAAAGAAGTTAAAACTTTAAAATTTGCTGATGGTGAAATATTAATAGAATCTTTAGACTCAGTTAGAGGTAAAGAAATCTTTGTAATACAATCAACATCAACACCAGTAAATGAAAGTATAATGGAATTATTAATTGCTATTGATGCTTTCAAAAGAGGAAGCGCTGAAAAAATTAATGTAGTTATTCCTTACTATGGTTATGCAAGACAAGATAGAAAAGCTAAAGGAAGACAACCAATTACATCAAAATTAGTTGCTGACTTATTAACTAAAGCAGGGGCTGACAGAGTTATGTCAATTGATATTCACTCTCCTCAATCAATGGGATTCTTTGATGTTCCAATGGATAATTTCTATACAGCTCAAACATTAGCAACTGAAATTATAGATACAATTGAATTAAATAATTGAGATCCTGCTAATTGTATTTTAGTTTCTCCAGATTATGGTGGAATGACAAGGGTTCATAAAGTTGAATCTTATACAGGCGGTGTAACTAATGGGATTGCGGTTATTGGTAAAAGAAGACCAGAACCGAATAAAGCTGAAGTTGAATTTGTTCTAGGTGATATAAAAGACAAACATTGTTTCATCATTGATGACATGATAGACACAGGTGGAACAATAATTAACGCAGCAAAAGCATTAAAAGAACAAGGTGCTAAAGATGTACATATTTTTGCTTGTCATGGTTTATTTAATGGGCCTGCAAAAGAAAGAATGGAATCAGCAATAAATGAAGGGATTGTCCAAGAAGTTGTTGTAACTAATACAATTCAATTAGCAGAAGAAAAAAAATTCAATGGTTTAAAAATAATTTCAGTGGCTCCATTGCTTGCTGAAATGATTGATTCATCAATTAGCCATGAATCTTTAACAGAAGTTTATAACAATAAAAAACAAATCATTTGAGATAGAGCTCAATGTATAGTAAACAAATTTAAAAAATAAATAAGAGGAAATAAAATGAAATTAATAGTAGGATTAGGAAATTATGGATCTCAATATGAGATTACAAGACATAATGCAGGATGAATAGCATTAGACCAACTTATTGAAAAATATGGGTACACTCAACAAAAAAATGATCATAATTCAATAATTTTCTTTTCAACTATTAATAATGAAAAAGTATTATTTGTTAAACCTCAAACTTATATGAATAATTCTGGAATTGCAATTCAAGAAATTATGCATTATTATAAAATTGACATTAAAGACTTAGTAGTTCTTCATGATGAGAAAGATTTCCCGGTTGGTAAAAATCAATTTAAAATGAATGGTTCTGCTGCTGGACATAATGGGATAAAATCTGTAATTCAACACTTAGGAAATCAAAATTTTAATAGATACAGAATCGGTATAGGTCAACCTGAAGAAGGATGAAAAATTATTGATTGAGTAATGTCAAAATTTAAATCAGAAGAGTTAGCAGAAATTATACAATCATCAAAAAATATTTCAGATTTCATAAACGATTGAACTAAGGATACAACATTTCAAAATATAATGAATAAATACAACTCTTAGTTGTGTTTATTTTTTGTTTAATAGTAAAATATGTTTAAAAGGTGAAACATGAAAATAAAAATTAATATTTATAATTTTTCAAAAAGAAACAAAAAGTGAAATAAGGTTTTTAATAAAATAAAAAATACGTGTGATTTAAATCAATTAGAAACAAAAAAATTTGGAAATGAAAATTTATCAGAAGTTGATTTTTATATGATAATAGTAAATAAAAAAACTAATTTAAAATTTGTTTTTGAAGTCGCAAAATCATTACCAAAAAGAGCTTTAATAGTTTTTGAAAAAAAACTTAAAAATTACTCTGATTTTGGTAAGCAAAAAAATGATAATATAGATATGTTATTTTTTGAAAATCAGGTTAATGAAAACTTTTATAATACTTTTTTACAAAGCTTTATAAAAAATTCATTTTTTAATTCTGAAAACCTTTTTATTTTTCATAATGAAGTTAAGGATTTATGCTCTGATTGTATAAAAATTATTTTTGACAATGATTTAAGTGAAAATAATAAATGCAAAAAAAATTATTTAATATTTAAAGAAGGAAACATACAATAATGAAAAAAATTAATTTATTCAAATTAGTTTTCAAGTGTGTTAAATTTATCCATGGAACACTAGAAAAACCTTGCAAGTTTTTCACTGGTACGAGAGTAAGATTGAAAAAAGAAATTAAATCCATAAATAGAATAAGCAAACTGTTATATAGAAAAAAAGAATTATTATTCAATGAACCTTTAGAAAATATTGAAGAAACATTTATCTTAACTAAAGATAAAGTTAAAATATCTATTTCAATGTGTAAAATCAATGAAGGCAAAAAATGGGTAATTATGAATCATTGATTTACTGGTCATAAATACTGAATGTATATTTGAGCTAAACCATTTATGGCGATGGGTTACAATGTATTAACCTATGATTTAAGAGATCATGGTAAAAGTGATAAAGTTAAAGAAATGACTTTGGGTATTGCAGAAACAAAAGATTTAGAAGAAATAATAGATTTTTTAAACAATAAAGTTGATGATGCTTATATAGGTTTATTTGGAGTAAGTTTAGGTGCTTTCATAATAAATAATATTGGTAATAATACAGAACTTATTAAACATAAAAATATTAAATGAGGAATTTCTGATGTTGGTTATATTTCTCTAAACAGTTTGCTTGTGCATTTACTTTCAAACAGAATGATTAAGATAGGTAAAAGAAGAAAAGATGTATTAATTAAAGGTTTTTTTAATTATCAAAAATATTTAACAAATATTGGTTTTGATGAATATGATAGTTTAGATAAATTTGAATATGCAGCATTTCCTTTTAGATATACACACGCAATAACAGACAACACAACCTGTCCATTAGATAGCTTAAAGTTTTTCTTAAAAAGAAAATGTCCAAATGATGAAGTTACAATTTATAAAAAAGGTGTTCATGCGTTTTCTTTAAGAGGAAATTATTTTTCAACAGTTGTTGATAATATGAACTTTATTGCAAAAATTGAAGGTGACACTAATCAATTGGAAAAAGCCTATAAAATAATGAATGTTAATAAAACATCTGGATTTAAAAATAAAAAAACAATTGATATCAAGGGTGAAGAAATAATTTTCAAATAAAAAAAACACTTATTTTCCAAAAATGAAAGTAAGTATAAATTAAAATTGGAAGTGCAACACTTCTAACCGAATGTCTCATAAAATTCCTGAGCTGATTTGTAGTTCAGAATTTTACGAGGCATTTTATTTATTTCATTTAATATTTCTATTATATTATCATCCTTCAAATTTGTAAAATTTGTTTTCTTAGGTAAATATCTTCTGATTAATCCATTAAAATTTTCATTAGTACCTTTTTCACAAGAAGCGTAGGTATTACATGTATAAAGTGGTATATTTAGTTCCTGTGTAACTTCATGTATAAGATTGAATTCCATTCCGTTGTCTTTTGTAATTGATTTGATATTTAAGTTTTCTTTATTAATTAAT
>NZ_JNJC01000006.1 GCF_000701525.1 Mesoplasma grammopterae ATCC 49580 | reverse complement strand
CATCCTCATCTTCTAGTGATCCAAACGGATCTTTGAATGTTTTCTCATGCGATAATAACATCCACATGCGGTATTACCTTTCGTTTCCAAAAGTTATCCCCCGCTAGAAGGTAGATTAGATACGTGTTACTCACCCGTTCGCCACTGAGGTGCAAGCACCTCCGTTCGACTTGCATGTATTAGGCATGCCGCCAGCGTTTATCCTGAGCCAGGATCAAACTCTCATTTTAAATTATTGTTTTGATTCTGACTATTATATTTTTTTGTATATTATTCTGTACTCAATTTGAAATTGTTACAGGATTGTACAATTGTTGTTCTATTTAGTTTTCAAAGATCATTTCCCAATCAGGGACTTTTTAATAATAGCATAAGTTTTTATCAAGTTGCAACAAATTTTGAAAATTTTTTCCAAAAAATGAAAAAATTAAAAAACTCTTTAAAAAAAAATTAAAAATTTATTATTCTTTGTATTTAATTAAATATTTTCATAAACCAATTTAGCTACTTTATTTACAGAAAAGGGGTTTTGTCCTGTAATTAAATTTCCGTCCTTTAACGCGTATGGCTTATAAAATCTTTTGCTTTTAAAATTAGCATTATTTTTAATTGCTATTTTTTTATTAAGAAAAGGTACCTTCCTATATTTACCACTTAAAATTTCTTCTGTCGCTGTAAATCCTGTAATATTTTTACTTTCAATAATAAACTTATTATTCTTATCCTTTAAATAAAGTAAACCTGCGATTCCATGGCAAACTGAAGATACTATTTTATTTTTTTCATAAATTTTTAAAGCTATGTCGTGAATTTCTTTGTTATTTGTAAAATCTCACATTACTCCGTGACCACCTGTGAAATATATACAATCATATTCCTCATCTTTTATATCACTTGGTTTTAATGAATTAGTTAACGCTTTATCAACAAATCATTTATCTTTATAAAGTTTAATATCTTCCTCACTTGCAAATTTTAAGCTTCTTGGATCTACAGGAACTTTTCCTCCCTTAGGGCTAATGAAAGTAAAT
The DNA here is from genome assembly GCF_000701525.1 of Mesoplasma grammopterae ATCC 49580. Lineage (GTDB taxonomy): Bacteria > Bacillota_I > Bacilli_A > Mycoplasmatales > Mycoplasmataceae > Mesoplasma > Mesoplasma grammopterae. The sequence goes on along the minus strand of NZ_JNJC01000006.1, from coordinate 45,495 downwards.
TCAAATTTAATATCAGTCTTTTTTAAAAAAATGATAAATTCGGTTGCTTCACCAAGCCACAATCCAGTTTTTTCATTGTAATTACCATATTGGTTTGTATTAGTTAATACAATAAGTATCTTTTTCATTTTAATAACTCCTCTTTTAGTATTATTTTTTCATCTCCTCATATAAAGATCAAAGTTTTCTTTCATAAGCAGAGTTTGTTTTTGGTTTGAAATATTTAATATTTTTTATCTCATTAGGTAAATATTGTTGAGCAACTCAACCTTTTTCTTCAACATGTGGGTATAAATAGTTAACACCTCTATTTAATTTAACAGCTGATTTATAATGATTATCCTTTAAATGAAGTGGGACTTCATATGCCATTCCATTTTTAACATCTTCAAAAGCTTTTCCACTTGCCATTAAAGCAGAGTTTGATTTTTGACTTAAAGCCATTTCTATAATAACTAAACCTAATGGAATAATTCCTTCAGGCATTCCAATTTGTCTAAATGCATCACATGCTTGCATAACTCTTGGTGGTAAACTTGGATTTGCTAATCCTATATCTTCATATGCCATAATAACCATTCTTCGCATTAAAGTTTCATAATCTCCAATAGATAATAATCTACTAAAATAATGTAAGCTAGCATCAACATCACTACCTCTAACTGATTTTTGTAATGCTGATTTTAAATCATGAAAATCATCTCCAGTAGCTCCACTTGGATTTTTCCCTTGAGAAATAATTGAAGAAATTAAATCAATTGTAATTTCTTCACCTTTATATAAATTATGAAATAGTTCAATATTATTTAAAAGACTTCTAATATCTCCACTATTTAATTCACATAAGTATTTAAGTGATTCAGGTTTAATATTAATATCTACTTTTTTATCTTTAATTAATTTGTTTACAAAAGCAAAAGATTCATCATGACTTACTCTTTTTAATTCTAATATTGTGGCCCTACTTCTAATAGCAGGATTAATTGTAAAAAATGGATTTTCTGTAGTTGTTGCAAATAAATAGACATTCCCACTCTCCATAAAGTTCAAAAGTATATCTTGTTTGTCACGGTTTAATCTATGTATTTCATCAATTATTAAAATAAATCTTTCTTTATTTATAGCTTTATCAATAATTTTAGTTAGATTTTCTTTTTTATCATAACTTGCATTAAACAAATCATATTCAATATTAAGATCATTAGCTAATGCTATAGCAAATGAAGTTTTACCAACCCCACTTGGTCCATAAAAGATTAATGATCTACAAAAATTGTTACTAATCATTTTTTTAATCAAACCATCTTCTTTTAATAGATTCTCTTGACCTATAATTTCAGATGTTGTCTTTGGTCTTAATAAATATGCTAATGGTGTATTCATAATTCCTCCTTAATAAAAAATAACTAGTTTTTACTAGTTATTATTTTACTCTTATTTTGTTTTAAAAACTATTGCAAATACCTCTTCATATTTTTCAGCAGGTATAATTTTTAGTTTTGCTTTTACTTCATCTGGAATTTCGTCTAAGTCTCTTTCATTTTTCTTTGGAATAATGATTGTTTTCAATCCACTTCTTGAAGCAGAAATTGATTTTTCTCTTAATCCACCAATTGGTAATACATTTCCTCTTAGTGTAATTTCACCAGTCATTCCAATTTCTTTTGAAACTGGTTTATCTGAAAGTGTAGAAATTAAAGCAGTTGTAATTGTGATACCAGCACTTGGTCCGTCTTTTGGAACAGCTCCTTCAGGAACGTGCATATGAATATCATTTTCTTCAAATACTTTTTTATCTACTCCGAATTTTTCAAAGTTTGATTTAACATAAGTTAACGCAATTGTTGCAGATTCTTTCATAACTTCACCAAGTTTACCTGTAAGAATTAAATTTCCTTTACCAGGGTATAAACTTACTTCAATTGGTAAAATATCTCCACCAAATTGTGTATATGCTAAACCTGTAACCACACCAATTTGAGATTCTTCTTGTTTTTCAGTGTGATCAAAAATTCTTTTACCTAATAAATCATTTACTTGTTTTTCATCAATAACAATTTTATCCATTTCACCATTTAGATTTTTAACAATATATTTTCTAATAATAGAATTAATATGTCTTTCTAATTGACGAACACCAGCTTCTCTAGTGTAATATTTAATAATTTCATTAATTGCACCTTCAGTAAATGAAATTTCTTCTGAAGTTAATTCATGTTGTTCTATTGCTTTTGGAACTAAATAATCTTGTGCTATCTTAACTTTTTCAATTTCAGTATAGCTAGATAAATTTATGATTTCCATGCGGTCATATAAGGCTTCAGGAATATCTTCAGGATAGTTAGCTGTTGCTATAAACATAACTTGGCTTAGATCATATGGTTCTTCAATATAATGATCTGAAAACTCTTTGTTTTGTTCTGGGTCAAGAACCTCTAACATTGCACTTGCTGGATCACCTCTGTGATCAGATGCCATTTTATCAATTTCATCAAGCAAGAATAATGGGTTTTTTACTTTTGCTCTTTTCATTGTTTGAATAATTCTTCCTGGCATTGAACCAACATAAGTTTTTCTATGCCCGCGAATTTCTGATTCATCTTTAACTCCACCTAAACTTACTTTAACAAAGTTTTTTCCAACTGCTTCTGCAATTGATTTTGCTAAACTTGTTTTACCTACACCTGGGGGACCAACTAATGTAATAATTGGTGCTTTTAGTGATTTTGTTTTAGTTTTAACAGCTAAGTATTCAATAATTCTTTCTTTAACTTTTTTCATACCATAATGATGTTTGTCTAAAACTTCTTTAGCATATTTTAAATCAGTTAAATCTTCAGTTTCTTCCCATCAAGGAATACTCATCATTCAATCAATGTAATTTTTCTCAGTATTTCATTCAGGAGTTCCTGATTGAAGTGCTTCAACTCTTTTGATAGAAGCCATAATTTTTCTTTTAACTTCTTCAGGGAATGGTTCTTTAGCTAAACGTTCTTTATATTTTTCTAATGAACTATCATCAGAATCATCTTCATCTTCTAATTCATCTTTGATAATTCTCATTTTTTCTCTTAGATAATATTCTTTTTGTTGTTTATCCATTTTTTCTTTTAATTTATGGTTTAGTTCTTGTTCAATTTCATTCTTTTGTCTTGCTGCATCAATTGATTCTGCATTTCTTGTTATGATTCCATCTTCAGCAAAAATTATTTTTTCAATAATTGATCATCTTGTTTTTAATGATGGAGATGTTATGTATTCTGGGTTTGTCAATATTTTTGATGGAGCCAGTTTAAACATAATTGAATCAAAAGCTAAGCTTAAATCATCAGATTCACCTGATATTAACTGCTTAATTTGTTTTGTAACTAAACTAGCTTTAGTTTTGATAGCTTCTGAAATTTTTTCAATTAGTTCTTTTAACTCTTCATCACTAAAATCATTAATTGATTCAATTAATTCAACTTCTGCATATTGCACTTGATCTTCATTTTCAAAAAAGCTAATTACTTTACATCTTTGAATAGGGTTTGTACTAATAGTTAATGAATTATCTTTTCATTCTTTGATTACTTCAAAATCAATTAAAATTCCAAATTCATGCAAATCTGAAAATTCAGGTTTTTCAACAGATGCATCAATCTGTGGTATTGCGATCATTTGATTATTTGAATTTTTAATCGCATAATTAACGCTCGCTAATGTGTTTTTTCTTCCAACTTCTAAATTTTCTTTGATTCCAGGAACAATAAATGAACCTCTTATTTGGAAAATAGGTAGTTTTATTTTTTTACTCATTTTGTTAACCTCCTATGTGGTTAAGTATATATTATCATATTGATTAGCAATTACAATAGTAGAGTGCTAAAAATAAAAAAACCTTTATAAGGTTTGTTTTATTTTATAATTATCCGTTATTTGAATATAAGAAATCAACTAATAAATCGTTAACAATTTCTGATTTTAACATCTCAGGATTTACCATAGTTTTAATTTGATCAGCAGGAATTCCAAATTGTGCTGCTAAGTTTTCGAATTTAGCATTGATTGCTTCTTCAGTAATTTCAAATTTTTCTTTACTTCTAATTTCAGATGTAACTAAGTAAGTTTCTAATTTATTTTTAGCATCAGCTGTTAATTCAGCTTTAATAGCTTCATCTGATAAACCAGTAACTTTTTTATATTTTTTAATATCTAATCCTTGTTGTTTTAATTGAGCTTCAAATTCTTTTCTTAAATCTGCTGTTTGATTTTCAATTGCTGATTTAGGTAATTCGATTGTTGAGTTTTTAATTATTTCAGTAATTAAATCATTAACGAATTGATTTTTAACATTTTGTAATTTTTGTTTTGTAATGTCTTCTTTTACTTTTGCTTCAAATTGAGCAAAAGTTTCAACATTAGGTAAATTTAAATCTTTAACAAGTTCATCATCTTTTTTAGGTAATTCTCTTGCTTTAACTTCAGTAATGTTTAATTCAAAAGTTGCAGGTTTGTTTGCTAATTCTGGAGTATAACCTTCTGGGAAAGTTACATCAATTTTAGCTTCTCCAAGTCCTAAACCGATCATTGAATCTTCAAATCCAGGAATGAATTGGTTTGAACCAATAACTAATTTATGTCCTTTAGCTTCTCCACCTTTGAAAGCTTCTCCATCCATAAATCCTTTAAAGTCAAAAGTAACAATGTCACCTTTTTCAATTTTTGCATCAGCAGCTTTTGGTTTTTCCATAATGAATTGTTCACAGTATTGATCAATAACTGCTTCAATTTCTTCTTTTGTAACTTCAACAGTTTCTTTTTTAACTGTTTTAATGTTTTTGTAATCACCTAATTTAATTTCAGGTTTTAAGTCAAATAAGAATTCAATAACTAATTCTTTTTCACTTACTTTTGCTGGAATTGGTTCTGGTGAGTTCATTGGTTCAACTTTAACTTCTTGAGCTCTAGCAAAATCAAAAGCAGGTGAAACCATCATTCTATAAGCTTCATTATAAATTTTTGAAGGAGTTACATATTTTTCAGCTTGAGCAGCAGGAATTTTTCCTTTTCTAAATCCAGGAACTTCTAAGTTAGCAAGAACTCTGTTTTTTGCTTTTTTTAAAGTTTCTGTTCATTCTGTTCCATCAATAGTAACAGTTCATTTACCTTGACCTTGTTCGATAATTTTTAATTCTGTGAATTTCATTTTCTATTCCTCGTTTATTCTATCTCTTATAAGCAACAGCTATATTTTTAGGCTTTATGCTTAATGTTTTTACAATTATTTCTTCAACAATTTTATTAATCTGATTTTCTTCTAACATTTGTTTTTTGTTTTTTAAATCAATTTTAATTAAAACGTAAAGTAAGTTATCGTGGTATAAGTCTGTTAATACTTCAATATTGTCTACATTATTCAAATCTGAATTTGAACGCATTAAGATTGTATTTTGAATTAACTTATTTAAAGCATTAACTTCAATCTCTAATGCTCCACGATTATTTCTTTCTATTGAAATATACATATTCTTACACCTCTTTTTCTTATTTTATTATTATTGAGCTCTACCGCTGTATTTTCCATCTGTTGTAGAAATAATAACTCTTGTTCCTACATTAACAAATAATGGAACCATAATATCTAATCCAGTTTCAACAACAGCTTTTTTTAATGCTCCACTTGTTGTATCACCTTTAACTGCAGCTTCAGCTTCAGTAACTTCTAATTCAACTTTATCTGGTAAAGAAATTCCTAAAACTTCTCCATCATATTCAGTCATTTTAATCATTAATCCATCTGTTAAGAATTTACTTTCTCATTCTAATCTAGTCATTGGTATTTGAATTTGTTCATAAGTATCTGTATCCATTAAGTATGCATCTGTACCATCATTGTATAAATATTGCATATCTTTTCTTTCAATCATTGCTTTTTCAACTTTTTCTCCACCAGTGAAAGTTATTTCAACTCTTGATCCAGTTCTTAAGTTTTTAGCTTTTACACTAACTTTTCCTTGTTGTCTTCCTGATTTTGAGAAAGACTGTTCAATAACAACAAATAAATTACCTTCGTATATAAATGTTGTTCCAGGACGTAAATCATTTACTGACATTTGTTTTCCTTCTTTCTTTTTAAGATTTTGATTTTAATCATAGTAAATTATAGCATTTAACCTAAAAGTTTGAAAGTTTTTCATTTAGTTTTGTTTTTGATAAAGTTAAAAACATTACTTCAAAAACTATAATTGAAATAATTCATTGAATACTATCAACAATAGCTTCTTTTACAGCTAGACCATTTCTTGTTGAAATTTGTAGTGTATTTCAAACAACATAATATAAAAATGGTATATATAAAAATACTAAGCTAGCCGCTAAAATTACTGCAATATGTTTAGTAAATATTTTTGAACCAAACTTCATAATTAAAAACATTAAAATATTTATTGCAATAGTTATACCCATTGTAATAACAGAATTTAAAGCTAAATCCATTATTGCTCCATACACAATTCCAGAAACTAACATTCCATATCCTGGTACTAAATAACAGAATGTTAAATAAACTCCTGTTGTAAATTGAATAGCAATACCATCAGCAGTAAATAACATAGTTACTAATGATAAAGTTACAAGCAACGCCGTTAGCATTCCAATTAAACATATATATTTAATTGTTCATCTTTTACTCAAAATAATCACCAACTTTTAAATCAGAAAGATTGTTCAGTTTGTATGAACTTGCTTCCATCATTTTTTTACCTGGTTTTTGAATAAGTAGAATTTGAACTTGACCATCATTTGTTTGAACGTCTATTCCATTTTCACTAATATTAACTATTGTTCCTGGTTTTGCTTCTACATTATTATTTAAAATTTGTACTTTTTGAATTTTGTATCTTTCTTCGCCTTTGAATGTATGAGCTATTGGTCATGGTGATAAACTTCTGATATGATTTCAAACATTAACTGATAAATCATTTCAATTAATTTTTTCTTCTTCTGTTGAAATATTTTTTGAAAAAGTTACTTCATCTTCATTTTGGGCAATTGGTGATAATTCATTATTATAAATTTTTAATAAATTTTCTTTAATCATTTTTTGACCTAGTTTAGCTAATTTTTCAAACATGCTTCCTGTATCATCAGTTTCTTCAATATTAATTGATTCTTGAATATAATAATCACCTGCATCCATCTTTTTAACCATTTTCATAATTGATATACCAGTTTTAGAATCACCATTTTTAATAGCATACTGAATAGGTGCACCACCACGATATTTTGGTAATAAACTTCCATGAACATTAATTGAATCAATTTTTGGTAAATCTAATATTTTTGTTGGTACAAATTGACCATAAGCACATGTAACAATAAAATCAGTTTCGATTTGAGCAATTTCTTCATAGGCTTCAGAAATTTTAACTGGTTGAATTATTTTTAAATTATTTTTTAAAGCAATTTCTTTAACAGGAGTTGGCTTTAATTCTTTTTTTCTGCCAACAGGTCTGTCAGGTTGAGAAATAACTAATACTACTTCAACATTTTTCATTTCAGTTAATGTTGTTAAAATGTCAGCCCCAATTTGTGGAGTGCCACAAAATATAACTTTAATTTTTTCCATTATGTGCCTCCACTAATTCTTTCACTTTTTTAAGAATAACTACCATTGCAAGAGTATCTCTATCACAATATTTAAGCATTCCTTCTTTTACTTTTAAATCTCATGCTGCTTTTGGGATTCTACCATCCACAAATTTTCTAAATGTTTCACTTGCCTTATCACCCTTATTAATAACTAAATCATTATATGAAAAACTTGGGTCTAAACTTGGTTGTGTTTTTTTGATTGAATAACTTCCTTTAAAGTAAGGATGATAAATTAAAAATGCTGGTCTTCCTGTTCCTTTAGTATCACTTGTAAAAAAGTCCATTAAATCAACTGTATTTTGAATTATGTACGCTAATGGTTTTGCATACTTTGGAAACATCATTGCCAGTTTTCTCAATACACCTTGTTCAAAACTTTTATTATAAGCTACATAAACACCAGGACCATGTTTAAAAGAATCTTTAATAAAGTTTTCAATAAATTTAATTCTTGGATCTGTATCTTGTTCACTGCTTAAAAAGCTGTAGTGTTTCATTGTTTCAGGTTTATTGTAATCATAGTTATTATCTACAATTACATCAATAGAATATTGAAATGGTGTTTGATAGTATGTGTTAACTAAATTAAATCTTGGAATAGCTCATTTAGAAGTTTCAAAATCATACATATAAATAGGATAATTTTCATAAACACTTAATAAACTGTTTATTCATTCAAGATTATCTAAATCAATAACTCTTCATTTTGATTCATCTTCTGGATATTGTTTTTTAAGGTTATAGACTTCAAACATTCTTTTAGCTATTCTGTTTGTTTGAAAAAAAGATTCTCCTTTTTTGTTTAAAACAATACTTGGTTCAAATAAACTTTCATAGTCTTTAAAGTAAGGAGATTTTGAATTTCTTATAACATGTGATTTAAATGCACGTTTAAATTTTCCTATATTTCAAAAACCTGGTTCATCTTTATCAAATCAATTCATCACATGAAAGCAATTATCATATTCATCATGATTAAAACCATGATCTCAATTCCCAGCACGATCTTTATTGTAATTTAATGTACATTTTTTATTATGTAAAAATTCTGGTATTTCACCATTTTCAAATTTCATATTTAAATGGTTTGATAGATTCATAAATATTTGATCTAAATCAAACTTTTCTCTAAAAGCTTTTAAATCATCCTTTAAAGTTGGTCTTTTGGCATTTTTACCATAAGTCAAATAGTCAAGATAAATTAGTTTATTTAAATCAACTTCAATAGGTTCATTATCATATTCAACAGTAAAATCGCTTTTTACAAAATCTTTAATTTCTTCATACTTAATTTTTCCAAGTTTGTTTATAAATTCTTTAGCTTGGTCTCCAAATGTTTTTTCAGTTATTATTAAGTCAGAATTCATTACATAATCAGAATTTATTTTAGCAATACAAATATCATCTACTATAAAACCACATTTTTCTAAAACAAAAACTTGATACATTAAGTCAAAAAAGTGTTCAGCTTTAACTTTTGTTGTTGCTTTAGCTTCTATTATTTCAACATGTTTATTATCTTTAATTTTTAAAACGTCACATCTTGTTCTTATCTTTTCGTCATCAAAACTAAAAGCTGCTTCATAAATATATTCACACTTATTTTCTTCAAGTAATTCTTTTGTTTTTTTCTCTGCTTCAAAAAATTTTAATTCATCAAGATTTGCTGTTAATTTTTTTTCGCTTCTTTTATCATTAGCAATAATATTTTTCATGTCAAAATATTCTCTAACTTTTTCACCAAATGCATTACCATCTTCAATAGTTTCTCCAGCAAATAATTCAGGGTCAAAACCAGTTTCAGAATCTCATGCAGAATTTCATTTTTTAAGAAACTCTTCTTTTTCACTTTCATTAAGTGACTCAATGTTTAAATATGCAGAAAATATATCAATTGATTCTGCTGAATCAGAAAATTCATTTTCATCATCAAAATTAGCATCAGCATCAATCTCAAGTATTCTGTCTTTTTTTCAATTAACAGCACTTGCAAAATTTTCTTTGTTATCTCATATTCATGCTTTTTTAACACATTCTTTCATGGATAATTTAAATGTTTCTTTATTAACTTTAGCTTTTAATTTAAACATGGTTAATCTCCTTATAAAACTTTTTATTATTAATATTTTATCAACTTTAAATGTGGTTATTAAAAAATAACTTGCATTTATAAACATAATTGCAAGTTATTGATAATATTAGTTTTTTTCTCTACTTCTAACAGGAACAAATTTTTCTTTATTTTCAGTTGTTCTTTGGATAACTGGATTTTTTTTGTTTTCTTTAGCTTCAGCTCTGATTTTTTTAATTTCAGCTTTTTCAATTTGAGCTAACTCTTTTTCTTTTATACGATCAGATTTTTTAATTGCTTTTCTTTCTTCTTTAGTCAATTTAACTTCTTTTTGACCAATCGCAATTCTTTGCTCTGTTTCATTTAAATCTAAAATTGTATTAACAACTCATTTTGTTGCATAGTTCTTTTTATCAATTTTAGTTGTTATACCTTCAACTTCATAAGCTCTTCTTTCGATTGACTTTTGAGTTTTAGGTTCAATTAATTCAACAACAACATCAAATACGTCACGATATTTATATTCAGGACCTTTTCTTGAATAAACCTTTTCAAATTCAACTCTAATGTTTTTTCTGTTATCTGATTTAGCTAAAAATGCTTTGATTTCATTTCTAACTGCTTTATACCTTTGTTCTTTTTCTTTTTTAGCTGCTTTTTTACCAGTAATTGTTGTAATGATTACAAAACCTACAACAACAACAAGCATAACTAAAAGAATTATTAATCCTGCACTATTACCCATAAAAATATCATTCCTTCTTTTTAATTTCTTTATTATTATAAATTATTTTTTCTAAAATTATTCTACTATATCAATAATTCCTCCACCAAGACAAATATCGTTTAAATAGAAAACTGCTTCTTGTCCTGGAGTTACTGCTTTTACAATAGCATCGTATGATACTTTATATTCATTATCTTTAATTTTATTTAATCTAACCTTTACATCTGGTTGTCTATATCTAAATTTTGCAGTACATTCAAATTCATCAACATTATCCATATATTCTTTTAAATCTAATGATCAATTAATTTCTGTAACAATAGCGCTGTTTGATAATAAATAACTTTCATCACTAGCAGGACATACATAAATTATTTTTTTGTCTATGTCTTTTGCTGCAACATAATATGGTTCTTTCATACCACCCAAATTTAGCCCTTTTCTTTGACCGATTGTATAATACATTGCTCCAATATGTTTACCAACAACTTCATTAGTTTTGATATCTACAATATCACCTGGTTGATTTGAAATATAATTTTGTAAAAATTTAGTAAATTCTCTTTCACCAATAAAACAAATTCCTGTTGAATCTTTTTTATCTGCGGTAATTAAACCTTGTTCAGCAGCAATTTTTCTAATCTCAGGTTTTTCTAGACTTTGTAATGGGAATAAAGTTTTTGAAAGTTGATTTTGAGTCAATTGACATAAAAAATATGTTTGATCTTTATTTGTATCAACCGCTCTTATCATTTCATATTGCTTTGTTTTTTCATTAAATCTAACACCTGCATAATGACCCATTGCAATGTAATCTGCTTTTAATTCATTTATTGCGTGATTTAAAAACTTATCAAATTTAATATACTTGTTACATAAAATATCTGGATTTGGAGTTCTTCCTTTTTTATACTCTTTAATAAAGTATTCAAAAACGTATTCTCAATATTCTTGAACAAAATCTATTCTATGTAATTTTATTCCTAATTTATTTGCAACTTCTAATGAATCTAAATAGTCTTGTTCTTGAGGACATACATCATTATCAATTTCTTGATTTCCTAAAATATCATTATTTGCTGAGGAATCTCAGTTTCGCATAAATAATCCTTCAACTTCATAACCTTGTTGAATTAATAAATAAGCAGCAACTGATGAATCAACACCACCACTTAAACCTACGATAACTTTCCTTTTCATATTTCCTCCTTAAACAAAAAAATTACTCAAATGAGTAATTTAATTTTAACATATTTTAATTTATTTCAATTACTTAACTTGTATGAAAGCAAAAGCAATAAAATATATTACAAATAATACAGATAAGCAATAAACTGCTGGATGAACTTTTTTAGCTTTCCCTGTTATCATCATCATGAATGAATATCCTATAAATGCCATGGCAACACCATTTGCAATTTCATAAGTTGCAATCATAAATAAAATTGATAAGAATGTAGGAACTAAAAATTCAGGTTTATCTCATTCAACATGAGCAGCTTCTTTAATCATCATAATTCCAATATACACACAAGCAGCACTTGTAATTGGTTGAGGAATTAATTTAAATATTGGGAACATTATAATTGCCAATAAGAATAGAATTCCATTAACAACTGCTGCTAATCCTGTTTTAGCACCTTGTTCTATACCTGCTGCTGATTCAGCAAAAACTCCTAAAGGCGTTGTTCCAGTTACTGAAGCCATCATTGTTCCCATTGAATCAATAACTAAAGCTTTTTGACTTATTTCTTTATGTTGATTTGTTTTTTGATCTAATTGATGTGTAAATGCAGCCATTGTTCCTGTTGCATCAAAGAAATTAATTAACATAACAACAAATATTGAAATATATGTTACTGGTGAAGTTCAAATTTTTGCATTACCAAATGCTTTAAATGTAGAAGTTCAGTTTCATGCAAAACCATCAAAATCATAGTTTCATCCTTCTCATTTTCTTAAGTCAGCTGAGCCTAATAATGAAATAGCTTTTGAATCACTAGGAAGTGTAGATGCTAATATAATTGCAATAACTGACATTGATAAAATAGCAATCGCTACAGCTCCAGGTATTTTTTTAAATGCTAAAAATAAAATTAATAATAAAGTTATTGAACCTAATATTATTGGTAAGTAATTATCTTTTAATGTAGCTACTGAAGCAATTGGTATTCCATTTTCTTGAGCTAATCATCCCATGCTTGAAATACCTACATAAGCTATAAATAGACCAATACCAACACCAATAGCTAATACGATTCCTTTTGGTATTGATTTAATAATAAATGATCTTAAAGGTGTAAGTGAAACTGTTACAAACACAACAGATGATAACATTGTAACAATCATTGCACCTTCAAAACCTAAACCACCACTAATTCCAATGTTTACACTAACCAATGCATTCATTCCCATTGATGTTGACATTGCTACAGGTATATTAGCAAATAAACCCATAATTATACAACATATACCAGAAACCAATGCTGTTGCAAAAAATATACCAAAGTAATTCATATTTCCAGCACCAGTATTAATTGAAGGTGTTCCTGAAACTAATCCAGGGTTTATTGTAAGTATGTACATTAGTGCTAAAAATGTTGTAATACCACCAATGATTTCTTTTTTCATAATTGCACCTAAAATATCAAACTTAAAGTACTTTTCAATTGATCGGATAGCTTTATTGTTGCTGAAGACAAAAGCTTCCTTATTTCTCTGAGCCGTTTGCTCAGGTGTTTCATTTATAAATAATTCAGACTCATTCTCAACTTGAGTCTGTTTTAGACTTTTATTATCCATTTTGCCTATTCTTTCTATGTATAAAATTCAATGAAGAACTCAGCAAAAAAATAAAAAAGTTTTCGTTACGTAAAAAATACGCATAGCGAAAACCATAAAACTCATAATCTAACATTGGTGTTAGGTAGAGACTCCTTCCCGATATGAAGGATTATACAAGTTTTCATATTCATTTTATACTTAACGATTTTATATAAAAAATAGCCAATATTCAAATAAAAAAACTAACTTTTATTTTAAGTTAGTTTAATCAATAATATTTTTTGGTTCAAAATTAGAAAGTTCTTCTAACTCTTTAAGTATTTTTTTCTCTTCTTTAGAAACTGATGTTGGAACAGAAATACTTATTTTAATTAATAAATCTCCACGCTTATCAGAAGTTTGATTTTTATATAATCCTTTATCATGTACTTTTATTAGTTGACCAGAATGAACACCTTTTGGTATTTTTAATCTTACAGGTCCATCTAATGTTTTAATGATAACTTCATTTCCTAAAATAGCATCAAGGTATGAAATATTATAATTCATTATTAAATCATTTGAATTTGGAATCAATTCAAATACATCGCTTTTCACAATACCTATAGTTATGTAAAGATCACCTGGAATTCCACCTTCTAGTGATGCATGTCCTTTTCCTCGCATAACAAATTGTTGACCAGGTCATAAACCTTTTGGAAGAGGTATTTCAACTTCTTCTCTTTTAGATTCAACACCTTTACCATGACAACTTTTACATTTGCTTTTAAATTCTTTTCCAACTCCATTACATTTATCACAAGTAACTTGGTTTTGAACTTGGAAAGGTCCCATTTGTTTATTAACAATAATTTGTCCAGCACCATTACATTTTGTACAAGTATGAACATCAGAAGGGTTTTCAGCACCTGCACCATCACATTTTGCACAAGTTTTAACTAAATTTAAAATTGTTTTTTTGTTTACTCCAAAAACTAATTCTTTAAAAGTTAGTGTTGCTTCTAAGCCAATGTCTTGACCTTTTGAAGGTCCTCGTCTAGAAGAACGCCCGCTTCTTCCTCCACCAAATAAATCAGAGAATATGTCACCAAAGTCCATTCCTCCACCCATGTTTGAGAAGAAATCTTCAAATCCACCAAAGCCTGATCCACCAAAGCCTGAACTACCATCAAAAGCTGCATGACCAAATTGATCATATTTAGCTTTTTTATCAGCATCAAGTAAAACGCTTGCAGCTTCATTAACTTCTTTAAATTTTTCTTCAGCACCGCTCTCTTTATTCATATCAGGGTGATACTTTTTAGCAAGTTTTCTGTATGCGCTTTTTATTTCTTGTTCTGTTGAAGTTTTAGAAACACCTAAAACTTCATAATAATCTCTTTTTGCCATGTTCTTTTCCTTTTTAAAAAATAAAACTAACAATTGTTAGTTTTTAAATTTGGTTTATTTGTTTTCTTCTGAATCTGAATTTTCTTCTTCAGGTTGAGCAGCTTGTGCTTGAGCAAATTGACTTGCCATTTGAATCATTTGTTCTAATTCATTTACTTTTGTTTCTAAAGCTTCATAATCTTCTTTTTCAATTAATTCTTTAACTTCAGCAACCATTTTTTCAGCTTGTTCTTTTTGTTCTTGTGGAATTTCTTGCCCTTCTTGAGTTAAACTTGACTCAATAATAGCAACGTAGCTTTCAGCTTTATGTTTTAATTCAATGTTTTTTCTTTTTAATTCATCAGCTTCTGCATTTGCTTCTGCTTCTTTAATCATTTTTTCAATATCAGCATCACTTAATGCTCCTGAGTTACTAATTGTAATAGATTTTTCTTCATTAGTTGCTTTATCTTTTGCAATAACACTTACAATACCATTTACATCAATTTTGAAAGTAACTTCAATTTGAGGAGTACCTTTTGGAGCTGGCTTAATTCCTGTTAATTGGAATTGACCTAATGATTTATTATCTGCTGCCATTGGTCTTTCACCCTGTAAAACATTAATATCAACTGCTGGTTGATTATCAACTGCTGTTGAGAATATTTGTGATTTTTCTGTAGGAATAGTTGTATTTCTATCAATTAATTTAGTCATAACTCCACCCATAGTTTCAATTCCTAATGATAATGGTGTAACGTCTAATAATAATACATCTGTAACATCTCCCGCTAAAACCCCACCTTGGATAGCTGCACCCATAGCTACAACTTCATCTGGGTTAATTGAACGGTTTGGTTCTTTTCCTAATAATTCTTTAACAATTTTTTGAACAGCTGGTATTCTTGTTGATCCACCAACTAGTAAAACTTCATCAATATCACTAGCACTTAATTTAGCTGCTTGTAATGCATCTTTTACTGGTTTAGAAGTTCTATCAACTAAATCTTTTGTAATTTTGTCAAATTCTGTTCTTGAAAATTGAGTTGAGAATGAAACTGGTCCATTTTCATTCATTGCAATAAATGGTAAGTTAATTTCAACTTCTAATTGACTTGATAAATTAATTTTTGCTTTTTCAGCTTCATCTTTTAATCTTTGTAATGCCATTTTATCGTTTTTTAAATCAACACCACTTTCAGTTTTAATTTTTTCAATTAATCAGTTAATGATTTGAGTATCGAAGTTATCTCCTCCAAGTTTATTATCACCACTTGTTGATAAAACTTCGAATGTTCCATCAGCTAATTCTAGAATAGAAACGTCAAATGTTCCTCCTCCTAAATCGTAAACTAAAACTTTTTCCTCTTTATCTTTTTTCTCTAATCCATAAGCTAAAGCTGCTGCAGTTGGTTCGTTAATAATTCTTTCAACATCTAACCCTGCAATTTTACCTGCATCTTTTGTTGCTTTACGTTGTGAATCATTAAAGTAAGCAGGAACAGTAATAACTGCTTTAGTAATTTTTTCTCCAACTTTTTCTTCTGCATATTTTTTCATGTATCTTAAAATTTCAGCTGAAATTTGTTCAGGTGTATATTTTTTACCATTTATATCAATTTTTTCATTTGTTCCCATTTTTGATTTAACAGATATAACTACGTTTGGATTTGTAACAGCTTGACGTTTTGCAGCTCCCCCAACAATAATGTCTTCGTTTTTAAATGCTACAACAGATGCTGTTGTTCTTTGTCCTTCAGGGTTTTCTAAAATGATTGGTTGTCCACCTTCCATAATTGAAACAACTGAGTTAGTTGTACCTAAGTCTATTCCTATAATTCTTTCTTTTGCCATAATTTATTTCTCCTCTTAATACTATTTTGCTACTTTTACAATTGCGTGAATTAATACTCTATCGTGAATCATATATCCATCTGATATTACAGATACTATCTTATTTGATTCCATTCCACTGTTTTCCAGTGATTCGTTTGCTTCATGAAAGCTTGAATCAAATTCATCCCCCGCTTTTACAGCCATTGCTTTTATTCCATTAGTTTCAAATGCATTTTCAATTTGACTAATGATCATTTTAAATCCCATTAAATAATTTTGTAACTCTGGAATATCTGTAGGTGTGTCAACCACTTTTTTTAGTAATTCAATTGGTTTTATTAAGTCCTCAGCTAAATTGCTTGAACCATATTTTCTAACTAAAGCTTCTTGTTCATTTCTTTTTTTTGTAAGATTTGCAATATCAGCATTTCTCAAACTTTTTTGAAATTCAATTTCTTTTTGATAGCTCTCAATTTGCTTTTCAAGATCTTGAATTATTTTTTTATAATCTTTTTTCTCTTTTTTGATTTCTTCAGTTGTAACTTTTTTCTCTTTATTCTCAACTGAAGTTTCTTCTTTTTTTAATTCTTTTTCGCTATTCATTTTTATGATCATCTCCATTTATTATTTCTACTATCAAGTTAATTAATTGATTGGCTTGAGAATAATCAACTCTTTTAGGTCCAACCAAAGTTAACATTGTTGAACCCTGTTCTGTTTTAATTGCAGTTTCAACAATTGAAATATCACTTAAATCTTCTGAAATTTCTTCACCTATTTTTGTTCTTATTTGAATCATTTTTTGATTTGAACTATAACTTACATCAAATCAATCAAACGGTGACATGTTTTCCATGATGTTGATAACTTTTCTAAGTTTATCTGTATCATTAAATTCTGGATTTTCTAACATGTTTTTCATTCCAACAATTTCTTTTTTAGATTCTTTCGTTTGTAAAATATTTAACATAAAAGTTTCTAAAATTAAATCATAGTTTTTAACAGTTGTTTCTAAGTTAGGTCTGATAAGTGATATGTTATTTTCAATTTCTCTAACCGGAGTATCAACTAAACAATCTGAAAATATTTTTATTGATATTGATAAGTCTGACAAAGAAATATCTTTTAGATTGAATAATTGATTTTGCATTTCTCCATTTGAAAGAATAAAAATAACTGATGCCATAGTTTCTGATAATGAAATTAGGTCTATTTTTTTAACCATTAGTTCACTATTTAAGTTTTGCTTTGTCACAATTGCTGTCATTTTAGTCATTTCACTAATTATTTGACTTGCTTGTTCTAAAACATTTTCAATTTTTGTTCCGCGTTGAAATAAAATTGATTTTAAGTTTTCTTTTAAACTTTCATTATAATCATCAAATTCCATTAAGTGATCAACATAATATCTGTATCCCTTTGTTGAAGGAACTCTCCCAGATGATGTGTGCTGCTTCTCTAAAAAATTCATTTCTTCAAGTGTTGCAGAATCATTTCTGATAGTTGCACTTGAAACTTTTATATTAAGTAACTCTTGAATTCTTTTAGAACTAACAGCTTGGTTAGTCTTAATATATTCTGAAACAATTACTTTTAAAATTTTAGCTTGTCTTTCGCTTAACATTTGATCACCTGTTTTTATTTTAGCACTCTATGCATTAGATTGCTACTTTTTTTCTTAATTTCTAATTTTTGATAATTCAAAGTTATCATTTTCAACTGTTATTGTATATCTAATGTTTTCTTCTATTTCACCAGAAATTATTTTTTGAGCTAACAATGTTTCAATATTTTTTTCAATATATCTTTTTATTGGTCTTGCTCCAAATTGAGAGTCATATCCTTCATCAATTATTTTATTCTTTGCTTTTAAATCAAATGTTAAAAAGAAATTTTTATCATTTTCTAATCTTGCTGATAAAGTATTTAGTTCTTTTGTTACTATTTCAGAAACATTTTCTTTTGACAATGGATTAAATATAACAACATTATCAATTCTATTTAAAAATTCAGGTCTAAAATGTTTTAGCAGTTCTGCTTGAATAGCAATTTTACTTTCTTCTGATGTTGAACCATTTTTTAAAATATATTCACTACCTAGATTTGAAGTTAATATGATAATTGTGTTTTTGAAGTCTACTGTTTTACCTAGTGAATCTGTAATTCTTCCTTCATCTAAAACTTGCAATAAAATGTTAAATACATCAGGGTGAGCTTTTTCAATTTCATCAAATAGAACAATTGAGTACGGACTTCTTCTAACAGCTTCAGTTAATCTTCCACCTTCTTCATACCCAACATAACCTGGGGGAGAACCAATTAATTTAGATACGCTGTGCTTTTCCATGTATTCACTCATATCTATTCTTACCATTTTTTTATTTGAGTTAAATAATATATCAGCTAAACTTCTTGCAACTTCAGTTTTACCAACACCTGTTGGACCTAAGAATAAGAATGAACCAATTGGTTTATTGGGATCTTTAATACCACTTCTACTTCTCAAGATAGCCTGAGAAACAGCTTCGATTGCTTGATTTTGTCCTTTTACTCTTTCCTCTAAAGTTTTTTCTAACTCAAGCAATTTTGTTTTTTCAGATTCAACTAGTCTATCAACTGGAATACCTGTTCATTTAGCAACAATTTCAGCAACATCTTTTTCAGTAACTTCTTCACTAACTAATGTTTCACGAGTATCTTTTTCAGCTTCACTTAATTGCTTTTCTAAACTCGGTAATAATGAATATTGTATTTCTCCAGCACGTTTATAATTACCTTCATTCTGTGAAATTTCTAATTCATTTCTTAAGTTTTCAATAGTTGTTTTAAAACCATTTATTTTTTCTAACTGAGATTTTTGTTTATTTCATTCGCCTGCTAATTTATCTTGTTCAATTTTTGTTTTTTCAAGTTCTTTAACAGCTTCAGCTAAACGTTCTTTTGATTTATCGTCTTTTTCTTTTGAAAGTGCACTTTTTTCAATTTCAAGTTGCATAACTTTACGATTAACTTGATCTAGTTCAGTAGGTACACTTGCTAATTCAGTTTTAATTGTAGAAGATGCTTCATCAATTAAATCAATTGCTTTATCTGGTAAGAATCTATCAGCTATATATCTATTTGATAAATTTGCAGCACTTACAATTGCATTATCATGAATTCTAACTCCATGATAAGTTTCAAATCTTTCTTTTAATCCTCTAAGAATAGAAATAGTTTGATCAACAGTTGGTTCTTCTACCATTACTCTTTGAAATCTTCTTTCTAATGCAGAATCTTTTTCAATGTATTCTCTATATTCTTTTAAAGTTGTAGCTCCAATAGCTTTTAACTCTCCTCTTGCAAGAGCTGGCTTTAGAAGGTTTGAAACATCCATTCCTCCACCATTGCCTGTTTTACCAGCACCAACTATTAAATGAAGTTCATCAATAAATAAAATTATTTCACCTTCTGATTTTTTAATTTCATTTACAATTGCTTTTACTCTAGACTCATAATCCCCAAGGTACATAGCACCAGCCATTAAACTTCCCATATCTAATTCTAAAATTCTTTTTCCTTTTAAAATTGAAGGTACATCACCTTTAACTATTCTCTGAGTTAATCCTTCAACTACTGCAGTTTTACCAACTCCGGGTTCTCCAATTAAAACAGGATTGTTTTTTGTTTTTCTTGAAAGAATTCTAATAACTCTCAATATTTCTTCTTCTCTACCAATAATAGGATCAATTTTTCCATCCTTAGCAGTTTGAGTTAAATCACGTGTGTACTTTTCTAATGCGTTAATTTCTTCACCTTTTTGCTGAAATTCCATAATAAATTTCCTCCTTGATAAAAACCTTTTTCTTAGGTTTGTAAATATATTAATACATAATTTTAGCAAAGTCAATAGTAGAGTGCTAAATCTTAAAATAAAGAAAAAGTTACTAAACAGCAACTTCTCCTGTTATTTTGGCATGACTTTCATAACCTTCAATTTCAATGTCCTCAAATACAATATCAAAAATTGATTTCTCAGAATTAATCTTAATTTTACATAATGGCAATGGTTTTCTTTTTAATTGCTCATCAATTTGTTCTAGATGGTTTAAATAAATATGAGCATCCCCAATTGTATGAACAAAGTATCTTGCTTTTAAGTTACATTCTTTTGCGATTAGTTCCATTAATAACGCATACGATGCTATATTAAATGGCACTCCTAAAAACACATCACCACTTCTTTGGTATAGTTGTAAATCTAATCAACCGTCTTTTGAAACATAAACTTGTCAAAAAGAATGACATGGTGGTAACAACATGTTATCAACTTCAGCTGGATTTCATGATGAAACAATATGTCTTCTTGAAAATGGATTTTTCTTAATATCATTAATTAGTTTTGCAAATTGATCAATTCCACCAAAGTCTCTTCATTGTTTTCCATAAACAGGTCCTAAATCTCCTCATTTATTACAGAACTCATTATCATTCTTTAATCTTTCAACAAACTCTTGTAAAGTTTCATTATTAAATTTAGATGATTTTTTAAAATTGTCATATGGTCATTCATTTCAAATTTTTACATTATTGTCAACCAAGTATTTAATATTAGTATCACCTTTTATAAACCATAGCATTTCATGAAAGATTGCTTTATAAAAAACTTTTTTAGTTGTTAGTAATGGAAAACCTTCACGTAAATCATATCTTTTTTGTACACCAAACTTAGATATTGTTCCTGTGTTTGTACGATCTTCTCTTTTTTCTCCATCTTTTAAAATTTCATTAACTAATTCTAAATATTGTTTCATATACAATCTCCTTATTTCAATGTAAAGATTATAATTCTAAAATTATTAATTTTCTTTTTTAAATATGTTGATTTTTATTTTTTTCTAAATATATTTTTCCTTTGTTAGTTAATTGTCTACCACGGCCTGTTTTTATAATTAATCTTTCTTTTAAAAAGATTGGCTCCATATTATTTAAAATTGTTTGATTAGGTACATTTATAATTTGCGCTAAGCTATCTAATGACAATGTATTATTTTCTAATAGTGTAAATAAGTAGTCTAAATCTTTTTCATTCAAACCATATTCATAAAGTCCCATTTGTTTAAAAACTCATATTAAATTTTTTTCTGATAAATCTTTTATTTTTTCTGTTATCAAAAAATCATAAATTCTTTTTACCAAATTTATAGCAACTCTTGGGACTAATCGAGAAAATTTAGCAATAATCTTTGCTTGTTCAATTTCTATTTTGTATTCTAATTTATTAAACGTATTAATTATGATTTTTGTTAAATCATCATGATTGTAACCTTCTAATTCAAATTGTATTGGAAATCTATTTAAAAAAGGAAATGGTAATTTATTTATTTCTGTTGTTGCAGTTATGATAGTGAAGTTTGGTAACTTTATATTAACAATTTTAGAATTATATTCTTTTCCAATAATAATGCTAAGTTTATTTTCTTCTAAAACCGGATATAACACTTCCATGATGTCTTTGCTAACTGAATGAACTTCATCAATAAAAAGAATTTGGTTTTCTTTTATACTTGTTAGAACTGAAATTAAATCACTTGGTCTTTGTAAACTAGGGCCATTTACGATATGAATTTTAGTTTTTAATATTTTGCTTAATAAATAAGCTAGGCTTGTTTTACCCATTCCACTTGGCCCTGAGAAAATTATTGGATCTAAAACTTTATTTTGTTTGATTGATGATTCTATACATATTTTTAAATTCTTAATAACCTTTTCTTGTCCAATGTATTCACTCCACTTACTAGGTCTAAAATCATTACTCATAACTAATTTGATCCATAACTATTTTAGTTATTTCATCCACTGAAAGTGAATTATCAACATTAGCAATATTTTTCATTATTGTTTTATAAGAAAATCCCAACTTAACAAGTGATGTTATTATTTTTTCTTTTTTCTGAGTTATTTTGTTTTTGAAAAAATGTTTTTGTAATTCTTCAATTATTAGTTTAGCTGTATAATTGCCAATCCCTTTTAATTTAGCTAATTTCTCAATATCATATTCTTCAATGATTTTTATAAATTCTTCGAATGAAAAATTATTTAATAAATAAAAAGAAGTTTTAAGCCCTACTGTTTTAATTTTCACCAATTCTTTAAAAAGGTTTCTTTCATCTCTTGATCTGAAAGCTATTTCAACATTTTCAAATTCAGTATTATGATCAACAATAAATAATTTAATGTTTTTTTCATTTTTAAAATTATCTTTTAATAAATAAGAAAAGTACTCTCCCTTATTCTGATACTCAACATATAAATAATTATCATCAAATGAGTTAATATCACATATTAAATAATCCTTCATTCTTTTCACCTCATATAGTTATTAAAGAAAAAATAAAAAACCACCCCAAATTTGAAGTAGTTTTGTTTTTTTATTAAAATTATTAGTTTTTACCTACCATTTTAAAGTATGGTGAAATTTGTCCACCAAAATTAAAATCTAATTTATCTTTAATTTGTAAATCAAAACCTGTAGTAAATTGTAAAACAAAATTATTTTGTTCATCTCTATATGTTGAAATAGAAATACCTCACTTTACTTTGTTTAAATTTTCTTGTTGATATTCAGTTTCTCATAATCATGTTGCATTTTCTTTAAATTCATCAACAGATGTTATTTGTGTATCTTTTACATTATTTAAATTAAATGCTGTTAAATCTGTTTGAATATTGGTTGCACTCCATTTTTCATTATTAATATATGTTGTTGGGAAAACCAATTCACTTCCATTAGTTGGAACTAATTTTGAATATCTTTCCAGTAATTGAGTATTATTTCAGATACCAATTGAACTTAAACTTCAAAGTCAAAATCTAGCTTCATAATCAGCTCCTGTTTCAGAATTATAATGATAATCAAATTTACCATTATCCGCTAATGTTAAAATTTGATCTTCGCATAAGTATTGATAACGCTTAATTCAGTTTTATATAAATTTGATGACGCTGTTACTACTTGGCTATTTGAAGAACCAAATATAGTGGCTGCTGATGCAATTGCAAGTGTTTTAATCATATAAGTTTTCTCCTTATTTCTTTTATAGGTAAATTATTTATATTAAAAAAATAATTTACCTATAAATATATTTTTACACTAAACTATTGAAAAATTAATAACTTTATTTTAAATAAAAATACTATTAAAATGATACGATTTTATATATACACATTTTAATAAAGTTAAAAAATATATTTAAATATAATAAAAAATCAAGACTTTATATTGCTTGATTTTTTTATTTGTCTATTTTTCCTGCTTCATATAAGTTCTTAAAATGACCTTCTTTTTTAGTTAATTCATTAAATGTGCCTTCTTGTACAATACCAGCACCACTAGCACCAAGTACTATAATATGATCTACATTTTTAATAGTTGAAAGTTTATGAGCGATAGTAACACTTGTTCTACCTTTCATTAATTGATTCAATTTATTTTGAATTTCTTTTTCTACAATATTATCTAAAGCAGAAGTAGCCTCATCTAAAATTAATAGCTCAGGATTTTTTAAAATCATTCTAGCAATAACTAATCTTTGTTTTTGCCCACCAGATAACATAAATCCACGCTCACCTAGAACAGTTTGATAACCTTCAGGTCAACTCATAACTAATGCATGCAGTTCAGCTTTTTTACATGCTTCAATAGCATCATCATCAGTTGCATCAAATTTACCATATTTAATGTTTTCTAAAACAGTTCCAAAAAGAATTTGTGGTTCTTGTTCTACATAACCAACATGGTCTAAATAATGTGATAAATTTAAATCTTTTAAATCATCTTTATTATTAATTAATATTTGTCCTTCAGTTGGATCATAAAATCTTAATAATAATTTAGCAATTGTTGACTTACCAGAACCAGTTTCACCAACAAACGCATATGACTTACCATATTGCAAAGTAAAGTTAAAATTAGGTAAGATTAAGTTTTCAGGTTTTTCTGGATATCTAAACTTAACATCTTTAAAAACAATATCACCTTTTAAGTTTTCAATTTCTTTTCCTTCATGATAATGGAAATCTAAAATTGATTCAGCATTTAATGTTTTAAGAATTCTTGAAGAAGAAACTCCTGCCATAGCAGCACCACCAGATATTACAAATAAAGTAATAATAGGTCCAGTCAGCATTCCTTGTGCCATAACAAAGGCTGGGAAGATTTGGAAGAAAGCTTGCATTCTAGTAGTATCTGAATCTCCGCCAAAGAAAACTGCAGCAAATACAGGAGCTGTAAATAATAATAAGAAGTCTCCTGCGAAAACAATAACTGAGAATAAACTTAATCATTTACCAATTGGTTTACCTTGATCAAAATAATCAACATGTTTATCTTTGAAATATTGTGTTTCATAATCTTCTGTTCCTGAAGATTTAATTAATCTAATTGAGATAACACGATCAATAACATTACCATTTGTCTTTTCTAATGTTAATCTCACTCTTTCTCATTTTATTACTAATGCAATATAACATCCAAAAAATGCAATTAGAATTAGTAAAAAAATTACAAATCCAACTAAAGCAATTCTTCATTCAAGAATAAAAGTTAAGGATAATCCTATAAGTGATTGAATAAATGCACTAGCAACATTCATTGGGATATCAACAGCTTGATTTCCTACCACTTGAGCATCAGAAATAACATTAGTTAATAACTCTCCAATTTTCTTATCTGAATAATATGAAATATCTTGTCTAATTAACTTTTCTAAAATTTCATTTCTTAAGTGAGTTTCAATTTGTTTTGCAAACGTATTTGATCATCAATTAAATAAAAATGAGTTAAATAAGTTAAAGAATAATAAAGCTACTGAAATAATAATTAATTCTGTTGTCTCTAAACCTCAAAATCTAACTAATCAAAATCCACTTGAAGCAGCTTTTTGTGCATCAGTTAAACTTAAAGCTAAGTTTATTTGGTTTGTCAGCAATGGTGCTAAGAACAACATAGAAGCTCAAAATATAAAGTTAGGAATTACTCATCAGTTTTTCTTAAAGTCTTGTTTATAATATTTAAAAAATAAATATAAAAATGCTCGACTATTAGAAATTTCTTTTTTCTTTTTCATAATTACCTCCTTAGTGATTTTGTTGTTGTTCTTCTAATAAACCTGCTTCATATAAGTTCTTAAAGTGTCCATCCACTTTAACTAACTCTTTAAATGTTCCTTGTTGAACTATTCCTTTAGCGTTTCCACCTAAAACAATAATGTGATCAACGTTTTTAATTGTTGAAAGTCTATGAGCAATAGTAAAACTTGTTCTGCCTTTCATCAATTCATTTAATTTTGCTTGAATTTCTTTTTCTACAATATTATCTAAAGCTGATGTAGCTTCATCTAAAATTAATATTTGTGGATTTTTTAAAATCATTCTAGCAATAACTAGTCTTTGTTTTTGTCCACCAGATAACATGAATCCTCTTTCACCAAGAATTGTGTTATATCCTTCTGGTCATGAACTAATTAATTTATGTATTTCAGCTTTTTTACATGCTTCAATAACTTCTTCATTAGTTGCATCAAATCTTCCATATTTAACGTTTTCATAAACATCACCAAATAAGATTTGCGGTTCTTGTTCTACATAACCAACATGTCTTAAATAACTTGATAAGTTTAAGTCTTTTAAGTTTTGGTTTTTATTAATAATAATATCACCATTACTTGGATCATAGAATCTTAATAATAAACGAGCAATTGTTGATTTACCTGAACCAGTCTCACCAACAAAGGCATATGACTTACCTTCTTCAAATGTAAAGTTGAATTTAGGTAAAATTAATTTCTCTGGTTTTTCTGGATATCTAAATTCAATATCTTTAAATACAATATCACCTTTAATGTCATCAACTATAATTCCATCAGTGTAATGTGGATCTAGTCTTGATTCATCTTTTAATAAGTTTGATACTTTTACACTAGCAACTCCAGCTACAGCTAATGAGAATGTAATCCCCATTAAACTACTATATGTTGCAATTAAACTTGCTTGATTAATCATATAAGCTGGGAAAGTTACTGAGAAGAATGTAGCAGATGCTGCTGTATCTCCTTTAATTGAGTAAATAATTCCTGCAATGATTGGAATAGCAAATTGTAAAATCATTGATCCTGCATAAACTGTAGTCATTAAAAATGACAAGTTTAAAATAGCTGGTTTATGTGCTTTATAGTTAATATCTTGTTGTTTTTCTAAATAAGCTTTTTCATAATCTTCTGTTCCAGTTGATTTAATCAATCTAATTGTTCCAACTCTATCAGTAACATTACCATTAACTTCTTCATACACTTCTCTAACAACTGCATATTTTTTAACAGTTTGAATATAGAAAATAAAATATAAAACTAATAGTGAAAAGTAAATAATTGATCCAAAAATTGCAATTTTTCATGCAAGTATAAATGTCATAATAAATGCTACAACAAATTGTGATAATGAGATTCCAATATTTGTAGGAATTCTAACCGCACCATCACCTAAGTTTTGAGTATCAGCAACAACACTTGTTAAGATTTCTCCAATTTTTTTATCTGAGTAATATGAAATATCTTGTCTTACCAATTTTTCAAGAATTTTATTTCTTAAATCAATTTCAATTTTTCTTCCTAAGATATATGAAAAATAGTTAAAGATAAAAGTTCCAATTGCATCAATTAAAATCATAACTACAGCAACAATAATAATGGTTGTAGAGCTTCAACCTCAAAAAAGAGCTTGTTCTGCTTTGTTTAAATCAACCCCGTTTTCGCTTTTAATAGCCAATGTAATTTGTTGTGTTAAAAGTGGTATTGAGGCTCTAGTTAAACAAAAAGATAATATAGTTAATGCTAGAATAACTGTTATTCATCAGTATTTTAAATAATACTTAGAAATTATTTTAAAGAATTCTGCATTTTGTGATGTTTTTTTATTTGTCTTCATAAAGTCCTTTCTTAAGTATTTTTTCAATATATAAATAATACCATTTAGTTTTGAAATTAGATAGATTAAAATATCATTTTCTAAAAAATAAAAAAAATGCTTTCACATTTCTTTTCTTTAAAGTTTTATTATTATTTTTGTAAATAAGTAATTTAAAATAATGTTTCTTATAGATAAATATATTTCCATATTAGACTCTTGTTGTAGGACTATCAAATTCTTATTATTAATAAATTTATGACTTTGAGATGACGATGTCACAACAAACGTTTTTTTATTCATATCACATGCTTGTTTATATAGACTTACTAAATTTTGATTATCCAATCCAGACACTATAAATAAACATAAATCACTTTCATTGCTTTTATCAATTCACATGTCGTGTAGTCTTCTTTTTGAATTAAAATATGACTCAATATCCATAAATTGAAGTTGACTGGCAAATAATTCAACATTTTCATTTTGTTCATAGGAACTGAAAATAAAAACTTTTCTAGCATTTTTGATTTCTTCAATTAATTTATTTACTTGAGGATCTTGTGCATCAATTTGATCCATATATTTCAAAAATAATTTTCTCACATTTGTATCTTTAGTTTTTAGTTTAGTTTTTTCAAATGGCTTATAAAGTTCTCTTTCAACTTTTATTCTTATTATTATTTCTCTAAAGCCTTCATAACCATATTTTTTAGAAAATGCAGTAAGTGTTGATTCTGAAACAAAACAAACTTGTGAACATTCTTTACTAGTTGGTATAGAACCTTTATCTAAACAATCTATTAAATACTTAGCAATTAACTTGTGAGAAACAGTTTCATTGCTTTCATAAATTAAATTTAATTTTTCTCTTATACTCTTAAACATTTATTTTCTCCTTAAAGTACTTTCAAAAATTTTTAAGTACTTACATATATTTCTTATAGATAATAAAATATGTAATTTTTTTTATATAAAAACATTGTAGAAAAGGCATAAATAAATGTGATATTTTTGATTGGCATTTTAAATATCACAAACAGATAGTTAGATTAACCCAGTTTCATTATTAATGAAATATTAAGCTTCTGATTTATGAAAGTTTGTTTTAGTTAAATTACTAAAAAAGTCTTTTCTACTTATGATTGTAATATAAATAAAAGCTGCAAGTGCAGCTTTTTATTCTAATTTATAATACTATTTGTTTTTGATTCAACTGCATTTATTATGTCAGTAAAATTTACAAGATGTAATATATAAAAATCTCTTTCATCATTTATTTCAATTAAAATAGCAAGTAAATTTAATTTTGTATAAAATTTAATAGTCTTATATTCAATAAAATCATCTTCTTTAAATTTAAAATTTCAAAAGTGTGAAAAATAGTCTCTTAAATGTTTTACATTATTCAAAAAATTTTTAATTTTAATTTCGCTAAATGTATCTATTTTTTCAAAAAATTCATAGTCAGAAAATTTTTCAAAATTTTTAAAATCTTTTTTATATATTTTGTAATTTTTTGTAGAAAATTTAATTTTTTTTATTTTTAATTCTGTGCTTACATAATTAAAAATACTTAATCATGAAATTCATTCAGATATATCTAAATAATATTTTTTTAAATTATTATTTGAATCAAATAGACTATTTGGTATATTCATTTCTTTTAATTTATTTTGATAAATTTCAACGAAATTGTTTACTCCGAACTTAGATTCTATTTCGTTAACTATAATTTTGTAATCTTCTTTGAAAATTTTATATCATGAACAAAATTTTCCTGATTTTTCGTCCAATTTTAACTCTTGTTCATCATGTATCAATCATTTAGGTGGTTTACAATTAAACGTTAGGATAAAATCCATATATATTTCTTTTTTAAAAATATAGTAATAATCTTTTTCTTCTTTTAAATAATTACTTTTAAGAAAGAAATTCAATTTAAATTTTAAATTTTCTGTTATTCAAAATTGACTGTAGGAAAAACCACTTGGCAATTTTTTCTTCTTTGCGCTCATTACTTGTCTTGTGCTTTCATTTCTCCAAGTATACTAGATAATCCTTTTTGTACTTTATTAAAGAATTGTTGATTAATAACATTAATTGATTTTTTAATTCTCGATGAGTTTCTTTCCAAACTATCAGCCACTTTATCAAGATCCTCTAATTCTTTTTGCATTTTCTTATATGCTGTTGGAAATTGGATTGTTCAATACTCATTTAACTCAGCCTTTTGTTTTTCTAGTTCTTTAAATAACTGATTATCTGAAGAATTTGTAACAGTTTTAATTTTTTGATTGTATTCATTTTCAAATTCAACTAGTCTTCTTACAATTTGCCCAACAAAAATAAAACTTTCTGAATCTGTTATTCAAATATTTTCATATTCATCACTTCTTACAAACGGTAATCCTGGATATTTATCATTAAAACTCGTTGCAATTAATATTCCATATTTAGTATTATTGCTTGCTGCATCAGTTGACAGTTTAGGAATTCAAGTATTACTTCACTCAGCATTCTTAACTTCATAAACAATTTTTCCGATTTCTTGACGTTTATGATTTTTAATAGTTTGTAGGTAGTCAGCTTTTTTTTCACCAGTTGTAATTTTTTCAATTCCATCAAATAATGAAAATGCTTTAACTAAATCTTCATATACTTCGTGCTCAAAGTTTTCACCTTTACGTTTTGAGTTAATAATTTTAAATTCACGGTTAGCCTGCACTAAATCAGCTATCCTTTTATCATAGTCATTTATTAAAGTTAATTCTTTAGTTTTTGATTCTGCTTCTTTTTGAATTACTAAATTTTCTAATTCAATTCTTTTATTATTTAACTCTAGTTTTAAATTATTTATTTCTTGACTAAATTGGTTAATTAAAACTTCTTTATTTTTCTCAATTTCAAGATTTAGTTTTTCATCTAAAGCTTTAATTTGAACTTCCTTATTTGCAAGTTTAATTTCTAATGAATTTTTAACATTATTAAACTCATTTAATAAATTACTTTTTGCTTCATTCAATTCTGCAATCTTTTGTTGATTTAATTGATCAATAATATTTTGTTGTTTTTGAATATTTAATTCGTATGTTTGAATTTTTTCATTGAATTCATTAATAACAGCATTTCTTTCTTTATCTATTTCTAATGTTTTTTGTTCATTTAATTTATTAATTAAATTATCTTTTTCATTAATTGAAATATTTAAAACTTCTAATTGCTTATTAAAATTATTTAGCATTTCTTGTTTAACTAAATTAATCTCAGCAATTTGCTTATCATTCATTTGTGCTATTAATTCATTTTTAAGTTGTATACGAATTTCATTTTCTTGTTTTTGTTTCAATTCAACTAGATAGTTTTCAATAACTGTTCAGTTTGAATTATGATCCTTAAACGAATCTCTTGTAATTTCTTCGCCACATTTGGGGCAACGAAAAAGTATATCACTCATAGATATATCCTCCTTTATTTAATTTTGATTTTATTTTAAGAATCTAGAATAAGCACAGACTGTCACCTTTGGCTCACTTTCCTTATTATTCTAAGGTATAAAACTCACCTACTTTTATAGTACTATTTTAATTTTTAAAATAATTCAATCATTATATTGTCTTTATTTATTTTTTAGTTAAAATAAAGATTTTTTATAAATTTATAATAAAAAGACAGGCTTGAACCTGTTCTTTATAAGTTTTAAATTATCAGGAATTTAATTTAAATTATTAGTTAAAACTAATTTAACTAAATGTTCAGATATATATTTTTTAGAATTAGGTTTAGCTCTAACTTTAACTGCTTTGCAAATTAGGTTACCATCTACAGTTCCTTGTATCATCACTAACTCGACTTGATCATCTTTAGTTAAATCTGAATCAATTTGAGAAATTGCATCTCTAACTTTGTTTAGATTAGTAGTATGAGCTGCAATAGAAATATCATTAACTTCAACTTCATTTAAATTTGAAAGAACTACATCAATTGATTTTCTCTGATCAATTATATCAAAAGTTTTAGAACCTTTCAATTTTGAATTTTGTAAAGCCTTTACTTCAAAATTTGTAAAAACTTCAGTTTGAACTTCTTGTATAGTCTCTATACCACAAGTCAAAATTATTTCAACATTATCATCATTAAGTCTTTCGTCAATGTCAATTAAAGTTTGTTTAATTTCAATTAATAATTTTGATTCATTATCAATTTTTCGATTTTTAACTTCAACAAATTTTAAATTATTTGTTATTGCGGGTATTTCTAAATAAGATACTTCTAGCTTAATTGGATCGGGTTTATAAAAGAATGTTTCTTTATTTGAAGGAGTTAAATGTATAATATAAGGATATTTATTAATATCTAAGGAAAAATCAATAATATCTCACTTAATATTTTCATTATTTTTCTTTAAAATATTTTCTATCTCAGTTATAAGTTCTTTATCGTTTTTTCCTATAAATGTATTAACTTCTATAGTTTTATTTTCTAATGCATCTTCAATAGTTTGTTTATTAAAATTTATTGCAAAGGGTTTTAAAACTTCATCAAAGCTATTATTACTTTTATCAACTGTATCTTCTGGAATAATTACGATATTATAAATTGAATTATCATCAAATTGATTTGAATTATTTGCTTGTTCAATAGAAGATGAAAAATGCTCAATATCTTTTATATAACTATCATCTTCAATTTCTAAATAGTCATAAAGTTCAAAGGTGTATTTAGATTTAGATAATGATGCATCATTAGGATAAGTACCAACTCATTTTCTTGCATCAAAATATTTTTCTGCAAATCAAATAATTATTTTTTGTTTAACATTCTCCAAATGATTAAGGATTTTGCTTGTATCATCAAATGACGCTTTTACTTTGAAAATACCTTCAAAATTTTCTTGATTTCATTTAAAATTTTTAGCTAAACTAACTTTAACGTTAAATTCTTGTTCTATAGTACTAAAAGATTCTTCTAATTTTATTTCAGTTTTTTCAATTCCAGGAATATCATTTAACGCATTTTCTAGATTATTAATAATTTCTTCTTCGCTCAAACTTAATTCAGAAACAGATTCTTGTAGGATGTTTTCAATAGTTTCTTTTTTAACTATCTGAGCTTGAGGTTCTTTGTCAAGAGTAGAATTATAAGATTGAATTGAGACAGCAGTTATAACAGATGTTCCAGTTAATGTTATTACTCCTAATAATTGGACTAGTTTTTTCATTTTTACTCCTTTATGTGTTTAGATTTATACTATCAAAAAAAAAAAAAAAACAAGACCACTGAAATAATAGAGGTCTTGTGAGCAATTTTTAAATATTTTTGCTTGTAAGAAATATAGTTTTTTCAGCACTTTTAATTCTTATTGCTCGCCAACTTCTATTTTTTCTGTTACTATGCTAATTATTTATAAATAAAATCTGCATTTCTTTTCACAAATGCAGACTGCTTCTCAAATATTAAGGACTTATTTTTGTTCTTCTTCAATTGTTATTGTTTCAATAGTTTTTTTATTGTATTTAATTCCAGTTCATTTTGTATCTGACATAATTAATTTTAAATTACATGAAGGTTTAAATTTAATTATTGTTGTTGCAGGTACTTCTACAGTTTCTCCATTTGATGGATTAATTGTTTGCTTTACTGGTTTTTCAACTTTAATTAATTTACCAAAGTTCTCAATTATAACTTCTTCTCCATTTATTAAATTATTTTCAATATTCTGAACTAAATTATTAACAATTTCTTTTCTTTGCTTCAGATATAAGAATTTCCACTTCTTCCATAGTACCAAATTCTTCATTTCTTTACACAAAATAAAAAAACCCTTAAAAGGTTTTTAAATTTCTCTTTTTTCACAAATTTCTTTAAATCAGTAATAAGACTTTTTAGGTATTCTTTTTTTAGTACCATTCCCCTTATCATCTTGATCAACGTATATAAGGCCATATCTTTTTGCCATTTCACTAGTTCCATGAGAAACAATATCAAAAGGACTTCATATTGTATAGCCAATACACTCAACACCATCATCAACAGCTTTTTGTACTTGTTGTAAATGTGATTTTAAATATTCAATTCTATAGTCATCCTTAATAACTTCAAGATTTGGATTCTCTTCTTTAAATCCAACACCATTTTCTAAAATGAATAAAGGTTTTTGATATCTATCATATAATCTGTTCATTAGTATTCTTAATCCTACAGGGTCAATTTGTCAACCTCAGTCATTTTCTTTTAAATGTTTGTTTTTTCCAACTTTAACTAAATTTCCTTCAGTTAATGAATCTTCATTTAAATTAACAACACCTGACATATAATAGCTAAATCCAACAAAATCACATGTATTTTCTTTTAACATAATTCTATCTTCTTCACTAATTTTTAAATCCATACCAAATGACTTATAAAGATTTAATGCATATTTAGGATATTCTCCACGATGCAGTACATCAAAATAAGCGTAAATTTTCATTTGTTGATCTTTATCTGTTTTCAAAACAGTTAAAGGATTTGAATCATCTGCATAAGATAATAAGGTTGCTATCATTGATCCAAACTTAAACTCTGAATTTATTTTTCTACCTTCTTTAATAATTGAAGCATTAGCAACAAATATATTGTGTAAAGCATAAATTGATAGACCCAAAATATTTTCATGTTCATCATCTCTCAAACCAGCTCCAGCTCAAACACTATAATTTGCAGCATTCATTTCATTAAAAGGAATTCAATACTTAACTTTATCTTTAAATCTAATTAATAGAGTTTTGGCATATTTTGTATAAAAATCGATTAATGCTCTATTTTTTCAGCCTCCAAATTTTTCAACTAAATAATAAGGCATTTCATAATGAGAAATTGTTATTATTGGCTCTATATTGTTTTTTAATAGCTCATCAATTAATTGATCATAAAATTTTAAACCTTCTTCGTTGGGTTGCATTTCATCACCATTAGGAAAAATTCGCGTTCATGCAATTGATGTTCTAAAACAATCGTTATTCATTTCAGCTAATAATTTAATATCTTCTTTAAAATGTTTGAAAAAATCTATTCCATTTTTTTTAGGATAATAAAATTTTGAATTAGGGTCTAGAGCTTCTTTTATTTTTTCTTCAGTCATCTTTCTTTCAGTATTAATATCTTTTTGATCAAGAGATGGATTATATCTACGCATTTCAGCTATTGATAAACCTTTACCATTAATATTTCATGAACCTTCTGCTTGATTAGCTGATATTGAAGTTCCCAACATTATATTTTTACTTAATTTTTTCATTTTTGTTACCTTTAAATATAAATATACTTTTTTGTTTTAATTCAGGAGTAAATCCATATTCATCAAAAAGTATTTTATTTGTTCTTTCTTTAAAATAATTTAACTTACTTAAACTTATTGTCATCAATATTGTTATTGATATTCCCAAAATTACACTTAGTGTTCCTCAAACAATAGAACCACCAGCTCATTGTTCTACATTTATACCTTGTGGTACAGTTGAAGCAAAACCAATTATTCCTAAAATACCAAAAGGTGCAGCATTTGTTCAAACCCCACTTGAAGTATACAATAAACACCCAAAATATGTTCCTATAGCAGAAGCTATTAATGGAAAAAGATACTTTAATGAAATTGAATAAATAGCAGGTTCAGTCACTCCTGCAACAAATGCAGAAATACCGTTAGAATATGCAATATTTTTAACTTCTTTACAATTTTTGTTTAATCTTCCAAATGTTAAACAACCTACAGCTAAACAAATATTAGAAATAATCAGTAATCCCATTATAAAACTACCATTAAATTTTAATATATCTTGCATTAATATAGGTGTTATAGTTCTATGCAATCCAAATACTACCATTGGTGCATATAGCATTCCTATTAATGGTGTGAATATATATTTTGTTATATTGTGTGTCATTAAAAAGTTAAATGATATAGACATATAATTTGTTATTATTAATCCTGCTGGAGCAATTGTAAACATAGTTACAACAACTGTTCCAGCAATAACAACCATTGGTTGAATAAGCATTCTAGCTCCACCTAAATTAACTTTATTCATTCCTCTTTCAATGAAAACTCCCAGTAGCCCAACAAAAATCATTGGTATTACTAAACCTTCAAATGAAACTTTTCATGGAAAAACAATGTTTCCAAATATTTTTCAACCATGCTCATTCATTGCTTGGATTATTGTTTTACCGCCATCAAGATCAAGTGCTGAAAGAGGTGTTAACATTGGACTAATAAGAATCGCACCAATTGCTAAACCTATAATTGGTGTCCCCCCCATTACTCTAAAAGTGCTTCAACAAACAGCCATAACAATAAATCAACTTAATCCCTTTGAAATTAATTCCATAAAACTATTAATTTCAATTAATGTTGGAATTTCTGTTGAATTAGAAGATAAGAAGAAAGGTGTTCTTACCATTTCTCACATTCCATATACAACAAGTAAAATCATAATTGGACTAAAAATTGATGAAACAAACATGATAAAAGTCATTTTTTGTTTTTTAGTTTTTAACTCATCATTTGTGTTCTCGTTTATTCCTGTTGTTTTTAAAAACAATTTATAAAATGTTTCTATTTTTGTTCCTATAACAACTTGATATTCACCACCAACAATTAAAACACCTTTACATCATTTTTGTTTTTTAATTTCTTCAGTGTTAGCTTTTGTAATATCTACAAGCTTAAATCTCATTCTAGAAATACAGTGGCTTACTTTTTCAATATTTTCAGATCCACCGATATTTTCTAGAAGAAATGTAACATTTTCTTTTGTAAATTTCATAAAATTCTCCTTTGTATATATTTCAACTCATTTTTTATAAAAATATTAAAGTAAAAATAAAATACTAAATTAGTTTTTAAAAAATAAACTAGTTTAGTATTCTTTTGTCATCAATAATTCTTCTAATAATTTAAATAAGTTAATCAATCAAAAATTTCTGTCAACATAATTTCTTTGACAAAGCTTATTATCAAAATACATAGGTTTAGTATTGTTATTATCAAATTTTCAATTTGTTGAACAAATTATATAAACTTTAGATCCCATACTTGTTAAGTATTCATAAATTAATTTCAAACTTTGGTTATCTCTTCCAGTTAAAATCAATAAAACAATCTTATTTTCTCACTCTATTTTTTTTAATTTATTGAAATCTTTTTCTAAGTTAAAAATGTTAGCTTGATAATCATGTTTTTCTAAAACATCAATCAAAAAAGTTGATGCATATTGTGTTTGAAAACTAGGAAATAAAAATACTTCTTCATTTTTCCTTATATCATTTGCAAAGTCCACTAAAAAATCATAATTTTCTGAAATTCATTTTTCAAATGAAATATAATATTCTCTAACTGTTAAATGTTTTGAGTAATTTGCATTTTTTTCTGTGAAATTATTTTCATATTCAATTTTCAATCTAACTTGCAACTCACGAAATCCTGTACACTCAACTATTTTAGCGAATTGTGTAATTGTTGACTTACTTACAAAACATTTTTTAGCTAACTCGTCTTGTGCTCTAAACAAGCCCTTTGAAAAATCTTTAAGTATTTGTTGAGCAATTAGTTTAAAAGTTGTTTCTCTATTATCTCTACTTAAGTTATCAACTTTTTTGTATATTGAATTCATTTTTCAATTTTCCTTTACTAATTAATCTTGAATTAAGTCTTTTACTTTTACTTTATTAATATAATTACTTACATAAAATTTAAATTCTTCTTCATTCATAGAATCTTTCATTTTCATATTTGCATTACATATATTTCTACCTGAATATAAAATATTTAAAATGGCTATTATAGTTAAGAAAACTCAAGTTCCATACAATCCTCATCCAATATATAAATCTAAATTATGAATAGGAAATACTTCACAAACAATAATAGGAGTTAAGTTTAATTGAATCATCATGAAAAAGATTCCAAACATTAGTGAAATAAATAAAGTTCAGTTTAACTTTATATAGCGATCTTTTCTTTCATTTTTTACGTATTCTAAATAAACAGTTTGCTTTTCAGCTAAATTTTTCATTTTTCAATGGCGATTAAAACTTGAAAATATTAATAAAATTACTCAAATAATAAAAACGGCTATAATTGTTCATAAAAATGAAAACATATTTGCCCCTCACATTGATAAACCTGATGCTAGTAAGATATAAATCACCTCTTAACTATGATTATACAATTTAATCTAAACAAAATAAAACCAAATCAATAGATTTGGTTTTTATAATTATAATAATAAATCTTTTGTTTTAAATACATATGATGATGTTACATATAATCCAACACCTATTATAAACATTGTTAAATATTGTCCAATTCAATGATTAGCAGATGCTAATGTATTTGTTCCATTTTCTATTTCAAAAACATTTGTTCTATTATATAAACTATTTAAAGTTATATATTTTAAAGGTTCTAGTGCTTCAACACTTGATGACAACATTGAAACTATAAAAAATAGTATTGGTAGACCTGCTCCAACTACATATGATCAAACTGCTTTATTAAAGTAAGTTGAAGCTAAGAAAGTTATTCCGCTAATCATAAATAATAATAAGAACATACCAGCTAAAGAAGTTACGTATGCACCAAATGTTATATCAATCTTACTTGCATTCATTATTATAACTGGTGCTGTTAAAATAACATTTAAAATAAATCCAACAAATAAAGTTAATGTCATAAATATGATTTTAGTATTTATAATAGTTGTTCTTTTTAAAGGTGAAGCTACAACGTAAGTTATTCTTCCTGTTTGAACTTCTCCAACCATTATTTTATTAGAAGCAATTATTACAAAGATTAATGGTATTTCAAAACCTATTGAAGTAAAAACTGCTAATTGTAAAAGATTTGCAATTGGAGGCAATCCTTCTTGTCCTGCAAATTGATTAATTGTTAATGGAACAATTAAATTAACAAAAATAGCGGGCATTATTATTAATATTAATCAAAGTATAAAATTTGATTTAAAATGTTGTTTTATTATTGATTTGTTTATCATACTATTCACCATCCTTTTTAAACTTGTAAAAGTCCATAAAGTATTCTTCTAAAGTGAAAGGTATCTCTTTAAATATTTCTGTATCAAATTTAGAAATTATTTGCATTAATTTTTTCATTTCTTTTTGTTTTAAATTAATCACTACTTTATTTTTATCCATTACATCAATGTTTTTATATTCTTGAGTAAATGATTTTAAATCACTTTCTTTTTTAAATACAATTTCGAATTTTTTGTTTTCATTATATTTAATTTCATCCATATCAATATTTGAAACAATTCTTCCATTTTTTACAATAGCTACTCTATCGCATGTTTTTTCAATTTCTTGAAAAATGTGAGAACTTAAAATAACAGTTCTACCTTCAGCTTTAACTTCTTTAATTAAGTTAATAAACTTTTGTTGCATTAAAGGATCTAAGCCTGATGTTGGTTCATCTAAAACTAAAACTTTTGGTTTATGCATAAATGCACAAATTAAACTTACTTTTTGTTTCATTCCTTTTGACATTCTTTTAATTTTAACTTTTGGGTCAAATTCTCAAAATTCAATTAATTCTTCTACATAATTTCAGTC
Source organism: Mesoplasma grammopterae ATCC 49580 (assembly GCF_000701525.1). Classification (GTDB taxonomy): domain Bacteria; phylum Bacillota_I; class Bacilli_A; order Mycoplasmatales; family Mycoplasmataceae; genus Mesoplasma; species Mesoplasma grammopterae. The sequence continues at coordinate 6,520 of NZ_JNJC01000006.1, read as the reverse complement.
TTTTAATTTTCTAATTTGAAATATATATTTTATAAATTCAATACCTGTCATAAATTCAGGCATTGCTATTTCTCCTGGGACATACCCTAAAATAGCATTTACTTTACTTGATTCTTTTCAAGCGTCAATTCCATCTACAGATATTTGACCTTTTTGTGGTTTCATAAAACCTAGTATATGTCTAATAGTTGTTGATTTACCTGCCCCGTTTGGACCTAAATAACCAAAAACTTCACCTTCTCTTATAGAAAGACTAATGTCATATATTCCATGACCATTTTTAAACTCTTTTGTTAAATTATTTATTTTAATTAATTCTTTCATATTTTTCCTCCTTATTAATTAAATTATTAGAAGGTTTTTAGCAGGAGGGTTTACACTCATCATATTATTAATAAGCAAAATTTTATTTAATAATAAAATTAACATAAATTGAAATTTAAATATCAAAGATTTAATTCGATAAATTGATTTTGTGATTATTTTTACAAGAACATTTATATCATTTTTAATAAATTCTTTTATGAAGATAAAAAATTTAATAAAAGTCATTTTCAACTTATAGTCATTAAGTAATTTAATAACGCTTACATTAAAAAAGAAAATAAGAAAGAAAAATATACTTGCTATAAATGAAATAGAAAACATAAAGTTATTTCAATATAAAGCAGTAAATTGATTTATATTATTATGAATAATTATTTGAACTAATTCACGTATCAATAATGATGTTCATAATATTCTAACTAATGTATCCATTAAACTAAACTCTAATTTTTCTCTATTATAAATAGCTTTAAAAGACTTTATCATATGTACAAAAAAGAACATTGCTAAATTTGCAGAAAATAAAGCATAAAAAAATTCAGTAAAGAAAAACTTTAAAGTGATTGAATATATAAAAAATAAAATATACATTGCATAAAATAAAAACTTTCAAGTTAATATTTCAGCTTTAAAATTTATTAACACTTTTTTCATATTAGATTTATGATATCACAAATAAAAAAACCAAACAAATTAATTTGGTTTTTTACTTTAAGATAATGACAATGTTATTATTGGTACTATTATTGATGCTATAACAGTTATTATTATGAATATTGCTAACATTCATGCTATCACTCTACTATTTTTCTTGTAACAATCTAAATGATATGTTCCTGCACTATTTTGAATATATTTATGTGTAGGTAAAATATCATTTTTACATTTTGAACAAACTAGCATTTTTTCTTACTTCGCTAACTTTGTTATTGCTTTAGCATATATTTTAATCATTTTTTGTAACTCTTCAATAGTAGCAAATTCATTATAGTCATGCATAGGTGAATCTTCTAAACTCATAACAGCTCCAAACGCAATTAAATTAGGCATTGTTTTAGCATAAGTTCCTCCACCCATTGCTTGAGGTTGACTAACCATATCTCCAGTAATTTCTTGATAAACTTGCATAATGTTTTTAACAACTTCACCATCTTTTGGAAAGTATACTGCATCTTCAATTCTTTGTTTAGTATGATCTAAACCATATTTATTAAATGCTGCTTCAATGATTGGGAAGAATTTAACTTTAGGTTCTGATAAAACAGGTATTCTAAAGTTAAATGTAAACATTCCTTTTCCATCTTTAATATCAATGATTCCAATGTTTTGAGTTAAATCTCCAGTTTCATCAGCAATATTATCAAAAATATTAGACATATTAAAGTTCAAGTGAGCTTCTTTTGCAATAAATTGAATTAAAGGGTGTTTAATACCTAATTCATTCATAGCAAATGCTAAATGAGATACAGCATTAACTCCAACATGAGGAGTAGAAGCATGACCAGGTTTTCCTTTAACAATTAATTCATCATTATTAATTGAAGTATGAATATCTTTCATTGTATCTAATTTAGCTTTAATCTCATCAATTCTAGGTCCTTTATATGAAACCTTATCACAAATCATGTTGTAAGCTTCTCCACCTTTAATTTCAAAATCACAAGGCACATTAGCAATAACATCCATGTTATTAATTCACTTCTCTGCATATACACAAGGGAATAAACCATCAGGCACATAACCAGCTGAAGCAATACCATGATCTGCTACATATTTTTCCATACATTCTCATGTTGTTTCTTCACTTAATCCAAAAATCATTCTAATTTTATAAGTATCTGATTTTCAATTATGATCTTTTAAGTATTTAAGTGCATATAGATTCATCATTGTTGGACCTTTATCATCAATAGAACCACGTCCAATTAATTTACCATCTTTTTCAATTGGTTCAAAAGGATTAGTAACTCATTCTGACATACCTCCAGCTGGAACTACATCTAAATGACATAAGATTACATATAATTCTTTTCCTTCACCATATTCTAAAAATCCATATTTATTAGTTTCATCACGATATGTTTCAAAACCTAATTCATTACCTAAATTTAAAATATAGTCTAATGCATCATTAACCCCTTTTCCAAAAGGCATATTTCCAATTGAATCTGCTAATACTGAAGGTATTCTAATTAATTCTTTAGTTTTTTCTAAAGCTTCTGTAAAATATTTATCTAATAATAATTTGTTGTTAATTTCCATAATATTCTCCTTAATTAACTTTGTTAATTGATTTTAAAAATTGATAAGCTCGATTTATCTCAACCATTTTATCTTTTGCTTCTGCTGTTTTATTTTTATCTGGGTGATAAGTCATTGCTAATTTACGATATTGTTTTTTAATTTCATCACTTGTTGATTTTTCATTAACACCAAGTGTTTGATAAGCTCAATTAATATCACTGAACTGATCTGACATTTTTGATTGTTTTTGTTGTTGATATGTATATTGTTGATATTGATTATTGAATGTTTCTGATTGTTGATAAACTCCAGATTGTTTATATAATTCATTAATTAAATCATCAATAGCTTTTGTAAATCATGAATGCATTAAATTGACTTCTTTATCAATATCTAATAACGCATCTCCTTTTAAGAAATCTATTTTAGCTTTTAATATTCTTGGTACAAAACCTTGAGTAACTACTTTCATATATATATTTAAAGATTCATTATAAAATTTCATTAAAAAGTTTCGATTTTGATAATTATCTTCTAAACCAGTTTGATCAAATGCTTTTAATAGTTTTCTTTGTTCAACTAATCAAAAATTTAATATTTTTGATTGTGCTTTATTTAATTCTTTAATTACATCATTTGTTGTTGTGAATGAAAAATTATTTTTTAATAAATATTCTTTTGTACTATTAAACTCTGAATTAAAAGGAAATTCTTCAAAACTTTCATAATAGTCATATTTTGATACTAAAACAGTTCTTTTAGTATTTCTCATTCATACCTTGCGATTAGTGCTTAATAGCTCTTCATTTTTCTTTATTTGAGCGTCTGGTGAATCAATCCGATTCTTTTTAAACGTAAATAAAAATGTTATAGAACCAATAATAAATAAAGCTATGATTATACAAAGTATAATAATTAACATTTTTACCATTTTATACCTCTTTAGTGTTTATATTATTTTAACAAAATAAACAAAAAAAATTAGTCGAGTAATCGACTAATTGATTTTTATGAATAATTATTCAGCAGGAGCTACAACTTTAACTCTTGTACGACCTTTTCCAAATTTTTCATATTTAACGATTCCTGATACTAATGCAAATAAAGTATCATCTCCACCACGTCCAACATTTTGACCTGGGTGAATTTTTGTACCTCTTTGTCTAAAGATGATTGAACCTGCGTTTGCGAATTGTCCATCAGCTTTTTTAGCTCCTAAACGTTTTGATTCTGAGTCACGACCGTTTTTAGTTGACCCTACTCCTTTTTTAGAAGCGAAGAATTGTAAATTTAATATAAAACGCATATTAGTATACCTCCATAATTTCTATAAACTGTTTGTATTGTGTTTGTATTGTTGATAATTGTATTTTCAACATTTTCAACATTGTTTGTAAAGATTGATTTTCTATATTGTTATTTGTAATAACAATTTTATTTTCTAAAACTTTTAAATCAACTTCTTTTGAAAAGTGAATATCTAAAGCATTCAATGCTCCAAATGTAATTCCTGAAACAGCTGCACATACAAGATCTTGTCCGTAAGGTCCAGATTCAGCATGTCCTGATATTTCAAATTGTTTTAACAATTCACCTTCATTTTTAATTTTGACTTTAATCATAATTAAGCTTCAATTTTTTCAATTTTTACTTTTGTATATGGTTGTCTGTGACCATAAACTTTATTAACGTTTTTCTTAGGGTGGTATCTAACTACACGAATTTTTTTACCTTTACCTTGTTTAACGATTGTACCAGTAACTTTAGCACCTTGTACTAATGGGCTACCAAATTTTCCATCAACCATTAAAACCTCTTCGAAAGTAACTTCACTGTTTAATTCACCTTCTAATTTTTCGATAAAGATTTCCATTCCAGCTTCAACTTTAATTTGTTTTCCACCTGTTTTTATAATTGCGAACATATTTATCCTCCAGTCTAGACTCGCCTTTATACGTGAGATATAAATCTACTTATGTACGTATTAGTTAAGAGCGGTTGAAACTTGATTTCAACATTTAAATGATACTACAAACCAATTTATAATTCAACTAAAGAGATTAACTACTTAATATATTTACTTGTTTTTAACCAAAATACTTATTAAAAACTTTTTCTTTACCTATATTAGCATCTAAAGTTGTGTTAATACGTTGTGACATTTCTAAATTATTATTTTGATTAATTAAATTATTATCAAATGATCTCATAGTTTCTAGTTTAACTATATTATCTGAAATATTACTATTAGCATTTAACTTAAGAGAAGTTGTGTCATCAAATTCAAAACTAGAATTACCTAATTTAAACTTTGCTTTATCATGCCCTTTAGCAGCTTCTATATAAGCAAATGGTAACATTGCTACATCAATAATAAAATCACCTGTTTTACCAATAATAGAACCTATTCCATTTAACAACGCTCCTGAAGCAGCTCCACCTTTTATATCTTTTAATTCATCAACTTTTAGTTTTTGCATAATTACCTCTTTTCTAACTTCATATTGTTATTACAAAATAAAATTAAAAAATTAATAATAAAAATAATTATTTATTAAAAATATAGTTAATTAACATCTCTTCATCTTCTTTTTTAGTATTAATATCTTTTCTAAATAAAATTTCATCTTGTTTTCAATAACCATTATAAGGTTCTAACATATATGAAAAGATCTGATCAATTAATTCATACATTAGTTTTTCATCAGTAGTATTTTCATATTCTTGTATAAGCTTAAATAACTTATTATCTTTTTCTTGCATTATCTTAAATGAAAGATTAAATTTACCTTGTTGTATGTTTCTAGTTAAGATATAAAAGTCTGTAAATGTAATAAAGCTAACCTTAAATAAATACTTAATAGTTAAATCATTAGTATTTAATCTTTTAAATAACTTGTATTTTAAATGTGTAAACTTATAACGATATTTATCTATTAATAATTGATTATTAATAACTTTATTATGATGTTTAATAAAATAATCTAATGCTTTATTAACTTCATTATTAGTATCATGAATAATAACTCCATTTAAATGCATTAAATCAAAAACATTATTAGTTTGTAAATAAAACTGATCAATTGTTTTAATCATGCAATCAACAGGAATATCATTAACATAAAAATGAATACCTGTAATATTTGGTGTAATAGGTTTATTTAAAACAATTGTTAAATCATAATCACCTTGTTGATTATCATCTTGATTTAAATAGTCTCTACTTCCACATTGAATAATCCCAATAATGTTTTTGTTTTGTTTTAAGTTATCAATTAAGTCTTTAAGACTTTTAAAATGTAATTTGTTAATCATATATACTCCTTTTTTAATTTAATAAATTATAATATTTTAACATAAATTGTTTACTGTTTAGTCTGAATAAATAAAAAAGAACTCGATTGAGTTCTTTTACTTATTATTAATAAATAGTTAACTAATTAGTTAGAATATTTATCTGAAATTATTGAATATGAGAAGATAGAAAGTTTATTAGTTTCTTGATCTGCTTCTGTTACATTTAATTTAATACTTCCAGAATATTTAGATTGATCATTATTAGGTTCTAAAAAGAAATCATTATTTTCTTGTCTAACAGTTAATTGTGTTCTATCTAAAATAGCTGAAGAATTTTGGTCAATTACACCATCTAATATATCATCTATTATAGTTTCAGAATTAATATCAAGAACTGTGATGTTTGTAACTAAATTTAATTCGTCTAATTTTATTTTTTTTCTTGTTGAGTTAAATCAAAAGTTCCTGTAATAGTTTTTTCACCACTTAATTGGTGTCCTTCTTTTGCTGTTAAAACAACTGAATATGTACCTTCAACAACTTCAGTTTCTGAAGCATCACCAGTAGTTGAAACAACTCCAGTAACTTGATCTTTTCAAGCATCACTTAATAAAACATTTTGAATTGCTGCTTGAGCCTCTTCTTTTGTACC
>NZ_JNJC01000005.1 GCF_000701525.1 Mesoplasma grammopterae ATCC 49580 | reverse complement strand
ATTAATTAATAAAGAAAACTTAAATATCAAATCAATTACAAAAGACAACGGAATGGAATTCAATCTTATACATGAAGTTACACAGGAACTAAATATACCACTTTATACATGTAATACCTACGCTTCTTGTGAAAAAGGTACTAATGAAAATTTTAATGGATTAATCAGAAGATATTTACCTAAGAAAACAAATTTTACAAATTTGAAGGATGATAATATAATAGAAATATTAAATGAAATAAATAAAATGCCTCGTAAAATTCTGAACTACAAATCAGCTCAGGAATTTTATGAGACATTCGGTTAGAAGTGTTGCACTTCCAATTTTAATTTATACTTATCTTACGATAAGCATTTATTTTTAAATAATACTATTTTTTAGATTTTCTTTGTTCATCTAAGATTTTAATCATACGAGGTTTAATAGCTTCTTGTTCTCCACCATAAACAACTTGTACATTTGTTCCTCTAATTAGAGCTCCAGTAGCTCCACCTAAAGAAATAATTCCATCTTTATCAACTAAAGATCCATCTTTAACAGTTAAACGTAAACGGCTAGCACATGCATCAACGTCAACGATATTAGCTTCTCCACCCAAGAATTCGATGATTTTTGTAGCTTTTTGAATTCTTCCTTCTTCAACATCATCTTTAGCAGATGCTTTTGTAGATTTTCCGTTTTCAATTTTGCTTCCATCAACATTTAATCCTTTTGATGCTTTATATTCAGCTTTTGTTGCTAATTGCACGTTTGAACTTCCATCACGACCTGGTACCATAACATTTCCGTATTTTACTGCAAAGTAGAATCCGAAGAAGTAAGCTGGTGCCATTGCGACTGAAACTCCCAAAATTGCAAATGCTGATTTAGCTGACATTGCTTTTGATCCAAAGTAAGGAATAACTCCAAATACGATGTAATCAATAAATCCTCCAGAAACAGTCATTGATACGTGAGTTTTGAATAATCCAGCAAATAAGAATGAAATAGCTGCTAAAGGCATATGTACACCATAGAATAATCATGGTGCTAAGAATAAGAATGTATATTCGATTGGTTCTGTAATACCTGTTAAGAAACAAGTAAAGGCTGCTGAGAAGTAAATTCCCATAACTTCTTTTCTGTTTTCTTTAGGTACGTTTAATCACATAGCTAATCCAGCCATTGGTAATCCTAATAACATAAATCCGAATTTACCTGATTGGAATCTACCGATGTTTAATCCTAAAGCTTCTAAGTCTGTGAAGTTTAATACTTTTGTATTAGCAATAACTTTGTAAGCCATAGTTTGGTCACCCATTGATTGTCATAGATCAGTGTAATCACGTGATATTAATGTTCTAATAGATTCAAATGTAACGTTTGTTAAACCTAATGCTGCTGCATCATGATTTTTAATTCAAATTTCTACAAATGCATCTTGTTGAGCTTTAGTTGCTGAATTAAATGCTTCAGCAATTGAACCACCGGCATTTGTTCATCATAATGGAGCATAGAAAACGTGGTGTAGACCAAATGGTACTAATGAACGTTCTGCAACTTCATAAATAAATGAGTCCAATCCACCAGGCAATTTACCGGATGCTTGTCCAAATGCGGCTAATCCCATACCAATGTATGGTCAAATAAACATAAATATAAATGATAAAGGTATAACAGCAACAAATGTTACAATTGGAACTAATTTTGTTCCACTAAAGAAACTAATTGCTGATGGTAATTGAGTTTGGTGATATTTATTGTAACATTTAGCTGCAATAGCACCAACGAAAATTCCAGCAAATACACCTGTATTTAATGAGTTAATTCCAATATTTGATGTAATTAATCCATTAGGAATTTTGTTAATTCAAAGTAATGAATAATAAACTGATCCTGCTCCATCAATTAACTCAAAATTTGAGTTAACCATTGTTAGATTAGAAGCATCAGTTCCAATACCTCATCCTGCAATTGATTCTAGATGTATAGCAGCATTTGCTCAATCTATTTTTCCGTCCACAACTCATGTGAATTGTTTTCAGCTGTCTTGTCCTGATTCTGTTAATACGTTAACTCATAAATTACTTTCGTTAATTGATAAAGTTTGTGTATGTAATAAAGCTGCTTGCATACCATTCATAACTAAAAAACCTACAACAGCTGTAATAGCTGCAATTCCTGAGTCTTTAGTATATGCAAGGGCAACTGAGATACAGAATAACACTGGTAAGTTTCCAAAACATACATCACCCATTTTATTTAGTAATGTACCAAAGAAATAACCAAAACTATCTGCACTTGAATTTGAAGCAATAGCTGACCCTACACCTAAGAATACTCCCGCGATTGGAAGTAAAGCAATAGGTAAAAGGAAAGCTTTACTTAATTTTGAAAGTGTAGGCATAATGTTTCCACAACCCTTTTTGAACATTTCTCAAGAGTTTTTAGCACTACTTTTTCATTCAATAGAAGAAAAACTTTTCATCTTTTATCCCTTTCATAATTTGTTTTTAAAGGGTACAAATTAGACTAACATCATTAGTCCTGAAAACGCCATAACAAATCCAAATAAAGACAGAAAAATAGGGAAATTCTTTTTAGTGAATTCTCAAATAGTTTGACTCTCTTTATTTCTTCTATAAAATTCATCATGAATCTTTGATCTGTTCTTAACCCAAAAAGCTAACACACCAAAAATCACCATTATTAATAGACCGATAATCATTATAATTAATCCTAATAATTTGTTTGTTTCCATTTTGTACCTCATTATATATTTTCACACAAAAAAAAAAAAAAAGGTTTTATTTGGGAAAATATTCCAAATAAAACCATGTTAGGTGTTAAAACCTCTATTTTTGCTTCCTGTTTTTTTAATTCATTCTTCTTTTTTTAAATCAGAAGTTTTTTCTTCTAATTGTACGAAAAATAAATCCTTTAAATTTTTTTTATTTTCTTTCATATAATTGTTAACTATTTCAAATTCACCTTCAATTATCTGAGAAATAATCTCTTTTGAATCTTTTATAAAATCAGCACTGCTGAATATGTAAATAGGTAAAAAGAAATCACTTTTTTCTACTTTAGCAAAAGTCAATGCAAAAATACCTTCATTAATTTCAAAGCTTTCATTAAATTTAACAGCTTTCTTATTAACAAACAATTCGTTTCAAACAATTGCTGATGAAGTTGTAGATTCTTTTCTTTTTAAATTAAAACCTGAAATAAAACCTCAACATGCAACAATTAAAGCTAATATAAATACAATTACTAAAATAGCTATTCCTCAAGAAGGAAAAGATTGTATATTTGTGTTATTCTCCATTTTAAACCTCACTAATTAGTATTTATACTTACGCATTTCTTTTCGCTCTGTATCTCTTTTTTTAATTGTTTCTCTTTTGTCATGATTTTTTTTACCACGTCCTAAACCAATTTCTAATTTAGCATAATTACCTTTTAAATAAAGTCTTAAAGGTACAATAGTAAGTTTTTCTAGCATTACTCTTTTTAAAATTTTATTAATTTCTTTTTTATGTAGTAACAATTTTCTTGTTCTTAAAGGATCTATACCTTTTACAAAATTTGCATAATCATATTTTTTAATATTTGCATTTATTAAAAATGCTTCTTTTTTTCTTATTAATATAAATGCTTCAGCAATATTTGCTTCGTGATTTCTAATAGATTTAATTTCAGGTCCGTAAAGTTCAATTCCTGCTTCTCAAGTTTCAAGTATTTCATAATTAAATTTTGCTTTTTTGTTTAATGCAATAACATGTTCACCCATAACAAGAACCTCCTTACTTTTATTTAACTAAAATAAAGTCAATTTTTCTTTTTCTAATATCAGCGCTTATAACTTTAATTTTAACTTTTTGTCCCATTCTATAAAATGTATTATCATGTTTAATTAGTATTTTATTAGTTTCATCATAAACTATGTTAGGTTCAAGATTTGAAATATGAACCAAACCTTCTACCATATTTTCAAGTTGAACAAAAATACCAAATTTTAATGCTACAGAGATTGTTCCTTCATAGATGTTTCCTATTTTATCACTCATATATTCAACTGTACAAGCTTTAACTACTTCTCGTTCACAATCTACGCTAGTTGTTTCTGTTTCATTAATTATTACTGATGCTTTTTTGATAAATGCTTCATTTATTTCTAATGCTTTTTGATCATAATCTTTATTAATAATGTATTGTTTTAAATATCTATGAACAATTAAATCACTGTATCTTCTAATTGGTGAAGTGAAGTGAGTATAACATTTACTTGATAAACCAAAATGCCCAATATTTTCTAATTCATATTTAGCTTTTGCCATATATCTTAAAAGAGATAAGTTTAATAATTCTTCTTCAATAGGATCTTTGGTTTGTTCACTAATTCTTTTTAACGTTTTATTAATGTTTATAGGATCTAGCATTTCTAATGGTGTTAATTTAGGATCAATCCCAAATGATTTCAATGATTGATATCATGTAATTAAATCTTCTTCATCAGGTTTATCATGATTTCTATAAATAAATGGTAATTCCATTTCATAAACTATTTCAGCAACAGCTTCATTTGCACTAACCATAAATTGTTCAATTAATTTTTCTGATTCACCAGTTTGTCTTGCTTTAATTTCAATAACATTACTGTTTTCATCCATTATTACTTTTGGTTCCCTAACATCAAAAGTAATTGTTCCACGTTTAATTTTAACTTGTTCAATTAATTTAAATAGTTCAATTGCTTGATCAATCATTGTTCTTGATTCTTCACAATGATTTCATGTTTTATTTGCAATATATTCATTAACTTCATTATAGTTTAATCTTACTTTTGAAATCATAATTGTTTCATAAACTTCTTTACTAATCATAATTCCATTTTTATCAAACTTCATTTCACATGCTAATGCAAATTTTTTTGTATTTGGATTTAATGAACATAAATCATCACTTAAAATTTTTGGAAGCATAGGTAAAACTCTATTAGCTAAGTAAGTTGAATTACCTCTTATTAATGCTTCTTTATCTAATGGTGTTTTCGGTTCAACATAATGACTAACATCAGCAATAGCAACATATAATTTAAATTCGCCATTTTCTAATTTTTCAACACATATTGCATCATCTAAATCTTTTGAGTCAATTCCATCAATTGTAACAACCATTTTATCTAATAATGAATTTTTCATTCTTCTGTTTATTTCATCAACTTCACGCTCAACAGGGACATTTACTCTTTCGGCCTCTTTTAAAGTTGCCTTTTCAAACTCTGTTCTAATTTCGAATTCTTCAGCAATGGATAAAATTCTATCACTAGCTTTTCTAGCATCACCTATGACTTTTTTGAGTCTTACAAATAATAATCTTTCTTTAACTGAGATTATTTTAGCTTTGACAATTTGATATTCTTGAATAGGAAATTCTTTTTTATTTAATATTCTAACTCTAAATCCTGTAAATGCTTGATCACTAGGTATAAAATCTAAAAATTTACCATCAAAACTTCTTACTATTTCTCCTATTAAAAATTCTTTAACCCTTAAACATAATTCAATAATTTCAGCCCTTGTTTTTTCTTGGTCTTTAACAACTTTAAAAATTACTTCATCACTATCAAAACAACCATTCAAACTAACAGGGGGAACAAAATAAGCTTCTTCTTCAGGTTGCAATACGTCGTTTACGAATCCAAAACCTTTTGGATTCATTCTCAAGTTTCCTTTTTTAAAAGAACCACCCAATAAATAAACATTTTTTTCAGTAGTGAAAGCAAGAATGTTTTCTTCATTCAATTCTTTTAAGTAATCTTCTAATTTTGGTAAATCAAAATAGTTTAGCTTCGCTGCTAAACTATTAATTGATATCATTTCATTATTTTCTTTAACTATTTGTAATATTATTTCTTTATTCATATTAATAATTATAAAGTATTAAATGCTTTTTACTCATTTCTTTTATAATAACCTAGTTATTATTTTCAATAATTTCAAGTACTCTTATGGTTTCTATTGTTATATCAAGTCAATAATTCATTTTTTCAAAATCTTTATTTAATATCAGATTAATAAAATCTTTTACTTCATATCACATTGCATTTGATTTAGAAGTTTTAATATTAAGTGGAGCAACTCTTAAAATAAAATTGTTTATTGTAAACTCATCTATTGATGTGATGTTTTTAATTTCTACATTTTTATCTTCTGCAAAAATTTGTGAGTTTATTGATTGAAAATTATTCTTTGAACATGTGATAGAAGTTATTATTCCATTTTCATGCGATAAAATTGAATGATTCATAATTCCAACATTGTTTTTTAATCTAACATTTTTTGCAACAACATCTGAAACTTTTCCAAACAATTTAATTGCAAGTTCTACAGGGTAAACATTTAAATCAAAAGATGATCCTTTACCAAGTTCAAAATCAAAAACAGAATTAAACTTTTCTTGTTTTACATCAAGCATTCTACTTGAATATTGATTTAAATTAAATATAGCTGAATTAACATTATTAGATTCTATAAAACTTTCTAAAATTTTAAGTTCATCAACGTGAACAGATTTTATTGCTTCCATTAAAATTACTTTATTCTTATTAGCAATTTCTTTTAATTCAATTATTTGTTGTGTTTTAAAAGTTGCTGGTTTTTCTAATATGACATTTTTATGATTATCCAATAAAAGTTTAGTTTGTTCATAATGTAATCCATTTGGAGATGCTATGTAAACAAAATCACAATCAGATTTTGCCAGCTCGTTTAAATCTGTAACTATTCTAGTATTTGTATTGTTTGTTTCATTTAAAAAACTTAAAGCTGTTTCTTCTTTTCTGCTATAACAAATAGAGTATTCAAGCTCAGCAAATTCCTTTGCAGCATCTAAAAATTCTTTTACTATTCATCCAGTTCCAATTGTTGCAAATTTCATATTAAGACCCTCTATTCCTATTTACATTAATTTTAAATCTTTTAGGCAAACAAAAAAAGGTTTATTAACCTTTTAATTAAATACTAAGATTTCTCTTTTTTCTCTTATTGCTGTTATTGTTATTTCACCTGGGATAATAACACTATTTTTTAAGTCATTTTTTAGAGTTTCTAATATACCAGCAAGGTCTTTGTCATCAGTAGTTACTGGATCAACAATAACTCTGATTTGTCTTCCTGCTTGAAATGCATAAGTTTTTGAAATTCCAGGGATACTATTCCCAATTTTTTCAATTTCTTTCATTCTTACAATAAAATCTTCTATTGAATTATTTCTAGCACCTGGTTTTGAAGCGCTAATAGCATCCGCTATTGCAACTATGACAGCTATTTCGCTCTCTTTAGCAACATCCTCATGGTGAGCTTCAATTGAATTAATAACAACTTCATCTTCGCCATATTTTCTAGCTACTTCAACGCCTAAGAATACGTGGCTACCTGTTTTTTCAAAATCAATTGCTTTACCAATATCATGTAGTAATCCTGCTCTAAGCGCTTGCTTGGCATTTAAACCTAATTCAGAAGCAATACTTGAAGCTATTTTAGCTACTTCGACTGAGTGAAGTAAAACATTTTGACCATAACTTGTTCTATATTTCAATTTCCCAACTAATTTGACAAGTTCTTTGTCCATATCATGAATACCAAGCTCATCCATTACTTGATACCCTATTTCTAAAATAGTTTCATCAATTAATTTTTCTTGTACTTTTAATTCCTTTTCAATTTTAATTGGTTGAATTCTTTTATCTATTAATAATTTTTCTAAAGTTTTTGTTGCTATTTCTCTCCTAATCGGATTAAAAGAAGAAATAGTTACAACTTCAGGTGTATCATCAACAATTATTTCAACACCAGCTAATTGTTCAAAAGTTTTAAGATTTCTACCATCTTTTCCAATGATTCAACCTTTTATATCATCATTTGGCAATTTAACTAAATTTGTTGTTTTTTCATTAACAATATCTGTTTTAAATCTTTCCATTGCAGATAATATAATATTATTTGATAATTCTTTAGCTCTTGCGTGAGCTAAGTTTTCAGCTTGTTTAATCTGACTTACGATTTCATATTGAATTTTTGATTCAACATTTTTCATTAACTCTGCTTTTGCTTCAAAACTTGTCATGTTACTAATAATTTCTAATCTTTTTATAAGCTCTTCTCTTTTATCAGAATAATTTTTTATTCTTTTATCCAAGTCAATATTTTTAACTTCAATTGATTCTTGTTGTTTAATAATGATAGCTCTTTCTTTGATTAATAAATTACTTTCATTTTCAATGTTTTGTTTAGCGATCTCTAATTTATTCTTTTCAAATTGAAGATTTTCTTCAAATGACTTTTTTTGTTCATTAATTTCTCTATATGTATCTGAGAGAATTTTTTTTCTTTCATTTTTTGCTTCTTTTATCTTTTTTTCATTTAAGACTTTTTGAGACTTAGAAGTCAATATATAAAGTAATGAGCATAGTGATATTATCAAGGCTACTGATACAATTATCATACCTATAATAATTCCCATTTTTACTCCTTATATAAGTGTGTTTATTAGACACATATATATTATACTTCAAAATGAAGATTAAAAAAATAGATTAAAACAATAGACTTCTATGATCTTTCGATAAATTCTTTTAATTCAAATTCTATTTTTGATAGTTTATCAGGGTTTTTATTTAACCATTCTTTTACTGCGTTTTTACCTTGTCCAATTTTATCTTTTTCATATGAGTATCAAACACCAGATTTATCTAAAATATTATAAAGAGTTGCTAATTCTATTATTTCGTTGATTCTTTCAATACCTTTGTCATAACCAATTGTTATTAGTGTTTGTTTAAAAGGAGCTGCAACTTTATTTTTGACAACTTTTACTTTTACTTTGTTAGCAACAACAATTCCATTTTCAATTAAAGATTCACCTTTTCTTACTTCAATTCTTAAAGTAGAGAAAAATTTTAAAGCTCTACCACCAGTTGTTGTTTCTGGATTCCCAAACATTATTCCAATTTTTTCTCTTAATTGATTAATAAAAATTACAGTTGTTTTAGACTTTGAAATTACTCCATTTAATTTTCTAAGAGCTTTTGACATCATTCTTGCTTGAAGCCCTATAGATTGGTCAGACATTTCACCTTCTAATTCTGTTTTAGGAACTAAAGCAGCTACTGAATCAACAACTATCAAACTTATAGAATTAGATTTAACTAGAGTTTCTAAAATATCTAAAGCCTCTTCTCCATAAGATGGTTGACTAACTAACAAACTATTTATATCAACACCTATTTTTTTAGCATAATTTAAGTCAAGAGAATGTTCTGCATCAATGAAAGCGGCAATTTCACCTTGTTTTTGTGCTTCAGCAATTGCATGTAATGCAAGTGTAGTTTTTCCTGAAGATTCCGGACCAAATATTTCAACAACTCTTCCCTTTGGATAACCACCTATACCAATTGCTTGATCAATTAAAAAAGAACCCGATGAAATAACATCATGGTCAATATCATCGCCTTCATTATAAACAACTAAAGCTTCTTTACCATAGTTTTTTTCTATTGTTTTTAAAGCCAATATAAGGGCTTCATTTTTTCAAATTTCATTTTTATTACTCATTGTTTTTGAAACCCCCTCTACTATTTTACTATTAGTCATAATTAACTTACCTCCAATAAATTATTAAGGTAAATAATTATTTTATTTAGCGAAATCTAAAAAAAGATTTAATGCTACAGTTAAACCATTTTCTTTAAATTCTATTCTATTCATATTTTTTTCATTAATTTCTACAACTTTATATTTTGATTTTGAGCAAACACAAATATATGCTAAACCTACTTCTTTGTTTTCCATAGCCATTGGTCCTGCATTCCCTGTAAAGCTAATTGAAAAATCAGATTTAGTTAACTTCAATGTATTTTGTGCCATTTCAATTGCACATTTCTCTGATACGACACCATATTTTTTAATAGTTCGTTCGCTTACGCCTACTATTGATTGTTTAAATGAATTTTGATAACTAACAAAAGATCCTAAATAAACATTACTTGCTCCTGAAATATTTGTTATTTCATTTGCAAACATTCCACCAGTAAAAGATTCACAAGTAGAAATTGTTTGATTTGTTTTGTTTAAATAATTTACAAGTTTTATCATTGCTTCCATAATTCACCACAAACTATTAAAAAATATGAGATTTTACTATAACCCACGTTTTGTACCTTTCGGTGTCAATCATCTATCTAGGATATAATCCTCCTGGTTTACATTCATTTCTGTTCGCCAAGTTCCTTTACCAAAATTTAAGTTTCTTACTTATGGGGTTTACCGCGTTCCATTTCAAGGTTTCCCTATACTCGTCTCTGTGGCACTTCATAACATCTCCATAGCAAAAGCCTTAGGTTAGTTATGCCGTCAATACTTGCGTACTGCCTAGACTTATTTTTTCGTCTAGCATAATCACTACAACCATCTCAGATTGTGCAAGCGTGGAGTTTCCTCTACATTAATAAAAATGCAGCGATTGACCATAAAATCTCATATATTATTTTATCTTATATTTATTAACTTACAAAATTTTTATTTATTTTCCAATTTTTCTAAAATTAACTTCATTGTTTTTTCTAATGTATCAATTTGTTTTGCTTGTTTTACAAAATCAGAATTTGACAAATGAACTTTTGTTAGTTTATCAAGCTCAGCACTTTTTGAAATAGCCATTCCTTGATAAGTAGATGCTTTTTGTTCTAGATCAGTTATTGTTTTATTTTTTTCTTCTAAAACTTTATTTAATTGTTCCAGCTCTTCTTCATAGTATTTCATCTGAACGATTATTTTATCTAGCAAACTATCTACACTTTCAATTTTATATCCTGGAAACTCTTTGGGAATTTTTTCATACAAAATTTCTTCAGCTAATATATTAGGTTTTTTCATAAAATACCTCCGTTCAATATTATTTATTTTATCATGTAATTAAAAATAAAAAAATCCCTTAATACTAATATGAGGTGAATGTATGAATCCTATTAAAAATCAAGGAATGTTTCTTGAGACTTTGCTTAATATAACGCATCAAAAATATATTGATAACAATGATTGTGTTGTATCAAAGATACCAACTAATATAATTCCCATTACTACAAAAAATAATCAAATTACAAGTGCTAAATTTAAAGATAGTTTAAATTGTGATTACATTGGAGCATATAAAGGAACTTACTTTGAGTTTGAAGCAAAAGAAACTTATAAAGATTATTTTGATTTTCATTTAATCAGAAAAAATCAAAATGAAAAGCTAAAATTAGTTTTAAATAATAAAGGAATAGCTTTTATTATAGTCTACTTTGGAAGTTATGAAGAATTTTTTCTAGTTAACTATTTAACTTTAATTAATTGAGTTAATAAAAATAAAAAAACCATTCCTTACGAATGATTTTTAGATAATGCTTATCAAATTTATTTAGACAATGAATTTAAATTAAATTATCTGCCTAAACTTAATTTTCTAATCAGTTAAACTTTAATGATTTTTCTATTTTATTTGAATATTTACCAATTAATTTAAGGAATGTATCATAATCACTTATTTGATGTTTATATAGTATGTCTAATACTTGTTGTCTTGATATAGAATTTTGTAAAAGATCTTTTATTTCTTCAATTTGAGGTATAGTAAATTTTCAGCCAATTTCTTTTTCAATTGTTTGAATGAAATATGTTTCCCCTTTTTTCAAAGATTCATTTTCTATTAGTAAAACTATTTTTAAAAATAATTGACTGAAATCTATTTCTTTTGGTTTAATTTTAACCAGTCTTTTGTCAACTAAATCTTGTAACTCAACTTCAATTGTATCAATTGATATGTTCATAAATTTAGATAATTTTAAAGGTGTAATCATTTTCTTATTTTCATCACTAAATTGCATTGTTAGTAAAACTATCATAACTTGATTTTCATTCATTGAAATTTTCTTATAGTTTTCTAATAATAATTTGTGTTTTGAAATTAATCCTTTTGCTAATAATTCAATAAGCATGGCTACGCTCCTTTTTTTGTCATATGTTATTAATTTTAATTTAAAAATAAAAAAAAGTAAGCATATGCTTACTTTTAGTTTAATTTTTCTTTTAATTGTTTAGCTGCTTTGAATTTAGCTGATTTAGAAGCTGCGATTGAAATTTTATCACCTGTTGATGGGTTGATTCCTTCTCTTGCTGCTCTTTCACTAATTGCAAATTTACCAAAACCTGCGATTGAAACTTCGTTTCCTGATGATAATTCTTCAATAATTAAATCGAATAATGAATTAACTACTGCTTCACATTCAACTTTTGAGATGTTTTCATTAGCAATAATTTCGTTAATTAAGTCTTTTTTTGTCATATAATTTCTCCTTTAATTTTTTAAACTAATTTCACGTCTCTAAAGACATTATTTAAAAGTGAAATAGGCTTAACATTATTATATAAAATATTATATATTATTTCAAAAAAATTCATGCTAATTTGGTATTTAACCCCTATTTCATGGGCTATTCTAGCTGTTTCCACACCTTCAACAGTTAAATTGAATGATTCTAAAGCTTTTTTAGCATCATTTAGCTCTACAATTCTTTCACCTAATCTGAAATTTCTTGATTTTTTACTTGATGCTGTAAGTATTAAATCACCTAAACCAGCAAAGTTTAAGAAGGTTTCAAGTTTAGCACCAAAGTGTTTTCCAAATTCATACATTTCATTTAAACCTAATGTTAATAATGTTGCATGAGCGTTATCTCCAGCATTGTATGCCTTAAGAATTCCACCACCAATAGCAATTGCATTTTTTAATGCAGCTGAGACCTCGCATCCTGCGATGTCTGTTGTTGGATACATGTAGAAATATTCATTAGAAAATACATTACATAATTCTTTAGCCTTTTCGATTGTTTCTGAAGCTATCATAATTGCTGTAGGTTGACGATCAACTACTTCAATAGCAATTGAAGGACCATATAAAGCTGAATAAGTTGATAATACATTTGAACCTTCAAAATATTTTTTTATTTTATCAGAAAGTAATCCTAGATTTTCTTCATCTAAACCTTTTGCAGTATTGATTATATCCATTGGTTTTTTAGCATATTTAATAATGTCATTAACCACATGCTTAATAGCTGCTGTAGGAACTCCTAAAATTAATATATCTGTATTTTCTAAAGCTGCTGCCATAGAATTAGTTGCTCTAATTGTTTTGTTTATTTTTTTATTGTCAAAGAAAACTGAGTTTTGGTGATAAATATTAATATCATCAACTTGTTGTTCAACAATTCCATACATAATAACATTGTTATCATTATCTGCTAATACATTCGCTAACGCTGTTCCGTAAGCTCCTGTTCCAATAATTGTTATATTTTTTTTACTCATAGTGCTTATTTCCTTTCCCTGAAAATAATTGACATTGGTACACCTTCAAAACCAAATTGAAGTCTTATTTGATTCTCTAAAAACCTTTTATATGAAAAGTGAACATAATCTGGATTGTTCACAAAAAGAACAAATGTTGGAAGATAAGCTTCAACCTGTGCTCCGTAATAAATTTTAAGTCTTCCACCATTGAAATTTGGAGCTGGATTTATTAATTGCGCTTTATTTAAAACTTCATTGAAAACAGAAGTTTTAATTTTTTTATCAAGTGCAGTTCTAATATCTTCAACTGCTGTAAATATTTTAGTAATCCTTGTTTTATCATGTGCAGAAACAAACAGAATTTTAGCATAAGCTAAATATTTAAAGTAAGCTCTTATTTCATCTTCTTTTTTTAATATTTCTTTTTCTTTGTTTTCTACTAAATCTCATTTATTAGCAATTATTATGATTGGTTTTCTTTCTTCAAAAGCTAAACCACCAATATTTGTATCTAAATCACTTATTGGCACTGATGCGTCTAACATAAGTAAAACTACATCACTACCATTAATTGTTGTTAAAGATCTTAAATAACTATATTTTTCAACATTTTGAAAAATCTTTGATTTCTTCCGTATTCCTGCTGTATCTATTAATGTATATTCAATGTTGTTAACTTTAACAACTGAATCTACAGCATCAAGTGTTGTCCCAGGGATATCACTTACAATCATTCTTTCCTCACCAATTAGTGAATTAACAAGAGACGATTTACCAACATTAGGCCTACCAATAATTGATACTCTAGTTCTATTGTCTTTATTGATTTCTTCATGAGAAGGCATTTGATGAATTATGTCATCTAATAAATCCCCAGTTCCAATACCATGAGTTGCACTAATTAAAATAGGTTCTCCAAATCCTAAGCTCATATATTCATATTGATCAAAGTCAGAAGTTTTTTTATCATATTTATTTACTGCTAATACAATTGGTTTTTTTGTCTTATAAAGAATTTTAGCTATCATTTTGTCTTCATCAGATAAGCCTTCTTGGTGATTTAATAAAAATACAATAACATCAGCTTCTTCCATTGCTATTTCTGCCTGCACTTTAATTTCTTTTGCAAACGGTTGATCTTCAAGAGTTATACCACCAGTATCAATGACTATGAATTCTCTTGTTAATCATTCTGCTGTTCCATAAATTCTATCTCTTGTTACACCAGGTGTATCTTCAACAATAGATTTT
Organism: Mesoplasma grammopterae ATCC 49580; assembly: GCF_000701525.1. Classification (GTDB taxonomy): domain Bacteria; phylum Bacillota_I; class Bacilli_A; order Mycoplasmatales; family Mycoplasmataceae; genus Mesoplasma; species Mesoplasma grammopterae. Next base: position 42,976 of record NZ_JNJC01000005.1, on the reverse strand, counting down.
TTTTCTCTAATTATTCTATTAAATAAAGATGATTTACCAACATTAGGCCTACCTACTATAGCGACTATACCTTTTTTCATAATTAATTACCTTCCAATTCTTTTATTTTATCAATAACCATATTAACAACATCTTGGATTGGAATATTTGAATTATCAATTAATCAAGCATCATCTGCTTTTCTTAATCCATTTTTAAAGTCCTGTTCATCTCTGTTAATTATAGAATTTTTTATTTCATCAAGATTATTATTTTTAATTCCTAATCTTTCATTTTGCTTAAATCTTCTTTCAGCTCTTGCTTCTACACTTGAATCTAAAAATATTTTTAAGTCAGCATTAGGTAAAACAACAGTTGTTATATCTCTTCCAATTTCAATATAACCTCCACCTTTTACCATTGCTCTTTGAGCCTCTACCATGAATTTTCTAACTTCAGGGATTGGAGTTACATAGTTAATAAACTTAACAATGTCATTTTCTTGAATTCTTTTTTCAACTTCTTTTCCATTTAAATGGGGTTTGTTATTTTTAACTGAAAAATCAAATTTTTTTAATGACTTAATAATCTCTTCTTTATTATTAAAATCAATTTTTGATTCTATGCATAATAAAGTAAACGCTCTATACATTAAGCCTGTATCTATAAATTCATAACCTATTTTTTTAGCAACTGTATTAAATGTAGCTGTTTTTCCACTACCAGCTGTTCCATCAACGGCTATAACAATTTTTCTTTTCATATTAACCCCCTTCTAAATTATAAAAATAATAACTATTCCAATTAATCCAATCACTACAAAACTAGCAAAGAAAATTGTAAATATTTTTGTATTAATTTTAAATCTTTTTTTACTTTGACTTAAGTTATGCATTTTTTCTCTTTGTTTTGCTTTTATTTCAAGTGTTAACTGATCAAATGGTAATCTCTTAATTTCTTTATTAATTGCAATTTTTTCATTGTAACTTAAAAAACTTTTTGCTAGTGTTTCATTTTTTTCACCAGCGTAATTTGTTTTGTAAGCTTCACTATTATTCATTCTATCTAAATATTTTCTATTCTTTTCATTTAAAGAATGTAATAAATCTTCTAATTCCTTTTTATAGAATTCTTTTTCCTCAAATAATATTTCACTTTTTTCATTGCTATTACTACTTGATTCATAATTTTGAATTTTTTTCAATTCTTCAAGAGTATCATTTAGTTGACTAATTATTTCATAATTAAAGTGCTTAATTTCTGGATCGTGTTCCAAGTGAAATTTGACATTATCATTTTCTTGATTCAAAACTTTTTCAACTCTTGTAAAAAATTCTGGATCCATTTTTTTTAAAGTTTCTAATGAAGAAGTAACAAAAGAATTTATTGTTAGAAAATCCCTATTTTCAGCAAACTTATTATTTATTTCTTTGACTTGATCTTTATGAAGTTCGCTTCTTGATAATTGTTTGTCCATGTTACTTCCTCCTTTTATATATATTTTATAACAAATACTTATTTTAATCTTAAACAACAAAAAATAAAAGGCTAAACCTTCTATTCTTTAATCATTTTACAGATGTAAAAACCATCAGTATTCATTTCATAACCAAACAATTGGTTTTCGCTGATAATTTTTATATCTTTATATTTTTCAATAAACTTTTTAATTTGATTTTGATTTTCAGCAGGATTTATAGTACAAGTAGAATAAACCATAACACCTTGTTGTTTTAAATTATAATAGGCTGTATCTAATAACTTTTCTTGAATATTTACAATGTTATTTATACTTTTTATTTCAATATTATTAATTTTAATTTCAGGTTTTCTTTTTAACACACCAAAGCCTGAACAAGGTGCATCTAATAAAATGAAATCAAAATTTTCTTTTTCGTTAATTAAAGTTGCATCTCCACACTTTAATGAAATATTTTTACAATCTAATCTTTTAACATTTTCTTCAATTAATTTTATCTTGTTTTCACTTATTTCAAATCCTGTTACTTGTCCGGTGTTTTCCATTATCATACTTAAATGAGTAAGTTTACCACCCGGTGCGCTACACATGTCTAAAACTTTTGAACCTTTAGCTGGATTTAAAACATTTGCTACTAAAATTGATGCTGGGTCTTGAATAGTTATTTGACCACTTGTATAAACATCACTTTTTACAATTGCTTTTTTTGAAATCAAGCAATTTTTTATTTCTGTTTTTTCTAATTTATATTCATCTTTATATTTTTCAAAAAAATCATTTTCTGAAATTTTTAAAGTGTTTACTCTAAAACTTATAACAGGTTTTTGATTTGAATCAATAGCTACTTTTTCAGCAATATCTTTTCCATATCCATTTTCTATTAAATTAAATAAATTTTTTGGAAAAGAATTTTCAATACATATTTTTTGATTTTCACTTTTAAAAGAAAAATCAAAAAGTTCTTCTTCATTTTTAATAACTTTTTTCAAACAAGCATTCAATAAACCAGAAAATTTATGATTAACAGATTTTGCAATCACAACTGATTCATTAACAACTGCGTATTGAGGGATAGTTTTTAAAAAACGTAATTGATAAATACTCATTCATAAAAGTATTTGAATATCAATATTAGTTTTTTTAACATCAATCAATTTTCTTGAAACATGATCAAGTAAAATTTGATTTGTTATAGTTCCATGAACTATGGCAAAAATTAAGTTCTTAAACTTGTCAGAAATTGGCATTTTTGAAACATCATTCAAAAGAATGTTTGAAAAAGATTTATTTTTGAATACCTTTTTCAAAATTTCAAATGCAATTTTTCTTGAATTATTAGTCTCCACTAAAATCACTTCTTTGTTTTATACTGAAAAAGTTAATTTTGAACATTAATTTTTGAATTTTAAAATCTACATACTCTATATCATTAATTTTTGAAAAATCTCCATGTGCTAGAGTTTTTCTATAAACTTCAGAAGATAAAATTTTAATCAATTCTCCTCTAGCATCAAAATCGTTTGCTTCTTTTTTAGCTTCTTTGTTATGTGCTAACAATTTAACATTTGCTTCTCAATTATTTATAAAATAAGTATATTTTTGATCAACAATGTTTTCAACAATTTTAACTAGTTCTTTAAATTTAGATTCATCATTAGATGCAGTACATTTTTCTCTAATTAAAATATCAGTAATTTTAGAAACTGCATTTTCAACAGAATCATTTTCAACAACATAATCATAATTATGTTTTAAAGGTATTTCTAATAAAGCTTTATCTAAACGAGCTTTAATTTTGTCATCAGACTCTGTTGCTCTTCCTTTAATTCTTGACTCTAATTCATTTAATGTTGGTGGCATTAAAAATATAGATAAAACATTTTCTTCATTTCTTAAAACTTGAGTAGCACCATCCACTTCAATTTCTAAAATAACGTTTTTACCTTGGTTAAGCTTTTCTTCTACATATTTTCTAGGTGTTCCATATGAGTTACCTACAAAATTTGCATATTCAATTAATTCATTGTTTACTATTGCATTAGCAAATTCTTCTTTTGAAACAAAAAAGTAATTAACACCATTAACTTCACCTTCACGAGGTGCTCTTGTTGTCATAGAAACTGAATATTCTAATTTTAAGTCTTTGTTAGTAAGTAGTTCACCATTAACGCTCCCTTTTCCTACACCACTTGGTCCTGATATAATAATTACTTTTCCTTTATTCTTCATCTTTGTTCTCCAATCTTATAATGTATAGATGTTTTTTATTGTAATCTTTGTATTTTAATAATTTAAATTGTGAAATAACTTCTTCATTTAAAGGCATTTCTGACTCTATCATAATAACTGCTCAGTTATTCAATAAATTTAATTCAAGTAATTTTGTAAACACTTGTTCATATGATTCAATTTTGGCAAATGGAGGATCCATATATACCAAGTCAAATTTTTCGTGTTTAAAAGATAAAAAATCAAGAAGTTCTAAATAATCTTTATTATGTATTTCTCAGTTAGTTGATTTAGTTTTATCTAAATTAGATTTAATAACTTTTATTGCATCTCTTGAATAATCATTAACAATTCCAAAAGGTATGCCTCTACTCAAACCCTCTATAGTTAAAGCACCACTTCCACCAAAAATATCTAAACTTTTTTTACCTTCAAAGATAAAATAGTTATCAATAATGTTGAATGCATCTTCTTTAATTCTAGTTAGAGTAGGTCTTGTATTCATACCTTCTAATGTATTTAATTTTAACCCTTTATACTTGCCTGATATTACGTTCATTTAACTCCTTGTTAATTTAATATTATATAGTAATAACATTGTAAAAACATTAAAGAGCTAGTTATAAGACTTGTTTGTAGTAAAAATAGAATTCAATATTTTAGTCTTAGTTAATTTTTCACTATTTTTTGAGATTAATTTGATATTTTTTTCACCCATTTGAATTTTGATTAAATTGTTTTCTGGTAGATTACATTTCTTACTATCTACAATTATTTCAACATCGTTTGGCTTTTTAATAATTACTTCTACTTTATGTTTTCTTGAAAATATAACTGGTGCGTTTAATGATCTAAAGTTATTGTTTGATACTGGTGCAATTTCTAACATTTGAAATATATTATTTTCATCAAATATTACAGCTCCATTATGAGATTTTGCAAAACCTGTGCTCCCTCCTGAAGTAGAAAATACTAATCCTGTTCCTTTAAATGTTTCTAATAATTCTCCATCAATCATTACGTCAGCTTCTAATGGTCTAAGATTATTTATTATTTTAATTTCATTTATAACTTTATAGTCATTTGCTTCTAAAACTGAAATTTCAATTGGTTTTTGTTTTTCAATATTATTTAATATTTCTTGAATGTCAGAAATTCTATTGTGATTTGTATAAAAACCAATTCCACCAGATTTAATTGGAACGAAAATAACATCATCCAAAATATTGTTGAATATTTCTGCTGCTTTTAAAAACGTTCCATCGCCACCGATAACAAAAATGCAGTTAGGATTTTTGTTATCTTCAATTCATTTTTTACTTACTAATAAATCAGAAAGCTCATCAGACATTTTTTTTGATTCATTATAATCATTTTTTACAATACTATATTTCATTTTGCACCTCAAGTTAATGTAAAATAATTATATCAATTATTAGGTTATATATGTTTGATATAATATTATATGTAAAAGCGAGGAAAATAAGAATGCAAAAAGAAAGAATGATTACTGGAATAACACCAAGTGATTCAATGAGTTTAGGAAACTATTTAGGTGTTGTTAAAAATTTAATTGAGTATCAAAATGAATATGATTTATTTGTTTTTGTTGCAAATTTACATGCAATAACAATACCAAAAGATCCAACTCAGTTGAAAATTAAAACAAAGGAAATGACAGCATTGTACATTGCTTGTGGATTAGATCCTGAAAAGATGACTCTTTTCTTACAATCTGATGTTGTTGAACATTCCCAATTAGGTTGAATTCTTACAACTCAATCAACAATGGGTGAATTATCAAGAATGACACAATTCAAAGATAAATCAGCTAAAGAAAGTAATGGTGATAATGTTTCTATTCCAGCAGGTTTATTTACTTATCCTTGTTTAATGGCTGCTGATATATTACTTTATGATCCAAAATTTGTTCCTGTTGGTGTTGACCAAAAACAACACTTAGAGTTAGCTAGAGATATAGCAACAAGAATGAACAATAAATACGGTGAAATGCACGTTGTACCAGAACCTATTTTAACAAAAGGCAATATTAAAATTATGGACTTACAAGATCCAACCAAAAAAATGAGTAAGTCTAGTGAAAACCCTAAAGCTGTTATTAAAATGCTTGATTCACCAGCTGAAATTGCTAATAAAATTAAATCAGCAGTTACTGATAGTGAAAACTTAATCAAATATGACCCAATTAATAAACCAGGTGTTTCAAATTTAATGAATATTTATTCAATAATTAAAAACGTTTCAATAGAAGAATGCCAAAAAAAATGAGATGGTAAAAATTATAAAGACTTAAAAGACGATGTTACAGAAGCATTGTTAGAAGTAATAACTCCAATTCATGAAAAATACAATGAAATAATAAAAGGTGATTATATAAAAGAAGTGCTTGAACTAGGTTCATTAAAAGCTAAAAAAGTTGCTATTAAAAAAGTAAATAAAGTACAAAATAAATTAGGTGTTAACTGATATAGAAAATAAACTTTACTCACGGTTTATTTTTTTATATAAAAAAAGATGCCTAAGCATCTCATTATATTATTCAGGTGCCATTCAACCAACCATTTTAATTCTTTTGATTAGTTTAGTTGCATTCTTTTTAGTTCTATTTTGAACACAATTAGCATGAACGCCAATATAGTTGTCAATTTCAAGAACTGGTTTTTTAATATTTATTAAATCAATTACTCAAGCAGTTTCATCATTACTCATATTTTCATTTATTTTAAATTCCATTGGATATTTACAAATATAGCAAAGTCTAAAGTCTTTTCTATCCCTATTTTGTATAATTGGGCAGTTTTCTCAAGCTTTAGTATACTCAGCATTAGTAAAGATTACTTTATTTGATTTTTGATCTATTTTAGCCATAAATTTATTATTTTGAAGCTAATGCTTTATTTGATGCATCAACTAATAATTTAAATTGTTCTGGGTTTGAAATTGCTAATTCTGATAACATTTTACGGTTAACATCAATGTTAGCTAATTTTAATCCGTTCATAAATTTTGAGTATGATAAACCATATGGTCTAACTGCTGCATTAATACGAACAATTCATAATTTTCTAAAATCACGTTTCTTTTGTTTACGCCCGATAAAAGCATAAGCCATTGAACGAACTACTTGTTCGTGTGCTTTTTTATATGAAGAATGTTTAGTTCCATAGTAACCTTTTGCACGTTTAATTCAACGTTTTCTTCTTGCTCTAGTTACTTTTCCAAATTTAACTCTTGCCATAACTTATTTTCCTTTTACCTTTCTTATTTTTGTAATAAACCTTTAATACGTTTCATGTCTGTTACATGAACGATTGTAGCTTTTTCTAAGTGACGTTTTTGTTTTGTAGTTTTACCTGTAGCACGGTGAGATCTGTAAGCTTTACCTCTTTTTAAAGTACCGTTTTTCTTAGCAATAACTCTTTTTGCTAATGATTTTTTTGATTTCATTTTTGGCATAATACTTAATTTCCTTTCAATACTTTTCTAATTATTTCTTTGGCACAACGTACATATCTAAGAATCTTGAAGTTAATTTAGCTTCTTTTTCAATTTTAGCTATATCTTCAATTTCCTTGTAGAATCTGTCCAGTGTTTCTTTTCCTAAATCCATGTATGCGATTTCTCTACCTTTAAATTTTAAAGAAATTTTAACTCTATCTCCAGCTTCTAAAAACTCTCTAGCTTTTTTAGCTTTTGTAACTAAGTCATGTTGACCTATATTAACAGTTAATCTAATTTCTTTATTTTCAACCTTAACTTGATTTTTCTTAGCTTCTTTGTTTTTCTTTTGTTGTTGGTATCTAAATTTACCATAATCTAAAATTTTACAAATTGCTAAACCATCAGGTTGTTGACCTACTTGCATTAAATCTAAACCTTTTTCTTCAGCTAATTGAATAGCGTCATTTCTTTTTAAAGGTCCAAGTTTTTCTCCATTGTCTCCAATGATTAAAACTTCTCTAGCTCTAATAAAAGCGTTAATAGGGTCTTGGTTTTTAATAGGTTTTGAATTGTTTCTTCTTTGATCCATCTAATACTCCTTTGGATAAATAAAATGTGTGCCGTCAAAAAATTAGATAGCACACATTATAATATTTTTATATTATTTCATTCTACCACTTCACTTTAGTTGGTGGTGAGCTTGTGCTTCTTTTTCTTTAACATTTAAATTATAACAAATAAATTAATGATTTGTAAATATATTAACCAACAGTTGCGATTAATTCACCTTTTTTAACTTTTCCCATTTTAACAATAGTAATTTCTTTACCATTTGGGTTAGTTACGATAATAGGTGTTGTAATTGAAGGAACTTTTGGTTTAACAAATTTTAAGTCAACTTTAACCATTGGGTCACCTTGGCTTACTTTGTCTCCTTGTTTAACAAATGATTCGAATCCTTCACCATCAAGGTTAACAGTGTCTAATCCGATATGAACTAAAACTTCAACTCCTGATTTTTCTCTAAATCCGTATGCATGTTTTGTTGGGAAAACACTTGCTAGTTCACCAGCCATTGGTGAAACAAAATCACCATTTGCTGGAACGATAGCTAAACCATCACCCATCATTTTTCCACTAAATACTTCATCTTCAACTTTATCTAATCCTACAACTTCACCATCTACTGGTGCATAGATTTCAACAAGTTTATTTTTTTTACTAAATAATCCCATGATTTTTCTCCTCTTTTTAAGCTTAATTATGCAATAAAATTATATCATTTAAATTTTTACATAATAATAGTTATCTAAACAAAAAATATAAAAAATAAAATAATTTCAAAAAATATAATTCCATTAATGTATTATTAAAATAGAAAATAATTTTTAGAGAAGGAAAAATAAAACAAATGATGAAGTGGAAAAAAAGAGTCCATTTAACCGATAAGCAAAAAATCAGTGCTTATAAAGAAGAAATCATTACTTTAGAACAAGTTGATTATTCTCCTCTTTATAGTCAAGATGTAGCTTATCATAACTATGGATATATTCATACTTTTAGAGTTATATCTGATGGTTTAAGATTGGCAAATATGAAACAATTTATGGCAGGTGTGCTTGCTGGTATTTGAATTGGTTTAGTTTATGTAGCTGTTGCCTATGCAACATTTTCAATAACTAATGCATCTATTTCAAAAATATTAACAGGTGCAATTTTTGGTAGTGTTATTTTACTAATTTCATTTTTAGGTGGGGGTTTCGTTACTGCTCACATGTGATATAACAGAACAATGTTTAAAAAAGTTGAAAGATGATCAATTTTTTTAAAGGCTTGTGGTTTAGTTTATGCCGGTAATATAATTGGTATTATGATTTTTACAATTATTTTTCAATTATCTGGCGCATTAGATCATACTTCTATGATTAAACTAGTTGATGGTGTTGAAGTAAAATGAACACTTGGTAACCACATTTATGAATCTTTTGGAGCTGCAAAACTTTATGAAGTTGGCTCAGCTATTAAAAATGGTGAGGCATTGACAGCTTCAGAAGTTTTTAAAACAATAGGTTATGTATTTGCAAGTGCTGTATTATGTAACTTCTTGATTTGTTTAGCAACTCAAGGTTCTAAATCAGCAAAAGGTAATACTGTTGCAGCAATGATTATGTATTTCTTAGTTCTATTCTACTTTGCAATTGGGGGATACCAACACTGTGTAGCCAATTGATTTGGTGCTTGAATGTTAATATTGAGAGCTATCTCTGATCCAACAACTCAACATGCAAATATGGCTTGAGCATTTGTTGCTTTTAATATCATACCTGCTATATTAGGAAACTTCGTTGGTGCCTTAATTATTGGTACATTTATGGGTTTATTTAATAAAGAGTTTGATACGCTTTTAGTTAAAGAAGCTAGAATGAAATTCTTAGCAGAAGAAATTGAAAGAATTGAAAATAAAAAAATGAAAGTAAAAAAATAATCGGTAACGATTATTTTTTTTGTCCTCTTAAATTTCCTAATACTGTTTGCATACAATCATGACAGTAGTATAAAGTTATTCTTTTATAAACTGGTTCTGTAGTTAATCATTTATTTTGTGTTGAATTAACGTCCAAAACTTTTTCTGAGAATGATGCACTTGCATCATTTTTACAATTTGTGCTATAACATTTCATTATCTAATCCCTTTGTCTTCTATCTTCTCTTAATCTTTTCAAAAATTCTATATCGTTTAATTCATTAATTTGTTTAATATAGAGTTTTGATTCAGCTTTTAATCTTTTTACTTTATTTCTGGATCTAAATTTATAATTTGAATCAATTAATCTTTTTGATACTAAACAAATTATATACCCACCAATTGTTAATAGTGCTAAAAAGTAAGCTAATCATGCATTTTCGCCATATCCAAAATCAACATCAATATTAATATCGGGATTGATATAGTGAAAATTAGGTGCGTTAACAAATCCAGCTTGTACTATGTTAATTGAATATCTCATTGGGTGTAAATACAATAGATAATTTAATCAATCTTGTTGAATAATTGTTTGGAATGGAAAACCTAAACCTAAAAAATACATAGTTGAAAAATAAATTAATAAACCAATCATTGTTGTTCATTTTGTATTGCTAATAAATGTGTATAAAAATAAAGCAATTACATAACAAGTTACTCAACATATTAATAACCCAAACATCATTATTAAAGGATTTAATTTTTCAATATAACTTAATTGTGATGGAAATAATATTATAGATATTAAAAATATTATTAAGCATATTACAAATGTTGAAATAAAATTAAAGACCAGTAATGACAGGTGTTTTGTTTTATTACTAATATTGCTAATACTCATTTTATCAACAAAATTTTTACCTCTTCAATCATTGATAGTTCTAAGGTAAATATACATTGAATTCCTTACCATAGCTACACAAATACCAGAAACTAATAAAAATGGATCATTGTGCTTAAATGCAAGTCAACATAATATAGTATATAAAGAAATAAATACTCCTAAAAATATATTAAGTGGGTTTTTAAATCAGTGCTTAGTTTGTATGATAAATAACATACTGAAAACTTTATATTCTTTTTTCAATTTTTCTAAATTCATTATTTATCACCTCGCTTCTTGCTTGGCTTTTTCTTTTTAACTTTTTTCGTTATATAATTTAAGCCAGCTATTTCTACAAGTGTTTTTAATTCTTCTATTGAATTTGCTCTTTTAATTAATTCAATGTTATTTGCGTGTTTTTTAACACCTTTAAATTTAGAATATTTTCTTGTCCCAAATTGATAATTGCTTTTTAATCTGTAGTAAAAAGCAAAAGCAAATATAAAAATAAAAATACAAGCTATTAATGCTGGTAACCATCAACCGTTTCCACCATATCCAAAACCATGAACTCCTAATCAAGAACTTGATTCAACTCCAGGGAATGACATATTTGACGCATTCCCTACTCACGCAGCCTGCATTAGATGCAATGTATATCTATGAGGTGCTATGTAAGTTAAAATATTAATTGCTGGTATTTGACCAACAACATTTCAAGGTATACCTAAACCCAACAAGTACATAGGTCCAAAATATGATAATAAAGAAATTATAAAAACATATTCTTTATTTTTAAAGGTTGTCGATAAAAACAAGGCAATGACATTTGAAAGAAAAATATTTAGAATAAAACCAATTAAAAATGGTATTCATTGAACATTTGAAATCACTTTTCTTTGTGAACTAAAAAGCATAGCCAAAGAAATCAAAATAATAGTTACTAATATATTTACTATTCAGTTAAAACATAATATTGAAGCATATAAAACTTTTTTTGAAACAGGTGTTGTTAAAAGATTTCTTATAAACCTAGTTTCACGTCAATCAGCTAATGTTAAGTTTAAATTATATTGAGAATTTCTAATTGCTGAAATACCAATTGCTGAAGCTAAAACGAAACTATCTGCTAATAATCCAGATTCCGCATCATGTGGTTTAAAAGCCAATCAACATAACATTGTAACTGTTGTTAAAACAAAACCTAAAATTATATTAATTGGATCAGTTATATAATTAAAAGTTTGTGCTTTCATTAATCTTAAAAAGATTCTGAAATTTCTATTTGTTTTCATCAGTTGTAACCTCTTTTAAAGATTCTTGAACCGCATTATTTTTTGATTTCATATCTTTTTGTTTTTTAAATTGTTGCTTAAGAATTTTTCTTCTTATAATTTTTTGTTCTTCTTTAATGTATTTTTCTTTAAGTTTTTCTAATTGTTTTTTTTCTGATTGAGACATAGTTATACTTAAAACATCACCATTTACAATAACCTTGTCATTTGCAAAAGTTCTTTTCAATTCTTTACTTAAAAACTTTTCAATACCACTTAATGTTTTATGATATTTTTTATATCTGTAATTTATAGTCAATTTATTAATCAACTTCATTGTTGATTTTATCTTTTTAGATATTATTTTAATTGAATCAGCATTTATGTAAGAAACTGATAAATTATCTATGCTTGTGTTTAAATCTAAAATACTAAAATAAACTTCTTTTAATCTACTTAAAACCTTTTCATTGTAGTTTTCTTGAGTTTCTAATTGCTCAATGATTGTTTGTAATACATTTGAGTAACTTTCAGTTTTAGAAATCATTGTTGAAAAAAACTTACTTTTATTTTTAATTTTTTTCTCAACTACTAATTCTTCTTTAAAAATTGATTTAGTATACTCCATTACAGATTTATATTCTTTTTTAACTTCTTTAATAGACAGGTCTTCAAAGATTTCACCATCATTTAAATAAACAACTCTATCAGTTAAGTTTTCTAAAAAATAATAACTTGGACTATTTAAAATTAGGGTATTTCCCTCTTCTAAATATTCTTTAAAGAAATTAGTTATTTTTTCTTCATATTTAAAATCAATATCAGATGATAATTCATCAATTAAAACTAATTCAGGTTTTGAAATAAAAGATAAAAATATCGCATAAATTTTTAATTTAACTATTGAAAGTTTATTTAAATATTTTTCTTCAACTTCATTCACACCAAAAACATCTTTTAATTTATTAATTCATTCTAGATCATTAACATCATATATTCTTATTCATAAGTCGTTTATATCTTTAACCTTAAAACCATTTGGTCAAGCTTGTTCTCTTTTTTGTAATCCAATTCCTTTTAAAATGTTTTCTTCTTCTAAATTATAATTAATAGTTCCCGTTGTATTTTTTAAGTTATTTCCTATAATTCTTAATAATGTTGTTTTACCACTACCATTTGAGCCTAAAAGTGAAACACACTCACCACGATATATTTTTAAATCAATTTTTTTTAATGCTCAAATTTGTTTATTATAAATTTTTGAAACATTAGTTAACTCAACTATAGGTGTTTTTAAATCCATAAATATAACCTTTTTTCTTTCTATTTATTTGTTTTTCTCTCATTTATTAATTATTGTACTCCTTGAAAAAAAATTTATATATTTTTGGAAACAAAAAAACCTTAAATAAATAAGGTTTTTATTTAATATTAATTGGCAATAACTAGTTTACCTTTTTTAATATCATAAGTTTTTCAGAATCCTAAGATTGTTGCCATAACTAAAGTACCAACAACGATTGCTAAGATGTATAATCCAACACCTAAACCAATTCCTAATCCTGAATTCATATTTGAAACTAATCCTGATTTTAAAAGAGGGAAAACTGCAATTCCACCATGAGGTGCACCTAAAGTTATTTTACATCCTCCAACAATTAATCCAGTGATTGTTCCACCAGCCATTGCTGAAATTGAAATTCTTTTTGGATCTGTAACCATGAATGGTATAGCTCCTTCTGAAATAAAGAACGCACCCATTAATCAGTTAGCTTTTGCTGAATCTTTTTCTTTTTGAGATCAAGCATTTCTGAATAACATTGTACATAATGCTATTCCTAATGGTGGAATCATTCCACCAGCCATTGCGGCTGCCATTGTAACTGTTATAAGTTTATTATCACCTAATCCACCTGATACAGACAATGTTCCTGTTACATAAGCAATTTTATTAATAGGACCACCCATGTCAACACACATCATAAATCCTAATATTGCACCAAGTAAAATAAGTAGATTATGTTCTGCTAATAATTTTAAGAATTGTTGTAATCCATACATTGTATATCCTAAAGGTATGTTTAAAGCAAACATAACTAGAGCAATACCTAAAAGTGATAAAACAGGTATTAAAACAATATCTCTAATTCCATGGAATGATTTTCTAAATCTTCTGAATCATAATGTTAATCCAAATACTATTAGTGCAGCAGCATAAGCCCCTACCATACCACCAATAAATCCAGATTGCATAGGAATATCACCTGGTATTAATCTTGATCATAATCCTGATCAACCAGTTTTATCTCCAGAATATGCAAATCCACCAGTTCCATCTGCTAGAAGTCCTGCTACAAAACCTGGCATAAGTCCTTGAGGACCAACAATTGTATATGCAATATATGCAGCTAAAATAGGTACCATCATCATCATTGCTGTTTTACCTATAGCTGAAAATCATCCAGCAACTTCATTAACTGTACCAAAGTTTCCTCCAGCGTCACCGTTTCCTGCTGCAAAATCAATCAAGAATCCAATTCCTAATATAATTCCTCCTGCAACAACAAATGGTAACATTCTTGAAACACCAGCAAGTAAGTTCCCTTTAACTTGAGCAAATTTTTTCAATGAAAAATCATCACTTACTTCATCATCTTTTGAAGATACAGCTTTTGCAGTAGTAGTTTTTTCTGTTTTACCAAATTCTTCAATTAATTGTTTTCCGTTAAAAATTGCATCTTTAGTAGTTGTATCAATTACTTGTTTACCACCAAATCTACCCATTCCTTGTAAGTTTTTGTCATGTGCTAAAATAATTACTTTAGCATTCTCAACATCTTCTTGAGTTAATTTGTTTTCAGTTCCTCTACGTCCTTGAGTTTCAATTTTTACACTTAACCCTAATTCTGTAGCATATTCAATTAATTTTTCTTCTGCTAAGTATGTGTGAGCAATACCAGTTGGACATGCTGTAATACCAATTACATCATATTTACCATTTTTTGCTTCCACTTTTTTTGTTTCAACTTTATTATCAAAAGCTTTTGAAAGATCTTTAAAAGCTTTTGCTTTTCTTAATGCTTCTTGAAATTCAGGTTTCATTAAGAATTTTGATAAATCGGCTAAAGCACCTAAGTGAGCTTCTCCTTTTTCATCATTTGTAGCAATCATAAAGATTAAATCTACTGGTTTGTTATCTAAACTTTGTCAGTCTATTGGTGATTTTAAACTTACAAAAGCAATACAAGGTTCTTTAACTGTGTTGTTAATTGCATGAGGAATACCAATTCCATCACCCATACCTGTTGATGCTTCGCTTTCTCTTTTTAAAATCGCATCTTTAAAAGTTTTTTTATTAGCTATCATTTTTTCTGATGATAATTTATCAACTAAAAAATTAATAACTTCTTCTTTTGTTTTTAAATCTGCTTTGAAGACTGAAACTTTAGATTTAAATAAATCTTTTAATTCCATATTTATCTCCTATTTTATTTTGTTAACTTTAATTTCTTGTTTCAATTTTAAAATGTCTTCTTTTAATCCTAATCATTCAGTAAAGGCAGTTGCCCCACCTGCTGCAGCACCAAATTGAAGGCATTCTTCTATTGATAAATTTTTATATAATCCATATGTGAATCCAGCAATCATACTATCTCCAGATCCAACTGAATTAACTAATTTACCTTTTGCTATTCCTGTTTCAAAAATTTCTCCTTTTTCTGAAAAGAAATAACTACCTTTGCTTCCTCTGCTTAATAAAACATTTCTAGCTCCTAATGATTTTAATTTTTCTACCATTTCACATGTTTCTTCAAAAGTATACTCTTTGAATGGCAGATTTAAAATTTCACATATTTCTTCTATATTTGGTTTTATTAAGTAAGGTTTTGTTTTTAAACCATTTAACATGTTTACCTTTGATGTATCTAAAATAAATAAAGCATTCTTTTTGTTTGCAATATTTCCTATTTCTTCATAAATATTATTTTTAACACCAGCTGGTATACTTCCAGCAGCAACTAAAATATCACCGCTTTTTAAGTTATCGTTTAAAAAGTTTTTTAATTCATTTATTATCTCTAAACTTACTGTTGAACCTAAACCATTTAATTCAGTTTCTTCAAACTTAGATAAGTTTTTTATTTTCAAATTTGTTCTTGTTACACCTTTATTTATAAAAAATTTGTTTTTTAAATTGTTTTCATCAAATTTTTCTAAAAACGAACTTTTATTATTTGATCCCAAGATACCAGTAGATAAAACTTCTGCTTCTAAATTATTCAAAATAATAGAAACATTAATACCTTTTCCGCCAATTACAACATACTCATTTTTGTAATAATTAGTTTCACCAATATTAAATCCATCAGTTTCAATAATATGATCTAGAGCAGGATTTAGTGTTACCGTATATATCATTTTATTTCCTCTTTTTTATATTAATTTAATTGATTCTTTGTCAGCGAACTTATAGAAGGATTTTCTATCTAATTTGCTTGAGTCAGCTAAACCATAGCTTTCTCTTGAATTTTTAATAACTTGGATTTTAACTTGTGCATGTTCTGGGCTTGTTGTATATATGTTTCCATTTTCATCAACAGCGTTAACACCCAAAAATGCAATATCAAAATTATAATTTTTTAATGCTTCTAAAGCTTCAAATCCTAAAATAGCTCCTGTTACATTAGTAAACTTACCACCAAGTAAGTAAACATTGTCGTGACCATTTTTTACAAGTTCCAAAATATTGTAAATTGAATTTGTTACTATTTGTAAATTAAGGTCAGCTTTTAAATTTTTAGCAACAAAATAACCATTTGAACCTGAGTCAATAAAAATTGAATCATTCTTTTTGATTTTTTTTATCGCTTCCTTGGCAATTGTTTCTTTTTCCTTAACATTATCTTTAATTTTCTTTTCAAAAAAGTCTTCATAGATGAATGCGGGTTCCTTGTACTCAACTCCACCATGTAACTTTACTATCTTTTTTAGTTCTTCAAGTTCTGCTAAGTCTCTTCTTAACGTTGTAAGTGGAATCTTCAATTCATTCGAAAGGGTTTCAATAGCAACAATTTTTTTACCCTTTAAAAAATTTAAAATTATTGATTGTCTTTGTTTTTTAATCATAGATTTCCCTTTCTAATTTCATATTACCAAAAAAAACCAAAAAAAACCAAAAGTTTTGATTTTATTTTTTAATTTTTATTAATTATATCTAAAATAATGGATAATTTTCCAAATAAAAAAAGACTTACGTCTTTTTGAATTATTTTACAAAGTTATCTAATTTTGTTGGATCCATAAATCCTACATTTTTTTTAGATTCTTTTCCGTTTTCAAACAACATTAAAGTTGGAATTGACATAACTTGGTATTCTTTAGCTACTTCAGGAACTAAATCTACATCTAAGTCGATAAATTTAACACCTTCAGTTTTTTGTGCAAGCATATGTACTAAAGGCATTTGCATTTTACAAGGTCCACATCATGTAGCGTTAAAATCAACAAATGTTTTACCTTCGCTAATAATTTTGTCAAATTCTTCTTTTGTTGAAACTTTAATCATTTCTGCCATAATCTTTTTCTCCTTTGTATTTATAGTTTATATCAAACTACTTCTTATTACAAATTAAATCTGCAATCATATTTTTAAATTCATTTAACTCAATAGTTGTTTGTTGCTCACTACCATACTGACGGTAAGTAACAGAATTATCTTTTCTTTCTTGATCACCAAGAACTAATTGATAAGGTATTTTACTTGTTTGAGCATCACGTATTTTGTAACTTAATCTTTCATCTCTTAAATCTACATGAGTTCTAATAAAATCTTTTTTTAACTGTTTTTTTACTTCAGTTGCATACTCAATATTTTCTTCACTTCCAACAGGGATAATCTCAACTTGATTAGGAGCTAATCATAATGGTAATACACCTTTAGTTTGTTCTAACAATGTAGCAATAAATCTTTCATAAGTTCCAATTAAACCTCTATGAATCATGATTGGAGCTTTAAATTCTTGATTTTGGTCAATATATGTTACATCAAATTTCTTTGGTAGTAAGAAGTCTAATTGAATTGTAGAAACTGTTATTTCGTGATTTTGAGCTGTTTTAATTTGAATATCTAATTTAGGACCGTAAAATGCTGCTTCACCAATACATTTCTTATATTCAATATTTAGGTCTTGTAAAACTTTTTCTAAAGCTGCCTCAGCTTCGTCTCACATTTTATCATCTTGATAGTATTTAACTTTATCTTCTGGATCTCTTAAACTTAAACTTAAGTAATCAATTTGAATATTAAATGTTTCTAATACTTCAGTAACCAATTTATAAATTGATTTAAATTCTGTTTCAACTTGGTCAGGTCTAACAAAAATATGGCTATCAGTTAATTCCATCGCTCTAACACGTTCTAATCCTGTTAAACTACCACTTGACTCATATCTATGTTGTAAAGCGTGTTCAGCAATTCTTAAAGGTAAATCTCTATAACTTCTTTGTTCTTGTTTATAAACAGCAACGTGGTGTGGACAGTTCATTGGTCTTAAAATGAATTGTTCATCACTACCACTTCCACCATTAAATGGTTGGAACATATCTTCTCCATAGTGGTCTCAGTGTCCTGATTTTTTATACAATTCAACAGTCCCTATAACTGGAGTAGTTACATTAATGTAGTCATATTCTCATTCTTTTTCTTTAAGATACTTTTTAATTTCTTCTTTAACGATTGTTCCATTTGGCATTCATAAAGGCAGCCCAGGGCCTACTAAATGATCAAAACCAAATATTTTTAAAGTTTTGTTTATAATTCTGTGGTCTCTACTTCTTCTATCTTCTAAAATTTCTTTTTTAGAATATAAAGTTTCATTGCTTTCTGCGGCCATACCATGAACTTTTTGTAACATGATATTTTTAGAATCATTTAATCAATATTCACCAGTTAATTGTTGAACCTCAACAACTTTTATATTTTTTAAGCTTAAAGCTATTGGGTGTTTAGAAACTATTGAAACACCATTTAATGTATAAACAGTTATTTCACCATAGGTTTCAAACATTTCCTTTGCTAAATGTAATTGATACTGATTTCCTTTAAAAATTTCTTCAGCTTCTTTTAAATCCATTTCCTTAGATAAAATTGATTCATTTTTAATTATTTGATTAACTTTATTTTGAATGTTTTGTAATTCTTCTAAACCAATTCTTGGTTCAACTTCAAAAGTAATTCCATATTCAAGTTCATCTTCTTTATATAAAACTTTTGCAAGCTTAACATCTTTATATAATTCTGAAATAGCAACACCTGTAACAAAAGCTGCAGTATAATTCAATGTTTTGTAAAAGTCTTCATGTCT
Organism: Mesoplasma grammopterae ATCC 49580; assembly: GCF_000701525.1. Lineage (GTDB taxonomy): Bacteria > Bacillota_I > Bacilli_A > Mycoplasmatales > Mycoplasmataceae > Mesoplasma > Mesoplasma grammopterae. The sequence goes on along the minus strand of NZ_JNJC01000005.1, from coordinate 23,841 downwards.
ATTTGTTATCAATTCTAAATTTGAATCTTTTTCAATAACATAATCTACTGACACGTATCTTCCGTTTACTTTTGCTGCTACAGTAGCTTTTTTTAAACTTATAGCTATTGTTTCAGCTATTGTTCTAACGTTTGCTGCTTGATCAAATTCTTTTATTGATCCATCTAATAATTTAATTTTCATAATTTCCTCCTTAAAAAAACAAAAAAGCCCCTAATATTTAGGAGCGTTTATAACGCGGTACCATCCTAATTCGTATTAAAAAACTTAATACCTTAATTTAAGGATTTATCGCACCCAACGTAACATTATTTTATTTGGTAGTAATAACATATCTAGCTTTATTGTTTTGCAGCACCAACAACTCTCTTTAAAAGCATCAATAGTATCGTGTCCAAAATGTTAATTAATATTCACTTTTCAAAAATAATTATACAATATTTTTATTTATATTATAAAAGTTATATACTTTATTTATGCAAAAATAATAAAGGAGATATTATGATGGAAAAAGAAATAATCTTAAAAGATTTCTATGATGCATTTACTAAAGGTGATTTTAAGAAAATGAATAGTTTGTATGATGAGTCAATTGTATTTAATGATCCAATATTTAAGGACTTAAATAATAAACAAGTAACCACTATGTGAAAGTCATTATTATCAAATAAAAAAGAATCAAAATTTGAAGTTTCATATGAACTTTTAAATGAAAATGACTATTTATTTGTTACATGAACTGCTACATATTTATTTGGACCAAAAAGAAGAAAAGTTACTAATATTGTAGATTCAAGAATGGAAGTTAAAGACGGTAAAATAATTAAACATACTGATTCTTTCAACTTTAAAAAATGAGCAAAACAATCAATAGGTGGTCCTGCATTTATTTTTGGTAATCAAAAATGATTTAAAAATAAAGTATCTAAAGCCGCTATTGAGAAAATATCATAAATAATAATTTAAATTCAAAAATATTTTTATTTTTTCAAAGTTTTTTTAATATTTTTAAATTCACGGTTATTAGCCAACACAAAATGGTCTTTAGATATTTCAACAAAATCAGGTGTATCAAAAATGTAATCATAATGTTCTTCTTCAGGTTTATATTCAATTAAGTTTTGACCAAAATTATATTTTGGATCTGGCACAGGAATTGCTGATAATAAACTTTTTGTATATGCGTGAAGTGGATTTTTAAATAATTCTTCTGCTTCAGCCATTTCAACTATTTTTCCATGATAAATAACAGCTATTCGATCTGCAATAAATTTAACAACTGATAAATCGTGAGTAACAAATAAGTATGTTAAATTATATTCTTCTTTAAATTGTTGGAATAAATTTAATACTTGAGCTCTAATTGAAACATCAAGTGCTGAAATTGGTTCATCAGCAATAATGATTTTTGGTTTAATTGCTAAACTTCTAGCAATTCCAATACGTTGTTTTTGTCCACCTGAAAATTCATGAGGATAACGAGATAAATGTTCAGGAAGTAATCCAACAGATCTAATTAATTTTAAAATAATGTGTTTTTTAACATCACTAATATTTTCAATTTGGTCAATAGTAATTTGATTATCTGGATGTTGCTCATTATGTTCTTTAACATATAACATTTTGGCTTCTTCTGATTTATATAATTGAGGGAAATTATCAATTCCTTCTGAAATAACTTCTTCAACAGACATTCTTTCATTTAATGATGATCCAGGATCTTGAAAAATCATTTGAACATTTTTTCTGTTTTCTCATTTTTGTGCTTTAGTTGGTGTACCAAATAAATATGAATTATTAACAAGTTCATCAATTGATGGTAATTTTAAGAATTCAATCAATTCTTTAATAGTTTCAATTTCTCTATCAGTTAGCGGGTATTCCTTATTTTGTCATTTATAGTATTCTAAAACTAAATCATGTTTTATTATATATTTATCAATAAGTTCTTTAGATTCTTTATCATTTAAAAGTTCTTTTACCTGCTTATTAGCTTCTTTTGAAGGCTGAATATTATTCTTTTTAGTGGTCTCATAAGCTTTTAGAAAAGTTGATTTTGATACATATAATAAATCATGATATTTTTTAAGTATTCTATCTTTGTGCTTACTTGGAGCAGATAAATCAAAATTTTGTTTTGCTAATTTATGTGCAATTTTAATTCTTCTAATAATTCTGTCTTCATTAGTTTTAATTAAATCCAATTTTTTAAAGCTCATTTCAATTACTTTTAAAAAGCTAGTTGTATCTTTTGATTTAATTAAGCTTCTAACTGCTTTTTTAATTTCATCAATATCAAAAAAGTCTAAACTTATTTTGTCTTTTAATTTTTCTACAATATTTTTTGTATCATCACTTTTAAGAATAATTGCTTCTTCAAGCTTTTCAGAAATTTCTGGAACAAATTCATGTATACCATATGTAAATTGATTAATTCGATTGAATCCTTTAATAATGTCATTAATAAATTTAAGATTTTCTCTAGTTAATTGGTGTGCTAACGAAATTGAAGAATATCCAAATTCTTTAGCTAAATTTGCTTCTTTTAATCCCTCAGGATTATCTTTAAATTTTTCATAAACTGTTTTTAAATTTAAAATAGTTTTATTCACATAGTTAGATGAAATTGAATATTTTGAATCTAATAATTGAATTTTCTTATTAATATCTTTATTTATTGTATAAATTGAAGTTGGCTTACCTGCAATAATTTGATCATCCAAATAAATTGATCCATCTTTTAGTGGTTGTACACCAGCAATAGCTCTACCAATTGTTGTTTTTCCTGATCCTGATTCACCAACAAGTCCAAAAATTTCTTTTCTATAAATATCAAAAGAAACACTTTTAACAGCTTCAAATTTTCTACCTTTATTTCTAAATTCGATAACTAAGTCACGAATATTAATTAGTACATTTTTATTGTCCTTTAACATTAGTTATCCCCCTTTTTTGGTTTAATATTTTTATCTGCATATTCATGTAATAATCATGTTTTTGCATAATGTGTGTCGCTAACTTTGAACATTGGTGGTTCATACATATAATCTATTTTTAAAGCATATTTATTTCTTGGTGCAAATGCATCTCCTTTAATTTCATTAAATAAGTTTGGTGGAGTTCCAGGAATAGAATATAATTTTTCTCCTTTAACACCAAGCTGTGGAAGTGATAGTAATAATGCTCATGTATATGGGTGTTTGGCATCTTCAAAAATTTCTTCTGTTGTTCCAATTTCAATAATTTGACCAGCATACATAACTGCAACTCTATCAGCAATATTTGCAACAACTCCTAAGTCATGAGTAATGAAAATTACTGAGAAGTTGTATTCTTTTTGTAAGCTTTTAATTAGTTTTAAGATTTGAGCTTGAATAGTAACATCAAGTGCTGTTGTAGGTTCATCACAAATTAAAATTTTAGGTCTACAAGCTAATGCAATTGCGATAACAACTCTTTGTCTCATTCCTCCTGAGTATTTACCAGGAATATCTTTATATCTTTGTTCTGGATTTGGAATTCCAACTTGATCTAATAATTTAATTGCTTCTTTTTTAGTTTCTTCTTTACTTAATTTTAATTGTCTTCTAAGTATTTCAGATAATTGAAATCCAACAGTCAATAATGGGTTTAAAGAAGTCATTGGGTCTTGGAAAATTGTAGCAATAGTTTTTCCTCTAACTTCACGTAATGCTTTATTACCAACATTTTTTCTTTTAAAAATTGGAGCAGAAACTATTCTTCAGTCTTCCATTAAATTTGAAAAGTGTTCTTCGTTTTCACCATTAATTTTTTTATCCTTAGCAATTTGATCAAAAATGGCTTTTAATTCTTTTTCAAATTTTAAAGTATAAATTTTTTGAGCAAAGTTAGTATTAATTTCTTCTATAAACTCAGGGGTAAAAGCATTTTGATTCTGGATATTGCTCTCAATAGCAGGAATTATTTTTTTTATTACAGCCAATTCTGTCATAGATAAAGCTTTAACTTTTTTAGTTTCGATATTAATTTCTAATATTTCTTTTTCTAATTTCTTTATTTCATCATTTCTTAAATCATCTTCAAGAATTATTCGTTTTTTAAATTTTAAATCTTTTAATTCTTTTTCTAATTGTGATAATTTTTGCGCATCTTTTCTTTTTGTAAATTCAATTGATTTTGATTTTGCAATTTCATTTTTTTCTACTACATTACTAATTTTTAATTCAATTTTGTCTAAATTTTGATTAATAACATCATTAGATTTTTCTAAAGGATTTAATTTTAAAATTTCTTTTATTTCTTTATTAAGTTTTTTAATTTTATTTAAATTAGTTTTTGTAATAAATTTAATAACACTTTTTTCAACAATTGAATTTTCAATTTCAACAATATTAACTGATTTTTTAAAGAAAGTTAGATCATCATCTTTTGATTTTTGATTTGGTTTATAAATAATTGAACCATCACTAATTCAACCATTACTTTCAATCATTCCTGTAAAAGTCTTAGTAATTACTGATTTCCCTGATCCAGATTCACCTACTAAAGCTAAAATCTCACCATCATATAAATCAAAAGAAACATTTCTAATTGCTGTTAAAACACGACTTCTAACTCTAAATTTAACTTCTAAATTTCTTACCGATAAAATTTTGTTTTTCATATTTTCTCCTTTTTTTATTTATAGATTTGATAAAATGATTAAATATATTTAGTATGAAACTAACATTGAGGTAGAACATGGATAAAAATAAATTTAATTCGTCTGATATAAATGATAAAGAAATAATAAAACAAGCTAAGTACAAAAGCTCTAAAAAACTAATGTGATATGATTATTTAATTGTTCTTTTTATTCCTTTGGTTTATGTATTAATAACATATTTTATAGCTAAATTTGCAATGAGTAATGATAAGAACTATTGAGAATATTTCATTACTCTTGGTTTTGCAATAAGTCTAATTGTTTCAATTGCTACAGGTTGATTAAGAAACAAACAAACAGCTAGTTATTATAATAATAAGACTAAACGATATGATTCTACTTTTTCTGAAGATGAAGGTATTCGTAGAAGAATTAACAAAATTCTTTGATTAATAACTCTAGTTCTTTTAATTTGTAGTATTATCTTTTGAATAATCAGTTTAGTTTAAAAATATTTAATAGAAGCACGTAAGTGCTTTTGTTTTTCATTAAAGTCATTATTAACTTAAATGGCTCTAATGAAAAACAAAACAAGTTTTATAACTTAATTTGTTTTTCAACTTGTTCAATTAAATAATAGTTAAACTAATATTATTTTTTGAATAAGATATTTCCTTGTTTTTTATCTTTTGTGTTTGCTGTTAATACATCTTCTTTAAATTGTGTTGCTATTTGATCATTTTCTGATTTTGTTAGCAATTCATTATTTTTTTTCAATAAGAATGTTCTTTGATTTGAGTTACCATAGTTTGCACGACCAATTGTATAGTTTCTTGTGTATGAAACAGTGAATTTTCTATATTGATCTCTAATGAAGAACGGCATTGATAAGAAATCTTTATACAGTAAGTTGTATTCTTGTTCAGCAAATGCTTTATATCTTTTTGTTGTATCTAAAATTGTTGAATCAATGTTATCAACAGCAGTTGAATAATTATCAAATGCCTTAACTGTTTCATCATACCCACTTGCTTTTAGTTCATCATTTGCTTTTGCTAATCTATTTGATCCTGTGTATCCACTCATATCACCAGCAGTTTTCATTGTTGATAAGTATGTATTTGGATCTGCATAATCAGGTCCTCATCCAGAATATGCTAAGTCATATCGATAATTATTATTTAATGCTACATATTCTGCATGTGTTGTTGTTGTTTTTTGATCAATAGCAATTGGATTATTAGCAATATTATTAAAATTTTGTAACATTGCACTCATAAATGGAGTTGTTGTTGTTGCTCCAGTTGGTGAAAGTATAAATGTTAAATGAACTTTATTATCTGCTCCTTTTACTATTTTATTTTCGTTAATATAGTTATTTATAGAAGTAATTAATTCTTCTCTTGTTTTACCAGTATAATCTTCAGAGCGATTTAATAATGCATCTTCTCCTTGCACATAACTTTTTGATGTAATTGTAGTTTCTGGATTTACTTCTTTTGCTTTACCTGCAGCTACTTCTGCGAATGTTTCAACATAATCCTTACCATTATCAACAGCAGTATTAGCAGAAGTATAAACGTTTGTAATGTTTTTTGAAGTAGCAAAATCTTGACCCGCAGTTTTTGAATCAAATTTACTACTAAAATAGCTGGCAAAGTAAGATCTATTTAATCCAGTTGCTAAAAGTGCTCTAGCGTCTTTACTTTGTAATAATTTGCTTGAACTAATAGCAGCTTGTTTTTCTGATGCTGTTCCCATAGTATAATTATTATTTACGTAGTTAAAGTTTAATGTTCATGAACTTGAAGGTGTTGTTTCTGCAACATATGTTCTATCAAATCTTGGTGTTTCTCATTCAGAACCAATGTATGTTTGTCATCCTTTATCATCATTTGGACTTACAACAAATCCATCAATTTCTCCTGCTTCAAACATATCTCTTGCTACACTTGAAGAAGTTGAGTTAACAACGTTTATTCAGTTAATTGTTTCAATTGATGTTCTGTCAGCAAAATGATAATTTTCATTTTTTGTAAAAATAATTTTGCTATCCAAATTTACTGTTTTAGCAACATACGCACCACTATAAATATCAACGGGTGCTGAGTTTTGACCAGCTGTTTCCGCAACTTCTTGTGCTATTGGTGAAAATGCTCCATATGTTAAAACTGTTTCAAAGTAAGGTGCTGCTTTTTTTAGTTTAAATTCTACAGCACGAGTTTTATCATCTGTAATTAAACCAAATCCACCTTTTGCAACTTCAACTGTTTTTTCAACAGTTTTTCCATCTTTATCTTTTATCTTATAAGTAATAGATCCAGATGCATCTTTAAAACTATTAATTTCTTTCTTAATTTCTAAGTAAATATCATAAGCTTTTGCATCTTGAGGAATATGGTTGATTTCACGATTTTCAGCACTAACTTTTGCAGTTAACACTTCTTCCAATACATCAGCATTTAAAATAAATGTTTCTCATAATCCTGCAACCTGAGATTGGTTATTTCCATTTAATACATAAGCAGCAGTTCTATCAAAATCAGTTGCCGCAAGTTTTCTTACAACTGTGCCATCAGCTTTTGATCAAGTTGCATTTTCTCTAACTTTATATTTTCAATCAGCATAATCAATTTTAGCAGCGCTTTCTTCAGTTGAATTATCATTTCCTACATAAGTGCTTCCTTCAACAGCATATCCTGATTCTAAAGCATCACCATATGTTCTACCATATTCATCTACTGCTAATGCTCCTGCATATAAATCAGATATAAATATACTATCAGCTTCCATTTGGGTATAAGCTGAGTTTCAACTTGTTGGTAATGTTGTAAAAAGTTGATCTAACCTAGTTGTATCTCTTTTTCTTTTTGCAATTTTATCCAAATTTCCAGTTCCAGCACATGAAACTGTTGCAATCGATGCACTTGAAACTATTAAACTTATTGCTAACAATCCTGCTAAACCTTTTTTTGATTTAAATTTCTTTTTCATATTGTTTTCTCCTTTTTCCATTATCTATGTGTTTTTGGGTCTAATGAGTCAGCTAAAACTTTTCCCATTAAATAAAATAATAATGATACTCCACCAACAAATACTAGTGGCACTATTAATAAATGTGGATTAATTTGTCATGATGAATCTGATAAAACTTCATTTAAAATTGATCCTAATGATGCTTTTGTTCTATCATCTGGTGAGATAAATCCAAATCCTAAATATGCTAATGATGAATCAATAGCAATTGCTTCTGGAATTGCAAAAGCACATGTTTGAATAATTATTGGTAAAATTTTTGGCATAATGTTTTTTCTAATAATTTTTGGTCCTTTTGAACCTAAAATTTGAGATGCAACGTTATATTCTGTATTTTTAGTTAAAACAATTTGTGTTCTAACTAAACTAGCTAAACCAATTCAACTAGTTATAGATATTGCAAACATAACTACACCAATTGTCTTATTTCCAGCTATAAATATTATTACAAGTCATAAAATAAGTGCGGGAATTAAAGAAATAAATCTAGTTAATTCAATAAAAAATAAATCATATTTTGAGTAGTATCCTCAGATTGCACCAATTATAATTCCAATTGTAACTTGAATAACAAATATCGCTGCTGCAAATAAAATTGTTGTTCTTGAACCTATTCATACTTTATTTCACATGTCTTCACCAGTCTTACCAGTACCAAATCAATGTTCTAAAGAAGGTGCTTCTGGTGTTTTTGGTGGTGATCCAGGAATAACGGCAGGTTCACCTACTGCGATTGTGAATGACATAATAAGAAAGGCTACAATTAATATAAAACTAATTAAAAATGTTGGATTTGTAAATGCTTTTTTAAATACTGTATTTCAATATTTATAAGGTTTTGAATAAATATGTTCAGCTTCCTCATTGTTTGCGCCAACAACTTCAAATAGTGATTTATCTATTTCATATTTTTCTAAAATACTTAAATTTTCCATTTTAACTTTCCTTTCTATGACAACTTAACCCTTGGGTCTAATATTGCTAATAATAAATCTCCTGCTAAGATACTTACGATGCTAGCAAATGCAGATAATACAACAACACCCATGATTAAGAAAATATCTGATGCACTGATGGCATTTATAACAACATTACTCATTCCTTGAATATTTCATGTTCTTTCAATTAAAAGACTTGATCCGAAGACTGATGCAATAAATACAGCAGGTATACTTCTTACCATTCTAATAAATGCATTTCTAAATACATGTACAAAGAATATGTATTTTTCATCCAATCCTTTTGATAAGGCAAATTTTCTATAATCAGCTGTCATTTCATCAACAACAAATCTTCTTGTTGTAATAGTGATACCTGGAGTTATGAATAATAATAATCCAATTACAGGGAACATTTTTGTACCAATTCCACCAAGTTGTCATTGAGTACTTCCACCCATTTTTAATGAGATTTCATATAATATTTTTATTAAAACTAAGCTTGGTAATGCAATAATAACTAAGCTTATACCGTTAATTAAACTATCTTGTGGTTTGTCTTTTTTGATAGCAGCATATATTCCTAATGGTATTCCTATCAAGTAGGCAAGTATCGTTGCAACTGTTCCTAGAATAAAGGAAACTCCCATTGTTGAAGAGAAAACTTCAGTTACCGGTGTTCTTACCGGTTTGATATTTCCGCTAAGTATTAAACCTAAATAAAACATTTTTGTAACAGGTGTTGAAATAATTTCCCCTGTTTCAGTTAAAGTTGGGTTTGTTTGAATGGTTTTAGGAATAAATGGAGTAATGTTTCTTAAGTAAATTAATATTTGATGTAATAATGTTCCATCAACTCCAAGCATTTTCTTTCTTGTGCCTAATATTGTATTATATTTGTCATCTCCAATTTGAATACCAAGTTTAGCAAACATTCCACTAATGTCCATCAAGTATGTTTCATCTTTTACAATAAAACTGATCATACAATAAATTACTATTACTGCTGCATACATTGTTATTAAAGCAAAGAAGATTCTTTTAATAGAATAAAATAGCAATGGATATCTTTTCTTAAATTCATAAAATATTTCAAGCAAATTGTTCATATAGAATTTTGATTTAACAAAAATATTTTTTTCTCTTTTTGATGAAGTAACCGTTTCACTAACGCTCTCTATTAGTTCTTCAATACCTAATTTCTCTTTCTTTTCCACAATTCACAACACCCCCTTTTTTGATAAAATACAAATTTAAATATAAAAAAAATAGTTTATATCTAAACATATTTTTAAAATTTGTATTAAATTGTGAATATTTTGTACTTTAAAAATATTCTAATTTAATATCCTGCAGCTTTTTTAATGCGCATTTTATTAAAATTAAAATTATTAAAAAAAGTATTTTTTTGAGACACAAGAGCGTCCCAAAAAAATACTTGAATATTGAACAAATGACTAAATGAACTTAAGTATCTCATAGGCTACTCCTTATCTTAAAGATAGATAGTACACAAAAAAATGTTAAAAAAACACAAAAAATTATTTTTAATAAAAAATTTATATTTTTTTATTCTTTTAACAGTTTTTGAAAACAATTTGAAGTTTTTTTAATTTTTAAAAGAAATTAAATTATATAATTAGTTTAAAGTGCTCTCATAAAATTAATTAAAAAAAATCTACCTTGCGGTAGTTTTTTTATTATTTTAATTAAGCTACTGTAATTTCACGAATATCTTTGTTTCTTACAACTAAGATTTTTGATCCTGATTTTGCACCTCATAATTTTGCAATTTCTGAGATTTGAGCAACATTTTCTTCTAATTCTAATAAGTTAGCAGTTTTGTTCATGAAGATTGAGTGTCATACACCAAATGCAGTTCATAATCTTTCTGATTCACTTACACCTAAAATTGTTACATTTGGTCTAAATTTAGAAATAGTTTTTAATAAAGCTCCAGTTCTTGATAAAACAACAGCAAATTCATATTGTCCATCACGAGTTCTTTCAGCTAAATCCATTGCAATATCTGCACGTGGTCCACTAGTTGAGTTTTTAGCGTTTTCTAATTGAGTTTGGTAATATGCTTTTTTGTAGAATTCTATTTCAGCACGTTTGTTGATTGTTGCCATTGTGTTAACAGTAATAAATGGGTAATCACCAGCTGCTGATTCTCCAGATAACATTGTTGCATCTGCTCCTAATTCAGTAGCAAAGTAAACGTCAGTTACTTCAGCTCTTGTAGGTGCTGGGTTTTCTGTCATTGTTTCTAACATTTGAGTAGCAACAATAACAACTTTACCTGCTTCACGACATTTTCTGATCATTATTTTTTCTCAGTATGGTACGTCGTAGTAAGGAATTTCTAATCCTAAGTCACCACGAGCAATCATAATTCCATCTGATGCTTCAATAATTGCATCAATGTTGTCAATTCCAACTTGTGATTCAATTTTTGAAATAATTTGAATATCTGATCCATTAGCTTCTGCTAAAATATCACGAATTTCTTTTACATTTTCAGCTGAGTTAACAAATGATGCAGCGATGTAGTCAACACCTTGTTCAACTCCATATTTAATATCATTGATATCTTTTTGAGCTAAGAATGGCATTGAGAAATCAACACCTGGTAAGTTAACACGCTTGTTAGTTTTTACTAAGTGGTTATTGAAAGCAATAGCTTTAACAACACCTGGTTTAACTTCTTCAACAGTCATTTCTAATTTACCATCATCGATTAAAATTGTATCACCAATTTTTAAATCAACTGACATGTCATAAGCAACAGTCATTTCTCCTGATAAACATTCTTTGTTTTTGAATGATTCAGCATCTGTGTAAATTGTAATCGGTTGATTTGCAGTAACTTCTTGTTTTCCATCTACAAATTTACCAACACGAATTTCAGGTCCTTTTGTATCTAATAAAATAGAAACAGGTTTTCCTAATTCTTCTCTAACTTTTTTAGCTCCAGCAATTCTGTAACCTTGTTCTTCATAATCACCGTGTGAAAAGTTTAAACGTATTGTTGTCATTCCATTTTCAAATAATTCTCTTATTTGTTCTGGTTCATTTGTTGATGGACCAGTTGTAGTAATAATTTTAGTACGTTTTACACGTGCTTGTAATTCTTTCTTGTTCATTTTATTTTCTCCTATGTACTTTTTCAATATATATTTTAAATTATTTTTTCCTATTTTGATATCTTTGCGTTCAATAATCTTATTTTTTCGATAAATTCTGTCTTATCTGGCTTTGGCATATTCAATGTTGACTCGATATCTCTTGCAACAAGTTTGTTTTCACTTAGACCAATGTAAAGTCCACCTTTACCTTCAATTAATTTTTCAACTGCATAAATTGCTGCTGTAAAAGCTAAATAGCGATCCATACCTGATGGGCGTCCACCTCTTTGAACATGTCCTAAAATTGTTGCTCTAGTTACATAACCACTTGCTTCTTCAACTTTTTTTGCCAATTCATTAGCATCAAGTTGTTTTTCACTAATTAATATTATTAAACTTCTGTGGTTTGCTTCTGCAAATTTTTTAGCTTGTTCACATATTTGTTCAACAGTTAGTTTACTTTCACTTGGTGAAAATATTTCTGCTTGAGTTGCAATAGCTGCATAAGTAACTAAATCTCCACAACCATTTCCCATAACTTCAATTACGGCAGCACGATTGTGTGATTGCATAGTATCACGCACTTTTTCAACTGATTCAATAACTGTATTTAATGCTGTATCAAATCCAATTGTGTAATCGCTTGAAACAATATCATTATCGATTGTTCCTGGTAAACCAATACAGTTTATTCCCATTTCAGTTAATCTTTGAGCTCCCATGTAGCTTCCATCTCCACCAATAACAACTAATGCTTCAATGTCATGTGCTTTTAATTGATCAACTGCTTTTTGTCTTACACTTTCTTCTTTGAATTCTGGTAATCTAGCTGAACCTAAAACAGTCCCACCTTTTGAAATAATTTCTAAAGCAAATTTAGAATCTAATTTTTCAAATCAACCATTAATTAAACCTTTATATCCATCTCTTACACCATAAACTTCAATACCTTGTGCTTCAGCTGCTTTAACAACTCCAGCAATGGCATTATTCATTCCAGGTGCATCTCCTCCTGAAGTTAAAACTCCAATTCTTTTCATATTACCCCTTCTTTCATAAAATAAGAATACCTACTAATTATACTAAACATCCTTTTTTATTGCTTTATCTTTTTGCAATAAATGTGGAAATAAATAATAAAAAAACCAACATAGTTGGTTAGTTTTATCTTACATGTAAATCAGTTGCTTCAGTTTTAAGAATTTCCATATCTTCTTTGATTTGTTTTATTTTATTTTCAGCATATTCATAAGAATCTCTTCCTGTGAAAATGTGAACTGGAGGTACTTTATCACCTTTAGTAATGTCGATTATAAAATCACAATATCTTTCAGGATCTCCATCTTGTTGCTTATCAAAAGAAGCTAAGTTAGTAAATCATTCATCTCTTCCTGATTTATAGTCTGAAATTGTTTCTTCACCAGTAATTAAAGAACCTGAACTTAAGAAGTTTGTTCTAAATCCTCCTGGTTTGATGCATGAAACTGTTATACCTAATGGTTTTAATTCATGACTGATTGATTCAGTTCAACCATCAGTAGCAAACTTAACAGCTGCATAAGTACTATTATAAGGAACACCTACATATCCTCATATTGATGAAGTTGTAAATATATGTCCATATTTTTGTTTACGCATTACTGGTAAAACTGAACGAGTTACATTAATTGTTCCAAAGAAATTTACTTCGAAACATTCTCTTATTTGTTTATCTGTTGATTCTTCAAAAGTTCATAATTGACCATAACCGGCATTATTTAATAAAATGTCAATTGACCCGAATGCTGATACAGTTTTTGCTACTGCATCATCTATTTCTTTTTGATTTGAAAGATCTACTTTTAAAGCAAGTAAATTTTTATTTGCGCCTAATTCATCAACTAGTTTTTGGGGATTTCTAGTTGTAGCTGCAACTTGATGTCCTTGCTCTAAAAGTTTTTTTGTTATTCCTAAACCAAACCCTTGGCTTGCTCCAGTAATAAATCATACTTTGTTTTTCATTTTTATATTTCCTTAATTAATTTTCAAAATGTAAGTTTGTTGCTTGTGCTTCTAAAGTATCCATATCTTTTTGAACTGCTGCAATTTTGTTTTTAGCAATTTCATATGAATCTCTACCTGCAAATATGTGCATTGGTGGAACAGAATCTTTTTCTGTTAAACCGATAATAAATTCTGCATATTTTTGAGGGTTTCCATCTTGGTAACCATTTCATGATTTAACTGTGTTAACTCATTCGTCTCTACCTGCTGCATATTCTTCAATTGTAGATTTTCCTGTTTGTAAAGAATCTGAAGTTAAGAAGTTTGACCTTACTCCACCAGGTTTAATACTTGAAATACTAATTCCTACAGTTTTTAATTCATGGCTCATTGATTCTGCGAATCCATCCAATCCAAATTTAACTACAGCATAAACACTGTTGTAAGGAACAGTACCATATCCTCAAGCTGATGATGTAATGTAAATATGTCCATGTTTTTGTTTACGCATTACTGGTATAACTGCATGTGTCACATTTAAAGTACCAATTAAATTAGTTTCAATGTTACCTTTTACATCTTCCATATCAGTTTCTTCAAAAGTTCACATTTGTGAATAACCTGCATTGTTTAACAATACATCAATTCCTCCAAATTTTTCAACTCCTGATTCAACTGCTTTTTCAACAGCTTTTAGATCTTTAATATCTACTGATAATGCTAATAAATTTTCATTAATTCCAATTGCTTCTTCGATTTTATCTTTATTACGGCTTGTCGCAATAACTTTATGTCCTTTTTTTAATAATTCTTTTGTAACTACTAATCCAATCCCTTGTCCAGCTCCTGTTACGAATCATACTTTATTTTTCATTTTAAAATCTCCTTTATATGATTATAAATTGATTGTAAAACATTATAGTAACTATAAGGCAAGCAAAAAATGTTATTTTAATTTTTTTTGTATAATTTCTTCAAAATTAACTGGATTTCATTCATCCAATATATTTTCTTCAAGTATTTTTTTGTAGTGTTTTTCTTTACTTGTTAGCAATTCAAGTTCAGATTGTAAGCCTTTAATTTTTGAAACTAATTCTTTCTTTTGATCTTGGATTATCTTTAGTCTTTGAGGAACGGTTGAATCACCTTCCATACATAAATTTATATATTCTTTTATATTCTTGATTTCCATTCCAGCTGATCTTAGCAAGAAAACCATTTTAAATCATTGCAAATTTTCAACTGTTGTATATCTGTAATTATTATTTTCTCTTTCAAAAAATGGCAATAAACCTTTTGAATCATAAAATCTAATTGTTTGTTCAGAAACATCAAATATAGTTGCTATTTCTTTAATACTTAATTTTTGTTTTGTAATTACTTTTATATTTTCATTTAATCTTTCACTATTTGTTAAATTATTCATTTTCAAAATTAAAAGTTACTTGTTTTTAAAATTACGTAGTCTACTTTTTTAATAGCTTTTAATGTTTTACCACCTGCATATGAAATAGATGATTGTAAATCTTCTTCCATTTCTTTGTAAGTGTCCATTAATTTTCCACGTACTTTAATAAGTTCTTTTTTCCCTTCTACGTATCTTTTTTCACCTTTGTTATATTCACTTGCACTTCCATAATACTCTTTAAATAAAACATTATCAACTGTCACATTTTTTCCTGGTGATTCTTCATGAGCCGCAAATAAACTTCCTATCATGCACATTGTTGCTCCAAATCTAATTGATTTAGCAATATCACCATTAACTCTTAAACCACCATCTGCAATGATTGGCTTTGTTGCAGCTTTACTACATCATTTAATTGCTCCAAGTTGTCATCCACCTGTTCCAAAACCTGTTTTTAATTTAGTGATGCAAACTTTACCTGGACCTACACCAACTTTTGTTGCATCTGCTCCTCAGTTTTCTAAATCTCTTACTGCTTGTGGAGTTGCAACATTACCAGCAATAATAAAAGTTTGATCTCCCATTTTATTTCTAATGTGTTCGATCATTTCTTTTACACTATTTGCATGTCCATGAGCAATATCAATAGTTATATAATCTGGTATTAAGTTTAATTCAGTTAATTCATTAATCAATTTAAAATCTTGTTCTTTAACACCAACACTAATTGATGATACTAATTTCTTTTCTTTCATTTTTTTTATAAATGAAACAGCATCAAAATCAAATCTATGCATTACATAAAAATAATTTTTTTCTGCTAACATAACAGACAATTCTTCATTTATAACTGTTGCCATATTTGCGGGAACAACAGGCATTTTAAAAGTATGTTTCCCTAGTGTTACAGAAGTGTTACATTCACTCCTTGAATTTACAACACACATGTTTGGTATAAGTTGAATATCTTCATAATCAAAAGCGTACATATTTTTTCCTCTTAAATTCTCTATAGTTCTATTATAAATAAAAATACCTATTTTTTACAAAATAAGTATTTCTAAGATATATGATTCATCCGCTATTTAAAAAACAGGATAAAAATAAGGAGCTAAGTATTATAATTTTAGTCATTAAAATTTACTATTCTTTTTTCTTATTTATTACAATTAAAATGTTTTTAAATTTTTATTTTTTAAAAATTTTGTCATTAATGTATCTTGCTACACCGTCTTGATAATTTGGGTATTCAGTAATATCATAGGCTGTTTCTTTTAATTCATCTAATGCATTTTCCATAGCTATTCCATAATCAACTGCTGCTATTAAAGGAAAATCATTGTAACTATCTCCAAAACCATAAGTTTCATATTGACCTGTATTGTCTAAATATTTATTAATTATTTCAACAGCATATCCTTTATCAATATCTTTTGGGGCAATGCTTATTACTCTGTTATGATAATTATCAATTCTGTAGTCATTTCCATATTTTGATTTTATTTTATTAAAATGATGTAAATAAGTATCTAAATCTGTTCCTTTTTTAGTTATTATAGAAATACTTACGATATCTTCTACAATTTCATTTGATTTTGAAATAACTTTAAATTGTTGCTCCATAATTTCTGCTCATTTTTTAGTGTTTTCTGATTCACCAAATGAATATACAATTTCTTCAGAAGCAAAATTAACTTTGCATTCTTTTTCTTCATCAGCTTCTGTGTAATATAAATCAAATACTTCATTAATAATGTTTTTGTCTACTGTTTTATTTAGTATATATTTTCCAGTTTTAAAATCAAAAATTTGAGCTCCATTATTACCAGCAATAATACCTCCAAGCTCATCAATTTTTAATTGTTTTGCTATGTTTTTTAAGTTTTTTAAAGTTCTGGCTGTAACTGGAATTAAGTAACTTCCATTTTCATAAATATTTTTAACTGTGTTAATTGTGTAATCAGAAAACTTGTAATCATCAAATAATAAAGTTCCATCACAATCACTAAATGCTATAATTTTTTTCATATTAACTCCTTATGTATTTAAGATATTTTATCAAATAATTTAAATAAGAATGATAAATAAAATTTAAATTGATTATTTTATATGAATTGTCCCATTAAATAATTTATTTTTTATATTTGATGTATGTGAAATAAATAAAACTGTTAAATCAGGATTTTTCAAAATAAGTTCTTCAATTAATTCTGCATTTTGTTTATCTAAGCTTGCTGTTGGTTCATCTAAAAAAATAATTTTTTTATTTGATAATAAAGCTCTAGCAACCGAAATTCTTTGTATTTCACCTTTTGACAGTTCTTTACAACTAAACGTTAAAGAATTATTATTTTTTAAAACTAGTTCATTTAGATTTACAAGGCTTATAACTTTTTGGATTTGACTATCAGATATTTTATCATCAAACAATGTAATATTTTCTTTAAAAGATGCATCAAAGATAGTTGTATCTTGTTGTACATAATAAATCTTATCTCAAAGTGCATTACTTTCTATTGTGTTAAAATTAATTTTATTATTTCAAAGTATTTCACCGCTATAACCATTAAAAGTTCCGAAAAGAATTTTTATAAGCGTACTTTTACCAACTCCACTTCTACCATGAATTAAATATTTATCACCTTTATTGATTTCTATATTCAATCCTTTATATAAAGTCACATCATTTATTTTTAGTTCTAAATCTTTAACTATTAATGATTTGAAGTTTTCTAATTTTAAATCATTAAAATCTTTATGATCATAATCAAACTTTGAAAATAATTCTCTGCTTCCTAAAGTACCAAATAATGAACCTAATGCTGTTCTTGCATTTACTAAAAAGTTACCTGCTAATTGAGGGACTGCAAAAACCATACCTATACTTCCTAATTTATAAGTTGCTAAAATAACAGTTAGTAACAACAATCCGATTTGACAAAAAATACTTATAAAATTTATTCCTGTCATTTGTAAATTTTCTAATGTTTTATTCTTTTGCTTATAATTTTCTAAATCCAAACTTTTTTCATTAATCATTTTTTTAAAAAGTTCAGTTTTATTGTTATAAAGAAGCTCTTTATATCCAGATATTGTATTTTCAACTTTAGCTGAGAATTCTTCTTGTTTTGTAGAAACTTTATTAATAGTTTTAACCATTGATTTTTGTAATAAACTAGGAATTATCATTAAAAGTAATAATGCAAATATTGTAGCTAAACCAACTATTCAATTTAAAATAAAAATTGCTATAATTGACAAAATTGCTGTTAAAAATGTATCAATAAAATCAAATGTGCTTTCAAAATTTTTAGCTTCTATTTGATTTATGTCATTTGTATATCAACTGATAAAATCTCCATTATTTTTATTATTTAAATCGTTTAAATCTAAATTAATTATTTTATTTGAAATTCTTTGTCTTAAAAGTAAATTAAAATCTTTAATTATTTTATTTTTCACTTGTTTTTGAAAATAACCAAAAAATATACATATTGAAAATGATATTGCACAAATTATAATTAAAATAAATAATCTGCTTGTTTTTTCAGTTTCTCCATTAATAACATCAACTGCAGTGTTTACAATAAAACTTATAACATAACCACTGAAAACTAAACCCAAAGCCGATATAAAAGATAATATTGTAAAAAATAAAATACCTATTTTGTTTGTTTTATAAACCTTCCCCATTTTTCCACCTTTTTCTATTTAGGAAAGATGTTACTCTTATAAAACAATAAAATCAATAATTAAATATAAAAAAGAACCTTTTCAGGTTCTTTCATAAACTGGCAGCGTTCTATTTTCTCACAATGCAATATCGTCGACGCTGTAGAGCTTAACTTCTGTGTTCGGTATGGGAACAGGTGTGACCTCTACGCTATGACCACCAGATCTTTTTTTAAATTGTTCTCTGAAAACTGGATATTAGATGATTACATACTCAATTGCTTCATTTTTCTAAAATTCTCTCGATCTATTAGTAATGGTTAGCTTAATGCCTCGCGACACTTACACATCCATCCTATCAACCTCATAGTCTATAAGGGATCTTACATTCTAAAGAAATGGGAAAATTCATCTTAAAGGAGGCTTCTCGCTTAGATGCCTTCAGCGATTATCCGTTCCACACATAGCTACCCTGCTGTGCCACTGGCGTGACAACAGGAGCACCAGAGGTGTGTCCATTCCGGTCCTCTCGTACTAGGAACAGCTCTCTTCAATTTTCCTACGCCCACAACAGATAGGGACCAAACTGTCTCACGACGTTCTGAACCCAGCTCGCGTACCGCTTTAATGGGCGAACAGCCCAACCCTTGGAACCGACTACAGCTCCAGGATGCGATGAGCCGACATCGAGGTGCCAAACCTCCCCGTCGATGTGAACTCTTGGGGGAGATCAGCCTGTTATCCCCGGGGTAACTTTTATCCGTTGAGCGACGGCCCTTCCACACGGGACCGCCGGATCACTAAATCCTACTTTCGTACCTGTTCGACTTGTAAGTCTCACAGTCAATCACACTTATACTTTTGCGCTCTATGCATGATTTCCAACCATGCTGAGTGTAACTTTGAGCGCCTCCGTTACATTTTAGGAGGCGACCGCCCCAGTCAAACTACCCACCAGACACTGTCCTTAACCCGGATAACGGGTCGAAGTTAGAAATCCAATATAACGAGGGTGGTATTCCAAGGTTGACTCCACTGGCCCTAGCGGTCCAGCTTCAAAGTCTCCCACCTATCCTCTACACGTTATACCAAATTTCAATATCAAGTTATAGTAAAGCTCCACGGGGTCTTTCCGTCTAGTTGCGGGTAACCGGCATCTTCACCGGTACTAAAATTTCACCGAGTCTGCAGCCGAGACAGCGAAGGGATCATTACGCCTTTCGTGCGGGTCAGAACTTACCTGACAAGGAATTTCGCTACCTTAGGACCGTTATAGTTACGGCCGCCGTTCACCGGGGCTTCAATTCGAAGCTTCGCTTGCGCTGACTTCTCCTCTTAACCTTCCGGCACTGGGCAGGCGTCACCCCCTATACTTCGTCTTGCGACTTAGCAGAGAGCTGTGTTTTTGCTAAACAGTTGCCCCTCCCTCTTCACTGCGGCTCAACTTGCGTTGAGCACTCCTTCTTCCGAAGTTACGGAGTTATTTTGCAGAGTTCCTTAGCTACAGTTATCTCGCTTACCTTAGGATTTTCTCCTTGACCACGTGTGTTCGTTATAGGTACAGGCTACTAGTTATTAAGTTAGAAGCTTTTCTTGGAAGCGTAGGGTCATGTACTTCGTTACTAGGCGAACCGTTCACTCCTCATAACACTTCAGCGTTTAATACAACACGGATTTGCCTATGTTGCCGCCTTTGTGCTTAACCCAGGACATCCATCACCTGGGATACACTACCTTTCTCCGTCACTCCATCACTAACTAGCAGGTACAGGAATATCAACCTGTTGTCCATCGACTACGCCTTTCGGCCTCGCCTTAGGTCCTGACTAACCCTGGGTGGACGAACCTTGCCCAGGAAACCTTGGTCAAACGGTATGAATGATTCTCACATTCAATCGTTACTCATGCCGGCATAATCACTTCTAATCGTTCCACCAGTCCTCACAGTCTGACTTCATCACAATTAGAACGCTCCCCTATCACTGTATTAAAAAATACAATCCGTAGCTTCGGTATTAGGTTTAGCCCCGGTACATTTTCGGCGCAGAATCACTCGACTAGTGAGCTGTTACGCACTCTTTAAATGGTGGCTGCTTCTAAGCCAACATCCTAGCTGTCTGTGCAATTCCACATCCTTACACACTTAACCTAAATTTAGGGACCTTAGCTGACGATCTGGGCTGTTTCCCTCTCGAGCATGGACCTTATCACCCATGTTCTGACTGCCGAGTATCCGACAATGGCATTCGGAGTTTAATTCTATTCAGTACCCCTAGGTGGGGCCATCATAGATTCAGTGCTCTACCTCCATTGTGGTAAACCTCGACGCTATACTTAAATATATTTCGGGGAGAACTAGCTATCTCCGGGTTCGATTGGAATTTCACCGCTAGCCACAAGTCATCCGCGGTCATTTCAACGAACGTCGGTTCGGTCCTCCATTTGGTTTTACCCAAACTTCAACCTGCTCATGGCTAGATCACCCGGTTTCGTGTCTAATGCAACGTACTAAACGCCCTATTAAGGCTCGCTTTCACTACGGCTCCGCATATTCTGCTTAACCTCGCACGATACATTAACTCGCCGGCTCTTTCTACAAAAAGCACGATATCACCCATTAACGGGCTCTATCTTCTTGTAAGCACATGGTTTCAGGAACTATTTCACTCCCCTCTCGGGGTACTTTTCACCTTTCCCTCACGGTACTGGTTCACTATCGGTAAAATGGGAGTATTTAGGCTTGCCGAGTGGTCTCGGCGGATTCCGACAAAATTTCACGTGTTTCGCCGTACTCAGGATCCATCTAAGAGATCAACACATTTCGTATACGGGGGTATCACCCTCTATGCCGTTACTTCCCAGTAACTTCTACTATATGTTGATTTTGTAACTCTAAAAAGATGTCCTACAACCCCAGCCCGTAGACTGGTTTGGCCTCTTCCGCGTTCGCTCGCCGCTACTAACAGAATCATTATTTATTTTCTTTTCCTCTTGGTACTAAGATGTTTCAGTTCCCAAGGTTCCCTTCTCATAAGCTATGTATTCACTTATGGATAATACGAGATTAATCGTATTGGGTTTCCCCATTCGGATATCACCGGATCAAAGCTCACTTCCAGCTCCCCGATGCTTTTCGCAGGTAATCACGTCCTTCTTCGGCTCCATTTTCCAAGGCATTCACCATGTGCCCTTACTATTTTTTAGAAAAAATCTTAAAGCAATTGATAATTGATTCAGTAAAATTTATTTTTATTTGTTAAAAATTGTTGATTTATTTTAATCTTTTACAATGCTTTTCATCTAATATTCAGTTTTCAAAGAACAATTCTCTTTCAGAGATTATATTTAAATAATCCCTGAAAACTAAATAGAACATATAATAGTCAATCTGTTTTGTTTTTATCTCCATAGAAAGGAGGTGATCCATCCGCACGTTCCCGTACGGATACCTTGTTACGACTTAACCCCAATCGCTAGTCCTACCTTGGGACGCGCCTTCCTTACGGTTAGGAAACGTACTTCTGGTATTACCAACTCTCGTGGTTTGACGGGCGGTGTGTACAAGACCCGAGAACGTATTCACCGCGACATAGCTGATTCGCGATTACTAGTGATTCCGGCTTCATGAAGTCGAGTTGCAGACTTCAATCCGAACTGAGACCGACTTTTTGAGATTAGCTCCCCCTCGCGAGATTGCGACTCTTTGTATCGGCCATTGTAGCACGTGTGTAGCCCAGGACATAAGGGGCATGATGATTTGACGTCATCCCCACCTTCCTCTAGCTTACACTAGCAGTCTCGTTAGAGTCCTCAACTTAATGTTAGTAACTAACGACAAGGGTTGCGTTCGTTGCGGGACTTAACCCAACACCTCACGGCACGAACTGACGACAACCATGCACCACCTGTATCAATGTTAACCTCCACTACATCTCTGTAGCTTTGCACTGTATGTCAAGCCCTGGTAAGGTTCTTCGTGTTGCTTCGAATTAAACCACATGCTCCACCACTTGTGCGGGTCCCCGTCAATTCCTTTGAGTTTCACTCTTGCGAGCATACTACTCAGGCGGAGTACTTAATGCGTTAGCTGCAGCACTGAGGTAATCCCCAATACTTAGTACTCAACGTTTACGGCGTGGACTACTAGGGTATCTAATCCTATTTGCTCCCCACGCTTTCGTGCCTCAGCGTCAATAATCAGCCAGTAAGCCGCTTTCGCCACTGGTGTTCTTCCATATATCTACGCATTTTACCGCTACACATGGAATTCCGCTTACCTCTCTGATATTCTAGTCCCGCAGTTTTCAAGGCGAACCGGAGTTGAGCTCCGGGCTTTAACCTCAAACTTGCGAAACCGCCTACGCACCCTATACGCCCAATAAATCCGGATAACGCTTGCCACCTATGTATTACCGCGGCTGCTGGCACATAGTTAGCCGTGGCTTTCTGGTAAGGTACCGTCAAGATAAGAGCATTTCCTCTCCTATGTTTTCTTCCCTTACAACAGAGCTTTACAACCCGAAGGCCGTCATCACTCACGCGGCATTGCTTCATCAGACTTTCGTCCATTGTGAAAAATTCCCTACTGCTGCCTCCCGTAGGAGTCTGGGCCGTATCTCAGTCCCAATGTGGCCGATCAACCTCTCAGTTCGGCTACGTATCATCGCCTAGGTGGGCCTTTACCCCGCCTACTAGCTAATACGCCGCATCCTCATCTTCTAGTGATCCAAACGGATCTTTGAATGTTTTCTCATGCGATAATAACATCCACATGCGGTATTACCTTTCGTTTCCAAAAGTTATCCCCCGCTAGAAGGTAGATTAGATACGTGTTACTCACCCGTTCGCCACTGAGGTGCAAGCACCTCCGTTCGACTTGCATGTATTAGGCATGCCGCCAGCGTTTATCCTGAGCCAGGATCAAACTCTCATTTTAAATTACTGTTTTGATTCTGACTATTATATTTTTTTGTATATTATTCTGTACTCAATTTGAAATTGTTACAGGATTGTACAATTGTTGTTCTATTTAGTTTTCAAAGATCATTT
>NZ_JNJC01000004.1 GCF_000701525.1 Mesoplasma grammopterae ATCC 49580 | reverse complement strand
TTTGTTTATTTCATTTTGATGAGATAAGGTGTTATTAATGTCTCTAGTAAATTGCGCATCTTTAGCTTTGTAAATCACAGCTGCTTTATTTCTTTTAATTTCTCTGTAGATGGTTGATCTATCTCTATTTAGTTCTTTAGCTATGAAAGAAACTGATTTATTTTGAACATTTAATAGATATTCAATTAATGTTCTTTCTTTTAAAGATATTTGTTTATAATTATTCATGGTAACTCCTTTGGGCTTTGAACGGTCAGGAGTTGCTTTTTTTGTATCAAAAAAACTGCAATTCCTATGAGATTATTTTCTCATAAGTGTTGCAGTTCCAATTTTAATTCGTAGATCAAATTAATTGATCCTTTTTTCTATACTGTATACATTATTATCATAAATACTAAGAATGGTAATAAACAGAATGTAATTGTGTTTCTTCATCTAATTAAAATCGCTTCTTCTTTAGTATAAGTTTTTTGATATCTTAATCTTTTATCATTAAAATAGTTTATCGCTTTTCTGTTTCTAATGTAGTTAATAATAAAAATAGCTAAAATTTCAATACATAAATATGCTGTAGCAACAAAAGCTGTTGCGTCAATAAATCTTTTTTTGCTTGTTATATTAGGAGCAAAACTTGCAACATCTTTGAATGCATAACCAAGTCCAAAGCTTAATCCTATACCAATTAAAGTAACACCTAAAATTGATACTCAGCTTACTCAATTAAATTTTTTGTTTTCTCTAAAATTTTTCATTTTAGTATAATTTTCAGCTGCTTTTAGATCGCTATTTAATTCTTTATTAATATCCTGATAATGACCATCTAGACCTTCTTTTCGTAATTTTTTAAGGTTTTTTAATTCATTCTTTGCCATATTTGCTCCTTTCAATTGACTTATATACTCTTTTAGTTTATCATATTAAAAAATATTATAAATAAGGAGGTTAAGACCATGATTAAATCAAAAAACAAAAGCACTTTAAAAAACTTTAACTTAGATGCGTTAGATTTAGATCTAAACGAAGAGTTAATTTATGCACAGCCTACATTTTGAAGAACCGTTTCATATAGATTCGATGAATTAAAAGAAGAGGCTTCAAAATATTTTAGAAGACATCCACTTATAGGGTACTCTTTTAAACGTATTGTTTATGGGCTACTAACATTAATTGTAAGTATTGCAATAGTTTTCTTTTTAGTTAACTTTGTAACACCAGATTCTTCATATTTACCAGATGTATCTGAATTAGGGAAAATGGGAATTGGGACATCAGGACCAAAATACGATGCATTTTTACAAACAAGATTAGAATTATTTGGTGTTAGTGGTAATGCTATAGAAAGATTATTAAGATATTTCAAAAACATTATTCCATTTATTCCAAAACATATTTTAGTTGGACAATCAGTTGAATTCCCTGATGCTTCTCAATTATCAGAAGCTCAAATAATTATTAACACAGTTTTATATACTGGTGGGCAAGTTGATGGATTATTAAAATCAGGCTCTCAAGAACTAATTGATGCGATAAAAATAAACGCATCATATAAAACTGTTTGAGTATACTTAGGAGTTGTTAAATCAAGTTCAATGGGTATGCCAGGTTCAACAGAAGTAACAAGCTTATTTGCAAGTGCAATTCCATATTCATTTGGTATTGGAAGTGTAGCTGTTTTATTCTCTTACTTAATTGGTATCCCTTTAGGTATTGAAGCAGCCAAAAGAAAAGGTAAAGCAACTGATGGAGCAATCAACGGTACTGCTACATTCTTATTAGCTGTTCCTTCATTAGTTATTGTTATTGCTATTTATTTAATATCAATTTTAGTTTTTGGTCATTCTTCTATTTTTAGTTCAGGATCATTCTGAACAAGATTTTGACCTGTTGTTGCATTAGTTATATTAATGGCACCAACAACAATTATTTTAACTAGACGTTATGTGGTCGATGAAATGACAGCTGATTATACTAAATTTGCTTATGCTAAAGGTTTAGGAGAATCAAAAGTATTTTACGTACATATATTCAGAAATGCTGGAGTAAGAATTTTACGTGAATTACCTTTAGATTTAGCATTTACATTATTTGGAGCTTCAATTTTAACTGAAACTCAATGAAACATACCAGGTATGTCTCAATTAATTATTAACGGTGTTAATAACCGTGACTCATTTGTTATCTTAGGATTTATAACATTTGCATCATTAGTAAAAATTGCAGCAACGCTAGTTTCTGATTTATTTATGGTATTAATGGATCCAAGAGTTAAATTAAGTGGTAGATAGAAAGAGGGGAAAATTATGATAAACATCGATAAAGAAAAATTTGAACGTGAAAATAAAGTTAATTTTGAAGAAATTGACGAAAAAATGTTTGAAGTAGTCGAAGAACAAACTAGCGAAAGCGAAAGATTAAATTCTAAACCATATAGCTACTGAAAGTCTGTTGGTAAATTATTAGTTACATCTCCTACTTTCATGATTTCTATTTTAGTTTTAATAACTGTTTTACTTTTAGCATTCATTGTTCCAGAAGTAATGAACTATAAAAATACTTCAAGTACTATTGGGGATCCTGCATTGCCATCTTGAGATCATATATTTGGTATTGGGATGAATGGTGAAGATTTATTTGCTAGAGTTTGAGCCGGAACAAGAACAACTTTACTATTTGCTTTCTTAATTGCTGCTATTCAAGTTGCAGTTGGGGTTATATTAGGTTCAATTTGAGGTTACTTTAGAAAATCAGATTTAATCTTTATTCAAGTTGCAAGCATTATTACAATTGTTCCTCAATTCATTTTATTACTATTAATGGTTTTTTTATTCAATAGTAAAGGTTACTGAGTTATTGTTTTTGCTATATCAGTTCAAGCATGAGTTGGTATTGCTCAAATGGTAAGGGTACAAATTATGTTAGTTAAAAATACTGACTATAATACTGCATCAATTAGTTTAGGTTCAAGTTCATACAGAATTATAAATAAAAATATTATGCCAAAAATTTTACCAGTTATTGTTCAAACAGCGGCATTTGCAATTCCGACTGCTATTTCAATTGAAGCATCACTTGCTTACTTAGCATTTGACTTTATTCCAGCAGGTCAAACTTCTTTAGGACAAATTTTAAACCAAGTTATGAATGAAACAAAATGACAAATTTATCCAAACTTATTAATTGCTCCAATGGCAGTTATTATGATAGTTTCAGTTGTATTCTTCTTAGCTGCTAGAGTATTTGCTGACTCATTAGATCCGAAAAATCATAGATAGGAGACCAACTTATGGCTACAAATAAAGATAAAATTATTTCTCTTCAAGATGTTGTTGTTAAATTCAATGTTCGTGGAAGAATGTTAACAGCTATTAGAAACGTTTCTTTTGATATTTATGATGGAGAAACAGTTGCGATAGTTGGAGAATCTGGATCAGGAAAATCTGTATTAACTAAAACATTAACTAACATGTTAGAAAGTAATGGTTATATTTCAAACGGAACAATTATGTACTTTCCAACTGAAGAATCAAAAAACAATTCTGAAACAGCTATTAAAGAAGATGTAAATTTAGTTAACTACCATAAAGGTTCATTAACTTCAGATACAAGAAGAAAAATTAAAAAAAGTAATTACAAAACAATTAATAATGCAAAGATACGTTTAGAGGCACTTAACACTCGTTTAGGAGTTAAAGGTGTTGATACTGACGAAATATTAGCAAAAATTAAAGATGAAAGTGAAATTATTCATGATGCATATTATGAACTTTCAACATTCTCAAGATTGAGAAAAAGAACAGTTTTACGTTTAACTCCAACTATGAAAGAAATTTCAAGTAAAAAGAAAAACCTTTCATTAATAAGAGGTAGACAAATTCTTGCTGGTTTAAGAATTCTTGCCGAACAAGAGTTTTTAACTGAGTTTGAATTAAATTTAAAGCACATTTTAGAAAGTTTGAAAAATGCTCAAATTGTTGAAGAACATGAAGTTAATGCATTATTAGCTGCGTGAAAATTTCAAACAACTCCAACTTGATTAAACAAGAGAGAGGCAACAAAAAAATTAAAACAAGTTAGAGGAGGAACTATTGCAACAATATTCCAAGACCCTATGACTTCATTAAACCCACTATTAAGTGTTGGTTTTCAAATTTCAGAAGCAATTAGATTACATAATAAAGTTTCAAGACACGCTGCAAAAGAACAAGCTATTGAACTAATGAATAAAGTTGGTATTCCAAATGCTGAAAAACGTTATCATGATATTCCAGGTAAATATTCTGGTGGTATGAGACAACGTATTGTTATTGCTATCGCATTAGCTTGTAAACCAAAAGTTTTAATTTGTGATGAACCTACAACAGCGCTTGATGTTACTATTCAAGCACAAATTTTAGAGTTAATTAAAGAACTTAAAAAAGAGTTTAATTTAACTGTTATATTTATTACTCATGACTTAGGGGTAGTTGCAAATGTTGCTGATCGTGTAGCTGTTTTATATGCTGGTCAAATTATTGAATATGGTACAGTTAAAGATATTTTCTTTGATTCAAGACATCCATATACTTGAGCATTATTATCTTCATTACCTCAATTAGGTACAAAAGGTGAAGAATTATTTGCAATTACAGGTACACCACCAAGTTTATTTAACAAAATTAAAGGTGATGCATTTGCTCCAAGAAACAAATTTGCATTAGCAATTGACTTTGAATATAATCCACCAATGTTTGAAATTAGTAAAACTCATGGTGCAAGAACTTGATTATTAGATCCTAGAGCTCCTAAAGTTGAAAAACCAAAAATGCTAGAAAACTTAAAAGAAGCTGTAAGTGAAGCAAAGGTAGGTGAATAATATGGCTAAAAATTCAATCATAAAAGTACGTGACCTTTTAATCGAATATGGACACGGAAAAAATAAAGTTTCTGCTGTTAAAGAAGTTTCATTTGATATTTATAAAGGTGAAACTTTTGGATTAGTTGGGGAATCTGGATCAGGTAAATCTACTATTGGTAAAGCATTAATGGGAATTGAACCAATTAATGATGGAACTATTTATTACCAAGATACTTTAGCATTTGGTAAAACACCTAATTTAATAAAGATGAATGAAAAAATGGAACATCATATTAAAGTGATGAAATTGAATCAAACTGCTATAACTAAAGCCTTGGAAATATATTCAGAAGACTATAAACGTGTCTACTTTAAATATATTGAAGGAAAGTACTATGATTTAAAATCAAAAGAAACTGTTGAATATTCAGATAATAAAGTTAGAAAAATTGAAGAAGGTTTAGATTTAAAAGACCATAAATTAGTTTCAAAATCAAAAGATCCAAAATTAAAGTTAGTTGAAGATGCAGTTAAAGAAATTATTAAAAGAATTTTAAAACTATACAAACTTCAAGATAAATCTTTAACATTTCTAAAAATGTTAAAAGAAGATGGAATTATAAACCCAGAATTATTAAAAAAAGTTAACGAATTACATTCAAAAACAAACAAATTAACAATTAAAATTAGAAAATCTGAATCTAAAATGTATCTAACAATTCAAGAAATAGAAAAAGTTAGAAATGATGTTAGAAATGGAAAATATAAATCTGTCAAAAGATTCTTTTTTGAATTAGGTAAATTACTTGAGATTTTAATTTCTGAACATAAGTTAGTTTCACCTATGATCTCTGATTTAAAACAAGCTCAGAAATTAAGTTCAGCAATTGTTTCAACTGGATCAGATAAAAAACAATGATTAAAATGAATTGGTGAAAAAATTTCTACTACTCAAGATGACGAAAAAGTTTTTGAATTAGAAACAATTAAAAATTTAATGGATTTAGAAAATATTCAAAAAACATTAGAAAAATCACCAAAATATTCATTACCAACTAGTTCAGAAAGACATGAATTAAAAAAACAAATGCAAATGATTTTTCAAGATCCAGCTTCATCATTAAATGATAGAATGCCTGTTGAAGAAATTATTGCTGAAGGTTTAGATAACTTTCCTGAATTATATAAAAATGAGGAAACTGCTAAAACTTACATTGATTGATTTAATTTAAATAATCCAGATAAAATAGGCAAAGTAACATTACAAAATATTAAATATTCAAAAGTTAAACAATTTTTAATTTTACAATTATTAACAACTGTTGGAATGTTACCTGAGCATTTGTCACGTTACCCACATGAATTTTCAGGTGGTCAACGTCAACGTATTGGTATTGCAAGAGCACTTGTTATGAAACCATCATTTGTAGTTTGTGATGAACCAATTTCAGCACTAGACGTTTCAATTAGAGCACAAGTTATCAATTTACTAGCTAAATTCCAATTAGAATTTGACTTAACATATATATTTATTGCTCATGATTTAAGTGTTGTTAGATTTATTGCAAATAGAATAGCAGTTATTTATCGTGGAGATATTGTTGAATTAGCTGATGCTGATGAATTATTCAATAATCCTTTACACCCGTATACTAAATCATTATTATCAGCAGTGCCTTTACCAGACCCTGATTTAGAGAAAAAGAAAAAAAGTATTAAATATAAACCTGAAGAAGAACATTTTGATTACATTACAGATTCACCTAAATGAATCGAAGTTCAAAAAGGACATTTTATATTAGCTAATGAAAGAGAAGTTTCTGAAATAAAATCTGAAAAAAGAAAAACTAAAAAAATTGAGAGAGGAGCATAATTATGAAAAAATTACTTAGTATAATTGCTGCAACAACTTTGGTTACAACAGCAGGCTCAACTTTGGTTTCTTGTGGAATGTCTACAAAGAAATTAATGGCAAGAAAAGTAAACACAAAAGAATATAAGGGTTTCATGGCTGCTGCTCTTAATACTTGATCTCCTGGATCAACAATGCAAAACTCTGATTCTATTATATTAGAAAACTTGTACGATGGATTATTAACTCCAAATGCGCATGGTGAAATAGAAGGCCAAATGGCTGATTGATGAGGTCACAATACAGATGGGACTGAGTATTACTTTCACTTAAGAGATGAAGAAAAAACATCAGAAGATGGAAGAAAAACTGGAATCCCAAAATGAACAGCTGTGAGAAATGGTGAAATTAAATACACTAAAAATGTTTCTACAATGGATTTCTATAATGCATTTAGATTTACATTTAATCCAAATTCTTCAGCTGATGGAGCTGCTCCAACAAATGGTTTATTTAAAAATGGAACAGCTTTAGAAGGCATTTTATCTACTATATCTGAATATGATGCTACAGTTCTTAAAGGAGCTAACTTTAGTAGAACAACTGCTGAAGGTGGTGAACAAAATATTGGATCTGAATATATTTCAACAAGAAATTTTGACATTATCGTTATGTTAGTTAATCTTTGAACAGCAACTAAGGAAGGTCAAGCCATAATTAATAAATTAGCTGACGCTAAACTTAATCCAATTTTAAATGAAAATGGAAAGCCTACTGATAAATATAATCCAACACCTGAATTTGATGAATTAATTACTGAAATGAAAAAATATCAGGATGAAACTGCATTCCAAAAATTAATTGCTGATAGTGCACAAAATGGTGGAATGATGGCTATTTCTCTTTCAAGTGAAGGATTAGGAACAGCTGCAGCTTCAAAAGGAACTTATGATACTAGAACAGAACAAATGTATAATATCAGATATACTCTTGAAAATGCATCAACTTCTTTCTTTACTTCTGCTGCTGGATATGGTTCATTGAAACCAGTACCAGATTATGCTGTAAGTTATTCAGATTCTCAAAACAGATCATGATATAACTTTTCAAAAAGATATCAACCAAGTCTTAATGAAATGTGATTTTCAGGAGCTTATTATGTTCAATCATATAAAGCGTCTTCAAACACCATTTTATTAAAAAATCCAAATTATTATCAAGCAGATAGAACATATATTGAAAAATTAATATTCACATTAACTAGAAGTCAATCAGTTGATTCGAACAGACTTTGATTTGAAGGAGGAGACGCTTCAGAAGTGGCTATTTCTCCAAATGATGCTAGTGGTTGAAAAAAATATGTTGGTGATGATTATAATTCTGAAGAACAAAAATTTGCATTTGAAGGAACACATGCAACTTCAACCGTTCCAAGTCAATATACGTTTACAACATTTTATAATTATGGTAGATTAACAAATGATGGTAAAGATATTTCAAAATCATCTAGAGCTTTAGCACAAAAATCAGTTAGATTATATTTAAACTATTTTATGCAAAGAACTCAATATCCTGCTTATGTAGCTGGAAAATTAGATAATGATAAAAATACAAAAGAATCACTAGCTTGAGATGGTGGAGAAGGAAAAAATGTTAAAACTAGATCTTCAACGTTATTAAGAAATACTTTTACAATTCCAAAATTAGCAACTAATACAACAGAATCTAATGATGCTGTTGAAAATGGAAAAGTTAATGGTATACCAGTTGAAGATTATACAATTCAAAATATTGGTACTGATTACAACGAAATGTATGGTACTAAAAATACTCAATTGGAGTCATCTGAAGAAACTTCAACAAATGACTCAAGACTTAAAACTTTAGAAAATAATATAACAATTCCTTCTTATGACAAAGAATTATTAGAAAATTTCTATAATGAACAATTTGGTTCACTTATTGATGGAAATGATGCTTTCTATCAAAATGATTTAATGGCTTTAGGAATGTTCCTTGATTCTGAAGGAGAAGTAATTAAAGGTCTTGAAACTTACTTAAATAATTTTGCTGATTTATCTTATAAATCAATTGTCGATAGAAGTGAAAATAGTAAAGAACTTGATCAAAATAATGAAAAAGCGAAAGCAAAAATTTTAGGTGATGTTGTTAGAAAAGATCTTAGGGCAAAAGAAATTTTAACAAGTGATAATGATTCAGTTTCTCTTGAATGACTTTTAAATGGAGCATTAAGATTAACATTAAACCCTAGAGTTGAATACTTAGTTGATCAATTTAATGCAACTGTTGGAAGTTCAAGTCCGATAACTTTAAAAACCAGAACATCAAATGACGTTTCTGATTATTTAAATTTATCTAAAATTGGAGATTATGATATTTATGTTAGTGGTTGAGGGCCAGACTACACTGATCCATACAACTTTTTACATACTCTAATTTGAGGTGGTGAATATGGGGTTTATACTAATATTGGTAAAGTTCTTGAAACTGATTCAAGTGCAAAAACTGAGATAGTAAAAGAAGAAAACCCAAATGAACCTAAACTTAAAATTAAAGATTCTTTCAAGCAATATGAAAAAGATTATGCAGAAATTAATCAATCAATTACTAAATATACAGGTATAGTTGAAACAGCAAAAGGTATGGGAGATTTCACTGAAAGATTGAAAACTTTATCAGAAGCTGAAACATATGCCCTTTATGATATTGCTTTGACAACCCCTCTTTACAATAAAACACCAATGAAAACTATTCAGTTATCATATTTAGATCCATTTACTAGATCTTCTTATATAGCAGGTAGTTCAAACTTAAGATTATTTGGTGTCAAAATGATTGAATCACTTTGAAATAAAGACGCTTTCTTAGCAGCTCAAGCTCAATTTGAAAAAGGATCATCAAATGAAGTAGAAGAATATAAAAAACTTTATGTTTATGACCCTAAATCTGATGGAGAAGTTATTGCAACTCCTAGAAATTAATGAAAAAGAATGCAACGCATTCTTTTTTTGTTTTTAAGAAAACATTTGCAAAAATTTATAACAACACTAATTATTGCAAAATTGGTATAATTATATTATTGCAAAGGGTGATAACATGGAAAAAAATAAAGATGAAAAGTTTTTAGCTAATTACGAATGAAACGAAGAAAAAACTGCTGCATTTGTAACAACTAAACAAAAAAGAAGAAATGACTCTATATCATGAATGGTTACAGGATTAGTTATCTTGTTTATTACTGTATTCTCATTAGGAAGAATCACTGTTATAGGTCAATTCTTGGATGACGTTTTCTTTAATTTTATTTTTGGTTGATTCAAATACTTTATTTACATAGTTCTTTTTATAGTAGATCTATGTATATTTTCAGGTATAAGATTTAAATTTAAAAAAAGATTCTTATTCATGGTTATATCATCTTTCATCTTATTGTGTTGATTAATTTCTTTAATACTTTTCACACAAATAATAGCTTCAAAAAGTGAAAATTTAAATAAATTGTGACAAGCCAATTTCTTTGCTCAAATGTTCAACGTATATGCAAAAGAATGAGTTGATCACTCAATATTTTCAGGACAATACTATAAAGAAGTGATTGATTACTTCTTAAAAACAGGTTTAGATGGATATTTCAACTTATATAGTGGTGGTGGTATTACTGGTACTTTAATGGTAGGTATAACATCATACTTATCAATAGTAGGCTCATATATTTTATTAGTATTTTTAATGTTCATTAATGGAATGTGAATCTTTACAGGAGATCCAATTTTCTTATTTAAACCAAAAGCAAAAAGAAAAGGTAAAGCTTTAAGAATATTAACTTTAAAATCAAAAAGAAACCCTAATTTTAAAAGACCAGTTACTGTTCAAAACGAAATTCATGCAGAACCAAAAAACGAAAAAAATGGATGAGAATCAATTAATGTATTTGGTAATATGTCATTTGATGAAGAACAAGAAACAAAAACTAGTGATTTAACTATTCAAATGCCTTCTTATGTAAAAAAAGAAGACAAAGAACTATTGGATAAAATTTATCAAGAACAACAATTAGAATGTTCTTTACCGGAATCAGTTTTAGACTCAAATTATATTGAACAAAATATGCCTAATGAAAATGATTTAAATGCTGTTGTTGAAGAACAACAATTAGATCCTCACAGACCTCGCTTTGTTTCAAGAAGAGTTTCAGAAAATAATCAAGTTGAAAGAGTTGTTAAAAATCCTGATTTAAGACCTATCACTCAAAATAATGAGATGCTTGTAAAATCAGAAAACATTTTAAATAGTAATGAAGAATTAAAAGTAGAAGAAATCAAAGATACAACTATTGATGGTGATGATACTTTCTTTGATGCTATTTATGAAGAACAAGAAACTAAAAAAGTAAGCGAAACTTTAGAAGCTCTTGAAGCTTTAAATAAATATGAAGAAAAATACGAT
Organism: Mesoplasma grammopterae ATCC 49580; assembly: GCF_000701525.1. Taxonomy (GTDB): domain Bacteria; phylum Bacillota_I; class Bacilli_A; order Mycoplasmatales; family Mycoplasmataceae; genus Mesoplasma; species Mesoplasma grammopterae. Next base: position 64,349 of record NZ_JNJC01000004.1, on the reverse strand, counting down.
TTAAAAGAAGAAACACTATTACAAAAAGAAGTTGAAACACCAATCATTTCAGCTGTTGAAGAACCTATTATTCAAGCGCCTCTTATTGAAGAACCTGTTATTGAAGAGCCAAAAATTATAATAAATAAAAATTATAAACTTCCTCCTGTTGATGTCTTAGCTGTCATGGAAAAAGACTACAACAAGGAAAGAGCAAATAAAGAAAACGCTGCTTTAAAAGCTCTAGCAATTGATGAGACTTTTAAACAATTTGGAGTTAAAGCAAAAGTTATTAATTCAATTATTGGACCAAGTGTTATGAAATTTGAAATTCAAGCAGAACCAGGTGTAAAAGTTAATAGTATAACAAACCTAGAAAATGATTTAAAATTAGCTTTAGCAACTCAAAACATGCGTTTAGAAGCACCAATACCTGGTAAAAATTTAATTGGTATTGAATTAGCTAATGCAAGTTCTGAAATGGTTTCAATGAGAGAAATTATTGAATCAATACCAAAAGAACAAGAAAATGAAAAATTACTTTTTGTTTTAGGTAAAAATGTTTTAGGTGAACCTTTAACTGCTCAATTAAATAAAATGCCTCACTTACTTGTTGCTGGTTCAACAGGAAGTGGTAAATCAGTTATGATTAATGCATTAATTTGTTCAATTCTTTTAAGAGCAAAACCAAATGAAGTTAAATTTTTAATGATAGACCCTAAAAAAGTTGAACTTTCAGTTTATTCAAGAGTGCCACATATGTTAGCTCCGGTTATTTCAGATATGAAACAAGCTGCTAATGCATTGAAAATGGTTGTTGCTGAAATGGAAAGACGTTATGAACTATTTATGAACCTAGGTGTTAGAAACATTGATGGTTACAACAGAAAAGTAACAGGTTCTAAAAAAATGCCATTCCAAGTTATTATTATTGATGAACTTGCAGATTTAATGATGACTGGTGATAGAAAACAAGTTGAAGAATCAATTATGAGAATTACTCAAATGGCGCGTGCTGCAGGTATTCACTTAATTGTTGCAACTCAAAGACCATCAACAGATGTTATTACAGGAACAATTAAAACTAATATACCAACAAGAATTGCATTCGCTGTTACAACTGGAATTGACTCAAGAACAATTTTAGATTCAACTGGAGCCGAAAACCTTTTAGGTAGAGGAGATATGTTATTCATGCCACCTGGTGGAGGAGATCTTATGAGAGCTCAAGGTGCTTATTTAAGTGATGAAGAAATTGAAGAAATAGTAGACTTTACAATTGCTCAACAACAAGCAATGTATGCTGATGAGTTTGATCAAGACAATCTAAAAACAGTTGGTTCTACTGATGAATTATATTCATTAGTTAAAGAATTTGTAATTGAAAAACAAGACGCATCTTCATCATCAATTAAAGGTAAATTTAGAATTGCTGATGCTAGAGCTACAAATATTCTAAACCAATTAGAAGATGAAGGGGTTGTTGGACCTAAAAATGGTTCAAGACCAAGAGAAGTATTAGTAAAAAAATAAAACCCTCAATTTAGGGTTTTATTTTTCTAAGATAATAGAAAGGAAAGCTATATGGAATTAAAAAATAAAGTTAGTAATTTGCCAAGTAAACCTGGTTGTTATTTATATTTAAATAAAGACAAACACGTAATTTATGTAGGGAAAGCAAAGAATCTTAAAAAGAGAGTTTCGTCTTATTTTGATAGAGCACAAAATTTAAAGACTACTAGGCTGGTTCGTGAAATTGTTGATCTTGAATATTTTGTTGTGTCAAATGAAAAAGAATCGTTACTATTAGAAGAAAACTTAATTAAAAAATATAGACCAAAATACAATGTATTATTGAATGATGACAAAGCTTATCCTTATATTATTATCACAAATGAAAAAGACCCAACTTATAAGTATGTTAGAAAATTAGATAAAAAGGCATTAAGAAGTTTTGGTCCATTACCAATTGGTTCTAATGCAAGAGAAACACTAATAACACTTCAAAGACTTTTTCCTTTAAGAAGATGTAAAGGAAATTTAGGAAAACCTTGCCTGCATTATTTTATTGGTCAATGTAGTGGAGCTTGTTTTAAAGAAGTTAACAAAGAATATTACCAAGAACAAATTAAGAGAGTTGATAATTTCTTTAAGGGTAATATAAATGAAGTTAAAACATTATTAACAAATCAAATGCATAAAGCAGCAGAAAATTTACAGTTTGAAGAAGCTCAGAGAATAAAAGAACAAATTGTAAGTCTTGATTTTACAACAACAAAACAAAACGTTGAATTTAAAAGTCAAACTGATGTTGATGTTATAAGTTATTTCATTGAAGATGAAAAAATTGCTATTGTTACTTTATTCTATAGATCTGGTAAATTACTTTTTAAAGATGAACATATACAACTATATTTTGAGCAAGACATAACAGACTTAATTGATTCATTCATGTCTCAAATTTATGATAAAAATATTCTTCCAAATAAAGTTATTGTTGATAATGAAGTAGAATTGTTTGATTTAAAGGAAAAATATAAATCTATATCAACACATCCTATAAAAGAAGATGAAAAAATAATTTATAAAATAGCAACAGAAAATGCACAAGAGACAATTAGAAAATCTAAAATTTCAACAACAACAAATATAGGTAATGAAAACGAATTATTGTTAGAACTGCAAGAAAAAGCAAATTTACAAAAAGAACCGTATAGACTTGAGATGTTTGACATTTCAAATATAGGTAATGAATTTATTGTTGGAAGTTGTGTTGTTTATATTAATGGAAAACCAGCAAGAAATGAATTTAGAAAATATAATATTGAAAGTAAATTTACATCAGATTATGATAGATTAAAAGAAATGTTATATAGAAGGTTCCAAAAAGCACTAATTGAAAAAAGAATGTTACCAGATTTAATAATAATGGATGGTGGTATTATTCAAATTCATGCTGCTAAAGAAATAATAAATGCTTTAGGACTTTCAGAAATACAAATAATAGGTTTAGTTAAGGATGAACATCATAATACATCTTTTTTAATTGATACTAATGAAGAACAAGTAATCATTAAGGACAAACCAAAATTGTTTAACTGATTAAGTAGCATTCAAGTTAGGGTAGATGAATATGCTAAATCAGGGTTTAGAAAAAAACAAAATAATTCTTTCTTAAAATCTGATTTAGAACAAATTGAATGATTAGGTAAAAAAAGAATACAAGATCTTTTCAAAAAGTTCAATACAATAAATGAAATTGAGAGTGCCGACCAAGAAGAACTCTTCAAAATTTTAAAAAATAAGAAAGCTTTAGACAACCTAAACATATATTTAAAGAACAGAAAATAGATACAAATTTAGCAACAAATATTATATAATTAAAAAGTTAATGAATCAGGAGAAAAACATGGCAAAAGAAATAATCTTAACTCAAGAAGGTATTGAGGAATTAAAACACGAATTAAAACACTTATTAGAAGTTGTTCGTCCACAAGTAATTGAAGAATTAGTAGAAGCACGTAATCAAGGAGATTTAAGTGAAAATGCTGATTATGATGCAGCTCGTAATCGTCAAGCTGAAGTTGAAGCAAGAATAAAAGAACTTGAAACAATGATAAGCAAAGCAAAATTAATTGAAGATTCTTCTACAACTGATGGAGCAATTAAAATTGGTTCAAAAGTTAAATTCATCATGTTAAATACTAAACAAACAAGAGAAGTTAAAATTGTAGGTGCTGTTGAAGCTGATCCATTTAAAGGTTTAATTTCAAATGAATCACCAATAGCTAAAGCAATTTTAGGAAAAAAAGTTGGGGAATCAGTTGAAGTTAAAGATATCAATGCGCCTTACTCAATTGAAATCAAAGAAGTTAATTAATAATTACCCTTTTGGGTAATTTTATTTTAAGGAGAGTTATGAGAAATCAATCAACATTCAAAAATGATAAACCTACAATATATTTAGTTGGTACACCAATTGGCAATTTAGAAGATATAAGCTTTAGAGCATTAGAGACACTTAAAAAAGTTTCAGTTATTTGTTGTGAAGACACCAGAACAAGTCAAATATTTTTAAAAAAATATGAGATTAATAAAAAACTTATTTCTCTTCATAAGCATAATGAATCTGAAAGAATTCAAGAAATAATAAAAATTTTAGATGATAAAAATGATGTAGCTATAATTAGCGATGCTGGTTGTCCAGCTATAAGTGATCCGGGCGCAAACTTTATTAAAGAAATTTTAAATGTTTATGATTGTAATGTTACAAGCGTTAATGTTGGGCCTGCCTATATACATGCAATTGTGGCAAGTGGATACACAGCTAAAGAAAACTATTTTCATGGTTTCTTAGAAAATAAAAGTGATAAATCTAAAGTTGATGAACTTAAAGACATGTTAAACAAAAATTCAAAGTCAATAATAAGTTTTTATGAATCAGTTCACAGAATTAAAGATACAATTTCAAAAATGAATGAAATCCTAAATTCAAATCAAAGTGTTTTAATAGGTAGAGAACTTACAAAGCTAAATGAACAATATATCCAAGGTGAAATTCAAGCAGTTAATAATTTTGCACAAAGCGAAGATTTTATTTTAAAAGGTGAAATTGTTGTAGTAGTAGATACTCAAAAACAACAAGTAGATACAATGAATGATAATGAAATAATTTTGCTTGTTGAAGAAGAAATAAAACAAGGTTATAAGTTGAAACAAGCTTGTGATATCGTTGGTGCAAAGATTAATAAATCTAAAAATGAGGTTTATCAAATATTTATTAAAAAGTAGATTTTCAATTGACAAATCAATGTAATTTTAAGATAATAAAAACGTTATCTTTTATGGCGCCGGTGGTGAAGTGGTTAACACATCAGGTTGTGGCTCTGACATTCGCGGGTTCAATTCCCGTTCGGCGCCCCATTAAGTAAAGAACAAAGCAGGTAGTAATACCTGCTTTTTATTTTAATCCGTATAAACCACCATGAAGAACAAAAACATTAGGATAGCCCAATTGTCTATATGTTTTTGCAGTTAATCCACTTCTTGAACCATAGTTGCAAACAATTATCATTTTCTCATTTTTATTTGGGAAAAGTCTTTCAGCATTTTTTATAACACCTGGATATGGAATGTTTTGAGAATCTTTGTAACTTAGTCCTGTCATTTTATCTTCACCGATGCTACGAACATCAATAACTATGTATCCTTCATTAACTAATTTATAAAATTCATTTTTACTTATTTCATAATTATTCATAATTCAATCCTTTTTATATAAATATTATCTCACTAATAAGTTAAAATTATTAAAAGATTAATGTGGGGGTTTTATGAATAAGATATATATAGCAAATGATCATACAGCGATTGAAATGAAAAACGCTATTAAAAATCATTTAGAGAAAAAAGGTTATGAAGTTATTGATTTAGGTAACAACGATGGTAATTCATGTAACTATGCAAATATAGGAATTACTTTAGCAGAAGCTGTTGTTGCTGATGAAAACAATAAAGGTATTGCTTTATGTGGTACAGGAATTGGAATTAGCATTGCAGCAAACAAAGTTAAAGGGGCTAGAGCTGGACTTGTGTATGAAGTTCAAACTGCTGAATTAACAAGACAACATAATAATGCAAATATATTAGCTACTGGTGCTAGATTAATTGCTGTTGATAAAGCACTTTTATTAGTAGACACTTTCTTAAATACTGAATTTGAAGGTGGAAGACATCAAGAAAGAGTAGGAACATTAGATGAGTACAATAAATAAAAATATTTTAGAATCACTTAAAGGTGAATTAAAAAGACAACAAGATCATATTGAATTAATAGCAAGTGAAAACTATGTTAGTGATGCAGTTTTACAATTATCAGGAAGTATATTAACTAATAAATATGCAGAAGGTTATCCAGATAAAAGATATTATGGTGGCTGTGAATTTGTTGATCAAATTGAAAAACAAGGAATTGAATTAGCAAAAAAAATATTTAATGCAGGTCACGCTAATTTACAACCTCATTCAGGTAGTCAAGCTAATGAAGCTGTTTATCGTGCGTTATTACAAAACGGAGATAAAGTTGTTTCTATGAGTTTAGATGCTGGAGGTCACTTAACACATGGTTATCCAATTAATTTTTCAGGTAATAATTATGACTTTAAATTTTATGGTGTAAATAAAGAAACAGAAGAGATTGATTTTGATGAAGTTAGAAAAGTTGTTTTAGAACACCAACCAAAATTAATTGTTGCTGGAGCTAGTGCTTACTCAAGAATTATTGACTTTAAAAAGTTTAGAGAAATTGCAGATGAAGTTGGAGCATTATTAATGGTTGACATGGCACACATTGCTGGTTTAGTTGCTGGTGGTGCTCACCCAAACCCTGTGGAATATGCAGATGTTGTTACAACAACAACTCATAAAACTTTAAGGGGTGCAAGAGGTGGAATGATTTTATCAAAAGCTGAGATTGGTAAAAAAATTGATTCATCAGTTTTTCCAGGTACTCAAGGTGGACCTTTAGAAAATCAAATAGCTGGGAAAGTTCAAGCCTTATATGAAGCAGATACTACTGAGTTTAAAGAGTATGTTCATCAAGTAGTTGATAACTCAAAAGCATTTGCTAAAGCTTTAGCAGATAATGGAATGAGATTAATAGCTAATGGAACAGATAATCATTTAATTAATTTAGATGTAAAAAATACTTTAAATGTTACTGGAAAAGATGCAGAAAAAATTCTTGAAAGTATTGGTATAGTTTCAAATAAAAACATGATTCCTTTTGACACAGAAAAACCTTTTGTGACAAGTGGGATTAGAGTTGGAACTGCAGCAATGACAACTAGAGGATTTAAAGAAGAGCAATTTGTTGAAGTTGCTAAAATAATTGCAAGTGCATTAAAAGATCAATCAGAAACAAATTTAAATACTCTTTCAAAAGAAGTTGCTAAATTATGTAAGCAATTCCCAATATATGAACATTTATCATATTAATACTTTATAATATTAATAATTTGGACAAATAGGGGGAAATAAGTTATGGCATTTACAGAATTGAAACATCCATTGATAATTGATAAATTATCAAGAATGCGTAAAAAAGAAACATCATCAAAAGATTTTAGAGAAAACCTTAATGAAATAGCACAATTAATGGTTTATGAAATTTTTAGAGATTTAGAACTTGAGGCAATTGAAATAGAAACACCAATGACAAAAACAGTTGGGTATACAATTGATAAACCAATTGTTTTAGTTCCTATTTTAAGAGCAGGTATAGGAATGCTGGATGGAATACAAAAATTAATTCCAACAGCAAGAATAGCTCATATTGGACTTTATCGTGATGAAGAAACTTTAGAAATTCATCAATACTTTGCAAAGAAGACTGAATCAATTGATGAAAGCTATGTAATAATAGTAGATCCTATGTTAGCAACAGGTGGTAGTGCTAACAAAGCAATTGATATAGTCAAAAGTTGAGGAGTTAAAAACATTAAATTCGTATGTTTAGTAGCTGTTGAACCAGGAATAAGCAATGTTCTTGAAAAACACCCTGATGTTGAGATATATGCTGCATCAAAAGATGAAAAGCTTTCTGATAAAGGATATATCATACCAGGTCTAGGGGACGCTGGAGATAGAATATTCGGTACAAAATAAAATAGAAATTTTCTTTTTTAAAAACTCCTATAATTGGAGTTTTTTTACTTTTACCACTTTTGTTATATTTTTTGTTTATAAGAGTAGAATATTAAAGAACGTAGTAGGCGAGGTGCTACTGAATGGAATTAAAAAGTATATATAAAAACTGGTTCAAAAATCTTACATGATCAATTATATTAATAATTAGCTTTTTAACAGGAATAACATTAATTTTGTTATTTGTGTTAAAAATTATTAATTATAGTTGATTAATAGGTTGGGTTTTAGGTTTAACTTCGTTTTTAGTTGGTATTTTTATTAGTAAAAAGTCTGTAGAACTTCTTTTGAAAAATGAAAATCATTTTTTATTTTACTTTTTCTTTTTATTAAGAATAGGTGCCTATGCCACTCCGTTATTTATTGCTTTTTTTAATGACAATATTATTTTTGATTATAGAGGTGTATTAATTGGTCTTAGTCCAATTCTGCTACTACCGTTTACAAATCATAAAGTCTTAAATATAAAAAGTTATTAAAAATTTAAGGAGGGTTCAAATTGGACAATATGTTTGAAGGTTTATGATTACTGACAACACAGTTTAGCGCAATCATTATAACCACAATTCTTATTTGTGCTATTTGTATTACTTATAACATTAAAGTGAGAGGACAAGATGAAGATAAGGAATTATCTGGATTAATTGTTATTATAGATATGTTTGTATCTTCAGTTGAAAACTTAGTTATTTCAATTATGGGTAGAAAATATCGTAAATTAACTCCATACTTTTTATACATTTGTTTGTATATTATAGTAGGATCAATGGTTTCGTTACTTGGTTTTGAATCACCATCTTCATCATACACTGTTACTTTATCAATGGCTTTCGTTACTTTTGTGATGATTTATTACTTTGCATTTAGATATCAAAAATGAGCTTATTTAAAAAGATATATAAATCCAATTGAAATATTCACACAATTCACGCCATTGCTTTCTATGTCATTCCGTCTTTTCGGTAACCTTTTAGGGGGTTCAATTATTTTAGGATTAGTGTACGCAATGTTCATTGGTTTCCAAAGTAGTTGAGCACATGGAACAATTAGCTTTGGAGATGAAGGTATGCATTGACCATCATTTGGAATTTGAAATGCTGGTGCACTAGGAGATGAAACTTGAAAAATGCAGTATACATACTGATGATCAGGGGTTAATATTTTCACTAGTGTGATGACACCATTCTTACATATGTATTTTGATATGTTTGATGCTGTTATCCAAGCTGTTGTATTTACAATGTTATCACTTTCATATTGAGCAGAAGGTATGGGAGAAGAACAAGAGTTAACTCATAAAGTTGAGGATAAAAATAGTTCAAAAAAAACTCAGAAATTAAAAAGAATAGAATTACAAAAATAAAAGGAGAATTATATTTATGTTATTTACAGATTACATGGCAAATTTTTTAGTAGGATACTTTAGTGTATTATCAAGTATTATGCCTTTATTAGCAGATGCAACATCAACTGGTGATGGTCTTAAATTATTAGGTGCCGGAGTTGCTATTGTCGGAGTTGCTGGAGCAGGAATCGGACAAGGTGCAGTTGGACAAGGTGCATGTATGGCAATCGGAAGAAACCCAGAAATGGCACCAAAAATTACTTCAACTATGATTATTGCAGCAGGGATTGCAGAATCAGGAGCTATTTACGCATTAGTTGTTGCTATTTTATTAATTTTCGTAGCTTAAGAAATAAAAAGAAAGAAGGGTGTGTTAGATGATATTTTTCGCAGAAACACAAACAGCTGGAGTTCCAGAAATCATAACATCTTTATTTCCTAACTTGCCAAACTTTATTGCGCACGTTATAGCTACAATTGTTTTAGTAGTTATACTATCAAAATTGATGTATAAACCATTTAGAAAAACTATTAAAGATAGAAGAAACAAAATAAATGAATTATTAAGCGAGGCTGTGCAAAAGCAAACAGAAGCAAATATTGGTGTTAGAAAAGCTGAAGCATTATTGCAAGACGCTAAAACAGAATCTTCATTAATCATTCAAACTTCAAAAGTTGATGCTGATATTCAAAAAACTCACATCATCTCTGAAGCTCATAAATACGCTGATATTATTAAGAATCAAGCAGAAAAAGACATTGCTCAAGAAAGATCAAAAATAGAAGCAGAAATTAAAGCAACAATAGTAAATGTTGCATTCGATGCTGCTGAACAAATCTTACAAACAGAAATCAATAAAACAAAAAACAAAAAAATTGTTGATGAATTTATTGAAAACCTAGATAAATAAAATTATGGTTTTAAAAGATAACGTTATTGATAATTGAGCAAATGCTTTAACAAAAATTGCTGTAAAAGAAAACAAAGTTAAAAAAATGTTAGAACAAGCACACGTGCTAATTGAAGTTCTAAAAAATAAAAATGAGTTTGTTGACATTCTTACTTTTAAATCAGCACATGATGAAGAAAAAAGAATAAAAATAATTGATGATACTTTTAGTCAATTTAATATTGATGAAGATATCATGAATGCTTTTAAAATATTAGTTCATATGCAAGCATTTGTAAATGCAAGAGATATTTTAAAAAAATTAAGAGGAAAACTTGTTGAATTAGACAACATGACTTATGGTGTTGTTTGATCTACTGAAGAAATATCAGCAGCTCAAATAAAAGAAATCGAAGAAAAAATGTCTAAAAAAATTAATAAAGAAGTTAAATTAGTTAATAAAATTGACACTAAGTTAATTGCAGGTATTCAAGTAGTTGTTCATAACAAAGTTTATGATGGCTCATTAAGAAGTAAACTTGATGAAATGAAATATCAAGTATTGAAAGAAAAATAGGAGGTTTAATATATGGCATTAAATATTAAAGAAATCTCTGAAGTAATTGAAAAACAAATAAAAAACTATGGTAAAGATATTATCGAAGCTGAGCAAGGTAGTGTTGTTACTATTGGGGATGGTGTTTCTTTAATTTACGGATTAGATAAAGCTTTAATGGGTGAATTGTTAATTTTCCCTAATGATGTTTATGGTATGGTTTTAAGTCTTGAAGAAGGAGCTGTTGGAGCTGTTATTCTTGGAGATTATAAACTTATCAAAGAAGGTGACATTGTTAAACGTACAGGTAAAGTTGTTGAAACACCTGTTGGTGATGCAATGATTGGTAGAGTTGTTAATGCATTGGGACAACCAATTGACAATAATGGACCAATCAAAACTAAAAAATCTAAATCAGTTGAAAGAATAGCAACAGGAGTTATGGCCCGTAAATCAGTTAGTCAGCCTCTAGAAACAGGTATTCTTGGAATTGATGCTTCTATTCCAATTGGAAAAGGGCAACGTGAGTTAATTATTGGAGATCGTCAAACTGGTAAAACAGCTGTAGCAATTGATACAATCATTAACCAAAAAGGTAAAAAAGTTAAATGTATCTATGTATCAATTGGACAAAAAGATTCAACAATTGCACAAGTTGTTGAAAAACTTAAAAAATTTGGTGCAATGGAATATACTACTGTTGTTAATGCAGGAGCTAGTGATTCAGCACCATTACAATATTTAGCACCATATACTGGTGTAACTATTGGTGAAGAATGAATGGAAAATGGAGAAGACGTTTTAATTGTTTATGATGACTTATCAAAACATGCGGTTGCTTATCGTGAAATGTCTCTTCTATTAAGAAGACCACCAGGTCGTGAAGCTTATCCTGGGGATGTATTCTACTTACACTCACGTCTTTTAGAAAGAGCAGCTAGAGTTAATGAAAAATTTGGTGGTGGTTCAATTACTGCTTTACCAATTATTGAAACTCAAGCAAGTGATATTTCAGCATATATTCCAACAAACGTAATTTCAATTACTGATGGTCAAATTTTCTTATCAAGTGATTTATTCATGGCAGGTATTAGACCAGCTATTAATATTGGTCCTTCAGTATCTAGAGTTGGTTCATCAGCACAAATTAAAGCTGTTAAACAAGTTTCAGGAACATTGAAATTGGAATTAGCTCAATACTATGAACTAGAAGCTTTCTCAAAATTTGGTTCAGATTTAGATGAATCAACAAAAGCAACTTTAGATCATGGGGCAAGAATTATCCAAATGTTAGTTCAACGTCAGTATTCACCTTTAAATCAAATTGATGAAGCAATTATTTTATTTGCTATTAAATCTCACTTAATTAAATGAATTCCTTTAGAAAACATTAGAGATTTCAAAACTGAAATAATTACATTCTTTAATAATGAAAAAGATGCAAAAGCTTTAAAAGCTGAATTAACTAAAAAACTTGAATGAAATGCTGATCTTGAAAATGGAATTCAAAAAGAAATTGAAAAATTAGTTGTTAAATTCACTTCTACTTTAAAAAACTACAACCCAACTATTTTTGGGGATGAAAAAGAATTTAAAAAATTAGGTAAGTAATGGCAAATTTAAGTAATTTAAAAACACAAATTTCTAATACACAAGATATCGGTAAAATTACTAACGCTATGCAATTAGTTGCTAGTGCAAAATTACGTCGTATTGGTAAAAAAGTTACAGAGACTCAAGAATATGTATCAGAAGTTTATGCTATTTTTAATGAAATAATTAAACATTCAAGTGAATCAATTTATTTAAAAAATTCTGCTAATGATATTAAAAAAACTTTATGAGTTGTTGTTAACTCAAATTTAGGTTTATGTGGTGGTTATAATGCCAACGTTAATAAATTAGTTATTAGTAATTTCAAAAAAGAAGATCAAATATATGCTATTGGTTCAAAAGCTGTTTCAGCTTACAATAGTAAAAAAATAAAAATTAAAAATGAATGTACTGATGTTGATATTGATTTTTCACCAGCACAAGCAAAACAAATAGGTAATGAATTGTTAAGTTATTACTCAAGTGGAGAATTTAATGAAATTCAAATTGTTTATACTAAGTTTATTAATAACGTAACATTTGAACCTACAAAATTAAGAGTTTTTCCAATTATCAAAGAAGAAACTCAAGAAACATCAAGCAGCTACTATAGCTTTGAGCCAAGTGCTGAAGAAGTTTTAAATAATGCCGTTACTTTATATTTAAGTACAATAATCTTTGGAACAATTGTAGAATCACAAGTCAGTGAACAAGCAAGTAGAAGATTAGCTATGGAAAATGCGACAAATAATGGTAAAGAATTAGAATACAATTTAAGTATTCAATATAATCGTGAAAGACAAGCATCAATTACACAAGAAATATCAGAAATTGTTTCTGGTGCTAATGCTTTAATGGGATAGGAGAAAAATATGGCAGCAAAAAAAACAACAAGTAAAAATACTGTTAATTCAGCAAATGGTTTTGTATTCCAAATTTTAGGACCAGTTGTTGATGTTAAATTTAGCGAAGATAATATTCCTATGATCTATGATGCTTTAGTTGTAGATAATAACGGAGTTGAATTAGTTTTAGAAGTTGAACAACACATGGGTGATGAAGTTGTTAGAACAATTGCGATGGGACCAACTGAAGGATTAGCAAAAGGTCTTCCAGTTATTAATACAAACACTCCAATATTAGCACCAGTTGGTGATGATGTTTTAGGACGTATGTTTAATGTTACAGGGCATGCAATTGATGAAAAACCAGAATTCACAGGTAAAAGAATGCCTATCCACCGTGATGCACCAGCTTATGAAGAATTAATTACTAATGCTGAAATTTTAGAAACAGGAATTAAAGTTATAGACTTAATGATTCCATTTGCTAAAGGTGGAAAAATTGGATTATTCGGTGGAGCCGGAGTTGGTAAAACAGTTTTAATTCAAGAATTAATTAACAATATTGCTAAAGCTCACAGTGGGGTTTCAGTTTTCGCTGGAGTTGGTGAAAGAACTCGTGAAGGGAATGACCTTTATCATGAATTCATTGAAGCTGGAGTTTTAGATAAAACAAGTTTAGTATTCGGACAAATGAATGAACCACCAGGTGCACGTATGCGTGTTGCATTAACAGGTTTAACAATTGCTGAGCACTTTAGAGATGAAAAAAACATGGACGTATTATTATTCATTGATAATATTTTCAGATTTACACAAGCAGGTAGTGAAGTTAGTGCCTTATTAGGACGTATGCCTTCAGCTGTTGGATATCAACCAACTTTATCTACAGAAATGGGTTCACTACAAGAACGTATTACTTCAACGAATAAAGGATCAATTACATCAGTTCAAGCAGTTTATGTTCCAGCTGATGACTTAACTGACCCAGCACCTGCAACAACATTTACACACTTAGATGCAAAAATTGTTCTTGACCGTTCAATTGCAAGTTTAGGAATCTATCCTGCAGTTGATCCACTTTCATCTTCATCAAGAATGTTAGATCCAGAAATTATTGGAGAAGAACATTACAATGTAGCTTTAGGCGTTCAAGGAACTCTACAAAAATACCAAGATTTACAATCAATCATTGCAATTTTAGGTATGGATGAATTAAGTACAGAAGATAAACTAATTGTGCAAAGAGCACGTAAAATAAGAAACTTCTTATCTCAATCATTCTTTGTAGGAGAAAAATTTACAGGTCGTCCTGGACAATATGTAAAAGTATCTGACACAGTAAGATCATTTAAAATGATTCTTGACGGTGAAATGGATGACATTCCAGAAATCTTGTTCTTATACAAAGGAACAGCTGAAAATGTTATTCAAGCATATAACGAAACAAAAGTTAAAAATAAAAAGTAGGTGAATTTAAATGGCAATTAATTTAATAATTACTACTCCAAATGGTAAATTTATAGATAATAAAAAAGTTGATATTATTAACTTGAAAACTATTGATGGAGATATTGGGGTATTAGGAAATATGTCGCCTTTGGTTACAGCTTTAAAAATTGGTAATATGAATTTTAAAGTTAATAATCAAACTCATTGAATTCACTTACATAGAGGCCTAGCAATAATTAACGCAACAGAATGTAAGATAATTACAGAAAGATTATATTTGGTAAACGAAAATGGTACTAAAATACCAACACCAGATAAATTAGATTAATTAAAAACTTTATCTCTTTTTAAGAAATAAAGTTTTTTTGTATTTTTAGGAACATAATTAAATAAAAGGAGAACACATTATGAGTAAAATATATGAAGCAATAGTAACTAATACAGGAGGAAGAGCTGGAGAAGTTATTTCATCTGATGGAAAATTTAATTTAAAGATTTCATCACCTACATTAAATTTAGAAGGTACAACAAACCCAGAGCAATTATTTGCAGCAGGATATAGTTCATGCTTTAATGGAGCATTACAAGCTGTAATGGCTAAAAATAAAGTTTCATTTAAAACAAATGTAACTGCTAAAGTAGCATTACACAATAATGGAGAATTAAACTTTAATATATCAGTTGAGTTACAAGTTGAAATTTTAGAAGCAGATAAAGAAGTTGCTGAAAAATTGATGCATGAGGCTGATTTGGTATGTCCTTATTCAAAAGCGTTAAAAAACAATGTAGAAGTTACATTAAGTTTAAAATAACAATAAAAATGAACACCCCACAAGGTGTTCATTTTTTATCTAATAATCTTTATAATGTTTTGTTGTTTTTCATTTTCAGTTGAAATAATAAAACTTTTTTTAGCTCTTTCAATTCAATCATTGTTAATGTCAAAGTTTGTGTAGAAAGTTAAAACAACATCACCAGTTTTTACAACATCACCAGTTTTTTTATTTAAATATATTCCAGCAGAGAAATCTATTAAGTCCTCTTTTGTTTTTCTACCAGCTCCAAGATCCATTGAAAGTAAACCTATAGTTTCAGCATCTTGTGAAATGATGTAACCATCTTTTTCAGCAATCACTTCAATTTTATTCTTAGTTGTAAAATTTTGATCATAGTTTTTTATTAATTCAAAATTTCCACCTTGAGCTTTAACAAACTCTTTCAAGAAATGTGCACATTCACCAGTTTCTAGTTTTTTATAACAATCAGTTATAGCATCTTCTAATTTATCAAAAATTCCTAAGTCAGTTAAAGTTAACGCAGCAGCTGTACAAACAACTTCTTTTAAATCTTCTGGACCATTGTTATTTAAAGTATCTCAAGCTTCCTTAACTTCAATCGCATTTCCTATAGCTTTTCCTAAAGGTTTTTGCATATCAGTAAGAAGAATTGAAACTTTTCTATTATACCCGTGCCCAATAGTAATCATTTCGTTTGCTAGTTTTTCAGCAATATCTACATTTTTCATAAATGCGCCAGCTCCAACTTTAACATCTAGAATTAAACTGTCACTATCGATCACTAATTTTTTACTCATAATAGAAGCAGCAATTAAAGGAATAGAATCAACAGTTCCAGTAACATCTCTTAGCGCATACATTTTTTTATCAGCAGGAACAATATCATCTGACTGACCTGTGATGCTCATTCCAACTTCATTAATTGTTTTAATGAATTTTTCTTTAGATAATTCACTTGTTCAGCCTTTACATGACTCTAATTTATCAATAGTTCCACCAGTTACTCCAAGTCCTCTACCAGAAAGTTTACAAACCTTTACTCCATAACTTGCAACTAATGGACTATATACTAAACTTGTTTTATCTCCAACTCCACCAGTTGAATGCTTATCAGCTTTTAAACCTGTAACCTCACTGACATCATAAACATATCCTGATTCAACATAAGATTGGGTTAATGCTAAAGTTTCTGCTTTGGTCATTCCATTAAAATAAACTGCCATAGCAAAAGCAGCCATTTGATAATCTGTTACATTATTTTTAACATAACTGTTTATCAATCATTTAATTTCTTCAGCTGATAATTCTATTGAATGTTTCTTTTTTTCTATAATTTCACTAAAACTGTAGTTCATAAGTCTCCTTTTGTAAGAGTGTACAATATTTACACCATTACTCTTTCTACTATATTATAATAGAATAGACATATAAAAAACATAAGGAGTACAAATGGTTTTTGATAAAAATAACAAAGTTTATGGTGAATGAATAAATAACCAAAAATTGGATGATGAGTTGAAAAGCCTTTTAGTAAATGCTACTGATGATGAATTGCATGCAGCATTTGAAGGAATAGAGTTAGAATTTGGAACAGCAGGGATAAGAGGTATTCTTGGAGCAGGACCTGGACGTTTTAATGTTTACACTGTTAAAAAAGTTACTATTGCATTTGCAGAATTATTAAAACAAAATTACCCAAACAGATTGAATGACGGAATAGTTGTTGGTCATGATAACCGTCATAATTCTAAACAGTTTGCAAAAGTTGTAGCCGAAGTTTTATCAAGCTTTGGGATTAAAGCATATTTATTTAAAGAAAATGAAATGATGCCTACACCTGTTGTTTCATATGCAACTAAATTTTTAAACTGTATTGGAGGTATTGTAATAACAGCATCACATAATCCTTCAGAATATAACGGTTATAAAATATATGATCCATACGGATGTCAATTGCAAGATGAACAAACAGCAATTATTGCAAAAAGAATGGATGAAATTACAGACATTTTAAATTGAGAATATAAAATAAATGATTCGCTAATAGAAACAGTTAACGAAAATGTTATTAAAGCATATGTAGATATGATTAAAAATCTTGAATTCTACAAAAAAGAGCAAGAAGCTAAAAAAGATTTAAAAATTATTTTTAGCGCAGTTAATGGAACAGGAACTAAATTTACCCCAAAAATATTACGTGAATCAGGATACAACGTTATTGAGGTTGAAGAGCATGCATTTGAAGATGAAACATTTAAAAATGTTGTAAATCCAAATCCAGAATTTGATCCTGCATGAAAAATACCTCTTGAATATGGTATTAAACATGATGCAGATATTATTATTATGAATGACCCAGATGCTGACAGATTTGGAATGGCAATAAGACATGATGGTCATTTTATAAGATTAGATGGAAACCAAACAGGACCAATTTTAATCGATTGAAAATTATCAAATTTAAAACGCTTAAATAGCATTCCAAAAAATCCGGCTTTATATTCAAGTTTTGTAACAAGTGATTTAGGTGATAGAATCGCTCATGAAAAATATGGAGTTAATATTGTAAAAACTTTAACTGGATTTAAATGAATGGGTAGAGAAATTGCTAAAGAAGTAGATAACGGATTAAATTTTGTTTTTGCTTATGAAGAAAGTTATGGATATGTAATTGATGACTCAGCTAGAGATAAAGATGGAATACAAGCTTCTATATTAATAGCAGAGGCTGCCTGATTTTATAAAAAACAAAATAAAACATTAGTAGACTATCTAGAAGATTTATTTAAAGAAATGGGTGCATATTACACTTTTACTTTAAACTTGAATTTCAAACCAGAAGAAAAGAAATTAAAAATTGAACCATTAATGAAATCATTGAGAGCAACACCCTTAACTCAAATTGCTGGACTTAAAGTTGTTAATGTTGAAGACTACATCGATGGAATGTATAATATGCCAGGACAAGATTTACTAAAATTTTATTTAGATGATAAGTCATGATTTGCTGTTCGCCCAAGTGGAACTGAACCTAAACTAAAAATTTATTTTATAGGTGTTGGTGAATCTGTTGAAAATGCTAAAGTTAAAGTAGACGAAATTATTAAAGAATTAAAATTAAAAATGAATATATAGGAGAATAAAATGAAACTAAATAAATATATAGATCACACATTATTAAAACAAGATGCTACAAAAGCTGAAATTAAACAATTATGTGATGAAGCAATTGAATTTGATTTTGCAACAGTTTGTGTAAATTCATATTGAACAAGTTATTGTAAAGAATTATTAAAAGGTACAAATGTAGGAATCACAAATGTTGTAGGTTTTCCTCTAGGTGCATGTACAACAGCTACAAAAGCATTCGAAGTTTCTGAAGCAATTAAAGATGGTGCAACAGAAATTGATATGGTATTAAATATTGGTGCATTAAAAGACAAAAATTATGAATTAGTTTTAGAAGACATGAAAGCTGTAAAAAAAGCTGCTGGATCACATGTTGTTAAATGTATTATGGAAAATTGTTTATTAACAAAAGAAGAAATCATTAAAGCTTGTGAAATAGCTGTTGAAGCTGGATTAGAATTTGTTAAAACATCAACAGGATTTTCAAAATCAGGTGCAACATTTGAAGATGTTAAACTAATGAAGTCAGTTGTTAAAGATAATGCTTTAGTTAAAGCCGCTGGTGGAGTTAGAACATTTGAAGATGCTCAAAAAATGATTGAAGCAGGAGCTGACCGCTTAGGAACAAGTGGTGGAGTAGCTATTATTAAAGGTGAAGAAAACAACGCGAGTTACTAAAACTAGCGTTTTTTTATTTTGTTCATTCTTATTAAAAGTTTGCAAAAAAGAACATAAAAATACTTATTATCGATACTAAAGTTATTAAAAAGAGGATTTTGGTTGATTTTATAAAGGTCATAGAATATAATATTTTAGCATGTGTATTTTGTGTGCTCATTTACAACACACCGGTAAGGGTTGTTGATGAATGAAAAAATTATTAAAAATGGAGGTTACAATGGCAGAACAAAAAATGAGAATAAAACTAAAAGGCTATGATCACGCAATTATCGATCAAAGTATTTTAAAAATTATTGAAGCTGCTGAAGGAACTGGGGCAAAGGTTAGAGGACCTATCCCATTACCAACAGATAAACAAGTGATTACCATCTTAAGAGCTGTTCACAAGTATAAAGACTCACGTGAACAATTCGAAATGAGAACACACAAAAGATTATTAGAGATTTTAAATCCAACACCAACTACAATGGACGTATTAAAAAGAGTTCAATTACCAAGTGGTGTAGATATCGAAATCAAGTTATAAAAAAATACAAATACAAAATTAAGTAACGAAATATACATGATTATCAATTAGGAGGATAAAAAGATGAAAGGAATCTTAGGACGTAAAGTTGAAATGACTCAAGTTTTTACAGCTAACGGGAAATTAGTACCAGTTACTGTAGTTGAAGTTCAACCAAACACTATCTTACAAGTTAAAACTCTTGACACAAATGGTTACGTTGCTACTCAATTAGGAGTATTCGACAAAAGAGAAAACTTAGTAAACAAACCTGAATTAGGACAATTCAAAAAAGCTAACTCAGTTCCTAAGCGCTTCGTAAAAGAGATCAGAAACATGGAAGGGTTTGAAGTTGGATCAGTAATTTCAGCATCAGACATTTTCGAAACTGGTCAATACGTTGACGTTACAGGAATTTCAAAAGGAAAAGGATTTGCGGGAGCAATCAAAAGACATAACTACTCAAGAGGACCAATGGCTCACGGGTCAGGTTACCACCGTGGTATAGGTTCAATGGGAGCTATTATCAACCGTATTTTCAAATCTAAAAAAATGGCAGGTCACATGGGACATGTTAAACGTACAGTTCAAAACTTAGAAGTAATTGCAATCGATAACAACATAATGTTAGTTAAAGGTTCAATTCCAGGACCAAACAAAGGATTTGTTACAATCAAAGCCAATGTTAAAGGTTTATCAAACACACAAGCAGCAGAATTATTAGTAAGAAACGCACCAGTAGCTACTGAAGCTCCAATCGAAGCACCAGTAGTTGAAGAAGTTGTTTCAACAGAAGAGTAATAGGAGACAAGTATGGAATTAAAAGTATTAAACGTCCAAGGACAAGAAGTTAAAACAATTTCATTAAACGATAGCGTTTGAAATGTGGCACCACATAAACAAGCTATTTATGACACTGTTATTTCACAACAAGCTGCTTTAAGACAAGGAACTAAAAAAACTAAAACTCGTGCTGAAGTACGTGGTGGTGGTAAAAAACCTTGAAGACAAAAAGGAACTGGACGTGCACGTCAAGGATCAATTAGAGCACCACACTGAAGAGGTGGAGGGGTTACTTTTGGTCCAACACCTGATATTAACTACAAGAAATCAGTAAACAAAAAAGTAAGAGCATTAGCATTTAAATCAGCATTATCAATTAAAGCTAGTGAACAAAATCTTGTAATCGTTGATAAATTTGATTTCGCTAAACCATCAACAAAAGAAATGATTAGCGTAATGAAAAATTTACAAATTGATGATCAAAAAACATTAATCATTACTAAAGAAAATGAAGAATTAGTAATTAAATCTTCAAGTAACATTAAAGGGGTAAAAACTTTACCATCAATCAAATTAAACGTATTTGATATCTTAAATGCAGCTAAATTAGTTATGACAGAAGAAGCTGCAATGGCTGTTGAGGGGGTATACGCATAATGCATTTAACAGAAGTAATTAAAAAACCTGTGTTAACTGAAAAATCATTTTTAGGTCACGCAAACGGTGTATATACTTTCTTAGTAGACAGAAGAGCTAATAAAGTTCAAATTAAAAAAACATTCGAAGAAATCTTTGAAGTAAAAGTTGAATCAGTAAGAACAATGAATTACGATGGAAAAGAAAAAAGAATGGGTAGATTTGTTGGAAAAACAAATAACTACAAAAAAGCAATCATCACTTTAAAAGATGGTGAAACATTAGACATTTTAAGCGATTTATAGAAAAAACCTAGCCCATAGGCGACAAATATTATAAATCAAAAATAAAAAAGCTATAGAAAGGGATATTATGGCAATTAAAAAATATAAACCTACGACAAACGGTCGTAGAAATATGACTAGTATTGATTACAAGGCAACTTTAACAACAAGTACTCCTGAAAAATCATTATTAGCTGCTAAAAACTCTAAAGCCGGACGTAACAACCGTGGTTTAATTACTACACGTCACAAAGGTGGAGGACATAAACAAAAATACAGAATTATTGACTTTAAACGTAATAAAAGAGATGTTGCTGGAACAATCGCTACAATCGAGTACGATCCAAACAGAAACGCATTTATTTGTTTAGTTAATTACTTAGATGGAGAAAAACGTTACATCTTATTTGCAAAAGGAATGACAGTTGGAATGAAAATTGTTGCTTCAGAACATGCAGATATTAAAGTTGGAAATGCAGCTCCATTAAAAAACATTCCTGAAGGGACATTAATTCACAATGTTGAATTAAAACCTGGAAAAGGTGGACAAATGGCTAGAAGTGCTGGAACATCAGTACAAATCTTAGGAAAAGATGATGACGGTAAATATGTAACTTTACGTTTAACATCTGGAGAAGTAAGAAAAGTTTTAGCTGATTGTTACGCAACAATTGGAGAAGTTGGAAACGAAGAATACAACTTAGTTAATTGAGGAAAAGCTGGACGTAACCGTTGAAGAGGTATTCGTCCAACAGTTCGTGGTTCAGTAATGAACCCTAACGATCACCCACATGGGGGAGGGGAAGGGCGTACTCCAATCGGACGTAAGAGCCCAGTTACTCCATGAGGTAAAAAAGCTCTTGGTGTTAAAACAAGAAACACTAAGAAACCATCAGAGAAACTTATTGTAAGAAAGCGTAATGCTAAGAAATAGGGAAGGAGAATAGAAGACATGGCAAGATCATTAAAAAAAGGACCATTTGTAGACGAAAACTTATTTAAAAAAGCTGAAGTTGCAAAAGATGGAGAAGTTATAAAAACTTGATCACGTAGATCAACTATTTTCCCTGAATTCATCGGTAAAACTTTCGGAGTATACAATGGTAAAGAATTTATTCCCGTGTACGTAACAGAAGATATGGTTGGGCACAAATTAGGAGAATTTGCCCCAACTCGTAAATTCGGTGGTCACGGAGACGACAAAGGTAAGAAATAGAAGAGGTAGGATGACAATATGGAAGCAAAAGCTTATTTAAATATGATTCGTATCTCTCCTAGAAAAGTTAGATTAGTAGCAGATACAATCAGAAACAAACCAGTTGCAGCCGCAATTGCAACATTATACAACTTAGATAAAAGATCAGCTGAGCCAGTATTAAAATTATTAAACTCAGCAATCGCAAACGCAGTTAACAACAATGGAATGGACGCAGATAAATTATTTGTTAAAACTATTTTTGTTAACGAAGGACCAACTTTAAAACGTTTTAGACCAAGAGCTCATGGTAGAGCATACGAAATTTTAAAAAGAACATCACACGTAACAATTATTGTTAGTGATGAAAGAATATAGGAAGGACGAGAAGAATATATGGGACAAAAAGTATCACCTAATGTTTTACGTTTAGGAATCGTTAGAGATTGAGAAGACACTTGATATGCTGAAAAAGATCAATACGTTAAATGATTAGATCAAGATATCAAAATCCGTGAAGGAGTTCTTAAATTATTAAAAGATGCAGCTGTATCAAAAATTAAAATTGAAAGAACAAACTCAAACATTACTTTAATCATTAGAACTGCTCGTCCAGCTATCGTGCTTGGTCAAGAAGGTAAAAATGTTTCAAATATCGCAACAGCAGTTCAAAAAATTGCTAAAGATAGAAACTTAAAAGTTGAAGTTAAAGTAATTGAAGTAAAAAACCCTGATGCAGATGCAACATTAGTTGCAAGATGAATCGGAGAACAAATTACAAACCGTGCTTCATTTAGAACAGTTCAAAAATTAGCTATTAGAAAAGCTTTAAAAGCAGGAGTTAAAGGAATCAAAACTTCTGTAAGTGGACGTTTAGGTGGAGTTGAAATGGCTCGTACAGAAGGGTACATCGAAGGATCAGTACCTCTATCTACATTAAGAGCAGACATTGATTATGCTTTATATGAAGCTCCAACTACATATGGACAAATTGGTGTTAAAGTTTGAATTAATCATGGTGAAGTTATCGGAGGTCAAAGCCAAAGAGTTTCTGAAAAAGCACCAATGAATAATGACAGAAGATTCAACAACAAAAACAACAACAGAGGGGGACGTAAATAATGTTATTACCAAAAAGAACCAAATATCGTAAACCTCATAAAGTTAGTTTTAAAGGAAAAGCAAAAGGAGCTAAAACAATCAACTTTGGTGAATATGGATTAATGTCTCTTGACGGAGCATGAATCGATAACCGTCAAATTGAAGCGGCTCGTATTGCTATGACACGTTATATGAGACGTGATGGAAAAGTTTGAATGAGAATTTTCCCACACATTTCAATGTCAAAAAAACCTGCTGAAGTTAGAATGGGATCTGGAAAAGGGAACCCTGAAAAATGAGTAGCAGTTGTAAAAGAAGGAACAGTTATGTTTGAAATTGCTGGAGTTAGTGAAGAAACTGCAAGAGAAGCTTTACGTCTTGCAATGCACAAATTACCAGTTCGTTGCAAATTCGTTAAAAGAGGTGAAGAATAATGGCAAATAAATTAATGGATGAAATTAGAGCGCTTTCAGTAGAACAATTATTAGAAAGAAACGAAGCTAAAAAAGCTGAGTTATTCGCATTAAAATTCCAAGCTGCTGTTGGAAGTTTAGAACAAACACACCGTATTAAAGAAATTAAAAAAGAAATTGCAAGAATTCAATTAGTAATAGCTGAAAAAGCTAAAGCTGGTGAAGAAGTAAACAAAACTGTTAAAACAAACTATAACCAAGCTGTAACTGAAGCTGAAAAAGCTGGTAAAGAAGTTAGAGCAAAACAACGTAAAATGATCGAAGAATTACAAGCACAATATGAAAACAACAGTGCAAGTAATGATGACGCTATTGCAGAAGCTATGGCTAATGCAATAGTTGAAGAACAAAATGATGTAAACGAAGGAGAAACTAAATAATGGAAAGAAATAGTAGAAGAATACTAGTTGGTAAAGTTGTATCTGACAAAATGGATAAAACAATTACTGTATTAGTTGAAACTTACAAAAACCACCCAATCTACAAAAAACGTGTTAAGTATTCTAAAAAATATAAAGCACACGACGAACAACAAGTTGCTAAAATAGGGGACAAAGTTCAAATTATGGAAACACGTCCTTTATCAAAAACAAAAAACTTCAGATTAGTAAAAGTAGTAGAAAAAGCTGTTTTATAGGAGATAAAGAGATATGATTCAAACATTATCAAAATTAAAAGTAGCAGATAACTCAGGTGCTAAAGAAGTTCGTGTTATTCGTAATTTAGGTGGATCAGTTAGAAAGTTTACAGGAATTGGAGACATCATCGTTTGTTCAGTTCAATCAGCAACTCCAGGAGGAGCTGTTAAAAAAGGTCAAGTTGTTAAAGCTGTTATTGTTAGAACTACTAGAGAATTAAAAAGAGAAGATGGTACATACATTCGTTTCTCAGAAAATGCTGTAGTAATTATTAAAGAAGATAAATCACCACGTGGAACTCGTATTTTCGGTCCAATTGCACGTGAAATTAAAGAAGCTGGATTTGCAAAAATCGCATCTCTAGCTCCAGAAGTATTATAGGAGGAACCAGAGAATGAGCAAATCAAAAATCTTAGTAGGTGACGTGGTTAAAGTTATCGCTGGTTCACACAAAGGTGAATTAGGACCAATCACTTGAATATCAAAAGACAAAAAATGAGTATCAGTACAAGGAATTAACTCTTTAAAACATGTTAAACCTTCACAAACTGACTCAGAAGGTGGAATTAAAGAAGTTCCATCAAAAATTAATTTATCAAACGTAGCATTACAAGATCCTAAAAACAAAGATGGTATTTCAAAAGTGGGATACCAAATTGAAGATGGTAAAAAAGTTAGAATTGCAAAAAAATCTAACTCACCATTAAAAAAGGCAAGTAAATAAGAAAGGGACATGAAGAAATGAAATCAAGATTAGAAACTAGATATACTGAACAAATTGCTCCTGAATTATTTAAAGAATTAGGATATAAATCAGTAATGCAAGTTCCAAAACTTACAAAAATCGTTATCAACATGGGAGTTGGAGAAGCTACAACTGATCCAAAAAAACTTGATGCAGCTGTTGTTGAATTAGAACAATTAACTGGTCAAAAACCATTAGTAACAAAAGCAAAAAAATCATTAGCTGTATTTAAATTAAGAGAAGGAATGCCAATTGGTACAAAAGTAACTTTAAGAGGGAAAAAGATGTATGACTTCTTAGACCGTCTTACAAATGTTGCTTTACCACGTGTGCGTGACTTCAGAGGGGTTCCAAAAACTTCATTTGATGGATTTGGAAACTACACAATGGGAATTAAAGAACAAATTATTTTCCCAGAAATTGATTATGATAAAGTTCAAAAACTACGCGGAATGGATATCACAATTGTAACTACTGCAAAAACAAACGAGGAAGCATACAAATTATTAGAAAAATTTGGAATGCCTTTCGCTAAATAATAAAGGGGATTAGGAATAAATGGCTAAAAAATCATTAAAAGTTAAACAAGCTAAACACCAAAAGTTTGGCGTAAGAAACTACACTAGATGTAATAACTGTGGTAGACCACATGCTGTGCTTAAAAAATTTGGAATTTGTCGTCTATGCTTTAGAAAATATGCATACGAAGGTCAAATCCCAGGGATTAGAAAAGCTTCTTGATAATAGGAAATAGAAAGAGTAAAGGAAATAAAAAATGACAACAGACGTAATCGCAGATATGTTAACTAGAATCCGTAATGCAAACCAAAGAATGTTAAAAACTGTTAACATTCCTTCATCAAAAATGAAATTGGAAATTGCAAACATCTTAAAAGAAGAAGGATTCATTTCAAGCTTCACTGTTGAAGGTGAAGTTAAAAAAACTATTACTATTGAATTAAAATATCAAGGAAAACAAAGAGTAATCTCAGGACTTAAAAAGATCTCTAAACCAGGTCTTAGAGTATATGCACCAGCAAACGAAATCCCACAAGTATTAAACGGTTTAGGAATTGCAATAGTTTCAACATCACAAGGAATCATGACAGGAAAACAAGCTCGTCTATCAAACATTGGTGGAGAAGTATTGGCTTTCGTCTGATAATAGGAGGTAGAGGTAAAATATGTCACGTATAGGAAACAGAATTTTAACTATCCCTGCAGGTGTTGAAGTTAGTGTTGCATCAGACAACACAGTTACAGTAAAAGGGTCAAAGGGAACTTTAACTCAAAAATTCGCAGAAGTTATCACAATCAAAGTTGAAGGAACAGATCTTTCAACAACAAGAGCTAATGAAATTAAACATACAAAACAATTACACGGAACAACAAACTCATTATTACAAGGTATGTTAATCGGTGTAAGTGAAGGGTTCAAAAAAACTCTTGACATTAACGGGGTTGGATATAGAGCAGCTTTAGCTGGAAGTAAATTAAATCTTTCACTAGGATACTCACATCCAATTGAATACACAATTCCTCAAGGAATTACAGTAGAATGTCCAAAACCAACTCAAATCATTATTTCAGGTATTGATAAACAAGTTGTAGGACAAGTTGCAGCAGAAATTAGATCATACAGAAGACCAGAACCTTATAAAGGTAAAGGAATTAAGTACTCAGATGAAATCATTATTAGAAAAG
This sequence comes from Mesoplasma grammopterae ATCC 49580, assembly GCF_000701525.1. Taxonomy (GTDB): domain Bacteria; phylum Bacillota_I; class Bacilli_A; order Mycoplasmatales; family Mycoplasmataceae; genus Mesoplasma; species Mesoplasma grammopterae. Next base: position 37,317 of record NZ_JNJC01000004.1, on the reverse strand, counting down.
AAGGGAAAGCAGCTGGTAAATAATATCAGAGCTTAAGGTTATAGAATTATGAAACATACTAAACAAGAAGCAAGAAAAAGAAGACATTACCGTGTTAGAAGTAAAATTTCTGGAACTCCTGCTAAACCAAGATTAAATGTTTTCAAATCAAACACTAATTTCTACGCACAAATAATCGACGACACAACTGGAACAACTTTAGTTTCAGCATCATCATTAAACTTGGGATTAAAATCAGGAAACATTGAAGCAGCTAAAAAAGTTGCTGAAGAAATCGCTAAATTAGCAATTGCAAAAAGCATTGTTGATGTAGTATTTGACCGTGGTGGATACTTATACCATGGTAAAGTAAAAGCTTTTGCTGAAGCAGCAAGAGAAAACGGATTGAAATTCTAGAAAGGTAAAGAGTGAGAAATATGGAAAATAAAACAGAAGTAGTAGTAGCTGAAAACGCTAACAATCAAACTCAACCTGAAAGAAAAAAGTTTGATAGAAAACCAAACCGTCGTCCTCAGGGACCAAGACAATTCCAAAAAGATGATTTTGAAGAAAAAGTAGTAACAATTAGACGTGTTACTAAAGTTACAAAAGGTGGACGTCACTTTAGATTCGCAGCAGTTGTTGTTGTTGGAGATAAAAAAGGTCAAGTTGGTTTAGGAACAGGAAAAGCAAACGAAGTTCCTGAAGCAATTAAAAAAGCTGTTAAAGAAGCTAAAAAGAATTTAATTAGAGTTTCTTTAAGAGGAACAACTGTTCCTCATGAAGTGATCGGTCACTTTGGTGCAGGTCAAGTTCTAATTAAACCAGCTAAACCTGGTACTGGAGTTATTGCCGGTGGACCAGCTCGTGCTGTTATTGAATTAGCAGGTATTGCAGACGTTTATGCTAAATCATTAGGTAGAAACAATCCAATCAATATGATTAGAGCTACAATCGATGGTTTATCATCAATGCATACAGCTAAAAAAGTAAATGACTTAAGATTTGGAAAACCAGTTGTTAAAACTGAAAAACCAAAAGTAGAAGAAACTAAATAGGAAAGGAGCATACAAATTATGAAATTACATGAATTAAAATATACTGAAGGTAGCAAAAAAGACGTTACTAGAGTAGGTAGAGGTATGGCTTCTGGAAAAGGGAAAACTTCTACAAGAGGTCATAAAGGACAAAACTCACGTTCAGGTGGTGGAGTTCGTGTAGGATTCGAAGGGGGACAAACTCCTTTATACAGAAGACTACCAAAAATTGGATTCACTTCTCCAAACCAAAAAGAATACGTTATTCTTAATCTTTCAGATTTAGAAAGATTAAATTTAGCATTAATTGATCATAAAGTTTTAGTTGAACAAAAAATTATCAAAAACGAAAAACAATTAGTAAAAGTTTTAGGTAAAGGTTCAATTACTTCAGCAATTAATGTAAAATTAAACAAAGTTTCAAAATCAGCTCAAGCTGAAATTGAAAAACTTGGAGGAAAAGTAGAGGTGATTTAATATGGCAAAGAAGTTCGCTAAAAAAAGCAAACAATATTCAGCCAAAAAATCACAAAGTAATAATAGCGATTTAAAAACTGGCAACTTCTTTATTAAAAATAAAGATATTCTAGGTAGAATCGCTTTTACTTTATTATTATTAGTGATTATTAGAATTGGAGTATATATAACAGTACCTGGTATCAGATTAACTTCTGATTATCAAAATGCTATTAACAATTCACAGTTCTTTCAATTACTTTCAACTTTAGGGGGAGGTACTATTGGAAGATTCTCGATTCTAGCATTAGGGGTATCTCCTTATATTACTGCTTCCATTATTGTTCAGTTGCTTTCAACTGATGTTGTTCCTATCTTAACTAGATGAAATAAATCTGGTGAAAGAGGGAGAAAGAAATTAGATAAATTAACAAAAGTATTAATGATTCCATTTGCTTTAATGCAAGGAATTGCAACGATATTTACACTTCAACAACAAGGTGTTATTGAACCTGGTTGATCAAGTGATAATGTATTAGCATCTCCAGCATTTTACTATGTATTAGTACCACTTGTTATGTTAGCTGGTTCATACTTTATGTTATGAATTGCTGATCAAATTACAATCAAAGGTGTTGGTAATGGTATTTCAATAGTTATTTTTATTGGTATTATTGTTCAATTACCTAACCAAATAAAAGCTACATATGATTTCTGAATACCTTCAAATGAAAGTATTAACGTTTTCTTTGACGGGATAATTAAGTTTTCTATTTATATGTTAGTTTTCTTTGTTGTTATATTCTCTGTTGTACTTATGAATGAAGCGGAACGTAAAGTACCTATTCAGCAGACCGGTAGTGGTTTAATTGATTCAAAAGATCATACACCATATCTACCATTAAAACTGAATAATGCCGGGGTTATACCAGTTATCTTTGCATCTGCATTGATATCAACCCCGATTACAATTGCACAAATTATTGACCCAACAGCTAGCACGTCTACCGTTGATTCGGCAAATGCATTTGTAAGGTTTACACAACATTATCTTTCATTTAATACGTGATGAGGAATTGGAATATTTGCTGTAATGATTGTATTATTTACATTCTTATATGCCCAAGTTCAAATTAATCCTGAAAAAATAAGTGAGAACTTTCAAAAATCAGGAACTTTCATACCTGGGATTAAACCTGGAAAAGATACAACAAATTTCTTAAAAGGAACTATTAATAGATTGTCATTATTTGGTGCTATATTCTTAGCTGCAATTGCTGCATTGCCATATGTTATATCTAAATTGACTAATTTACCAAGTCAGTTAGCTATTGGGGGAACCGGTTTAATTATTTGTATATCGGTTGCCATTCAAACAACACAACAATTACAAGGAAGAATTACACAACACAAATTTATTGAAAGCAAAAAACAAAATTTTACTGAAGAAGCCTCAACAAATTCTTCAAGTCATATTTGATAAAAGACTATCAGTAGTCTTTTTTCTTTTGGTTTAAACCTATTTTTAGATATAATATAATTGTTATGAAAGAGGTAAAGATGACTGAAAAACAAAATGTATTTAAGGAATTATTAAAACTTAAAGATAATTCTTATAGCCCTTATTCAAATTTTAAAGTGGCTTGTTTAATCTATTTAAACAACAATGAAATCATTAAAGGTGTAAATGTTGAAAATGCAGCATATCCTGCAACTATATGTGCAGAAAGAACCGCATTGTCTCAAGTTTATTCTTTGGGTTATAAAAAAGAAGATATAAAATCTTTAGAGTTATATACTGATTCTGAAAGTTTGGGATCACCTTGTGGAGTTTGCCGTCAAGTTATTTCTGAATTAGTGAATTGAACTACACCAATTTCAATTTACAACAAAAATGGGTTTCAATTAGAAACAAATATAAATGAATTATTACCGCATGCTTTTGAGCCTGCACAACTTATTAAATAAAAGGAGAGAAAATATGAATATTATGTTATTAGGAGCACCTGGTTCAGGTAAAGGAACTTTGGCAGAAAAATTAATCAAGAACCAAGGATTTAATCAAATGTCAACAGGAGATTTGATGCGTAAAGAAATCAATGATAAAACACCTTTAGGAATCGAATGTGCAAGATATATGAATGAAGGTAGATTAGTACCTGATGAAGTTACAATGGGTATTGTAAAAAACTTTTTACAAGATAATCATAATCAATTAATTTTTGATGGAATTCCAAGAACATTAAACCAAGCTAAAATTTTAGAAGAAAACTTAATTGAACTAAATGCAAAAATAGATAAAGTTATATATATTGATGTTCCAAGTGAAATTTTATTAAACAGAATAAGTGGAAGATTAGTTTGTCCAAAATGTAAAGTTAGTTACCACATAATTAGCAGAAAACCAAAATTAGAAGGAATTTGTGATAATGATGGAACTGAACTAGTTCGTAGACCAGATGATGCTCCAGAAAAAGTTAAAGTTAGACTTGAAGCATATGCAAATGAAACAGCACCACTAGTAGATTACTATAAAAATAAACCTGGATTTATTCATATTGTAGATAATGCAAACACAACTGCTGAAGAAGTTTATGCAGAAGTTTTAGGAGCTTTATAGATGGCTGTTACAATAAAATCACCTCAAGAAATTGAAAAAATGCGTGTTGCTGGCCAAGTTTTGGCACAAGCTATTGACATGTTAAAATCAATGATAAAAGTAGGTGTAAATTGTTTAGATTTGGATAAAGAATTTGAAAAATTTATTACTGAAAAAGGATGTAAATCTAATTTTAAAAATTATCATGGATACCCAAAAACTATTTGTGTATCAATCAATGAGCAATTAGTCCACGGAATTCCTCAAGATAGAATTTTAGAAGAAGGAGATATAGTTTCTGTTGATACAGGGTGTATTTTCGAAGGATATCATGCTGATAGTGCATTTAGTATGATAGTTGGCATTGCAAAAGATACAAAACATGATATACTATTAAAAGTCACTGAAGAATGTCTGGATTTAGCTATTGAAGCTTTAGCCCCAGGGGTTCGTATTGGTACTATTGGAAGCATAATTCAAAACCATGCAGAAAGTTTTGGTTTTGGAGTTCCAAGAGACTATACTGGACACGGAATTGGAACAGAAATGCATGAAGATCCTTTTATACCAAATTATGGTAAAAAAGATACAGGAATGCGTTTGCAAGCGGGAATGGTAATTTGCATTGAACCTATGATTCAAATGGGTACTTTCAAAACTAAACTTGCAGCAGATAATTGAACAGTTCTTTCAGCTGACAAGAGTATGACTGCTCACTTTGAACACACTATCTTAATTACTGATAGTGGTTATGAAGTATTAACTAAATCAAAAAGATAGGAGTTGTAGTTTATGGCAAAAGAAGCAGAAATGGAATTTGAAGGTACGGTTGTAGAAGTATTGCCTAATGCAAAATTCAAAGTACAACTGGAAAACGACATTGTTATTGATGCACACGTGTCAGGTAAAATCCGAATGCATTACATTCGCATCTTACCTGGAGATAAAGTAACAGTCGTGATATCACCTTATGATATGACACGTGGAAGAATTACATATAGAAAAATTGCTAAAAAAGCAGAAGTGTAATTATAAAAAAATCGACTTAAGTCGATTTAAATTGTTTAAATACAAAAGAACAAATACGGAGGTTACAGATGAAAGTAAGATCATCAGTCAAAAAAATTTGCGACAAATGTCGTGTTATTAGACGTAAAGGCCGCGTAATGATTATTTGTGCACAACCAAAGCACAAACAAAGACAAGGTTAATTAGTCTAAATATAAAATTATTAAAAATAAATTTTATTTAAGAAAGGAATTAGAGATATGGCTCGTATTAGTGGAGTAGAAATCCCAAACGAAAAAAGAGTTGTAATTTCATTAACATACATTTATGGTATTGGATTATCAACATCTCAAAAAGTTTTATCTAAATTAAACATCAGTGAAGATGTTCGTACAAGAGATTTAACTGAAGAACAAATTAAAGCAATTTCTACAGAAATTTCAAACTTCAAAGTTGAAGGGGAATTACGTAGAGAAGTATCATTAAACATCAAACGTTTAATGGAAATAGGATGTTACAGAGGATTAAGACACCGTAAAGGATTACCTGTAAGAGGGCAATCTTCAAAAACAAACGCAAGAACTGTTAAAGGTCCAAGAAAAACTGTAGCTAACAAGAAAAAATAGAAGGTAGAAGGAGATTACAAAAATGGCAAAACCAAAAACAAATAATACAAAAAAACGTATTAAGAAAAATATCCCAAAAGGTATCGCTCATATTCACTCTACTTTTAACAATACAATTGTTACTATTAGTGATGAAAAAGGAAACGTACTTTCTTGATCAAGTGCTGGAGCAATCGGGTTCAAAGGTTCTAAAAAATCTACACCTTATGCTGCACAAATGATTTCAGAAGCAGCTGCTAAGGGTGCAATGGATCAAGGTGTTAAATCAGTTCAAGTTGAAGTAAAAGGTCCAGGTCCAGGTCGTGATGCTGCTGTTAGAGCATTAACAATCGTTGGAATGGAAGTAACTTCAATTAAGGATTGTACACCAATCCCTCATAATGGAGTTCGTCCTAAAAAACGTCCAAGAAAATAATTATAGAACAAAGGAGTTTTAGCGAATGAAACAATTTAATAAACCAGAATTCGGAATTGTAAAAGAATCACCAAATAAATTTTACGGTAAGTTTGAAGCAGCTCCTCTTGAAAGAGGATTTGCTGTAACTTTAGGTAATGCATTAAGAAGAACATTATTATCATCAACACCTGGAGCAAGTGTTTTCGCAATTAAAATTGCAGGAGCACAACACGAATTTACTTCAATCTCAGGTATTGAAGAAAATGTAACTCGTATAGTTCTTAACATTAAAAAATTAATTTTAAGAATTGATAGCGCGATTTACAATGACGATGAAACTGTTGAACTAAAAGTAGGTACATCTACAATTGGTCCAGTTACTGCAGGAAGCTTAGTTTTACCAGCAGGAGTAGAGGTTTTAAATAAAGACCTAGTTATTGCAAACGTTGCTGAAGGTGGTAATTTAGATTTAGTATTATATGCTAAAAACTCAAGAGGTTACAAAACTTTCAAAGAAAACAAAGAATTAAAAGATGTAGTACCAGGAATGATTACAATCGATTCAAACTACTCACCAATTATCAAAGTTGCTTATGGATCAACTCCAATCAACTTAGGTAAAGCGCAAGATTTTGAAAAATTAATCTTAGAAGTAGAAACAGATGGATCAATCTTAGCATCAGATGCTGTTTCATTAGCATCAAAAATTCTAATTTCACACTTTGATGTATTCACTACTTTAGCTGAAGAAGCAGAAGAAGTTGCAATTATGGGTGTTGAAACTGTTGAAGAAAAAGAGTTAGACAAACCTGTTGAAGAATTAGAGTTTACTCAAAGAAGTTTAAACTGCTTAAAACGTGCTGGAATCAGTACATTAAGAGAATTAGTTTCTAAAACTGAAGATGAAATTCAAGATATTAGAAATTTAGGACGTAAGTCATTAAAAGAAATTAAAGATAAAGTTGCGGCTTTAGAATTAACATTCAAACAAAATTAAGATTATAAGGAGGTAAATATATGTCATATATTCAAAAACAAGGTAAGAATACTGCATGAAGAGTAGCTTTAATGCGTAACTTAACTAGTGAATTAATTGTTTCAGAACGTTTAGAAATTACTGAAACAAGAGCTAAAGAATTAAGAAAACATTTAGATAAAATGGTTACTTTAGCAAAGCGTGGCGATTTACACGCTAGACGTCAAGCTGCTTCATGATTAAGAAACATTGAAGTAAGTTCAAAAGAAGATGTTTTACAAAAATTATTTACAACTATCGCTAAAAAATATAAAGATAGAGACGGTGGTTACACACGTATCTTAAAATTAGATAACCGTAAAGGTGATAATGCACCAATGGTAATTATTGAATTAGTTTAGTAATAAAAAAATTAAGGTTAATATGCCTTATTTTTTTTATCTATTTCATCTATTTTAATTTATAATTATTATAAACAAATTTTAAACAGGGGGATATCACCATGGATTCATTGAAAAAATTCAAAACTACAAAATTGACTAGTCAAGATCTTAATGACTTTAAGATTAAATTGCATGCCAAATATATTGAAATGTTAGAAGCTAATAATAATTTCTTTAAATTTAAAGATGCTGAAAAGCAAGGCAAAATTTCAAAGGCAGAATTAGTTGAGTACAAAAACAAATCAATAGAAGCAAAAAAAGCTTTTAAAACAATTTGCCAAGATAAGTCTTTTTCAGAAAATTTAAAGAATATTACAAAAATTTATAATTCAACAACAAGAAAAAATAGTTCTGTTATTTTAGAACAAGCTAAAGAAGAATTAATTGAAGCTAAAAACTTAAAAAGAGAAGCCAGAGATTCTGTTAAAGATCATGGTAGAGGTGCTCAATTAACTAAACTTGATAAGGTTGCAATTAAAGTAGAAAACTTAAAATTTAAATATGCTCCTGATTTTCCTTATGCTTTAAATGACGTTAGTTTTGAAATTAATGATGGCGAATATGTTGCTGTTATTGGGCACAATGGAAGTGGTAAGTCAACTCTTTCAAAAATGCTTATTGGTGTGTTGTCTGCTCAAGAAGGACACGTAAGTATATATGGTAATGTAGTTACTCAAGATAATTTAGATCAAGCACGTAAATTTTTAGGTATTGTTTTCCAAAACCCTGATAATCAATTTATAGGTTCTAGTGTAGAAGCTGATATTGCTTTTGGACTAGAGAATAAACGTGTTAATCCAAAAGAAATGCAAAAAATAATTTATGATTCAGCTAAAAAAGTTGGAATGGAAAATTTCTTAGATAAAGAACCATTAAACTTATCTGGTGGTCAAAAACAACGTGTAGCTATTGCCAGTGCACTTGCTCTAAATCCAGATATCTTAATTTTTGACGAAGCAACAAGTATGCTTGACCCAAAAGGAAATAGAGAAATTAAAGAAATAATGGTTGAACTTAGAGATAAAATGAAAAAAACAATTATTTCTATTACTCACGACATGGATGAAATTCTTAACGCAGATAAAGTTATAGTTATGAATGGTGGTCGTATGGTTAAGATTGGTAAGCCAGAAGAAGTTCTTAAAGAAAAAGAATTTTTAAGATCAATTAAATTAGAAATACCATTTTTATCTTTAGTTGAAGAAGCCTTAGGCAATGAAGGAATTAAAGTAAAACATAGTCAAAATATGGATGAGTTGGTGAAACAGTTATGCAAATAAATAAAAAAGAAATCAAACAAAATCTAAAAAAATGAAATGAAGAAAAAAAATCTATTAAATCATTTTCATTTACTGGTGATATTGTTTTAGATAATGTAAGCTATACATACTCAAAAAAGACTCCTTTTGAATTTAGAGCACTTGATAACGCAGATTTATCAATCTCTGATAAAAAGATAACTTGTGTTATTGGTACAACTGGTTCTGGGAAATCAACAATGATTCAATTAACTAATGGATTATTAATTTCTGAAACAGGTCAAACAATTGTTGGAGATTATAAAATCCCAGCAGGGCTTAAAAAAATTAAGGAAGTTAAAGATTTAAGAAGAGAAGTTGGACTTGTATTTCAATTTCCAGAATACCAATTATTCCAAGATACAATTGAAAAAGATATTGCTTTTGGTCCTATTCATTTAGGAGCTGACAAAGAAGAAGTTTATAAAAAAATACCTGAACTATTAGATTTAGTTTCTTTACCAAGAGAATATGCAAAAAGATCACCTTTTGAATTATCAGGGGGACAAAAAAGAAGAACTGCTATTGCTGGAATTATTGCAATGAATGGTAAAACATTAGTTCTTGATGAACCAACAGGTGGATTAGACCCAAAAGGTGAAGAAGACTTCATGAACTTATTTTTAAGATTAAATAAAAATCAAGGAAAAAGAATTATTATGGTTACTCATAATATGGATCAAGTTTTAAAAGTTGCTGACGAAGTAATAGTTATGCATGAAGGAAAAGTTATTTCAAAAGGTTCACCATTTGAAATATTCTCTAACCAAGAATTATTATCAAAAATACAAATTGAACCACCAAAATTATACAAACTTATGTATAAATTAAAAGATCAAGGAATAGATTTATTAAACAAAAATATTAGAACAATTGATGAATTTGCAAAAACATTTAAAGAAGTAAGAAAGGGGAAATAATATGAGAGTAACATTCGGTAGATATTTACCAAAAAATTCTATTATTCATGCAATGGATCCTAGATTTAAATTAGTAATGATCATTTTATTGATGATAAGTATTTTCTTACCTATTGGTTTTACAGGTTACATTATATGTGCAGTTGTTATACTTACAATTTTTGCACTGTCTAAACTAAGCTTTAGAATGTTACTTGGATTATTACCACCTGTATTATTTGTCTTCTTTGTAATATTTTTAATGAACGCTTTTCTAACACACCCAGATTCAAGTACTTTAGATTTCTTTTTAGATAAGAATAACCAAGTTAGTGGAGTATGAGCAAACAAACTTTCTGGAGGAGCTATTTCTGGTCAATTTTTAGTTAGTTCAAGCAATTTATCATCAATGCCTGATGGATATCAAAATATAGGTTTATTTTATAAAATAGGACCTGTTTGATTCAGTGAGAAAGCTTTATATAATGCATTAATAATGACATTTAGAATTTACTTAATGATTTCATTAACTTGTATACTTACAGCATCAACTTCACCATTACAATTAACATTGGCAATAGAAGATTTATTATACCCATTAAAATGAATTGGAATACCAGTTTACATTTTATCAATGATTATTTCTATTGCATTACGTATGATACCTACTTTAATTGATGAAGCAGGAAGAATTATGAAAGCTCAATCTTCAAGAGGAATTGATGTTAAGAATGGTAAATTAAAAGATAAAGTTAAAGGTTTAACATCATTAATTATTCCATTATTAGTATCAGCGTTCCAAAAAGCAGAAGACTTGTCTTATGCAATGGAAGCAAGAGGATATGATCCTTACTCAAAAAGAACAAGATACATACAATTTAAATTTAGAACAATGGATTTAGTTTTATTATTATTTGCTTTTGCATTAATGTTATTTTTAATTTTGTATTCAGTTAATGTTTTAGGATTATGACACATTAGTTTCCCAAGACTTGACACAATTATAGGAATTAGAAAATAAAATATAATATAATAATGTTTAAATTTTTATTAACTTTAGAATATGATGGTTCAGATTTTCATGGATGAATAGAACAACCAAAAACTTCTACAATTCAAGGAGAACTTAATAAAGCTATTAATAGAGTAACTAAAAATGCATCTTTTAAAACAATAGGTGCTAGTAAAACTGACACGGGAGTGCATGCAATTGATCAAAAAGTTTTATTAGACTTAGCTTTTAATCCAAAACTTGATTTATTCAAAAAAGCCATAAACAAGGCTTTGCCTGAAACTATTAAAGTTCGTTCAATAACAGAGGTTGAACAAGACTTCAATATAAGAGATGTTTTACATAAAGAATATTCTTATACTATAAATGATAAGGAATATAATATACTATCAAATAGGTTTGAACTTAATTGAGATTTTGGAGAAATAGATATTGATAAGCTACAAAACATATTTAATTTATTTATAGGTGAACATGAATTTAAATTATTTTCTGGATTAAATCATAAAGAGTTAGATAGTAACAAAATTGCAACAATTAGAGAAATTGAATCCATTAATGTAAAAAGGGTACTTGATAAAGTTGTTATAACTTTTAAAGGTAAAGGATTCATTAGATATCAAATAAGAATGATTGTACAGTCAGCTCTTAATTGTTATTTAAATAAAAAAATAAGTGCTGATGAAATAAAAGAAAAACTACAAGGAAAGGGTAACAAACCGCCTTTCAATGCTCCTGCAAAGGGCCTTAAATTAAATAAAATAGTTTTTAAATCATAAAATAGTGTATTATTATATTAAGGGTGTTGTTAAAACAATATCACACAAGTAATGCACTGATAAAATAATCGTATGTTTTTGAATAAGCTTAGGCAAAGAAGGAAAACGATTTATTTATGAGTTCATCACAACTGCACCCTTTAAAAAAGACACAATTGTGTCTTTTTTTTTATTAATTTGATAAAATTATATAAATACATTTTAATTCTAAAGGGAAGGTCTTAATTATGCATTTTAAAAAAATTTATTTGATGTTAAAAAACTCATTTAAAAATGCGACTAAAAGTAAAACACAATTAATAGGTGTTACTGTTTTAGCTTTTTTACTGTCTTTAGTTTTAACATTAGTTGTTTCAATGAACGTTCGTGTTATTGAAAAATATAAAGAAATGAATGAAAACTCAAGAGTTCATGATGCTGTTATTGATTTAAATCCATATGATAAAGTAGCAACTGGGGAAAGTGAAGAAACTGAAGAAGCACCAAAAAACCTTGTTGCAGCTCAACAATATTGAATATACAAATTACAAGAGAAATATTTTGAAGAATCAAGTGACTTACAGTTTGAGTGATCTAGAACAGAAGCAAGAGAATTTTCTCAAGTAAAACAAAATCGTAATGACTTAACAATTAAAGCAATTACTAAAACTTCTCAAGAAAATAATTTTAATAACCAAGAAGTAGACAAATTAGTTATTTTTGAAGGTCAAGATATACAAACTCATCACCAAGTTGTAATTGATCCAAACTATGCAAAAAATAATGGTATTGAATTAGGAGATGTTATTAGAATACAAGCTGATAACTTAGGAAATTCTTTATTAGTTAGAGATTCAGACAATAAACAAGTAGCTAATGATGTAAAAGAAATTGAATCTACAGTAACTGAAATTGATGCTGTTGGTGGTAAATATAACACTTACTATTCAAACTATCAGTGATTTCAAGTTGTAGGATTTGGTAGCTCAGCTGATTTTATGTCGCCAATCTTTAATGCTTCAACGACATTGCCAAGCCGTAGCAAAGAAGTAATGATTTATGTTAATCCAACAGCGTTCGGATTAAAATACAATCAAGAATCAAATTTATACGAATATAACGTAAACCAAAATGGTAATTTAACAGTTTCTTCAAATGTCGAAATTGAATCATTTTATTCAATTAAATTTAAAGATGCTAAAAAAGCTAAAAGCACAGGTTTAGAACAATTTGAAAGTGACTTAAAAGAATTAATTAGAAGAAATTCAAATAATAAAATAGTTTATGGAAAAGAAGACTCAAGTTACAGATTTAGTAAAAGAATTCTTTTAATTCAAAAAACTATTCAAACTTACAATATAGCAGCCTTTGTAATATTTATTTTAATTTTATTTGTATGTTTATATACAATATCACTTGTTACAAAAAAACAAATTGAAAAAGCCTCAAAACAATTAGGTACATTAAAAGCATTAGGATATAGAAAACGTATACTTGTTTATAATTTTGTTATGTTGCCTGTAATTGCATCAACAATTGGTGGATTATTGGGATATATTGTTTCAATAAGCGTTTCAAATACTCTAACTAATGAATTTGCCAGTTATTTTTCACTTAATTATTCAAAATTTGATTTTGATTGAATTACATTAGTGTTAATGATTGGAGTTATGTGATTTATTTTATCAGCAATATCATTTGTCATAGCTACACTGTTAATGCGTAAATCATCATTAAGTTTAATTACTGCAACCTTTAATCAAAAAGCTAGTGCATTTAAAGCTAAATTAAGAAGTATTCATTTTAGAAAATCATTTGGTTCAAAATTAAGAAAAGCTTTATTAGTAGATGCTTTTGGAAAAATGATGGCAATTGGTTTTGTAGTATTACTTTCATCAATGTTATTTACAGTTTCATTTGCTGCTCCAGATATCTTAAAAAGAAATGAAAAAGCAACATATACTGGTGTTAAATATAAACAAATAGTTGAATATGCTCAGCCAAGTTATAATAACCCCTTAACTTTTGCTAAAACATTTAACCCTTCAACTAAACAAGATGAAATGGTTTACTCAAAAACAGCTGGTGGATGAACAAGCTTAGCTTTAAGAGACAATGGTGACTTTGATTATGATCAAATCATGACTGATTACTTTAATAATGAAATAAGTGAAAAATACTATTCAATTTTTATTCAAAACTTATTTACTGCATCAAGTGATGATGAATATGCAATTCCAAACCTTATCGAATTATCATTAGCAAATATGAAGCTTTTAAATTTAGAAGGTTCAATATTTGATAGTAACTATTTCAGACAATTATCTAAATATGGTGTACCTGCTGCAAGTAATTCAGATGTATTAGGAAAAATGATTTCCCCTATCATTTTAAAACAATGATTTGATTACCAAAATTTATTTAGTGAAATAAATTCAGCAAAAACAATGTATGAAGCAGGAGCTGCAATGCAAACTTTCTATGCTAAATATTCTGAATCAATTGGTTTATCTATAAGTAATGATTTTAGAAGTGATCATGGAACAGAAATTATGAGTGATAAAGATTGAATCAATGCGACTGAAGATGAGAAAATTAATTTATTTAATTCATCAAATGGTAACTTAGCAAATATGTACCTATTAAATAATGAGAATATGTTAAAAACATTATTAAAAGCTGAAACAGGTAAAATTGAATATGAAAATCAAACAAATCAAAATAATAAATTTAAATTAACTAATGGGAATTACACAGGAATAGGTTCATTTAGAATTGCATCAGAAGACAATACTGAAGAATCAACTAATGATTATTACTTAGGTTTAAACTTTGATAAAATGGCTGAAGAAAATGACAAAGAAACTGCAACAAAAGCTATTACAGATATGTGAGAATGATTTACATTCTTATTTAATAATCGTGTTGATCAAGCAATCATTCAGTCAGCTTTCTCAAGACCTCCTTATTCTGTGAAACAAACATTGATTAATGCATTTAAATCAGATGATAAAAATTACTCAATGGCATTTAATTTAGTTTCATACGATCCAAGTCAAGAAGCTTTAGGAACAAAAATTCAAGCTGAAAAAGATGGTAAAAACTTTAAAATTTATGGAATCGATAATGATGATAGATTTTTAGATTTAAGAGATTCTAGAAATAATGATTTAATGGAAAAATTATTTAATTCTAAAGAAACAAATGGAATCGTTATTAATGAAACACTAGCAAAAACTTTAAATCTTAAAGAAGGTCAAGAAGTAGATTTAAATGTTATTCAAAATGAATTACAAGATGCTTCAAAAGGTGAAATAGTTCCTTACAAATTAAATGATTGAGATACTAGCACTTTATGAAATGGAACTGGTGGATTTAAACAAAATTCAAGAACAAATAGTTTAGGTTCAAATATATTAGTAACAAGACCTGATTTAGATGATAAAAATGCAATTAACTTTATGACAAGTATTTCTAAACCAACTGAATATTACAATTCTGTATTAAACGGTGACACAATCATTGGTAATAAAATAACAAATACAAAATTTAAAATTGTTGGAATTCATGAAGGATACGGATCAGCTCAAGCATGAATAAAAAATGATGATGCAAAATCTATTCTTAAATATGATGAAGTTGAAAACTACTTGTGAAAAAATTTCTTTACAAAACAATGAAATACACAGTTTGGATATTCAACACTTAATCAATTTAACAATAAAATAATTATTGAAGATAAAGATCAAGAAGAGTTAAAAATTTACAATAAAATTAAAGGTTTAGATTTAACAAAGAATGGTCTAGATGATTTAGATTTATTTAAAAACAAATTTATTGAGCATCCACAAAATAATGATGAAAAAGAGTTAGGCGAATTGATTCTTAAAATATTTGAAAATCAATATCCAGTTTTCAATTACAAGTATTCTAACAAAACTGATGTTGCTGATTACAATACAGTTATGAGTGTTTCAACAGCATTTGGAGATTATTCTCCAACAGCATTAAATGGAATGGAAGCTAAATTCAGTGCTACTCACGCAGCATTTGATGGTAGTGGTATTGGAACTGTAGAATGAATATTACCTATTGATTTATCAAAAGATATGTTAGAAGAAATATCACAGTTGATTTTATTATTAATTGCAATAGCGATTGTCTTAATCTTATCTTTAACATTTGTAATTATTTTACTAACAACATCAATTATTATTACTGACAACATAAGGTTTATATCAACAATGAGAGTCTTAGGGTATCATGATGCTTATGTTGTTAAAACAGTAATGGGAATGTATCTAATTGTTATATCAACAATGTTTGCTGTGGGATTTGCAGCAGGATGATTTATTTTTGCAAAAGCTGTAAACATTATGTTATTAAGCGGAGTTGCTTTACCAATAGCATTCCCTATATGATTACCAATTGTGGTTTTCCTAGGAATTGTTGGTATTTATGGAATAGCAATTTTCGCAGGTTACAAACGAATAACAAAAACTAACTCTGTGCAAATTTTACAAAACGCAGATCTCTAAGTAGAAAGGGTATTTAGATTATGAAAAAAATATTATTAAGTTTAAGTGCTCTGACTATTGGAGCAACTCCAGCAGTATCATTGTTAAATGTTGGTCAAAAACAAGTAATAACTCAAGTAACTTCAGAAATTCAAAAGAAAATTGATGAGACTTCTGTTTTATTTAAAGCACCAATTATAACTAATGCTCAAAAACAAAATTCAGATGTTACAACAAATTGATTAAATGATCAAAAAGTAAGTGACATTAGCAATATTGATACTGCTTTAAGTTATGCAAATTTTAACGCTGAGAAATATGATATGAAATCAGCTGAAAAAACTTTAAATAAAATTTATAAAGACAAAAATTATAAATATAAAAATGAAGATGCAACATCAGAACTTATATTTGGTGCAGCTGATAAAGGTGTAAGCTTATTAGAAAATTCAATTGATGACGATGGATTAAAAGTTGATGGTGTTAATGAATTTTTAAATTGAATTTCTTATGTTTCATTTGCAAGCGGCGGAAGTTTAAAAGCTGATAAATTTGACTCAAGCATATTAAAATTTGCTGATAAAATATCTTTTGTTAAAATGTTCAAACATTATCCAGCTCCAACTTACAGCCAACTATGAGGTGAAGGCGTTCGAACTTACAGAGGTTTAAAATTTTATACTTTATCAAATTTCAATAGTTTCATGAGTATTAACTATGGATTGACAAGCGAAACTGGAGCATGAAATTTTAAAATTCAAGATGAAGATTCAAGTAATATAGCTAGAAATTTCTTTAATGCATCTTCTGCTATGTACAAAGAAATATTTTCTAAAGATGATCAAAAAGTATCAAAACATGAGTTTAAATTTACTTCAGATAGTATAGTTTATTTATTAAACTTTATATATTCATTATCTTATTATATAGATGCATTTAATCAACCAGAATATATGCTTGATCCTTCGATGGTAATAGACCAAAATCATTTATTTAGCCCTTACAAAACTAATCTTCAAATAATGAATGAAGTTTATGATAAAAATATTTCAAAAGAAAATATTGATAAAAGAAGCTTGAATGGAATATTATCTATTTTCTATGACATTATGTATAAAGGCAGTGATCCCAATGGGTATAGATCTTCAAGAGTTTTAAAAATTCTATTTCAAGTGGATGACGACATAACTGATGGTAATACAAAAATGGATTTAAATCAAAAAGTTTTAAAAGCTAATAAAAGCTTTCTTGTATCAGTTAATGTAGGTGAATGAAAAAATAACACTACTGGACCGAATGGTATCTTTAATATTTTATTTGCCTCACTTGCTAAGGGTTTTCTAGATAACCAAGTTTCTGGAAGTATAGGTGCATTACTTTCTTTACTAGATTTATCAACTGAAAATTTAGGAAGTATAGTTGCTGGAGTTATTAGTTCTATTTTATCTGGTATAGACATGACCAACTTTTTTGAAACATTATCTAGTCAATTAAATACAACATTGAAAAATATGTATTCATGAGGGCCTTTTGGTTGAATTGGAAAACAAATAAAAGGACCCCTTGAAGAACAATTGACTAATATGGGTTTTGGTACTGATAATTCACCAAATAAGCCAACAGGAAATTTTAAAAATAAACCAACGGATGACTTTATTGATTATTTAGATAAAACAATTAGAAAATTAAGTAATATAAAAGTTAGTGAAAATTTACCAGAAACATGAAGTCTATTTAATAATCTCTTCAGCCAAAT
Source organism: Mesoplasma grammopterae ATCC 49580 (assembly GCF_000701525.1). Classification (GTDB taxonomy): domain Bacteria; phylum Bacillota_I; class Bacilli_A; order Mycoplasmatales; family Mycoplasmataceae; genus Mesoplasma; species Mesoplasma grammopterae. Next base: position 19,556 of record NZ_JNJC01000004.1, on the reverse strand, counting down.
AATTAATGAAAAAGGTAGATTGCAATCAATTTTAAAATTATTTAATGTGAATTTACCAATAGATATGTCTAATAAATCAGTTAAAGATATTTTTAGAATAAATGTTTTAGGAATATCAATAGGAGATGTTTTAACATTAATTCTAAAAGGATTTGATTCAAGTCTTCCATTGTTTTACAAAATTTTAGGTTTATTGGCTACTGTAACAGGCAGTGATATATCTAATGAATATGATTTCTTTATCAAAGGTCAAGAAAATCCGGTATCTATCGACAAGGTTCTTGGTTACACTCCAACAGATGGTAGAACTTCTGATTTAGCAGTTATATGATCAATGATGAAATTTGTAAAAGATGATAATGGAAAAAATAAGGTTTTAGGTATTAGACCTAAAAATTCTAATAATACAGAAGAAGAAAAAATTTGAGGACATAAAGCTTGAAAATATCTTTTAGGTTTAAACTATGATGATAAGAGCTACAATCAAGATTCAATCTTGTTTTATGTAAATGAATTATTGACAAATGGATTAACAGCTAAAATAATTCAATGACCTGTGAAAATGACTAGAAAGTATATTGATTACAATTTAAGCGATATAACTTTTAATAGAAATAAAAAAATGAATTACTGATCAAATAAAGATTTATTCTCAACACAATTTGTAAGTTATCAAGAAGATTCTAAACAAGAAGTTTTAAATTACAAGATAATGTATAAAGTTAAGAAAGATGTTTATTACACATATAATGTGTCAGTTTATAAAGAGAACACAAGTTCAAAATATAAAATAAATTCATTTAACAGAATATAAAAAATGCGAGTTATTAATTCGCATTTTTATTTTTTATAAAAGGCTTCAATTTTGTATTTAACATTTACTTCTTCTTGATCACTACTTGGAAGTAATAATTTAACAACGTATGTATTATTAACTATTCCATTTTTATAATTAATTTCATATGTTACGTGACTATCTTTTTTACTATCTCTGAAGTTTTCATAGCTAATCATTTTAGTTTTATAATGAATGTAATTTAAATCTTCTAAGTAAGATTGATTTTGTTTGTTATCAAAGATATCTGCTATAGTTTTTAAAATATCATTTATTCCTGACATTATTCCAGTAATCAAATTACCAGTTTCATCGTTTCATAATGTTCCAATAGAATAAAGTATTGTTCCTGGTCTAAATTGATTATAGTCAATTACACCATTATCAAGTTCAACTCCAAGACCCATTATTCATTTAAGACCATCTTTATTTGTAAAAGTTTTTGTGGTTTTTAAACCAAACTTATTGCCACCTGGTATTGTAATACTGATACCAGTATTATCTTTACTAGAAAGCGCTGTAGCTAATGCTAAGATGTAAGTGTATTCCTTACCATCTTCATTTTTAAAAATCAAATCTTGAGATATTTTGATGTCACCTAAAGTTTGAAGAGTGCTTTGGCTATTTACAATTTTAAATTCAGGATCTAAGAAAAGAGAAGTATCATTGAAAGCATCTGCAATGTTAACTATTTTCGGAGCAACACCTTTACCTAATAATGCAATTAAATAACTTGTCCCTTTTGCACCTAGTCTTAATAAATCACTAAGTTTTAAAGTTTTAGTTAATTGAATATCGATTATTTGTTTTAATGAAATTTTAGGTAATTGAACAGGTAAACTATTTTCTAATCCAAAAATTTCCATTAATTTTCTTATGTCTGTATTAACTAAATATCCTAAAAATTTATTTGTAAAAGGAGCTTCAGAATTTAATAAACTATCAATTATTGGTTTAACTTTAGTATCAATAGATTTTTGAATAGATTTTATTTGTTCTTCTAAAGATTTACCCTTTATGAAAGATCAATTTAATAAATTTTCTAATGAAGTATTTATTTGTTCTACAAATGTTTCAAAGAAATGATCCATATCAATACCCGTTAAAACAGAACTAATTAAACCTGAAACTACTCCGCCTATTTGTTCAGAACCCATTCCGATAGAATTTAAGAAATCCATTATTCCACCATCAGGATCAAAAGAAGCGGTATATCCTTTCACAAAACCATCTAGTGAAGAACTTAAAAATGTATTTAATGCTCCATTTTCTGTTTTACCATTTGAACCTCATTCACCAATTTTAAAATCTAATGTTTTACTTCCAAATTTAATTATTTTAGTATTGAAATCAAGTTTTTGATTTTTAACAGTTATATCATCATCAACTTGGAAAAGTATTTTAAAAGTTCTAAGTAGTTTAAAAGATTCTTTATCTTTTTCACCAGAAAATAAATCATAGATAAATTGCATTAAACCATCTACATTAGTTGAGTTAATAATTTCTTTGTCAATTTTTGAAGAGTTTACTTCATGAATTACTTCTAAGTTAGTTTTATCAGTAGAAAATATGTGATTATCATCCAGCATTTCATCAGAATGTAAATTGTATTCATCAGCTGTAAAATTTTGAATATATCAGTTTATTCCAAATAAGGCATTCATAAGTAGAGCTAAGCTTTGACTTGTAAAATTAATTTCAGGTTTCTCAGCATCCTTACTGTTCATTTTTTTAATTATTAATTTTCAAACACTAGAATTATGTGCATAGTATTTTTCATTTATATTATCTTTATTTTCACTAATGACAAAAGGTTTTTCTATTTCAACGCTAAACAAGTTAGCAACAAAAGAAGTCAATTCATTTGAGAAATAAATTTTTAAGTCTAAATTAGTTTCAACACCTAATTTAATTAATTCATTGTAATTAGGAACTTTAACGTCTTTCATTATTTGTAAACTACTTGAAATTTTAGGCATAACTTTTTGAATTGAAGAAATATTATCAGCTTTTAATGAATCTAATAATAAAGGCAATGCAGTATTTCATAAAGTTGGATCGAAAGTCACGCCAATTAATTTATAAATCTCATTGTAAGCTTTTTGGATAGTGCTTATTAATTCACTAGCACCATTTCCAGTAGCTGGTCTATCGAACTCTTCTTTGCTATATACTTCATTTTTCATATATTCACTTGATTGTTTTGTATCTAAGAAAGTGTCAAATATTTTAGCCATAGATGTTGTATCTTTTGAATTACTTGTTAAATCCCCAACTTTTAACTTAGAAATATATTTATCAACTGATTGACCATTGTAATCTTCGGAATTGGCTAAAATAGCACCTTTAAAATAATTAGACGTTGAAGAGATTACTTCTGCTAATTTATTATCTATACTTTTTTGAATTGTATCTATATATTTACAAGATACTACCGCCATTGCTGGTGTTGTTGCTAATGAAGCTGCACCAATCAAAGAAATTAATTTTTTCATTCCTACCATAATAAAATAATTTTACACTTTTTGAAGCTTTTTTACACTAAACATACATGATTAATATAAAATATTAATATGTGAAAACACTTATAGTTGGGGAAAACGCTATGAAAATAACATGACTTTTATTTAAGCAAGGGATAAGAAGTATGTTCAAATTTAAGATTCAATTCATTGTGGTTGTACTGCTTTCTTTTTTTGCGTCTTTTTATTTGGCTTCAACAACAAGCTTAAATTCTAGAATGAATAAGTCATATGATGACATTGTAAGAAATTATGAAAAATTTGATTATTCATATTCTACTAAAGCTAGTGAATCAAATTTATCAACATCAAATAAAACATTATTACCAATCCTAGACTTGATGCCTACTTCAACAAATTATTTTGTTCAAGATAATAAATCAATTCATGATTCTTTTAATGTTGTTTTAAATAACCATGGAATTAAAACAGAGGGTTATGAAGAAAACTTAATAACAAAAACATTTTTTGATCAAAACACTGGTAAACCAACACAAGCTATGCAAAATGTTTGAAATGGTATTCCATGATATAATTCTTGAAGAAATTTTTCACTTTTGAAGTCAAATCCTAATAAAGGTGAATTCTTATATTACCCACAAAGTTTTAAAACAAACTTTGGTTCTAATTTAGAAAATTTTGGTGGTGGTGACTACTTTCATGTTTATGCTTCAATGACTTATTTAATAGTTAAAGAAATCTCAGATACTCTTTATAATGAATTATTACTTGATGAACCTAATGAGTCATTTGCTCAATCATTAATTTATAAATATTGAAAAGCAAATGATTTAAAAGTAGAAAAAGATTTTAAAAAAATTGAAGTTCCAATTAATCTTAATCAAACAAATAATTTTGATTGAATTTCAGAATATAAAAAACATGTATCTAGTTTAGGAGAATTTCAACTTTATGTTTATAATGCACTAGAATCAGTAGGGTATTTTATAACATATCAAATCAATCAGTTTTTAAGTAATTCTTATGCAAGAACTGCAAAATCAATTAATTTTAATTGAAATATTCCAGGAAGCGACGAAGAAAAATCAAAATTTTATGTAACAGAATTTAATGAAATGGCAGAACAAACACATGAAATGAAAATATTCATGGAATTACACACATCTTATGGTACTAGTGAAATTACTGGCAAATCTAATGAAACTGTTGAATCAATTTCAAATTATAATAATGAACTAACTTTTGAATATATTTTTGGAAGAAACTTGGCTGAAAAAACTTTAAATCCTAAGTTTATTGTTGAATATGGGAATGCAGAAAACACTTATCAAATAAAAGGTATGGATAATCAAATAATTGGGAATAATTTAGACGCTAAAAAAGATGGATTAAGAGGTTTAGCAAACCCAACAACAATTAAAAAAGATGAGGAATATAATGAATATTCTATTTCTACAATGAATTTACTAAATCCTTGAGAAAAAAATGATTTAAGTCAAAAATGAGAAAATCAAAATACAGGTAAAAAATATGACTATGAGTATGATGCATCAAAATACGCAACAATGTATGATTGATCAAATATTTATTCAAATAATATTTTTCATCAAAAAATGGCTGCTGAAATAAATGATTTGGAGTTATATTTAAGAGAAGAAGCATTTATGTATGACAGAAATACAAAAACTAATTTTAGATTTGTTGTAACAGATGATAATTACGATTATAACTTCAAAGTTACTGCTGGCTTACCGGTTATGCATTCAAGTGAAATTGTAATTTCACAGCAATATGCATTTAAAAATGGCTATTCTGTTGGAGACAAAATAAAAATAGGAAACTCAAACTTTATTATTTCTGGTTTTGGTAGTGATGCACTTACATACTATCCACTTGTTGATCCTGAAGTACCTTTAAGTGACGTTGCAAACTCAGTTATTGTTTATGCACCAAAATATGTAATTAACGAAATAATGAAGAATGGTAATGAAAAAGACGTAACATTCACAACTTATTATTTCATTAGAGATAATTTAAAAGATAAAAAAACTATTGGCAAAAGAATGTCTAATTTTGATTCATCTCTTTTATCAAATAAATCAAAATTATCTGAAAGTTTTATAGACTCAAAGAATGAAAGTTTAAGTTTTGGAGATAAAAAATCAGCTAATGAAATCAAATTATTTGAAAAAACATATTTTAATTTAAATTGAACACTACAACCCAAAATGTTAGAAATTGTAACAATTATTTCAATTGTTACTTCTATTCTTGTATTAATCATGTCTTTTGTTTCAATTATTTTTGGAATTAAAAAAACAATCGATCATAACTCAAGCCAAATTGGTTTCTTAAAAGCTAAAGGTGTAGATTCATACAGACTGTCATTATCATATATTGGATATTCAATAATTTTATTATTTATAATAGTTCCGTTAGCATGATTGGCAGCAGGATTCTTTCAAGAAATAATTACCAAAGTTTTTGCTACCTATTTTTCAACAACGCTATATGAATTTGTGTTTGATTATAAAATTTTACTAATTCTATTAGTTGTTTTTGGAATTGGATCATTAATATTGAGTTATTTCATTGCGTTCTTATTAGTTTCAAAAGATGTTATGCAAATTATCAATAAAGAAAGCCAACAAAGAAAAGTTAGAAATTGATTGCCAAGAAAATTAAATGTTATTAATATAATGGATTTCAAATTTAGATTCCCACTTAAAATATCATTAAGAGGTTCTAAACAAATAGCTATGATAAGTTTTACAGCTTTAATTACAACATTTGTTATAACTTTCTCAGTGCTTACTCCTTCTATGCTTAACGTGTATATAAGAGATGCTGGAAAATACTATCAATATAATAATCAATATGTAATGCAAGACCAACTGACTGGATTACCAACAGCTAAAGCTTCATTAACAGCTTCAAGAGGTTTACCTACAACAGAAGAACTTTATCAAGAACCAAAAACTCTTTTAGGAACTTCAACAAAAGATCAAATATCTGATATTTACTTTGATAACAATAAGTATTACACAGATTCAAGTTGAGATAGTAGTATATTCCCTCCTATTTTATTAGGTGAAGGATGAACAAATGGACAATGAACAAAAGATGAATTAAATTGAACTGAAAAATGAATATTTGATGAAAATTCTTTGACAAGAGATGATACGTCAAAATTATTAAAAATGGCAATGCCTGTAATTGGACAATTAGGTAACTTAAATGGAATAACAATTTCAGCAGGAGAATTTGAAAAAATATCAAGTTATATCTGAAATGCTGAAATAAATCCAAATACAGGAAAATCATATTTTGATGGTCAACAAATAAACCCAAATACATTACAAAATATTTGAGAAATGAAGAAAAACTCTGCAAAAGGAAGTATTGAATTCATTCAAATGGCTTTACAAGTAGCTATGGAAGCTTTAGCAAATTCAAATGATCAAGGTCTGCCTACTATTGAAAGACCAACAAACACAACTTGAAAAGAGGATTTAATTTTATTAGCACTAGCATTTTTACCAAATGTAGGACAACAATACTTAAAAGATTCACCTAATAGAGCTTCTCAATTTGGGATTTCTATTAATGCAGAAAATTATACTCCTGGAATTGAAACATTATCTACAGACGTATATACACAAATGAATAACAATTTTGTAAATGTAAATGGATTAAAAGATAACCAAACTGTTTATAATTTAGATTCAATTGATGATGATAAAGTGTTTATTAAAGACCAAGAAACAATTGATAAATTAAATGTATTATTTAATGACAAAGAAAATTATACAGGTGGAGATATTTATTTAAATGATGGTTTCAAAATATATGATTCAAATGCAAAAGTATTGAATATACCTGTTGTAACAAATCTAAAAAGTTATAAACAACAAAACTTAAACAAATCAGTTCCAATTCAAGGAATGAGTTATAAAACTCTTTCAATTGGAGGTAAAGAAGTTCCTAAAAATGCTTGAATATATGACAATAGAGAAATAACAAATAATCAAAACTTATTTAGTAGTGATTTAAATATGAAAAATGAAGAAGATTGAATTAATCCTTCAAAAATAGATCCAAATAAACTAACATATACTAAACAATTTAGATATGATGACAATGGAAACATAACATCACTAAATGACCAATCAAAATGATTTATTAATAGTATTGTTAATGATCAATATAATATTGATGGTCTTGATTTTGAAATAAGACCATACTATCACTATAATAACTTAAAATTATTTGTACCTAGAAACTTAACTGATATAGATTCTCTTTTAAACGGAAAAAACGCTAACACAAGTAAAACATCAAAAAATGAATCACATGATTGAAGATCTAATATTGATATATGACATGGTTCTGTGTCAAACGCTTATGTTCCAGAAGAAGTAAAAAAAGCTTGAGGTTCTGAATATGCAAATCAAACTGAATGAGAATGAATTTCACCATTTAGTTTAAATTACAGTAGAAAAATTACTGATCCTAACAGAAAAGGTTGAATTCAAAATATTGATACTGATTTACAACAAATTTACACTTGAGCAAGTGACAAAATTGTTGCTAGTGGATCAAGTTCAGATGCAGTTGTTACTGTTTCAAACAAACTTCCATCATTTTTAAGTGATGTTAGAATGCAATCTGTTGATACTATTCAAACATACAATGGAAATATTGTTATTGCTGATCAAGATATTCTAAATTTATTAACAAATAAATCTACAGAGAAATACTTGCCAGTAGACTATGATTTTTATGGTGATCCAGTTAAACAAATACCAAATGGGCAAATCACAAGTGGTGATCATACAATAACAGTTAATTCAATGAGAAATCCAATAGAACAATTAAACATGATGAGAGAAAATAAAACTTTCTTCATGAAAGATGATTTAATGAATAAATATGAAATCACTGACCAAGAAGCTTATAGAAAAGTTCTACAGAATAGAGATTTCAATTCAAAATTCTCTTCATTTGATGAAGCTTATGGAATAACTGGTGGAGTTAAAGGGATTATGGTTGATTCTCCAGGTGTATTCGCTCTTCAAGGAAGCACAGATAGAATTGAAGAAACTTTAGGTATGACTTACAATAAAATTGATTTAGTAAGTACTCAATTGGGTATGATAATAAGCATTAGTGAATCTATCTTACTTGTAGCATTGTTCTTAATTACAGGAATTATAATAATTTCAGTGTTAATCATAACAATTATTTCAGATGTCTACATTATGAAATATCACCGATTCATGGTAACGATGAAAGCATTAGGATACTCAAATAAAGAAACAATTTTAAATACCATACTTATACCAGCTGTTATATCAACAATATTTGTATTGATTGGTTATCTTGTTGGTAAATGATTGTTAGGTTCATTGATGATTCAAGCTCAAAAATTCGGAATATTTATTCCATTGATAACTAATTGATGAGCAACACCATTAATCTTATTAAGTATTATAATTATGTTTGTACTAGCCTTTACTTTCTCTTTAAGAAAACCAATTAAAGATGAGTTAAAAACATTAACTTAGTTAATAAAAAATTTTAAAACAGACTTTGTTCTGTTTTTTTGTTGTTTAACTCTTGAAACCATAAACCAAAAACATATAAAAAAGTTTATAATATTATAGATATAAAGGAGCATCATGACAAAAGAACAAGCAAGCAAGTTAATTAATGATTTACGTGAAAAACTTAATGAATGAGCAAAACAGTATTATGTTTTAGATAATCCAAGTGTTGATGATGCTGAATATGACAAAACCATTCATCAACTTATTGATCTTGAAAATCAATTTCCTGAATTAATAACATCTGATTCTATAACTCAAAAAGTTGGTGGAATAATAAGTGATAAATTTGAAAAACACACACATAAATATCCAATGTTAAGTCTTGGTGATATTTTTTCTTGAGATGAGTTCATTAACTTCAATAAACAAGTTGCAAAAGTTACAGACACAGAAAACAATGAATATACTGCAGAACTAAAAATTGATGGTTTATCAATATCTTTAATTTATAAAGGTGGTGTATTACAAAAAGGTATAACTCGTGGTGATGGTAAAGTCGGTGAGAATGTTACAACAAATGTAAAAACAATTAAATCAATACCATTATCAATACCTTCAAAAGATGAAATTGAAATTAGAGGAGAAGTTTTTTTAGGTAAAAAAGAATTTGCAAAAATTAATGAAGAAAGATTATTGAATGGTGAACAACTTTTTGCTAACCCAAGAAATGCAGCAGCTGGAACTTTAAGACAATTAGATTCTAAAATAGTTGCTGAAAGAAATCTTGATGCGTATCTTTATTATTATTTTAATGAAAATAACCCAATTAATACACAGTATGAGTCTATTAATCAAATAAAGAATTTAGGTTTAAAAATCAATAAAGAAACTAAGATTTGTAAGACATTAGAAGAAGTAAAATCATACATTGAATATTACACTAAAAAAAGAAACGAATTAGATTATGAAATAGATGGTATTGTATTTAAACTAAACGATAAAAAATTACAAGAAGAAGTTGGATACACAGCAAAAACACCAAAATGAGCAATTGCTTATAAATTCCCAGCTGAAGTTAAACAAACTAAATTATTAGACATATTCCCCACTGTTGGAAGAACTGGTAAAATTACATACAACGCTAAGTTAGAACCTGTACAAATTGCTGGTACAACAGTTTCTGCAGCATCATTAAACAATGCTGAGTATATAATGGCAAAAGACCTTAGAATAAACTCAATTGTTAAAGTAAAAAAAGCAGGAGATATTATTCCTGAAGTTATTAGTGCTATTAAAGATGAAAATTTTGATTTATTACCAATTTGAGAAAAAGATGTTCAATGTCCTGCATGTAATGAACTTTTAGAAAAAACTTCAACAGAGGTTGATCAATTTTGTGTTAACTTTAACTGTCCAGCGCAAATATTAAGAAGTTTAGAACATTTTGCAAGTAGAGGTGCTGCAAATATAGTTGGTCTTGGTGGTCAAACAATTAAAAAATTATTTGAAGAAAAATTAATAACAAATATTGCAGATATTTTTAAAGTTGAAGAACATAAAGAAAATATAATTAATTTTGAAAAATTTGGAGAAAAAAGTTTTGAAAACTTAATTGCTTCGATTAAAGAATCTAAAAATAATTCATTTGAAAAAACTTTATTTGGTTTAGGTATTAGACACGTTGGTTCTAAGACTGCTCTAACTTTAGCTCAAATATATAAAAATATTGATAATCTAAAAAATGCTACATATGAAGAATTAAGTTCAATAGAATCAGTTGGAGAAGTGTTGGCTATGTCGATTGTAGATTGATTTAAAATTGAGTCTAATTTACAATTAATTAATGAATTAAAATCATTTGATGTTAATTTTGAATATTTGGGTCAAGCTAAAAATACCGAATCAACAATTAGTGAAAAATCTTTTGTAATAACAGGTACACTATCAGAATCTAGAGATTATTTTAAAGATATAATTGAATTAAACAATGGTAAAGTTATAGGTTCTGTTTCAAAAAAAACTGATTATGTTTTAGCAGGAGAAAATGCTGGAAGTAAATTAACAAAAGCTGAAGAATTAAACGTTAAAGTTATTAATGAAGAAGAGTTCTTTGCAATTCTAAAAGGAGAATAAAATGAAAGATAAAAAGTACTATGAAGAGTTAGCTCAAGATTCAATGTTAAGATTTTCAGATGCAGAAATTGAAGAGATTGTAGCTAAACAAGAAGATTTAAAAAAAGAATTTGCAAAAGTATTAAAAATCGATACAACAAATGTTAAACCATTATTTTATCCTTATGATGATATTCATTCATATTTAAGAGAAGATGAAGAAACAACAACTATAGATCAAAAAAAAATATTGTCAAACGCACCAACTTCAGAGGGTGATTTTGTCACAATTAAAAAGGTGGTTAAATAATGAATTACAAAAATTTATCAATTATAGAATTACATAATAAAATTATTAATAAAGAAATAACTATTTTAGAGTTAACTAATGCAGTAATATCTGAAGCTAATAAAGTTAAATCGTCTAATGCTATAAACAAAATGAATGAAGAAAATGCTATTGCTTTTTCTAAAGAAATGGAAAAAGTATCAAACGTAGATTCTTTATTGTATGGAATTCCTTACTTTGCAAAAGATAACTTTGCAACAAAAGGACTTGAAACAACTTCTTCATCTAATATTTTAAAAGGGTATATTCCACCATTTAATGCAACTTCTATTTCAAAATTAGAAGATAAAGGAGCTGTTCTAATTGGTAAAGCTGCTCTTGATGAATTAGGAATGGGTGGGGTTGGACTTTATTCATGTAATGGAATAATAACAAATCCTGCAGATAGCAATAGAATTATTGGTGGAAGTAGTAGTGGTAGTGCTTATTTAGTAGCAAAAGGTATTGTTCCATTTGCAACAGGTAGTGATACTGGGGATTCAATCAGAAAGCCGGCTTCTTTTAACAACATAGTTGGTTTTAAACCATCATATGGAGCAATTAGTAGATATGGTTTATTACCTTATTCTCCAAGTTTAGATACTGTTGGTTTCTTTACTAGAAATGTAGAAGATATGGCAGTAGTTTGTGACGCTACTTTTGGTTATGATGTTAAAGATGCAACAAGTCATGAAAATAAATCTATAGATATGTTAGATAATATTTCTAATATTAATAAATCAGTTAAATTCGGATATATTAAAAAAGTCATTGATGATTTAAATGAACAACTAAAAAATTCATATTACCAGTTATTTGAAACTTTAAAATCAAAAGGGTATGAAGTAATTGAAGTTCAGTTTAACCAAGAATTACTAGATTCATTATCAGCTATTTATAAAATGATTTCATTTAGTGAATCTGTATCAACTAATGCAAACTTAGATGGTATTAAATTTGGACAAAGAGCTGCTGGTTCTGATTATGTTGAAATAATCACTAATTCAAGAACTGAAGGTTTTGGTAATGAAGTTAAACAAAGATTCCTTGTTGGAGCATTAAATTTAAACAAAGAAAATCAAACAATTTACTTAAACAAAGCTAAACAAGTAAGAAGATTAATTGTAGAAGAATTAAATAGAGTATTTAGTAAAACTGATATTTTAATTATTCCCCCAACTGATAATGTAGCCCCATTAATTGATGAAAGAAAAATTAATGTAAGTCCTGAAAAAGAATACTTAAGTGATATATTAACTTTAGCAAACTTCAATGGTTCACCATCAATCACAATTCCTTTTGTAAAAGAAGGAAAACTTGGTATAGGAATTAATATAAATACAAAACCAAAAGAAGATCTATTATGTTTACAAGCAGCTAAATTACTTGAAGATATAATTGGTATTAAAAACGAAATAGTGGAGGATTAAGATGAGAAATTTTGAAATAGTTATTGGTATTGAAAATCATGTTGAATTAAAAACTACATCTAAGATGTTTTCATCTGCTCCAGTAAGTTATGGAGAAACTCCAAACACAAATGTTAATGAAACTGATATGGCTTACCCTGGAAGTTTACCAACAATTAACAAAAAGGGAATTGAATTAGCAATTAGAACTTGTAATGCTTTAAATATGGAAATAGATACTTTAGTTAAATTTGATCGTAAGAATTATTTTTACCCTGATTTAACAAAAGGATACCAAATTACACAACAATATAATCCAATTGGTAAAAATGGAAAATTAAATATTAATGTTAATGGTCTAACAAAAGAAGTTGATATTGAAAGACTTCACATGGAAGAAGATACAGCAAAACAAATTCATAAAAATGACTTAACATATATTGACTATAATAGAGCTGGAACAGGTTTAGTTGAAATTGTTACAAGACCAGTTTTAAGAAGTGCTGATGAAGCTTGTGCTTATGTAGAGAAATTGAGAGAAGTTTTACTATTTTTAAAAGTAAGTGATGTAAAAATGAATGAAGGTAGTTTAAGAACTGATGTTAACATTTCTATTAGACCTTTTGGAACTCAAGAATTTTCTAATAAAGTAGAAGTTAAAAACCTAAATTCAATTTCAAATATTAAAAAAGCAATTGAATTCGAAGTTGAGCGTCAAACAAAATTAATGTTAAGTAATGAAATTATTATTCAAGAAACTCGTAGATTTGATGACACAACAAACTCAACAGTTTCAATGCGTAGTAAATCTGATGCTTTAGATTATAAATATTTTAGAGAACCAAACATTATGCCAATTCAGTTAAAAAAAGAATGAGTTGAAGATTGTATTAAGAATTCACCTGAGTTAGCTGATATTAAGAGAATTAAATATGCTAATGATTATAAAATATCAATTAATGATGCAAACATTATTTTAACAAGTATTGAAATGACTGAATTTTTTGAAGAAACTATTAAATTTACAAACAACTATACAAAAGTTGTGAATATTTTAATAAGTGACATCCAAGCGCAATTAAATAATGAAAATACAACAATTGATAAATTAGCATTATTGCCATCTCATTTGGCTGAAATGATTAATTTAGTTGATCAATCAGTTATATCATCAAAACATACAAAAACAATTTTGCCAATCATTATGAAAGACTCATCAAAATCAGTTATTGAAATAGTTGAAGAGTTAAACATAAAAATGATTAGTGATGAAATTGAAATAGCTGCTTTAGTTAATCCGATTATTGATGCCAATTTAGAATTACTTGAACAATATTCTGAAAGACCAGAAAGAGTTACAAAAACAATAATGGGTCAATTAATGAAAGTAACTGGTGGTAATGTAAATCCAGAAGCTGGTATGAATATTATTATTAAATTAGCTGAAAATAAAATAAAGTAAAAATAAAGTAAAAAAAATGAAGCGTGCGCTTCATTTTTCTTTTATAATTATTTTCTAACTATTGGCCCAGTTAAAACTAAGAAACCTAAGATTATAACAACATAGAAACCTATGATTGATCCAACTGCAACTTTTACTCCTTCAGCATTTAATAATGTGATGTTACCAACAATTAATAAAATAACTGAAACAAGCGCAAGTCCAACTGAAGCTGAGTTAAATAATCTAGCAAAAGCATCAATACCTAAGATTCCTAAAATTAATCTAATAACTACAGGAACTATTGCTATACATGCTAATGCTAAAGCTGCTGAAATCATACTGTTAACACTTTTGTGTAATTCTTCTAATCCAACAGCTCCATATTTAATAACTGATCCGCCTTGTTTAGCACCTAATCCAATCCCAAAGATTGTGATAATTACTAAAACAGCAAAAGCTACAGCTGCAACAACTGAAACTAAAGATCATAAATTCTTTTTAGCTCATTCTTTCATAAAACTTCCTCCTTGTTTAAGATTATAAAGAAATTTTAGTAATTTTTAATAAAAAAAGTAGTTAATTAATAACTACTTCTATTTATTTTTTAAAGCCTTTTTATTTTTTTCTTCATTTGTAACATCAATTGTTTCATTAATATTGTCATCAAAAATAATTGAATCAAATAAATCATCTGCAGCTGTTGAATCAAATAAATCATCATCCTTATTTTTGTCATTAGATGTTTTATTATTTTTGTTATTGTCATTTTCAAGTTCTTCGAAGATTATAAGTTCTTCATTATTTTCTTTTTTATCTTTAGAACCACCTTGAATTTTTTCAGCCAGCTCATTAATTACTGTTGTTCTTGCAAAAACCACAACATCATCGTTTTCTTTTAATTCAGTGTAATCATCTGGTAATAATATTTTACCCTTACGTCTTATTTGAATAATATTAAAATCTTTTGAAGTTGAAAGCCCAGCTGCTAAAATTGTTTTATTAAAGATATTGTGATTTGCAACACTTAAAGTTGTTGATACAAAATCTTCATCAATAGATTGAACGTCTACATCTAGATCAATATTAAACATTGATCTAGCAGCAACTATGTTTCCAGCTAAAGCATCAGGAAGAATAATTTGGTTTTCACTTAAACCTAAAGCTGTAAGTATTCTTTTGTGTTTTTCATCTCGTGCTCTTGCTATAACATTTTCACATTCTAAGTCAATTAAATTTAAAACTGTCATTAATCCCGCTTCAATATTAGTTCCAACCCCAACAATAACAACATCATATGCCTTAATTCCATTTTTAGCTAATGCCATTTTATTAGTTGAATCTAAAACAATTACATCAACACCATATTCATATTCTGATAAATGCAAGTTAAGTTTATCCTCATCATAATCAAAAACTGTAACTTGCTGTTTTTTATCAACAAGTGTTTTAATTACTGATAAACTGAAGTTCGATACTCCAATAATTGCAATACTTTTTTTCTTTGCCATTTAATATACACCTTCTTTGATACTTTAATAATTATACATTTGTAATAATTAAATTGTATAATAATTACTATGAATGGGGGTAATCAAATGTCTACCAACACAAATAAGTCCAATAAATCTAAATGACTACACTTTAAAAAAAATAAAGAACAAAAAAATAAATTTGATCCCCATAAAGCTTTTTTAAAATTAAAAACTTGATGACCATTGTCTAAAGTATCAGGAAGAATATTTTTAATTTATTTATTTATAGTTTTATTTGGTGGTTTCTTATTATGTATACCAGGAATTGTTGTCAATAATGATTTAAATGGATATGATTTCAGATGAGATTATTTAACAGGTATTTTCACAGCATCAAGTGCTTTTAGTGATACTGGTATTAATATTATTGATCCTTCACATGACTATACTTTTTGAGGACAATTAATCTTACTTATTCTAATTGAAATGGGTGGGATTGGTGTTTTAACTTTAAAAATTATTTTATTTATTTCTATTAATAAAAAAATATCACTTAATGATACTGTTGTTGCTCAATCTGAGCGTGGAAATGATGTTAAATCTTCAACAATTGAATTAATCAAAGATGGATTTATATTTTTAACTTTTATTCAATTGATTGCAGCAGGGGTTTTATTCTTTTTATTTTTCTTTTCTGAACCAGGAACTCAGTCATTAAATGGAAATGAATTAAATGTTGTATCACCATATCATAACTTTATAAAATCAATCTGATTTGCTATTTTTCACTCAACAAGTGCTATTAATAATGCTGGTTTTGATTTACTCTCTACAAATTCATTGCAGCCATATAATGTTGAAGGGCATCAAGCTTATGCTATTCAAATAGTTTTTTTACTTGAATGAGTTATTGGGGGATTAGGATATCCAACGTTCCATGATATTAAGAAAAAAATGAGAGCTAGAAGAGTTGGTCAAAAAGTAAAATTTAGTTTATTTACAAAATTAAATTTCTGAGTTTACTCAACACTATTTGTCGTTGGACCTTTATTAATTTTTCTTAGTGAATATTCAAATCAAACAAACTCATTAATTTTTAATTACTATACATATAATGTTGATCCGTTAACTCAAATGCCAATTAATGTAATTGTAACTGAAGCAAAACCAACCTTTGCTGTTGCTATGGATATAATATTTAATACAACAGCTTGTAGAAACGCAGGTTTCTCAACAGTACCAATAAATGATTTTAATGCATCTTCTAAAACGATATTATCTTCATTAATGTTTATTGGTTCTGCCCCTTCTTCAACCGCAGGGGGTATTAGAACAACAACATTTGCTATCATTTTACTTTCAACATGAGCAATTATTAGAAATAAAAGTTATACAAGTGCTTTTAAAAAAGTAATTCCTGCAGAAACTGTAAGAAGAAGCTTTTCAGTATTCTTTATTTCAGTATTTATTTTAACTATTGTTATTATTTTAATTTATTTTGATTCAAATGGATTCTTAACACCAGGAATTGAAAACGGAGTTGCTGGAGAACTTGTGCAAAATCAAGGTGATGCAAGTATTGTTCAAATTTTAACTTTAATAACTAGTGCATATGGAACGGTAGGAATGAATCCATTTACACAACATCAGATGTATAATTTTGGTGTATTAACTAAATTGTTAATTATTTTATGTATGTTCTTAGGACAATTAGGAATATCAAATACGTTATTAGCATTTATTAAACCATCAAGAAAAACAAACTTTAAATATTTAGAAGAAAACGTAACTATAGGGTAGGTGATATTATGATTATTTTAGACGGAAAAAAAGTAGCATCAAAAAGAAAAAAAGAGTTAACTGCTAAGATTTCAAAATATCACAATAAAGGTTTAAGAAAACCTAAATTAGTTGTTATTATGGTTGGTAATGATCATGCAAGTGAAGTTTATGTTTCTCATAAAATTAAAGTAGCTAATGAAGTTGGGATTTATTCAGAGCTTTTAAGATTTGATAAAGATATTAAAAAGGAAGAGTTGTACAATAAAATAAATGAATTAAATAATGATCAAAATATAGATGGTATTTTGCTTCAATTGCCATTACCTATTGATTTTATTGAAGAAGATTATTTACAAGCAATTACGCCATCAAAAGATGTTGATGGATTCCACTATATTAACCAAGGCAAAATGTTACAAGGTTATGATACAGTTTACCCATGTACACCTTTAGGAATAATTAACTTATTAGAAGAGTACAATATAAATGTTAAGAATAAAGATATAACTTTAATTGGAACAAGTAATATAGTTGGTAAACCTTTAGGTATGATGTTATTGAATAATCAAGCAACTATAACAATGTGTAATAAGAATACTAAAAATATTAAAGATCATACAATTAATGCAGATATTATTATTAGTGCTACAGGAAAACAATTTATTATTACAAAAGATATGATAAAAAAAGATGCAGTAATTATTGATGTTGGAATCATTAGAGATCCAGTTACAAATAAACTTGTTGGTGATGTTGATTTTGAAAGTGTTAAACTAAAATCTAGTTATATAACTCCTGTTCCAGGTGGTGTTGGTCCAATGACAGTTATTACATTAATGGAAAATACATTTATGTTATATGAAAAACATATTAATAAATCAAAATAAAAACGCTTAATTGGCGTTTTTTTATACAAAAATTAAAAAATAATAAAAATTATTAAATTTTATTTACAACTTATTTTTTATATGATAAGATTTTTATTGTCCTTTGATGGATAACAAAATTAAATATATAACCAATAAATTTGTATTTGGCTTTTTAGCTCAGTTGGTAGAGCAACCGGCTGTTAACCGGTTTGTCACAGGTTCAAGTCCTGTAAAAGCCGCCATTACATTTGGCCTGTTGGTGAAGCGGTTAACACACACGGTTTTCATCCGTGGACACACGGGTTCGAACCCCGTACAGGCTACCATTTATTATTGGAGTGCTAGCTCAGTTGGGAGAGCTCCTGCCTTACAAGCAGGCGGTCAGCGGTTCGAGCCCGTTGCACTCCACCATTTTTTATGCTGACTTAGCTCAGTTGGTAGAGCAACTGACTTGTAATCAGTAGGTCGGGGGTTCAAATCCTCTAGTCAGCACCATTATCAACATTTAAATGGCACCATTGGTGCTTTTATTTTTGATTAAATTATTATTTTATTTATTACATTGATTAATTAAAAAATAAATGATATTATTTTTATTGTCCAAAGTTAATGACTCGCTAGCTCAGTCGGTAGAGCAACTGGCTTTTAACCAGTGGGTCCGGAGTTCGAGCCTCCGGCGAGTCACCATCCTGCGGGATTGGCGGAATTGGCAGACGCACTAGACTTAGGATCTAGCGTCTTCGACGTAAGGGTTCGAGTCCCTTATCCCGCACCATAAGAAAACAAAACTAGTATACAAAAATTGCTAGTTTTTTTATTTGCAAATATCACTAAAACTTCTATAAAAAAATATTCTAAAAAAATGTAAAAAAAAGATTGCATTGAAAAACAAAATAGTGTATATTAATTATTGTGCCCTTAAAAGGCAACAAATGATCTTTGAAAACTAAATAGAACAACAATTGTACAATCCTGTAACAATTTCAAATTGAGTACAGAATAATATACAAAAAAATATAATAGTCAGAATCAAAACAGTAATTTAAAATGAGAGTTTGATCCTGGCTCAGGATAAACGCTGGCGGCATGCCTAATACATGCAAGTCGAACGGAGGTGCTTGCACCTCAGTGGCGAACGGGTGAGTAACACGTATCTAATCTACCTTCTAGCGGGGGATAACTTTTGGAAACGAAAGGTAATACCGCATGTGGATGTTATTATCGCATGAGAAAACATTCAAAGATCCGTTTGGATCACTAGAAGATGAGGATG
>NZ_KL370789.1:180481-236299 GCF_000701525.1 Mesoplasma grammopterae ATCC 49580 | reverse complement strand
CACACCTGTTCCCATACCGAACACAGAAGTTAAGCTCTACAGCGTCGACGATATTGCATTGTGAGAAAATAGAACGCTGCCAGTTTATGAAAGAATCCGTAAGGATTCTTTTTTTAGTTATAAATGTTAAAATATATTTAAAATAAGAAGGGTTTTTTGGTGATTTTAATGAATAAAATAATGAAAAGTTATCTAAAAACTTTTTTTAAAAACTGATTATCAACTTTATTTATGATAATTTTTATTGTTACATTAGCTGCATCAGTCATTGGGATGTTAGCAACACCTTTACAAATATATTCAAAAATGAATTCAGCTCAAAAACAAAATGTAGCTTATAATTCAAATTTTTCTTCTGCTAGTGAAGATATGCTTTACAGTGAAGAATTTATAACTAAGTATGCAAAAGATTATTTAGATCCTAAATTTATAGATTTTTTAAATGCAAAATTATGAGCTGATTCAACAAATAAAAAAGACAAAGATTATTATTTAAATTGAAATAATTTTAATTCTGAAGAAAAAGAAAGAATGACATTACAAGTCAATTCATCTTTAAGAAGATATAGATTATCAGCTAATTCTACAGCATTTGAATTATCTTACAAAGATTCAACAAGCTTTGATTCAAAATTTGAATTACCTACGCCTCAAGAAATTTTTGAATATCATGTTCAAAAATCATTAGAGTTAGGTTTATATGATCTAGAAAATTTTTTACAAAACGATGATGAAACTAATATTTATTCATCAGTTGCAAGTATAGGATTTTCAACATTATATAGAATATTTAATTTTGCTTATGTGAATGGTGTTTTTAAAGATATAAATTCAATTTCGTCAATAACTAATCTTGATGATATTAAAAATTTATTAGCTAACTGAAATCCTGAAACAATTAAAATTTCAAGTTATACAGTTTTTAATTCTGAGTATTCAAAAATTTTAGCAGATGAAAAATATCAACATGATGATAGGATACTGCTTTTTAATGAGATTTTAAATAAAGATAATGACGAATCTAATTACAAAATAGATGTTAATAAAAATTTTGTTTTTAAAAAAAGTGAAACAGGGGTTTTAACTAGTTCTCAAACTTTTGAAATAAGAACAGATTCAACTAATGAATTTAATAATATTATTTTTGATAAAGGCAATAAAAAATCAAGAAAAACTGAAAGTTGAAATTTAAACAAACAACCTGAAATTATTATTTCATCAGCTTTTGCAAGTGCAAATAATATTAAAATAGGCGATGAAATAAAAATGCCTATAGCTAATTCAAATAATTTAATATTTAATGCGATACTATCAAACAAAATAGTTCAAAGTATATTACCAACAGAAAGTTTTTTTGCAAATCAATCAACAACTGTTAAAGTTGTTGGAATTGGACAAACTTTTGATGACTTTGTTCCTGGTAATAACTTTTCAGCATTTTCACAAAGCATGGAAACTTATGGTTTTATTTATTTAAATCAAAAATTCATTAATAAATTTAGAGATTACTCTTGAAACCTATTAAGCAACGAAGCTTCATATAATTTAGAATTAAAAATAAAAAATGTAAACTCAACAAATGAAATACCTTTTGAATTATTTAAAACAAATGACGCTGACCGCGTTAAAATACTATCAAATTTAGAAAATAATTTTATTCCTTGAAGCGAAACAAAAGTTGCTAAAGCGTTAGAAAATCTACAAATTAGAATAATTATAAATGTTGTTTTAGGAACTATAATTTTAGTGTTAGCTTTCTTATTCATTAATTTCCAACTTAAAAAAGAAATGAATGAAACAAGAAAACAATTAGGAATATTTAAATCATTTGGTTATAAAACTAGTGAATTAAGTTGAATATTTTCAATAAAAACCGGTATTTTGTTTTTTATTAGTTTAATCTTTGGATTCATAATTTCTATTCCTATACAAACTTTTGCTGCAAAGGCATTTGAAAATACTGTTTCAATTAGCTTTAGTAATATTTATGTAAGCCCACTATTCTTGTTTTCTCTATTCATCTTTATTCCATTACTTTTTATTCTAATAAGTTACATAACAACTATCTTATATATAAAAGAGCCTGTTTTATCGTTAATGTCTAATAGTAGAAAAACAAAAGCTAATATAAAACAAGGAATATTATTTAAAAAAATATTCGCAGGAGAAAAGTTTTTCAATTGAAGATTGAGAAGAGCTTTTGTTAGAACTTCAAAAGGGAAGTTTTATACTGTTCAAACATTATTTGCATGTGCATCATTTACTTATATATTATTATTTGGTGCCCAAAGTTTAATGACAAAAATGTTAAATCAATCGTTTGCAGTTTATAATGAAAGAACAGATCATTACTATAATTGATGAAATTCTAATCCAACATTAGATATTACTGATGGACAAACTAAATTTAATTACAAATATGAATGAAATAAAACATCTCCTGAGTATAATGATTATTCTGAATATAAAAATACAAATGAATATTTAAACAAAACATCTTCAGAAGAATATAGATTTAGAATAGATGCAGTGATTCAAATGACTAATAACTATTTTATGACATTAAATTCATCTGATAAAGTTGATTTCTTATTACCAAGAAGTGAAATGTATTTCATTTTAAACAATATGTTGAACATTAAAACAAATGATTTAGGGTCAGAAAAAAGTAGTAGTAATAGTTTTATAAAAACAATTATGTCATATAATTTAAATTCTCAAAATTCTGCTTTTATAAAAGGTGTTAAGGAAATTAAATTAACTGGAACAACTTCTCAAATATTAGATTTAAATGAAAAGACAAATGAAAGTAATTCTTTATCAATTGCATCTATGCAATCTGATATTGTAAAACATATTTTCAGTAAGGATTTATCTTACATTTATGCAGTAAAAATAGCTCAAATTGATTTAACAATTTCTGCATTACAAGAAATTATAGGTAAGTCTAATCAAATAATTGAGATAAACGATCTAGTTGGAGCAATAACAACAAATGAATATATTGATAATGCGTATCAAAAATTATATACAAACAAGTTAATTAATAAAGTTAATATCTATGACACAAAACAAAGAAACTTATTAGACAATTGATTATTAAGTCAAATTGATGAGATATTTTCTAATGATTTAAAACAGTATATACCGCTTTTAGTTAGAACTAATTTTACAAATATGAACTCGGTTGCAACAAATGTATTTCAAACAACACAATTAACAGATTTTGATAATTATGATGAAAATGATTACATGTTAAATATTAATAATGTTATGTATGATAAAGAAAATGAAGTCTTATTTGACTGAATTGGTTTATCACAAAGCGGCCAATATAATGATGTTGATGTTTATGCAAGATTAGTAAATACTCAGTCTAATCAATATGGAAATTTTGAAAATATGTTTAATTTTGAAGATGTATCAACTTCTGAAATTGAAAGATTTAAAAATTCAGCTCAAGAGAATGCAAATTCAAATATTGTCAATGCAATAATTCCATATAGTATGGCTAGAAATCAAAATATAAAGATTAACGACATTATAGACCTTAAAACTAAAACATTAGAACCTCAGCCAGTTCAACTTAGAGTTGTAGGAATTAATAAAGCAGAAACTATAAAATTAGGCACAGATAACATTTGAGTTAACTCAGAAGATTTTAAATCTAAATTTTATGATAAAAGCCTTCTAGTAAGATTTTCAAGTTTATATTCAAAGAATGAAATGATTTCAGTTAATACAAAAACTAGTGATTTTGTCGAATTATTTTATTCAATTAAAATTATTGAAAAAAATTCATCAATTTTAATTAATGAAGATACACCAATAATGTTAGATATTTTAAGACCAGTTTTCAAATATACTAATTCTTTGAGTCCTAATGTAACTACAAACTTAAAATCTGTTGTTAATCCATACTTATTAAACTTTTCTTCTAGAACATCAACAGTTTCTTTTATCATAAATAATTTAGTTATAAATAAAGCGACTGAAATAGTTGATAGAGTTATGTTAATATTTGTATTATTAACAACTGTTCTTCTTGCAATAATTCTAGTTGTAATTATTGGTATCATAGTTGAAGAAGCTAAAATAATTATATTAACTCTACAAGCTTTAGGTTATCAAGATAAAGAAATAAATTGAGTTGTAATGGGTAGTTATGCTATTGGGGCTTTAATATCTTTTATAGCTGCATATATTGCGTCTGTTATATTCTGAAAAATATTATTAACATGAATAGCAAATAAGTTTAGTGTTTATATTTTTATGACAGTTGATTTAAAAACTATTTTAGTAACTTTATCAGTTATGTCAGTAGTTTTACTATTTGGTTGATATGCATCAAATAAACAAGTAAAAAGAAACCCTTTAACTCAAATAACAAGTTTAGCGTAGGAGAAATATGGAAGTAAAACAATCTATTATTAATCACTTTCAAGAAGTAAGAATTAAAAAAGATCAAACTGTAAAAATTTTTGAAATAAATTTCACATGAGAGTATACAAATCTATTTGATATTATTTCAAAACCAATATTTTTGAAGTACTTAAATATGAAATATAAGAAAGAATTTATTAAAAAAACTGTGATTAATTTCAATGAAACAATCGATTATTTAAGAAATTTCAATAAAGAAGTGGAACAAACAATTTGAGACTACCTAATTCAAACTAATAATGATAAAATTATTTACAATATATATGAAGAATTTTTAGCTTTTATATATAGTTCAACAAAAGCTTTTATTAATGATGTTTTGATTGAACAAATTATCTTTTGAAATGAAGGTATTGAAATTAAAACACTGAATAATAAAAATTATGATGTTGATTTGTATTTTAAATATGAGTTAGAAAAATATAAAAAGAGTTTTCAAAACTTTATATTTAAAAAATTAAAGATCTTACAAAAAGAAGAACCAAATAACTCTGTTATTAGTATAGTTATTCAAGCATATGAAGAAAATTTAAAAGAAAATGAAATGAAGTTAATTGTTTTAAAACAAGAAGCTTTAATAAAGTAGCAAAAGGAGTTTTTTATGTTAAAAAAAATTAATAAGATTAAAGATCAATTTATATCTGACTTAAATAAAGTAAAAACAATTGAAGAAGCTGAAAAATTGAAAAAGTCTTTATTAGGTAAAGAATCAGAATTAAGTGAAATTTTGAAATCTTTAAAAGATTCTGCTATTAATGACAAACAAGCTATTGGAATTGCTAGTCATGAGTTAAGAACATTTATAGCAGCAACAATTGATGAATTTGTAGCAAGAATTAAAAAAGAAGCACTTGATGCAAAATTAGCTAGTGAAAAAATTGATGTTTCACTAACAGGTACATTAGCAAGTTTTGGAACTAAACACCCTCTTAATATTGTTGTTGAAGAGATTACACAAATCTTTACAGAAATTGGTTTTGATGTATTAAATGGAAATGATGTTGAAAGTGATGAATACTGTTTCCAAAAATTAAACTTACCAGTGGGGCACCCTGCTAGAGATATGCAAGACACTTTCTATATAGATGAAGAAACTGTTTTAAGTACTCACTGTACACATATGACAGCTAGAGTTTTAACACAAATGGCTAAAGACGAAAACTTTGAAGGTAACTATGCCTGTGTTGCTATTGGTAATGTTTATCGAAGAGATGACGATGATGCAACTCATTCACACCAGTTCATGCAATTAGATTTATTATGTATTGGTAAAAAAATTACTTTTGCTAATTTGAAATGAGTTTTAAAATACATGTCAAAAAGATTATTTGGTGAAGAAGTTAATATTAGATTAAGACCAAGTCTATTCCCATTTACTGAACCAAGCGTAGAAGTTGATGTAAGTTGTTTTAAATGTTCTGGTAAAGGTTGTTCAATTTGTAAATATTCAGGTTGAATTGAAATATTAGGATCAGGAATTATTAATGAACAAGTTATGTTATTAAATGGAATGGATCCAGAAAAAAATACTGCATTAGCTTTTGGTGCAGGTATTGAAAGAATAGCAATGCTTAAATTTGGAATTTCAAACATTAGAAACTTATATGAAAATAATGTTCAATTTTTAGAACAATTTAAATTTTATGGAGAGTAGGTAGAACATGATTATTACAAGAAAATGATTAGAAAAATACTTAGATCTTTCTAATATTACAAATGAACAAATTTCAGTTTGCTTAAACTCTTTAGGATTTGAAGTTGAACAAGAAATGGATTATTCAAAATTGAATACAAAATTAGTTATAGGACACATCGAAGAGTCTGATCCAATTGAAGGAACAAAACTTAAGAAAACTAAAACTCGTATTGGTGAAAACAAATATGCAACAATTTTGTCAACATCAAGAAACATTGAAGAAGATAAATTTGCAATAGTTGCTTTACCTGGGGGTAAATTAGCTAATGGTTTAGAATTAGAAAATAGAGAAATTTTGGGAATACTTTCAGAAGGAATGTTTTGTGGTTTTAATGAGATTGGATTACCTAATTCAGTTTTAACAGAAGATGAACAACAAGATGTATACTACATTGATTCAATCTATAAAAACATGGATGAAATGGTTGGAAGAGAAATTAGTGAAGTTTTAAATTTTGATGATTACACTTTTGAAGTAGATTTAACTTTAAACAGAAGTGATGCTTTAGCAGCAAAGCAATTAGTAAAAGAAATAGCTAACTATTTTGATTTAAAAATTAATAACAATGAACATAAAGTTAAATTTGAAAAACCAACTGAATCAATCATTATTGATTTAAATAAAAAAGTTGAAGATGAAGTAAATACTGTTTCACACACTTTTATTGGTTTAAAAAATACTAACACACCTTTTGATTCATCTCATGACGTATGATTAAAACATTCAAATGTTAAATCAACTCAAAACAAATTTGAAAATATAGCTAATATGGCTACTTTAATTTCAGGTCAACCATTTATTTTAATTGATGCTGATAAAGTTAATTGAGAATTAACTTTAACAAAACAAACAATAGAAGAAAAAGAATTAATTGTTTTAAAATCAGGTAACTCAATTGTTAATATTTTAGGACTAAAAACTGAAGATAAATTTAAAGTTACTGAAGATACAGTTACAATGCTTGTTGTAATGTTGAATTTAGACCAAATATCAATGCGTAAACAACAAAGAAACTTAAATGTTAGCACAGTTGATACTCAAAGATATGCTAAACCATTAAATCCGAATCTTTACGATCAAGGAATAGATGAATTAGTTTCAATATTAGATGAATATAGAATGTTAGAAGATGTTCAAAAAGTTGTAACAACAGTTCAAAAACAAAATTATGATAATGTATATTCAATTACATTAGAAAAAGTTCAAGATATTCTAGGTATAGAAATAACTGTCGAAGAAATAATAAGTTTATTTAGAACATTAGATATTGAAATATCTGTTAAAAAATCTGAATTAACATTTACTGTTGATAAAAATAGAACTGATTTATATGGTAAGAATGATTTATGCGAAGAGATAGCTAGATTATATGGTTATGACAATATTATAGAACAACCTTTAGAATATGTAAGTTTCAAAAAAACTAAAAACTTAGATAAAAAACTTAAAGATAAATTAAGTGATTATTTAGTTGGTGCAGGTTTTAACAATATTAAAACATATTCTTTAACTGATATAGAATCTAATAAAACTTGAAACTTATTTAAAGTTAAAGATCCTGTTGTTTTAATGAGTCCTTTATCAATTCAACGTGAAACATTTAGAAATAATTTATCAAAATCTATGATAGATACAATTATTTTTAATGCTAATAATGGAAACAAATCAGTTAAGTTTTTTGAAATGGCTGATATCTTTGCATTAAATGGATTTAGACAATCAAATTTATGTTTTGGTGTTTCAGGAGAAGCAATTACTGATTCATTAAGTCAAGTACACATTAGATCAAATTATGCTTATATAAGTTCAGTTTTAATGAGTGTTTTAGATTTATATAAAGTTGATATAACAAATGTTACATTTGAAGTCAACGATAAAGCTATTGATGAAATTCATCCTTATATTAATGCAACTGTAAAATATAAAAATAAAAAAATTGGATTTATATATAAATTAAATCCTGCATTTGAACAGGCTAATAAAATTTACCCTACATTCATTTGTGAAGTAAATTTAAACTTATTACTTGAGATTGCTGACAAAGTACATGTTACTAGTGAAATTTCTAAATTCCAAAAATCAACAAGAGATATTTCTTTTGAATTAAGTAATGATGTGAATTTTGAAACAATCGTTAAAGCAATGTTAAAAGATCTAAACTATTTAACAAATTACAAAGTAATAGACAAATATTCAGATGAAGAAATGGATAAAGAAAATATTTCATCATTAACTGTTAAATTATCATTTAACAGTTTAGATCACCAGCTAACTGAAAAAGAAATTAACGATGATTTTGAAAAAATATTAAATAATTTAAAAGAATTAAAAGTTAAAGTTAGATAGTACTATGAATAAACAATATTTTGAAAAACAAGTACATACAGAATTAACAGAAATAATAAATGATTTGGAATCAATAAAACTTAATAACATTTTAGTGAAAAAAGTTAAGTATTTAGATTATGATATTGATGTTGATTGAATAAGTTCAATTGAAACTGTTGCAGTTAATGGTATTATCAATTTTACACTTGATGCTATTGATTCAAGAACTGGAGAGGAGTTTGAATACTCTGATTCAATTGATTGAAATGATGAATATTCTTTTTCTGATTCTATAAACGATCAAGCTAACATTATAGTTGGTGAAGAATTTGATGTACAAAATTATGTAATAGAACAAATAAATATAAATTTACCTTTTAATTTGTCAAATAATAGTGATATAATAAAAAAGACTGGATTTGGTTGGACAATTATGTCCGAGGAAGAATTTCATCAAAATGAACAAAATAAAGTAGATCATAGATGAGATAAATTAAATGAGTTCAAGAAAAAATAAAATGTTAAGGGGGTTTTAAGATGGCTGTACCATTTAGAAAGACAAGTAAATCTGCTAAAAATAAAAGAAGAAGTCATTTAGCTTTAGTAGCTTCTAATTTAGTTTCATGCGAAAACTGTGGGTCAATGATTAAACCACACAGAGTTTGTAGAGAATGTGGATTCTATAAAGGAAAAGAAGTTAAATCTGTTCAAGATTAATTTCTCTTAATAATAAAACGATGAGGTTAGCCTCATCTTTTTTTGTGTTTTTTTAACTTTTTTAACTCATTTTATTAACAAAATTAAATAAATATAGTAATATATATTTATAAAGTGGGAAGAAATGGGGGAAAGTGGTATGTTATTCTTTGGAACATATGATCATAATCTGGATGATAAGCAAAGACTTACCATCCCTTCAAAAATGAGAAACAAGATTTTAAACTCAACAGTTTATGTTTCTAAGGGCTTCGAGGGAAGTTTAGAAATGAGAACTGAAGAAGAATTTGAAAAGTGAAGTTCTCAAATATTAAATCTTTCTTCTTTTAATAAAGAAACAAGGATGATAACTCGTGAGATTATAGCCAATACACATGAAATTGAAATCGATAAGATAGGAAGAATTAAAATTCCTAATAACTTATTGAAGCTGGCTAACATTGAAAAAAGCGTTTACATACTTGGTATGGGTGACAGAGTTGAAATATGAGATCAAAAAGCATATGACAATTATCAAAATGATAACAGCGACAGAATGGAAGAAATTGCTGAAACAATTTATCAAGGTTTAAATAAATAATGGAAAAACATATACCAGTATTATTGAATGAATCAATAGAGTATCTAAATATTAAAGATAATGGAATTTATGTTGACTGTACTCTTGGTAGAGCTGGACATTCAAGCGAAATTCTAAAAAAATTAAAAGATGGTAAATTATTTTCAATTGATCAAGATGAAACAGCAATTTTAGAAGGAACTGAAAAACTTACAAAAATTAGTAACGATTTCAAAATACTAGAAGGAAACTTCGTTAACATTTCAGCAATGTTGGCAATGCAAGGCATTTTCGAGGTTGATGGTATTCTTTATGATTTAGGAGTTTCTTCGCCACAATTTGATGTGGCAGAAAGAGGTTTCAGTTATAGATTTGATGGTCCGCTTGATATGAGAATGGATAGAGCTAATAATTCTCTAACTGCTCACAAAATAGTGAACGAATATACACAAGAAGAACTAGAACAAATTTTATGAAATTATGGTGATGAAAAATTTGCAAGATCAATTGCAAAAAATATTATTCTTTCAAGACCTATAAATACAACATTTGAATTAGTTAGTGTAATCAAAAAATCTTTACCATCAAAAATATTAAAACAGCAAAAACATCCTGCTAAAAAAACATTTCAAGCTCTAAGAATAAGAGTTAACAATGAAATGGAAACTTTAGAAAGTTCGTTAGAACAAAGTTTAAATTTATTAAAACCAAAAGGAAGGGTTGTTGTTATAACTTTCCATTCATTAGAAGAAAAAGTTGTTAAAAACATATTTAAGAAATATACACTTGATGAACAACAATTTTACTTAAGTAATTTACCATATGAAATTGAATCATCAAAAGACTTTAAACTGTTGTTTAAAAAGCCATTAAAACCCACAAATACAGAAGTAGAAAATAATAATAGAAGTCATAGCGCAAAGCTTTGAGTAATTGAGAAAAAATAAAGAAAAAAAGAGGATAGAGTTATGTTAAAAAATAATAAAACATTTACAACAGTAGAAATAAGAAGAAGTGTAGTTAAAATTAATGCTTATAGAGTATTAAAAAGCAATATTATTTCAATTTTTGAAAATGAAATCGAAGCTAAAAATAACTCTACTTTTTTAAATGAAAATGGAGTTGTTAGAGATTCTATTTCAACTTTATTAAAAAAAGATATATCTGCAATGATTAAATCAATTGTTAAAGAACAATCAGAATTAAAAGATAATAAAATTTTTATGGTTGTTCCAAGTTCAACTTATAGTTTTACAACAAAGAAAAAAACAATTTCAAGTGAAACACCAGTATTAATGACAGAAGAATACGTAAATGATTGTTTTAAAAAGATAGTTAAAAGAGAACAACAATCAAATAACGCATATCACTTAGATATTGAACTAGTTCAAGTAAAAATTGATGGAAACAAACAAGAAGTTAATAAATTAAATGTTCAAGGTAAAGAAATCGAACTAATAATTTCAATTAAATCAATTTACAAAAAAGTTTATGAATCACACAAAAATGTTATTGAAAAAGTTGAAGAAGGTAAAGATTCATACATGACAAACCTTGAAGCTTTATATAACTCAATTCAAAGACCTTCAAAAGATGAAAGCGATATTATAGTTGTTGATTGAAAAGAAGATCATATTGAAGCTGGATTATTTAAAAAAGGTGCATTTGTTGAATATGCATCAACAAACGATGGTATGAATAGCATAATTAAAAAAATATCAGATGAATTTGGACTTAGTGATGAAATGAGTCAACATTATTTATATAACAACATTAACTTCGATTCAAAAAATATTTTAAAAACAGTACTTCTAAAATTTAAGAATTCTTTAGTTTCAAAAACATTATCAGGTGAACAAATTCAATTAATAGTGAAAAAAGCAGTTAAAAATGCATACAAAGAAATTAAAGAATCATTCGTTGTAAAAGAAAAAATTGATTTCTATGTAACACCAATATTTAACTTTGGTTTAATCCAAGAAATTCCAAATGGTGTTTCTTTAATTTCTGAAGCAAAAGTATCTTCAGACTATGTAAATCAAGTAAAGGTTATTGGTGCTCTAAAAAACAATGAACACTTTGAAAGTTATGGATTAATAAGCAAAATTACAAGCAAATTTATATTTGACGAATTTAAAGCTAAAAAACAAAAAATTAAAAATGATGTTATTAATATGCAATTTGCGTTTTTTGATGATTTTGGCGGTCAAAATCAAGCAAGCGGACAATTATATTTGAAAAATGATGGTATACTAATAGATAAAGTAGAAGCATAAAAGGAGAAAACAAAATGAATAATAATACACAAGAATTTAGCCAAAAAGCCAAGATCAAAGTTATTGGAGTTGGTGGTGGTGGAAACAATGCCGTTTCAAGAATGTTTGAGCAAGGTGCTCACGGTGTTGATTTCTATATTGCAAATACTGATGCTCAAGTTTTAGCAGGATCAAACGTTCCTAATAAAATTATTTTAGGAGAAAAATCAACAAAAGGTTTAGGTGCTGGAGCAAACCCTGAAGTAGGTAAAACAGCTGCTTTAGAATCTGAAAACGATTTAAGAGCTGCTTTAGAAGGTGCTGATTTAATTTTTGTAACTGCTGGAATGGGTGGAGGAACTGGAACAGGTGCTGCTCCAGTTATCGCAAGAATTGCTCAAGAAACAGGAGCTTTAGTTGTTGCTATTGTAACTAAACCATTCAGATTTGAAGGTAAATACAGAAACACTTTTGCAGAAGAAGGAATCATTGAATTAAAAAAATACGTTGATTCAACAATTGTTATCTCAAATGATCGCTTATTAGAATTCATTGGTGCTAAACCTATTCAAGAAGCTTTTGCTGAAGCTGACGCAATATTAAAACAAGGTGTTCAAACAATTACAGACTTAATTGCAGTTCCTGCTTTAATTAACTTAGACTTTGCTGACGTTAAAACAGTTATGTCTAAAAAAGGTAATGCATTATTTGGAATTGGTTTAGGAACAGGTCCAGATAAAGCAAACTTAGCAGCTAATGATGCTATATCATCAACTTTACTTGAAGCAGCAATCGTTGGTGCAAAAGATGTTATTGTTAACGTTACTGGTGGAGAAGGTATCTCATTAAATGATGCTTATGATGTTGTTGATGTTGTTAACCAAGCAATTGATAATCCAGAAGTAAACATTGTTTTTGGAGTAGCTATTAATAAAGAATTAACTGAAAAAGATGAATTAGTTGTAACTGTTATTGCTACTGGTTTTGATGAAGAAATGATTAAATCATCAGCAAGCTTAGGAACAAAATCAAACGCAACTTCAACATTTGCAAATTTAAGAACTTCAAGTTTATACAAGTCAACTCATGTCGAAGAAGAACAAAAAGCGTCTACTTCATTTGAAGAAGATGTTCTACATGCTCACCAAACTATGCATTCTGTAAATAGCGGTGCATCAACATATTCAGATGATACTGAAGATGATTTCCCAACATTCTTGAAGTAGTAGGAGAATGAAAATGAAAATTAAAGAACTACTAGATAAAATAAAAACTAAAAAACTTGAATCAGGGGAAATAGATCAAGCTTTAAACGATGTAAATGGATACAGTATGTATGATGAAGAAGATTCAACAACTAAAGAAGAAGTTGAATATTCAAATGAAAGTGAATTAAACACAATCAATCAAGATATTCCTTCTAAAAGAACTGAAATTATTAAACCTACTTCATTTTCTGATGCAGCTAAAATTGCAGATGAATTAAAAATTAATAAAATTGTTTTAGTTGATCTTTCAGGATTAGAAAAAGCAGAAAAAAGAAGAATTATAGATTTCATATCAGGTGTTATTTACATTAATGATGGTATCTACAAAAAAATTGAAGGTAACATTTACAAAATATTAATTAGAAAATAAGCAATGCTTATTTTTTTATTTCATTTTTATTTGTATGTTTATAGTAAAATATAAATAATAGAAAAGAGGTTATTATGTCAGAATATTCAACTTTAGCTCATAAAATGATTCAAATGTGAAATTCAAGTTTTTCCAAAACAATTAAACAACGTGAAGAAGCAGCTAGTTTAAAAATTAATTTTGTTAAAACAATTAATAACTTTAATTCAACTAATAGAAATTCAAATAAAAAATTAAAAATAAAAGAATATAAAAGCCCAACAGCTAACTTCACGACGCTTTCAAAAGATGGCGTAAAAATTGTTGCTAGTGTATGATTAAACCCAAAGCCAAGCAATAAATGAGTAATCGGTGTTCATGGATTCAATTCAGGAAGATTCAATGTTTTATATTTAACTTGACACTATCGTTCATTAGGGTACAACATAATAACTTTTGATTTTAGAAATCATGGATCAAGTGATACTGATGTTGTAACTTGAGGTTATAAAGAAAAGTGAGACTTAATGACAATTATTTCATGAGTAACACAAAATTATAAACCAGAAGAAATTGGTCTTGTTGGAACAAGCATGGGTGGATTTACAGTTAACTACCTAGCTTTAACAGAAGAAAAATTTGTTACGGAAAATAATATCAAATGAGCAATATCAGATTCAGCTTATATGTCAGTTTCAAAACTTCTAAGAAGAATGGTTGCAAATAATGCTCCAAAAATATTTGAGAATTATGTTAACTTGGTTTTAGAAGACATGTTAAAAATATATAAAAATGAATATGGAGTTAATCTAGTTGAACTTGATTTTATTAATTTAATTGAGACAAAACATAAGTATATACCTATTATGTATATTCATAACAGATTTGATAGAGTAACAAACTTTTTAGATAGTTTTAAAATGCAAGATGTTAAAAACAATATAGAAGAATCTAAAGTGAATGAATTAATTATTTATGATACAGGAATTAATCATACTAAATCAATTATTAAGTTTACTGAAGATTACATTTTAAGAACAACAGATTTTGTTAAAAAACATCAAATTTAATTAAAAATAATATAAAATATTATTATAAAAACTAAAGGACAAGTTTTTTAAATTAATTATTCAAAGAGAGCTAGTGGTTGGTGTAAACTAGTAATAATATTTAAAAGATATCACCTTTTTTCAACAGAAAAGAAAAATTAAATTGAGTAGAATTCTGCGGTGGCACCGTTAAAACCTTGAAGATGATAAATTAAGCTTTAATTTATTAATTAGGATGGTACCGCGGTTAATCGCTCCTTATACAAGGGGCGATTTTTATTTTTAAAGGAGATTAGAAAATGAAAAACATTTATAAAGATACATTATTAATTGGTCAAACAGATTTTGATATGAGAGCAGGTTTAAAAGATAAAGAACCTGTTATTCAAGAAATGTGAGATGCTAAGAAAATTTATGATCAAAAACAAAAACTAAATGAAGGAAAACCTTTATTTATGTTACATGATGGTCCACCATATGCAAATGGTGATTTACACATTGGTCATGCCTTAAATAAAACCTTGAAAGATATGATAATTAGATGAAAAAATGCTAATGGTTATTTAGCTCCTTTCATTATGGGTTGAGATACTCATGGTTTGCCTATTGAAACAGCTGTAACAAAAATGGGGATTGATCGTAAACAAACTCCAGCAGTTGAGTTTAGAGACATGTGTAAAGACTACGCTTTAAAACAAGTTGCAAATCAAGCTAATCAATTTAAACGTTTAGGTATTTTTTCTAATAGCGATGTTAAATATGTTACATTAACTCATGATTTTGAAGTTAGTGAATTAAGACTATTCCAAAAAATGTATGAAAAAGAAATGGTTTACAAAGCATTAAAACCAATTTACTGATCTCCTTCAAGTGAATCTGCTTTAGCTGAATCTGAAATTGAATATAAAGATGTTAAATCACCAACTATTTTTGTAGCTATGAAAATTGTTGAAGGTAATGCAAAAATTGATACTGATACTGAAATTGTTATTTGAACAACAACACCTTGAACTATTCCTTCAAACCAAATGGCTGCTGTTGGAGAAAACATTGAATATAACATTGTTAAAGCTAATGATAGAAAATTTATTTTAGCATCTTCATTAGTTAATAAAGTTGCAGAACAAATTGGTTGAGAAACATTTGAAATTTTAGATACTTTAAAAGGACCTGAAATTGTTGGTGTTAAATATGCTCACCCATTATATGAACAAAAAATTAATCAAGTTGTAATTGGACATCATGTTACTGATGAAGCTGGAACTGGTATTGTTCATACCGCTGGTGGATTTGGGGAAGATGACTACATAATTGTTAAACAACATGGTATAGAACCATTTGCTCCAATTGATGATCAAGGTAAATTCACAAATGAAATTGCTGAATTTGATGAAAAACTTGTTGGAGTATTCTACGAAGATGCTAATAAACTTGTTGGTATGGATTTAGAAGCAAAACAAAGATTATTAAAATTAAAATTTGTTTCTCACTCATATCCACATGACTGAAGAACTAAAAAACCTGTTATTTACCGTTGTACATCACAATGATTCATTGGTTTAGAAAGAGCTAAAAATCAAATTTTAGCAAATGTTGATGAAATAACAACAAAACCTGAATGAGCAAAAAAACGTCTATATCAAGTATTAGAAGATAGAACAGATTGAACTATTTCACGTCAAAGACTATGAGGAGTACCAATCGTTGCATTTTACGATCAAAATGATAAGTTAGTTCTTAATAATGAAATATTAGCATTTGCGATTGATAAGATAGCTGAATTAGGAACTAATGCTTGATTCGATAAACCAGCAGATACATTCTTACCAGAAGCTTATAGAAATAAAAACCTAAGAAAAGAAAAAGATATTTTAGATGTTTGATTTGATTCAGGTTCAAGTGCAATTGCACTAAGCGAAAGATTTAAAAATTTACCATTACCATATGATTTATATTTAGAAGGAAATGATCAGTATCGTGGATGATTTAATGCATCAATGATTAACTCAACTATCTACTCAGGTAAGTCACCTTATAAAAAACTAATTTCTCACGGAATGACTGTTGATGAAAAAGGAAATAAAATGTCTAAATCATTAGGCAATGGAATCGATCCTATTGAGTTTGCTAATACACAAGGTGCAGATATTTTAAGATTATGAGTTGCTTCAACAGATTATACTGATGATCAAAAAATTGGACCTGAAATTATTAAACAAATTGGAGAATCTTATAGAAAAATAAGAAATACTATGAGATTTATTTTAGCTAATTTATTTGATTTTGATCCAAGTAAGGATTATCAAATAAATTTAACTGAAGTAGATAGATATGCACTTAATAATTTAAGTGTTGTTAAAAATAAAGCTAGTGAAGCTTATGATAATTTATCATATAACCAAGTTTATAATTTGGTTGTTAATTATGTAACTAAAGATTTATCTTCATTTTACTTAGACTTTATTAAAGACATTTTATATATTGAGAAAAAAGACTCAATTAGAAGAAGACAAGTTCAAACAGTTTTATATGAACAACTTTGAATGCTAATAGATTTATTAAGACCAATATTAATTCATACAATCGAAGAAGTTTACCAAGCAATGGTTAATTTAAATAAAACTGATTCAATTCACTTATTAGATAATAAGAAACAAGACTTTATTGAATCAAATGAATTCGTAACAAAATGAAATAACATTATGATTTTAAGAGATGATGTAAACAAAGCTTTAGAAATAGCAAGAGAAGAAAAAATAATTAATAAGGGTTTTGAAGCAACAGTTAAAGTTTGCTTAAAAGATGAATTTAAAAATATTGAATCGACAACTGAATTAGAAAAAATCTTTATTGTTAATTCTTTAAGTTTCACAAATGATTGTTCTGGATTATCTGAACAAAAAATTGCATCTGTTGGTGTAAAACTTAAAAATGGAGCAAAATGTGAAAGATGTTGAGGAATATTTGACACACTAATAAATGATGAAATTTGTGAAAGATGTAATTCAGTAGTAGAATCATTATAAGCATTAAGGGGTGATAGTTATGTTTAAAAATCAAATATCTAATTTAATTTTTGGATTAAAATCATATGATTTTAAATGAAAATTTAAACTTATTGTAGCAACCCCTATAATGAGCTTTTTGATACTTTCAGATTGAATAATTAAATGAGTTGTTGTTGCAACAATGAAAGAAAATGACTCAAAAACATTTATAAATGGATTTTTAAATCTTCAATACAAAATAAATTTAGGTTCTGCTTATGGTCGTGGTGATTATGCAGATGGTTTAGCTAAAACAGTAACTTTAGCCACATTATTTGTTACATTACTAATCATTGTATTTATATTTTTAAATGATAAAAAATGAATTATCACTTGTTCAATATTACTGGCTGGTGGTTTTGCAAACTTATTAGCAAGAGCTTGAGCTCCAGCTACTATAAGAGATGGCCAAGAAATTTATGGTGGAGTAGTAGATATGTTTGTGTGAGGTTTTGACTTCTTAGGCTCTTCAGGCTATATATTTAATTTAGCTGACATGTGAGTCAATATTGGAATTGGAATTGGAGCAGTGTGTTTCATTATAGAAATGATCAACATATTTAAACCAAAAAAAGAAAAAGAAATAAATAAAGAGGTAGATAAAAATGAAATTAAAAGCTAATGTTGAAAAAGTAAGGTTAGACAAATACTTAGTAGATGCTTTAGCTGAATCTACTGAATATTCAAGAAGTTACATTCAAACTTTAATCAAAGATGGAAATGTAATAATTAATGGTAATGTTGAAACAAAACAAAATTTTAATTTAATTGGAGATATTGAAATAGAAATTAATATTCCTGAAGTAAAAGCATCAACAATAAATCCAGAAAAAATTGATTTAGATATTGTTTATGAAGATGATGATATTTTGGTTGTTAATAAACCAAATAACATGGTTGTTCACCCTGGAGCTGGAAACACAGAAGGAACAATGGTTAATGCTTTATTGGGAAGAGATGCTGAATTCTTAAGTACAATTGGTGGTATTGAGAGACCTGGAATTGTTCATAGAATAGATAAACAAACAACTGGTCTATTAATTGTTGCTAAGAATGATAAATCTCACCAAGTATTAACAGAAATGTTGAAGAACCATGAAATATACAAAGAATATGTAGCTTTAGTTTGAGGTGAAATAAAAGAAGATAAAGGAATTATCGATGCACCGATAGGTAGACACCAAAATGATAGAAAAAAAATGATGGTTACCTCTAAAAATTCTAAATATGCAGTAACTAATTTTGATGTTATTAAACGTTTAGACAAAACAACTTTAGTTAAGTGTGCTATTGAAACTGGAAGAACACATCAAATTAGAGTTCACTTCAATTTCATTAAACATCCAATTGTAAATGACCCTTCATATGGTAAGTTAGCAGAGAAACAAACTGATTTTGGTCAAATGCTACATGCGTATAAATTAGAATTTTTACACCCAATCACAAAAGAAATGGTAAAATTAAAAGCAGAATTACCAAAAGAATTTACTGATAAAATTCTTCAGGAAGGCGGGGTTGAAAATGACTGAAAAACAATCTAACACTTATCAAGCATTGGTTAAGTTTTTGAAAAAAGAATATAAGTACAAAAACGTTGATAAAAAAATAAAAGAGTCACGTGCAATATTTATTAATAATTCTAATCAGTATGTAATAATAGAACTTCAAATAGAAGGTTCAACAGAAAATTGATCAAACATTGAAATGACTGCTCAAAAAAACTTTATGAATGAGAAAGTTAAGAAATTAAAAATTGTTATTAGTGAATATGAAAATAAATTAACAGAAGATGAAACTGAAATTCTAGTTATTACAACTCCAGAAGAACTTCAAAATAATTTAGTAAAATTTTTACCATTAATTTCAAAGTTTAAAAATAATAAACAAACAACTCAAAATAAAGAAGAAAACATAATTCAAGACGAAGATTTAAATGATGAAATTAAAATTAATAATTTTAAAATAGCTTTAAATAAAATTAAAAATAATAACATTAGTTTTACATGAATCATTTTATTCTTTTTCATAATAATGCCCGTTTCATTTACTATTATTGGTTTATTCATGAACTTAAGCATTCTAGAAGGTATGTCATACAATGATGCTGGTCAAATAGTTAAATGATCAGCAAGAGCATGACAAGCACCAATGATAATATTTGGTGGTACAAACCAAACATTAACAATTGCAGGTGGTCAATGATGAAGAATTTTCACTTATGGTTTTAGTGCTATGGACTCAGGAAATGGGATAGTATTTAGTGCTTTAATGATTTTCTTATTAACAACTTCATTATTCTCAATAAGTAAAATTACTGAAATTATTATCGGTAATGTATGAAAATTAGCTATTTCTTTTGTTTTAGCGTATATAACACTTGGTTTTGTTGTTTCAGCAACATTACCATACACTATTACTTCAGGTTCTCTTCCAATTATTGGAATTATGGTTGGTATATTGGCTATGAATGTTTCTGGAGAAACATCACCAATAGCAAAATTTGGAAAAGTAAAAGTTATTTGACCAATAGTTTTAATTATTCTTGCTATTTTCAATAGCCAAGACCAATTAAGTTCATTCTCAGTATTGATGTCAGGAATTATCTTTGGATCAATTTTTGCAGGTTTAGTAAAAAAACCACTAAAAGACTGAACATGAAGAGAAAACATTTTAATATTATTCTTATTAATATTTATAGTTGTAGCAATAGTTTTTGTTGTTACTCTTAAAAAAGCACCAGCATATAACTATAGTGTTATTACAGCATTACAATTCTATGCAAAAAATAAAATAGGTGGAGATTTTGATCATTATAATCAAGTATTTGAAAAAATCGGATGATTAGGTAGATTTCAAGATGGAGCATGAAATGAAAATCTATATCCAAAACCTTCAACTGTAGCAACAATTAATTTAGCTTCAACTGCTGATGTTATTACAAACATTAAGTTAGGAATCAAACTATAATGAAAAGAGAGAATTTTTTAAACTGGGAACAATTCTTTATGACTGTTGCTAAAGTTTGCGCAATGAGAAGTAAAGACCCATCAACTCAGGTTGGAGCTATTCTTGTTAATAATTTAAACCAAATTATATCAACAGGTTATAATGGATTTCCTAGAGGTGTTAATGATGATGAATTCCCTTGAACAAGAGAAGGGGAATGAATCGATACTAAATACCCTTATGTAGCTCATGCTGAATTAAACGCTATTGTAAGTGCGAGAACAAACTTAACTGACTCAGATGTTTATGTTACTTTGTTTCCATGCAACGAATGTACAAAAATCATCATTCAAGCAGGAATTAAAAATGTATATTACCTTGAAGATAAATATAAAGATTCAAATGAAGTTAAAGCTTCAAAGAGAATGTTAGACTCAGCTAAGATTGAATATAAGCAAATTAATAATTTTAATGTAAAAATATCAATAGATTAACAAAAAACCTCACAAGATTAGACTGTGAGGTTTTTTTATAGGCTATTAATTGATAAAATTAAATAAAATAAAAGGATACATTATGATTGAAAATATTGGAATTGATATTGTTGAAAACAAAAGAGTTAATTTAAGACAAAATTTTTTAAATAAAGTTTTAACTAAAGATGAGTTAGAAAAATTATTAACACTATCTTCAAAAAAAGCGAAGATTGAGTTTGTAGCTGGAAGATGAGCTGTAAAAGAATCTATTATTAAAACTTTAAAAAATAATGAAGTATTGCCAATGAGTAAAATTAATATAGGTTACTTAGAAAAAACACCAGTTATTTTAAATAAAGAATTAACTAATATATTGATTTCAATTTCTCATGAAAAAAAATATTCAGTTGGTATGGCGGTGAAGAAAAATGATTAAAATGATTTGAGCACAAACAAGCAAAGGAGTAATTGGTAAAGATAATTCACTTCCTTGATCTATAAAAGAAGAAATGCAACATTTTAGAACAACAACGTTAAATCAAAATGTTTTAATGGGTGGTAAAACTTTTGAGTCAATGAACTTTAAAGGTTTACCAAATCGTATCAATTATGTGCTTACAAGAGATACTAAAAAGTACAAAGAATACATGTCAGAAAATATAAATTTTATTAATAATAAAGATTTTATTTTAAAAGAATTTAAAGGGAATACATCAAAAGACATTTACATTATTGGTGGAAGTCAAATATATGAATTATTCTTTGATGATTGTGATGAAATTATTAGAAGCATAATAAAAGATGATTTTGAAGGAAATGTACATATCAAAAACTTTAACTATGATAATTTTGATAAAATAAATATAGTGGAAAAAGAACACTTTTATGTTGAATACATGAATAGGAGAAAATAAAATGACAAAAGAAAAAGAAGTTAAAAAACCAGTAGCTAAAAAAACTGCACCAAAATCAGCAACTAAAAAACCAGCTGCACCAAAATCAACAGCTAAAAATACAACTGAAACAAAACCAGTTACTAAAAAACAACCAGCTAAAAAAGTTGAAGAAGTTAAAGTTGAAGAAGTTAAAGTTGTTGAAACTACTGAAATAACAACTGTTAGTTCAGCAAAAACAACTAAATCAAAAACAGAAAAGAAAAAAAAGGAAAAATTAAAACTTAATTTTTGAAAAATGACATACATGTGATTCCCAATGTGAAACATGATGCGTAAAGCTAAAAAAATAAGTAAAAAAAATTTAAAAAGTCCAGGATATTTTTCAGAAGAATATTGCTATAACTTTGTTAAAAAAGCAGCGAAAAGAATTTTATATGTTTCTGATATAACTGTTAAATGTGAAGGAATTGAAAATTGATTAGACCGTGGAGTTATATTAGCACCTAACCATCAATCAAACTTTGATCCAGTTGCACTTGTAGCATTAAATAATTTTTATCTTCAACAACCTTTAGCGTTTATTGCTAAAAAAGAATTATGAGAAGATAAAAAATTTGGTAGATTTGTTCGTTTAATGGATTGTATCCCACTTGATAGAAAAAACCCAAGAAGTGCATTAGAAGCTTTCAAAGAAGGAAAACAATTAGTTGTAGACTTTAGACGTTCATTAGCTATATTCCCAGAAGGAACTAGAAGTCATTCACAACAAGTAGGAGAATTTCAACCAGCAGCATTAAAAGTAGCTCAAATGGCTAATGCCCCTGTTGTTCCAGTTACAATAATTAACTCATACCAAGTATTTAGCAAAGAAAGACCAAAACATATTGAAATAAAAGTTGTTTTTGGGAAACCAATAATGCCTTTAAAACATATTTCATTAAAAACAGAAGATCTAACAAAAAACACAAGAAAAGCTATTATTGAAAACATGGAAAAATGAGTTGATAAAGAAATTTTATTAGATCATAAAACAATAAATAAAATTAATTTAAAAAATAGAGAAGACTTCCAAAAAACAGGAAATTCTAAACCTAAAAAATCTAAAGAAAAGAAAAAACTTAAAGATATATTTAAAGTTGTTGACTAACAACTTTTTTTATTTTAAAAAAAGCATTTTTTTTAAAATTTTGCTTGTTTATTTAAAATTAATAATATAAAATAAATAATGTCCTTGTTAAAAGAGGATAGCAAAAAAAGGCATCGCTGACTTAGCTCAGTTGGTAGAGCAATTGACTAGTAATCAATAGGTCGAAGGTTCAAGTCCTTTAGTCAGCACCATTTAAATGGAGGGGTAGCGAAGCGGTCAAACGCGGGTGGCTGTAACCCACTTCCTTTCGGTTCGGGGGTTCGAATCCCTCCCCCTCCACCATTTATTGGGCTATAGCCAAGCGGTAAGGCAAGGGACTTTGACTCCCTCATGCGCCGGTTCGAATCCTGCTAGCCCAACCAACTTTGACTCGCTAGCTCAGTCGGTAGAGCAACTGGCTTTTAACCAGTGGGTCCGGAGTTCGAGCCTCCGGCGAGTCACCATATACATCCCCAAGTGGCGGAATCG
Organism: Mesoplasma grammopterae ATCC 49580; assembly: GCF_000701525.1. Classification (GTDB taxonomy): domain Bacteria; phylum Bacillota_I; class Bacilli_A; order Mycoplasmatales; family Mycoplasmataceae; genus Mesoplasma; species Mesoplasma grammopterae. The sequence goes on along the minus strand of NZ_KL370789.1, from coordinate 212,654 downwards.
GTAGACGCAGTGGACTTAAAATCCACCGGGCTTTATCTCCCGTGCCAGTTCAAGTCTGGCCTTGGGGACCATTTAAAAAATACAATCAACTTTCGAGTTGATTTTTTATTTGCTAATTTTAAAAAAACAAAATAAAAAATAGGATAAAACCTATTTTAGTATTTATTTAAATTATATGAATAACTTCCAGTTTCTGATTCAGATTCAGATGATGTTTTAGAATCTCTGATAACTCAATTATCTCAATGTTTTCATTTTCATCCATTTGTTTTTGCTTTAGAGTTTAAATTATAATTAGTATTTGTAGAAATATATGTATCCATTACAATGTCTTTATTATCAATAACATCTTGCATATCTTTTGTGAAATTTACTATTAAATCATTAGTATTATAATTGCTTTTTCCTAAATCTGGGTTATCTCCACTTTTCGTAACTTCATTATAAGCTTCAAATCCTTCTAAGTAACCTATGAATTCACCATTTCTAATAATTAAGAATAAAGGACCTTTTGAATTTTTAATAGCTTCAGTTCTTGAATTTATTTCTTCATTAACTTTTTTGATTTGATCTTTATCATTTGTTTTGTCTCATGAATCTTTATCTATATTAGCATAAACCATTCTAGCGATTGAGGGTTTAATTCAATCATTTAATATTTTCTTAGTTGCTTTATCTGTTCAAAGATCTCCAACAGTATCAACTGTTGTTCCATGCATTTCAATTTCAGTACCTGTTGCTTCATAACTAAAAGTCATCAAATTTGTTTTATTCTCAAAATATCATAAATCTTTTTTCTTATTATATGTAACATTTGTTTCTTCTAATTGGTTTCCGTCTTTCCCATTAGTATCACTAGAACCAAGAACATCACCTATACCTTTAAATGCTCCTGCAAAACCATTGGTTGAGCTATTGGATTCATTCAATTTATCAAATGTATCATCTAATGAAGCACTTTCTTCAAGTCCAACTGATTTTTTTAATGCATATTCAAATGATAATGAAGAAAGATTATCTTCTGCTCCAATGTAGTAAACCAAAGTTGAACCTTTTTGCTCAATCCCACCATCTTCATTTAATGTTGGTCTAGTTGCATTAGCAAGTTTTGCAAAATTATCATAAGCTGGTACAGTTGTATTTCCACAAGCTACTACAAGTGATGCTGATGAAGCAGTCAAAGTAACGGCTCCTAAAAGGGCTATCAATTTCTTCATAATTCCTCCTTAAGATGAATGATTAAAATCATTAATAATATTTTACTATAAATCATCTAAAATAACCAAATTAATCTTTAATAATAAATTTATTGACTATCTAACTTGTAAAAAAGTGGAAAGGTTGATAATATTAAATAGATATTGTATCTATACAAGAAAAGTTTAGTGAGGTGACGTTTATGCGTGAAAAATATATTCTACGTTGTACAGAATGTAAAAATGAAAATTACATTGGTAAAAACGATAAGAAAAAAGAAAAAATAGAAGTTAAAAAATTCTGCAGTAACTGCAACAAACACGAATTACATAAACAAAAAAAATAGTTTTACTATTTTATTTTTTTATTTAGTGGCAAAATAATATATAACAAACAAGGAGTAAGTATGAAAAAACAAGAAATAGTAAATAAATTATTAGAATCAAATTCAGCTGAAGCTATTTTATTTTATTCACCTGAAAATAGATATTGATTTTCAAGATTTAAGTCTTCATTAGGTTACTTATTGATAACAAAAACAAAAAGTTATTTATTAGTTGATGGAAGATATATAACAGCTGCAAGAAATTCTAATAATATTCCAAAAGATATTGAAATAAGAGAATTTTCAAACAATTTATTTGTTCAAATGAAAGAAATACTAAAAGAACATAATGTTAAAAAATTAGGATTTGAATCTGATTGAGTTCATTATGCAGAATTTGAAAAATATGCATCTATTTTTACAGAACAAACTTTAGTACCAATTAATTGTTCAGAAATTAGAATTGTTAAGGATGAATGAGAAATTGAACAACTACAAAAAGCTTGTGATATAACTAATGAAGTTTTTGAAGCTATTCTTGAATATGTAAAACCAGGAATGACTGAAAAAGAATTACAAAGATTCGTTGATAATGAATTTTTAGTAAAAGGTGCTGAAAAAATATCATTTGACACAATCATTGCATCTGGTGTTAATGGAAGTATGCCTCATGCTGTTCCAACTGACAAAAAAATTGGAATTGGAGATCTTGTAACTATTGATATGGGATGTTATTACAATGGATATTGCTCAGATCAAACTAGAACTATAGCAATTGGTGAAATAGATGCAAAATTAGAAGATATTTATAATGCAGTTTATGAAGCGCAATCTTTAGGAATAAGTTTAGTTTCAGAAGGTGTTAATGCTGGTGAAATACATAAACAAGTTTATGATTTCATTGAAAAAAGAGGATATGGTGGATACTTTACTCATGGTTTAGGTCATGGTTATGGAGTTGAAATTCATGAAGAACCATATGCATCAGCTGCAGGAAATACTATTTTAAAAGAAAACATGACTTTAACAATTGAACCAGGTATTTATATCCCAGGTTTAGGTGGAGTTAGAATTGAAGATGATATCTTAGTTTTAAAAGATGGTTATAGAATGCTAACTTCAGCAACAAGAGAATTAGTAAAACTAAAATTTTAATTTAAATGAACCTAATTGGGTTCATTTTTTGATTTTTAAATAATAAATAATATAATTGTTTTAAGGAAAAGAGTTATGAGACAAAAGATAAAATTATTTAAAAAATACATTGATACTGAAATAGGGAGAATGATTGCTATTTTTGACAATGAAAAATTGTATTTACTTGAATTTGCTGATAAAAATGATTTAGAAAAAGAAATATTGGATTTAAAAAAAGAGTTTGATTCTGACATTGAAGAAAATAATACTGTAATTTATGAAAAACTAAATAATGAAATAAAATTGTATTTTAAAGGTAAATTAGAAAAGTTTAAAACTCCATTTTTAATTAGGGGAACTGAATTTCAAAAACTTGTGTTAAATGAACTGTTAAAAGTTCCGTATGGAAAAACAATTTCATATAAACAATTAGCTATAAGAATAGGCAATCATAAATCATCAAGGGCAGTAGCAAATGCAATTGGGAAAAATTTAATGCTTATATTAATTCCTTGTCATAGAATAATAAATTCAAATAACAGTTTGGGAGGCTATAACTGCGGAATTGAAAGAAAGCGAAAATTATTAACTCTGGAAAATCAAAAAATAAAATAGTTTATAATTAATATAAATATAGTTTTGGAGAAAAAAATGTTTTATAGTAGTTCAATGAAAGCTATGGTAGATGTATTATCAAATTTTAATTTTTGAAGTATTCTAATAGCTGCCTCGTTTATTATTTTTATAGGTTTCATATTTCAAAGAAAAACGCTTATTTTTGCTGATTGAGAAAAAGTTGTTGTTAAGATAATTTTATATGCAGCATTACCTGCATTAGCGCTTAAAAGCTTTTTAATAGATATAAATACTGATTATATTTGAGAATCTATTTTCATAGCAGTTATAGGTTTGATATTTTATACAAGTTTAACTTTTGGATCTAAATATTTTTTCATAGGTAAAACAAAATCATTACAAGATACTTTAGGAATGAGTGTTGCTTTTTCATCAGCAGTTTATTTTGGTGTAATGATCATCAAAGCAATCACACCTGATCAACAACAATCAATAGATTTATATTCATCATTATTTTTAATTGGTTTTTGAATTTTTATGTATTCAGCAGCTGATAATATAATGAAAAAGAAAAGATATAATGAAAATGAAGTACAAAATAGTTTATTACAAGAAAAGCAAAAGACTTCATTTATAAGTATGCTTAAGGTGTTTAAAAACCCTGTTATTATAGCTACATTAATTGGGATATTTTTATGATTATTTCAATTAATTCCAGGTATTAAAGTAATACACATAGATAACACATATTATTCGATAAGTAGAATCGATAAATTTATTCCAGGATTAAGTCAAGTTCTAGGTATATTAGCTCCATTAGCTAGTCCACTTGCATGATTCTCAATGGGAGCTGTTTTAGCAAAAAGTCAAATTAAAGAATCTTTCCAATCATGATTAGTTTGATGAGCTACATTTGTAAAAAATATAATTACACCATTAATATGTGTTGTATTATTCATAATATTTAGTTTATTACTTAAAGCGGTTACTGGAAAAGGTATAACTTCACTAGCATTTGTATTATGTGTTGCAATCATAGCTTCACCAACAGCAAACACAATTGTAGGTTATGCAATTATTTATAATAAAGAACCAAAAATTGCATCTCATGTAGGTACTTTAACAATCTTAACAAGTATTATTACAATACCATTTTGAATACTTGTTTCATCAGCTATTGGTGCTACAGGTTTATTCTCATAGAAGCTCAAAATCACTTTTTTTAGACAAAAAAGTGTTTTTTTTTTTTTTTTTGTCTACAATAAAACTTAAGATGGTCTTGAGGAGTTATAAATAAAGAATGCAATTTTTAAAAGAAAACAATAAAATAAATAAATTCATAATTTATCCTTTGATAGGTATTTTTTTATTAAACTTATTCTTTTTTATATTTTCTTCATTTTATGATTATGAAATAATGGAAATATTTGCACAGTTATTAAAAATTGACTTCATAAAATATCTTTCAATTTATTATTTACAATCAGGGTATACAGATTTATATATTGTTTTTGCATTAATAGCGTTTATCATAATAGAATATATTTTAATAAACCTAAATAAGAAAAAGGGGTTAGATAAAGATTTTTGATCTTGAATCTTTTTTGCAGTGATACTAATTGTTTGATTTATTTTTATGTTTTTAAAAGTTGATAGTTCATGAAAATTTAACAAAACAGTTGAAACTATTGATGGAAATATACTAGAATTTGATATTAAAAAATTTATTAGTGCAAAAGATTTTAGAATATTGCTAGTTTTTATAACTGTTTTACAATTTGGAATATTATTGGGTATATTATTATATGCAAAATTAGTTTGATTTAAAAAACCATTTTTTTATGAAAATAAATATTGAATTAAATGTATACAAATAATCGTTTTCTTCTTTTTAGCATATGGTTTAGTTGGAACATTAAAAATATTAATGGGAAGAGATTACTATAACTTAATGGAAGTTGTTTTAAAAGAAAGAGTAAACATGTTTAAAGAGAAATATGGAATAGCTATAATTTTTAATCCAAATTGAGTTAAATCACCCGATGTCTTTCAACCATGATGAATATTTAACGGTTTAATTGGTAACCCAGGTAAAATAGACTGATCAATTGAAAAATTATTTGATGCTAATGCTTTTCCATCAGGGCACATGGCTCAAATGGGTATGTGTGGATTTGCATTCATTTTCATAATTGATTTTAAAAATCCTAACAATTTATCAAAAGGAAAAATAGCTGCTATTTATTTATTCTTTGTACATCAGTTATTTTTAGTTATATCATTTTTAATTAACGGAAGTCATTGACTTACTGATACAACATTTACTTGAATGTGAATTATCATTTGTTCTTATTTATCTATAGTTATAGTTAATAAAATAGTAAACAAAAAAAATCTTAGTTAAAAGCTAAGATTTTATTTTATATTTTCAAATTTTTCTTTGGCTATGTCTTTAAAAATTTGATCATTAGTTTGTTCAAACATATAACTGGCTCAATAAATCCATAAGTAATTTTGATATAAGATCAGATCAGTTATTTTGTTTAATTCTGCTTGAGATAAATTTAATAAATTTAAAAATACATTCCATCTTTTTTTATTTAAAGATTCACTTATAAAGCTAGCATAATCAAATAAATAGTGGTTATACATACCATATTCAAAATCAATTATTTTTCACCCTTTTTTATAATTAATAAAATTCCCTTTTACTAAGTCGTTGTGAGAAAAGACTGGTTTAGAATTATCACTTCAATAATTAACTAATATTAAATTAACTTGATCTTTAATAAAGTCTAAATCAAATAAACATTTTTTTGTATTTTTAATAAAGAAGTTTAAAAATTCTTTAGGATTAAATACCTTTATATCAATCAATTCTAAATTATGTATTTTACTAATTATTTTAATTATTGATTTCATTTTATTAACACAGATATCTGTTTCGTGAAGAGTTATGGCATTATCAAAAAATTCAGTTTTAGATACCATTTGTGTTTTATTTATTTTTCATTCAAAAGGTATTATCATAAAATCATTTTTTAAATGACTTAATTGCTCATAAATTTTTATTTCATTGTCTCTGTCAAGGTATTTATCAACATATGAATAAGATTCTTTAACTAAAACTTTTTCTTTTACAATTATTTTATTACTTAAACCACTAACTGCTTTCATTTTTATACCTAAACCTCTAAAATATATAATATATATTATCAAATTATCTCAGAAAGGCAGTCATGAATAAAAAAGAATTATGAATAGCTACCAATAATGAGGGTAAAATCAAAGAATTTAAATTATTATTACCTGATTATGAAATAAAAAGTGTTAAAGATTTACCAGAATATGTAGAACCAGAAGAAGATGGCGCAACATTATTAGAAAATGCAGAGATTAAAGCTGAAGCATTATCAAAATACATTAAAGGTTGAGCCATTGGTGATGACACTGGATATTTTTTTGATGCACTAGATGGATTTCCAGGTGTTTATTCAAGAAGATGAGCATACCCTGTAACTGATTTTAAAGAGATATGTAAAATGATAATGGAAAAAACTAAAGATTCAGATAATAAAAACATGAGCATGCAAACTGCTATTGTAATTTGCAATTATGAAGAAAATCAAAGTTTTGAAGCTTTAGGAATCACAAAAGGTTTAATGGGCGAGGAATTAAAAGTATCAAATCATACTTTTGGATATGATTATATTTTTAAACCTGAACCATTTAATGTTTATTGTGCTGATTTAACTGAGGAAGATAAAATTAATTGTTCAGCTAGAGCTTATGCATTGAATGATATTAAAAAAATAATTGAAAAGGAAATTAAATAAAATGAAAAGACAAGTTAATATAGTTTTATATGAACCAGAAATAGCTCAAAACGTAGCAGCAATAATTAGAACTTGTGTTGCTACAAATGCTAAGTTACATATTATAGAGCCTCTAGGTTTTATATTTAAAAAAGAAGAAATGAACAGAGCTAGTGCTGGTACTTTTGATTTAGTTGAATACCAACTATATGATGACTGAGAAGATTTTTGTGAAAAAAATCCAAGCATCGATTTATTTTGTATTTCAAGATATGGTGAAAAACCACATAGTGATTTTGATTTTAATTCATATCAAAAGCCTGTTTTTGTAATGTTTGGTAAAGAATCTACAGGTATACCAAAACAAATTATTAAAGATAACTACGAAAATACTTTTAGACTTCCAATGTCACCTCAAACTAGAAGCATTAATGTTGCTAATACAGTAGGAATAGTGGCTTATGAAATATTAAGACAATGAGATTATCCAACATTAAGTAAAACAGAAGTACAAAAAGGTAAAGACTATATTATGAGTGAAAGATGAAAAGATGAAAAATAATAAAAAAATAGCACTTTTTGGTGGAAGTTTTGACCCTGTACATACTGATCATTTTAATATGGCAAAAACTTGTCATGACAAACTTGGTTATGAAGAAGTTTGAATAATACCTACATTTTTAAATCCTTTTAAATCTTCTACAAAAACTTCAAATGAAGAAAGATTAAATTTACTTAATCTTATTTTTGAAGATGAAAATTATATTAAAATTAATCAATTTGAAATGAACAATCAAAGAGTTACAACAACTTTTGAAACAGTTTCACATTTCAAAAAAATGTATCCAGAATATGATTTTTCTTTTGTTATTGGTTCAGATAATTTAGATAGATTAGAAGAATGAAATAATTTTGACGAACTAATTAATTTAGTTAATTTTATTGTGTTTGAAAGAAGTCATGAATATAAAAAAGATGTTGCAATAAAATATAGTTTACCTATTTATCATTTTGATAACAATTTCTTAAGTTCAACAAAAATAAGAAATCTTGAAGAATTGAATTTATTAACACCTAAAGTAAATCATTATATAAATTATCACTTGTTATATCTTCAAACAAGAATGAAACCATTTATGGATGAAGAAAGATATCAACATTGCTTGAATGTTGGAGAAATGGCAGCTAAACTAGCTGAAATTAATAATTTAGATCCTCAACAAGCAAAAGTTGCTGGTACATTGCATGATATCACTAAAAGATGAACAGATGAAAAGCAAACTTTATACATTAATAAGTATGAAAAAGAATTAATAGTTGAACCAAAACCTGTTTGACACTCATATACAGGTGCGTTTCATTTAAAATATGATTGATTAATTAGAGATGAAGAAATAATTAATGCAGTTTACAATCACACTGTTGGTTGTGAAAATATGTCAACATTAGATATGATTGTTTTTTGTGCAGATAAAATAAGTTCAGAACGAGATTATGAAAATGTTGAATATTATCGAGAAGAATGTTTTAAAAATTTAAAAAATGGTTTTATTAAATTACTAATAAACCAATATGAAGTTGCAATTAAAACTCATGGAATAGATTCTATTGGTGATAAACTTTTAAAAACTTATAACTTTTATGTAAAAGGAGAAAAATAATGAAATTAATTATAGGAGCTATGCATGAAGAATTGCAAGATTCAATTGCTTTTTACAATTTAAATAAAGTTGAAAATGAAAAATTTACAATTTATAAAAATGAAGAAATTATGTTTTGTATAACTGGAATTGGTTTAGTTAATGCAGCTGCTCAATTGTCATATATTTTAAGTAAATACGATATAGATTCAATAATTAATATTGGAACAAGCGGTAGTTGTGATAAAGAATTGAAACAAGGTGATATTTTAATTATTGATAAAGTCTATAACAGTGTTGCTGATGCGACTGCATTTGGTTATGCTTATGGTCAAGTACCAAGAATGCCAAAATATTATAAAACAAGTAATAAAGATATTATTAAGACTATCAGTAAAGCAAAAATAAAAAATATTGCTTCATCAGATATATTTATCCACTCAACTGAACAAGTTGAAAATTTTATTAATAAAATTGAAGATAATATTAGTGTTTTAGATATGGAATGTTTTGCATATGCTCAAACAGCCTATTTGTTTGAAAAAGAGTTTAGTGTAATAAAAATTGTTAGTGATGTAATTGGAGAAAAAAACACAAACAATGTTCAATTTAACGATTTTATTAAGATAGCTGGAAAAGAAATTTTGGAAATCTTGAAAAAAATATTATAATAATAGTATAGAACTCGAGGTGGATTTATGGCAAATCACAAAATTAAAGGTAGAAAAGAAGCTACAATTTTAAGAGAACTTACAATTATTATTGAAAGAGAAATGAAAAACGATGTTTTAAGAGCACTTTCAATTGCTGAAGTAAGATTAACAAATGATAGTGAAATAGCTAAAATTTATTGATCATTCTTACCGTTAAATAAAGAAATAACAAAAGAATTAATAGTAAGTGAACTTGAAGAAAATAAAAAAACAATTCGTATGAAATTAGCACATAAATTAAATACAAGAACAGTACCAGATTTATTCTTTGAATATGATACTAGTTTAGAAAATGCTAATAGAATTGAAGAAATTTTAAATAAAGTTAACAAATAATTAAAATTAAATCTACTTAGGTAGATTTTTTTATTTTTTACCTTAATAACTAATATGAAAAAGTTTCAATATTTAATAGCCTTTACTATCATTTTAATTCTTGTTTTTGTAACAAGTTTTTTTAGTATTGATAATTTTAGCAATAAAGAAGAATTTATTTTTCAAATTAGATATGAATTAATAACAAATATTGAAAATTTTACATACCCTAAAAAATTGCCTAAAAATAATTATAAAAATTATTGATATGAATTTCAAAAAGTTGACAGTAATTTGAGTTGGTTTGAGCCAATTAAAGTGAATTTAAAACAAGATAAAATAGTTTTAGACATCAAAGATCAATATATTCAAAAAATAAATTATCTGGATATAAAAATGAGTGATATATTGCTATTTAACTTAAGCTCATCTGACTCTATTGAGCTATTCTTAATTATTGATCAAGCAAAGCCTTCTTCTGTTATTGAAAGTGAGGTGAAAGCATTTTGTGAATCTAAAAATGAACAATTCTTATTTGAAAAAGGACTTTCAAAACTTATTACATTTTAAGCCTATTTTATATTTTATTTTTTTAATTTCACTCGTATCTATGTATCATTTCTTTTATACACAAGAAATAATTTATTTGTTTATAAGCCTTTTGATACTTTTAATATTTACCTGATTAGAAAACAAAAGAAAAATATTGTTTGTAATTGCTTGAATAGTTATTGCAATAATAATGTTATTGATATATCAATACTGAAATTCAAATAGTTTTGAAGAAGAACAAGAAATAGTCGGAAAAGCAAAAATATTAAAATGTAAGACTAATTACATAATAGTTAAAATTAATAATACAAAATTTTATATACAAGCTAACAAAAATAATTATGTCGTAGGTATGAAACTAAACATAAAAGGAAAAGTAAATCAAATAAATAGCATTTCTAATTACTACGAATTTGATTTTAAAGAATATCTTAGTAAGGATAATATTAGATACCAAATTAAAGCATCAAATTTAGAAATATTAAATAACTTCAATATAAGAGTTTTAATCTATAAACATTTTAATTTAAATAATGCTCCTTTATTAATTAATGTGATTTTCTTAAATAAGTATGATTCTAGTGATTTAATGGTTTCTGAATTAAATCAATTGGGTTTAAAATATTTAATTAATTTTAATTTTATAAATATGTTTTTAATGTTTAAACTATTTAATAAATTAACTCTTAGAAAATTTAAATACATTTCAACTTTTATATTGTTTGTATGAAGCTATTTAACTTGTTGACCTATTATGTTTACAAGGATAATGTTTAATCAAATTTTAGATATATTTAAAATTTTAAAAAGTGATAGATATTTAAAAAATCTTGTTTCAATGGTCGTTATCATTTTAATTTTTCCTAACTTTGCTTTTAGTTCTGGTTTTTGATACATTGTTTTAATTATTCTCTTTTGATCTTTAGTTAATAAAGAAAAAAAGTTTTTTAATTTCATTTTCTTCTTTATGCTATTAAATTTATTGAATGTATATTTCACTTATCAAATAAATGGTACTTCAATGTTTTATGCTTTTTTATTATCACCAATAATAAGTGTATATTATTGAATTTCGCCATTAATGTATTTAATTAACAAAGAGTTATTAATTAATTTATATGATGTATTACTAACTGTACTTATTTTGCTTAAAAGAATAAGTCTTATATTAAATGTTGGTTACTTCAATATTATTTTTATATTATTTGGTTATTTAACAATAATAAACTTTGTTTGTGATTTAGTATCAATAAAAATAAAGATATATTCAATAATTGCATTTACTTTATTTTTACTTTTAAATTTTTTATTTAAGCCCTCAGAATATTTGACAATGCTTAATGTAGGTAACGGTAATAGTTTTGTTTATCATAACAAGTGAAATAATATAACTATAATTTTTGATGCTGGAGTTGGAAAGCAAAGAAGTCCAGAACTCGTAAGTAATTTTTTAAAGTATCAAGGTATCAATAAAATAGATTTAATTTTTATTTCTCATACACATGAAGACCATTATAATAATTTATTCAGTTTAAAAGAAAATTTTAAAATAAAGCAAATTATTTTAAATGAAGACATATTAAATACTGTAAAAATAAAGAACATTATTATTAATATTTTTATAAATCCTTATGCTAATTCTGAAAATAATAAGAGTTTAGTTTTAATAGTAGATATTGGAAATATAAGAAGTTTATTTATGGGAGATGCTGAAAAAGAAACAGAAATGTACTTAATGAATAGAATTGATTTTATTTATATCTTAAATCTTAAGAAAGTAGATATCTTACAAATAGGTCACCATGGGAGTAAGACAAGTTCAAGTTTTGAGTTCATTAATTTAATAAAACCTAAAATTGCTTTAATAAGTGGTGAAAATGAAGGTGGAAATAAAAAGTTTCCTCATAAAGAAACAATTGACACACTCAAAAAATTAAAAATACAATATTACATCACAAATGGTTTAGACAATGTCTTTGTTTTATTTAAAAGCTATAAGATAATAAAAAAATAAGGCAACAATTGTTGCCTTACATTATTTCTTTTTAGTTGAGAATTACGCTTGCATTAAACGTGATTTTTCTCTTGCAGCTTTATTAGGTTTTAAGATACCTTTTTTAACACCTTTGTCAACTAAACTAACTGCGTGATTAATTAAATCTGTTGCATCAGTAGCTTCATCTTTTTTAGCAGTTAAAGCTTTTTTAATCGCTGTTCTAATTTCTGATTTAATTGCTTTATTTGAAGCTCTTGATTTTTCATTAGTTAAAACACGTTTTTTTTGTGATTTAATATTTGGCATAATTTCAACTCCTTTATATAATTTTTAGTACAATTTAGATTATAACAAATAAGTAGATAAAATTAAACATTTTTATTCTTTAAACATTTTTATCTAAACATTGATATAAAATAAGAATAACATTTGTGGAGGTAAGTATGTATTTTATTTATTCAGAGGATCATTTTTTACTAACTAAAACAGTTAATAAATTAGTTAAGAACTTATTGACTGAAAAAGAATATGAAGTTGAAAATTATTCCTTAATTTATAATGATATATCCGAAATGTATACTTCATTAAATACGTTCTCCTTATTTGGAGAACCTAAAATTTTAATAATAAGTGATGCATGATTTGCAACAGAAGAAAAAATAAGTTTGCATAGAAACTATTCAGAAGAAGCACTTTACAAAATTCTTGAAAGTAAAACCGATAATGTTGTAATTTTTACATTAAATAACGAAAGAATTTCTAAAAGACTAAAAATAGCTAAATATATAGAAGAGAATCTAGAAGTAACTAATGTTAAAACTATGCAAGAAAATGAAGTTTTAAATTATATTAAAGCTTTTTTCACTAGAAATGAAAAATCAATAACAGATCATGATGCAGCATTTATATTGCAATCTATTCCAAAAGATATGCAAACTTTAACAAATGAATTAACTAAACTTTCTCACATAGAATCAGATGTTATAACACTTGATGATATAAAAAATAATTTATCTAAATATATTGATAACGACATCTTCGAATTATCAAATGCTTTTGTTAATAATCAAACAAAAACATTTTTAAAACTTTATAAAGATTATTTACTTATGAATGATGATATTTCGAAATTAATAGCATTATTAAGCTCAACTGTTGTTTTCTTTAGAGATGTAAATGTTATGAAACAACAAGGAATTAGAAATGAAGAAATTGTTCAAATAACAAAAGCACACCCTTATAGAGTTAAGATAGCTATTTCAAATAAACTTAACATTAGAGAATTAAATGATAAAATTAAATTATTATATTATATTCAACAAGGTGTTTTAAATAACACTATGGATAAAGACAATATAGTTGAATATAGATTTATTAAAAACATGGAGGATAAAAATGGATAATAAAAAAATTTATATTAGTATTTCACATTTACTGTTTAATATTAATAAAAATGATAAATTAAAATATTTTCTAAGAAAAGAAGAAGCTTTTAGAAAAGAAGTTATTAAGTTAATTGACTTATTATTGCTTTTAGAAAGCGATAAATTCAAGTGTAGATATAACCGTAAAAAAGTTGCGGCAGAATTTGCAAAGGCTTATGTAAAAATAACTAAAGTTTCAAATAGATTTGAAGCAGCAGATGATGATATCAATAGCGAAGAAATTTATGCTGAGTATTCACGTGTTGTTACTTTTATTAATGAAAATTATAAAGTAATGAGAAAAACATTAACAAATGAAGAGGAAATATTTACAATTGAGGACATTGAATCAAATGCTAAACTATCTTCAGATTATGTTAAAAAAATGGATGAAAAATTAGATGAAGAAGCAAAAGAAAAAGCTGAAAAAGAAGCAAAAGAAAATGCTGAAAAAGAAAAAGCAAACTCTGACAAAAAGAAAACTAATTCAAGTACTGAAAACATGAATCAGGAAAACTTTAATCAACAACAAAACTTTTTTGGTGGAAATATGGGTGGAAATATGGGTGGAAATGTACCACCAAATATCTTTATGAATCCTAAATTCTATCCTTTTAAGACAAAACCAAAATATATGCCACTTATTAAAAAACTATTTACAGTACTTATGCTTGCAACCATAATATTTTATGTTGCGTTAGTTGTTTATATAGGAACTGTAAGAGTTGATTTAAGTTATAAAAACGATGATTCATTAATTAAAGTTTTATTTCCAACTTTTGATGGATGAAATTCTAGTTTTGACTACTGATTTGTAGTTGATGGAAAAGTTTCTCAAAACTATGGTAAGATTTCTACTAATTTAGATATATTTGCAAAATCATCAACAAACGTTGGTTCAATAATATTTGCAATATTCTATTTACTTTGATTTGGGTATATGGGTTATACATTCTGAAAAAAACAAGATTCATCAAGATTAAAATATAGAGTAAGTGGATTCACATTACTAATAGTAGCGATATTTATCTTCTTCTTATTATTTGAGGTTTCTGGTTCAATTTCAAAAGATTTAATTATGAATAAATGAGATTCTTATCAATATCTAAAAATTAGCCCTTCAAAAGATGTATTTATTGATAATGACTTTTCTAAATTTATAGAAACACTATCATCAACATACAGTTCTCAAATATCTATAATTACAAGTCTTTCAATTTGTGCTTTAGTATCTTCAATTTTAACTTTAATGGGTGCATTAATGTTAGTTGTTGTTAATCCTAAAAAAGATGTACAAAAAATTATGAAAGCAAGAACTGAACAAACAAATGCAACAATGGCTGCTATGCAAGGAAAACATTATGAAATAGATCCTTCATTATTTGATGAAGACGAACAAGAACAAAGCTAATATCAAAATGATAGATTTCTATCATTTTTTTATTTTGTAAAACCTTATTATTTGTTAATAAATGAAAATGTTATAATATTTAAAGCAAAAGGAGATTTTATGATTCAAAAACCTAGAGGAACTCAAGATTTATTTTTAAATAATTCTAAAGAATGAAATGCAGTAGAAGAAAAATTTAGAAAAGTTCTAAATCTTTTTAATTATGGTGAAATCATTACTCCTATGTTTGAATCTAAAGAATTGTTTGTTAGAGGTGTTGGTGACTCAAGCGATATTGTAAGCAAAGAAATGTATGAGTTCACTGATAGAAAAGGCCGCGAATATGTTTTAAGACCAGAAGGAACAGCACCAACTGTAAGAGCTTTAATTGAAAATAAATTATATATTCAAGAGAATCTACCATATAAAACATTTTATATCGGCCCTATTTTTAGATATGAAAGACCACAAGCTGGAAGATATAGACAATTTAATCAATTAGGTGTAGAAACATTTGGTATAGATTCAATTAGTCATGATGTTGAATTAATTTCTTTAGGTCAGTCATTCTTAAGAGAATTAAAAATTAATAAAGACGTAATTGTTGAAATGAACTATTTAATAAGCGGAAATGAAAGAAAAGAATATGAATTAGAACTTAAAAAATATTTAAATTCATTTAATGATTTATGTTCAGATTGTGAAATAAGAATTAAGAAAAACGTTTTACGTGTATTAGATTGTAAAATTGATGGTAATAAATTTACAGAAGCACCAAAAATGACTTTATTTGCAAGTCAAGAAAACAAAGAAAGATTGAATAAAACACTTGATCAAATAAAACAACTAGGGTTTGAAGCAAAAATAAACTTTAACTTAGTAAGAGGATTAGATTATTACACAGGTTTAGTATTTGAATTTAAAAATATTAAAACAGATCAAGCTATTATCGCTGGTGGTTCATACAACAGTTTAGTTGAAGAACTAGGCGGACCTGATTTACCTGCTAGTGGTTTTGCAATAGGTATTGAAAGAATAATGATGCTTCTTAGTGATCAAGAAATAAAAGTTGCTGATGAAGATGAATTAGACTTGTTTATAATACCATTGTCTGATGATGCTCAATTTTTAACAAACAAGCTTTTATTAGAAGCTAGAACAGCAAACTTAAAAGTTGATACAAATTGAAATATTAAAAATTTAAAAGCTGGATTTAAATCAGCAGAAAGAATGAAATCTAAAAATATCGTTATTATTGGTGAAAATTCAATTAATAGTGATATTTATGCAATAAAAGATCAAAATTCGGGTGAAACTAAAGAAATGAAATTTAAAGATATTGTTAAATACTTAAAAGGGGAAAAATAGAAATGAAAAGAACACATAATTGTAATCAATTAAACATTTCAAATGTAAATCAAGAAGTAACATTAAAGGGATGAATTAAAAAAATTCGTAAAATGGGACAAATTACATTTATTGATTTAAGAGATTTTTATGGCATTACACAAATTGTTGTTAATGAAAACAAACAAGAATTAATTAATAATTTAAAACCTGAATATGTAATTTCAATAACAGGTAAAGTTATTGAACGTAAATCAAAAAATACAGATATACCTACTGGTGAAATTGAAATAGAAGTTGAAAATATTGAATTAATTAATAAAAGTGAACTAACTCCCTTTGTTATTGAAAACGATGTAGAAGTTTCAGAAGAAACAAGAATGTCATATAGATATTTAGATTTAAGACGTCAAAAAATACAAAATAATATGCTTTTAAGAGCAAAAGTTAACAGTATAATTCGTAAAGAATTTGAAGCTGATAATTTTGTTGAAGTTGAAACTCCATACTTTGGGAAATCAACTCCAGAAGGAGCTAGAGATTTTTTAGTTCCATCAAGATTAAATAAAAATACTTTTTATGCATTACCTCAATCTCCTCAATTATATAAACAATTATTAATGGTTAGTGGATTTGATAAATATTATCAAATTGTTAGATGTTTTAGAGATGAAGATTTAAGAAATGATCGTCAACCTGAATTTACTCAATTGGATATGGAAATGTCATTTGCATCTGCTGCAGAGGTTCAAGACCAAATTGAAAAGGTAATTAAGAAAATCTTTTTAGAAGTTAAAGGAATTGATTTTAAAGAAAAATTAATCAAAATGCCTTTTAGAGAAGCAATAGATTTATATGGTAGTGACAAACCAGATATTAGATTTGATTTAAAAATTAATACTTTAAATGAAATATTTGATAAAACTGAGATCAAATTATTCGAAGGTTTTAAAGAAAATAAATTATCAATTAGAGGAATTTGTGTTGAAGAGTTATTGAGCAAAAAACAATTAGAAATTTTAACAGAAACTGCAAAACAAAAGAGTTTTAATAATTTAGCATTTGCTAAATTTGAAAATGGAACTTGAAGTGGTTCAATTGCTTCAAGTTTATCAGATAGTGAAAAAGAAGCTTTAGTTAAACAATTTAATATTAAAGAAAAAGCAACTATTCTATTAAACGTTGGTAAATACGACAAGATATCAGATATGCTTGGTGCAGTTAGAAATAAAGTTGCTGAAATTTTAAACTTAAATGATCCTAATGATTATAAATTATTATGAATTATTGATTTTCCACTATACGAATGAAGTGATAAGGAATCTAGATATGTAGCTGCTCATAACCCTTTTACAATGCCAAACATTAAATCGATTGATGATTTTGAAACTAATAAAGAAGATGCAATAGCAGATTCATATGATTTAGTTTTAAATGGATTTGAACTTGGAAGTGGTGGAGTTCGTATTACAGACTCAGAAATTCAACAAAGAATGTTTGAAGCTGTAGGATTAGATGATGAAACTATTGAGAAAAACTTTGGTTGATTTATAAATGCATATAAATATGGAGCACCAAATCATGCTGGTTTTGCTTTTGGAATTGATAGAGTAATTATGTTACTTACTCATTCAGAATCAATTAGAGACGTTATAGCTTTCCCTAAAAATTCAAAAGGGATTGATATGATGAATGATGCACCTAGTTATGTTGAAGACCAACAATTAACTGAATTAAGTATTAAAACAATAAAATAAGACTAAACATTCATTGTTTAGTTTTTTATTCTGTGCTGACTATTTAAACTAAAAACAAATAAAACTAAAAAATGATAAAATTATTTAAAGGGGAAATGACATGAAGGGGATATTTGACGTAAATAATGCTCTAGTTATATTTGGGAAACCAATTCCATTTTTATTTATTTTCATTTTCTTTGCATCACTTCTTTTGATATCTTTGCTAATTTATCTAACAAAGTTTGTTGTTACAAAAGTAAAAATAGATAAAAGTAGTAATAATCTAGAAATTGAAAAAATTAAAATAGATGAAGAAATTAACTCAATAGTAAAAGAAACAAAACTTAAAGAAAGGGAAAACAAATAATGAATAATGAAATTATGAATGGGGTTCAACAGCCTAATCCAAATGAACAAAATCAAATAAAAAATCCTAATTATGTAAATTCTAGTGATTCAGTATTTGGTGAAAATAAGTTTAGAGGTATTACACCTGAATTTTCAAAAAAAGAATTAGAGGCAGTAACAGTAAACAAAAGAATTGCAAAAGAAATTAAAATGGAAAAATATAAGATTGCATTCTTAATGTTTACTTCAATAATATGTTCAATTGTATCTGCATTTTTTATAGCATTAAATTACATAAAATTACAAGATGGAGAAAACTTCTTAAGAATTGATCCAAAATTAATTCCAAGTGCTGCTATCATGATTACTATTTTAATTTTAAGTTCTATTGTTATGGTAATTGCATTAATTGATTTAAGACATATCATGATTGATGTTAAAGGTTATAAATCTGACTTATTAATGGGAAAAGAAAGAATTCCATTCTTTATAATCAAAAGTTACAAAAAAATAGTAAAAAGACATATATATTTAAACTGAACTTGTTTTGGTATTTATTTATATGGAGGATTAACAACATTAATTTTATTCTTAGTTAATAAATCAGATAAAGTTAGTTTAGATTCAGAAATCATGATTTTTATTGTGATTTTATCATTAACTGCAATAATTCAAATTTTTTCTTTAATATTTAATTATTCAAGAAAAGGAAACATAGATTCATTTTATGGATATGAAATTGTTGGAGTTCCTGAACAAATAGCTTTAAAAAAATCAGCTAATAAATTTTGTATGTTAATTTTCTTCACAATATTAGCTATTGTTTTATTCGTAATATTTATACCTTACTTTATTATGAGAAAAAAATCTGACAAAAAACTTTGGTGATTTTTATAGAAAATAAAATTTAACCCAAAACAAAAAAGGTTAAATTTTTTTATTTTTATTAAAAGTATTGTAATTTACAACGTAATTGAGATAAAATATTAATAGTTTATTGAATTGGAGTTGAAAAAATGGCAAGTATTATCGTACACGAGGGAGAATCAATCGAAAAAGCTCTTAAACGATTTCAAAAAGTAGCATCATCAAACAAAGCTGAAGCTAGAAAACGTGAATATCACCTAAGTAAAAAAGAAAAAAGAATTTACAAACAAAAACAAAACCGTAAATACAAATAATAATAGAGCAATTTAATTTGCTAAAAAGATGCTTTTTGCATCTTTTTTTTATTAATTTATCAACTAAAAAATAATCAGTTTTTAAAAATAGTTATATAATCAATTTAATTAAAAAGGAGATGTAAATGAAACTATTAATTTTAGGTGGTCATGGAACATTAGGGGCTGTTATAGTAAAAGAATTGAATAAAAGCGAAAAAGAATATGAAATAATAACAGCTGGAAGAAAATCTGGAGATATTCAGGTAGACATGACTTCAAAGGAAAGTATTGAAGCAATGTTTAAAAAAATTGGAAATGTTGATCATATTGTAGTAGCTGCTGGTTCAGCTGCAATTAAACCAATTGAAGAATTAACTCAAGAAGACATAATGTTCTCAATTAATAATAAAATGCTTGGTCAAGTGAATATAGTATTAATTGGAATGAATTTTGTCAATGAAAACGGAAGCATTACATTAATCACTGGTAAAGCAAAAGATGAACCTATAAAAGAAGGAACAATGTTAGCATTAACTAATGGAGCTGTTATGGCTTTTGCAAAAGCTGCTGCTTGTGATATTAAAAAGAATATAAGAATAAATTCTATAAGTCCTTCAGTTTTTGATGAGTCTCTTGAATTATATGGTGATTATTTCAAAGGTGTAAAACCTGTTCCTGTTGAGAAAGCTGCAATCGCTTTTGTTAACGTTATTGAAAATGATACTAACGGTGAAGAAATAAAAGTTTATTAATAAAAAAACTATTAGTTTAATTCCTAATAGTTTTTTATTTTAAATTTATTGTGAATTCTTTGTAGATGTAAATAAAAGATTCAATAAAGTTAGATTGAAGATAAGCTAAGTACATAATATTTAAAAATTGTTTTTCTGTAATTTCAGTTTTCTTTAAAAGATTTGATGCATATTTTACAATTGTATTTACAATGACTCTTGAATCAAAGAAGACACCATCATAAATAACTTCGTTTTCAAATATCCCTTTTATAACATCTTTAATTATTTCATTACCACCAAAAGTTGATAAAACTTCTCTTTTGAATTTATTTCATTTTTCTAATAAAACTTTATTTGCAAAATTAATTGCATCAATTTTATTAAATTTATTTAAATCATGATCTACTTCTTCTGTATAAAAAGAGGCTATAGTACTTATTGATGCTGTATAACCATTTAATTGCATATAATTTATGATTGACTTATCAAATTTTTTAAAAGCATGTCTTTCGCTTACAATTGTTTTTAATTTCGGTGTATAAAAATTTAAATAATTATTTACACCCCTTATATAATCATTAAAATTAACATCTTTTAAACTATCAAATGTAATGTAATCATTTGGCTGCAGTCCAAACTTTGAAATAAATAATTTACATTTTGCAATTTTTTTATCAACAGGTTTATCTCATCAAGAATTTAATTCTTCCAAATGTGATAATTCAACCTGATTTAACTCTTTTAACTTAAATATTTGAATCATTATAACTCCTCTATTCTTATTCTTTTTTATATTATAAGGTATAATTAAATATAATTATACTTTAAAAGGAGAAAGAAGATGAATAACGAAATCGAAGTTGATTTTTTAGAACCAGGTTTAGCAATTGTTATTTCAAGTTTAGAAAATGTTGAAGCTGAATTAAAAAATAAAAAAGAATTAACAAGTCTTTTAGATAATTTAAATGAAGTTGAAGAGTTAGAGGATTTAACTAAGCTACTAAATAAACTTAATGACATAGAAAAAGATTTATTAAAAGAGATTAAATCTTTAAACCACAAGGAAGAATTTGAAATTATTTCAGATTTACAAATAGCTATAGCTATGAGTAAATTTTTAGCAACTAATGAATTTTTATTTAAATTTACTGATTCAATAGAAGCTAAATCAAAAGCAAATGAAATAATTGTAAATCAAGAAAATATTTTAGAAATATTCAAAGAAATAATAATTAAAAAAGTTAATGAAGTTTATAGTGAATCACTTTCAAAATTTAAAAATGTTTATGAGAATGAAAATGAATTTCTTAAAGTTTTAAAAATAGCACTTGAAGAATCTAATTTAAATGATTTAAGAGAAGCAAGTAAATTAATGATAAATTTGCTTAAAGTTGATAGAGCTATAAATGATGAAAAAAAATATGAATTTTTAGAAATATTAAATAAAGCAGAATCATTAATTAATTTAATTGATATTTGATCACAATATGAAATGGATTTTGAAGAAGAATAAAATGGACTCAAAATTTATAATTGCAATTTGCATAATAATCTTATATGCAATAATACTTTTAATTGTTGGAATTCTGTCATATGTATATTCAGTTAAACACAAACCTTTTAAAGTAATTAATGATGAATATCTAAAAGAAATTGCTGAATACAAAAAAGTAGAAGACGAAATACTTAAAAAATTAAAACCGATTAAAACAAAATTTGAGCTTTCTGAAAATGAAAATATTTATTTTGTAGATGAATTAGAAGTATCTTTTAATGAAAAAGAAAATAAAAAAAATAAGAAAAAAGAATTTGATGATGAATATGATCAATACATTAAAAATCTTAAAAAAAATTATTCTCTTTTTAAAATAAAAGGAAAACAAAACGAATTAGAAAAAACGCTAACTTATATAAGCAATAAAAGAATTGTTTTAGACAATGGCATAGAATTTAAAATTATAAAATTTAATAATGTTATATTAGTTGAAAATTATGTTTGAAATTTTAATGGTGAGTATTTGAAAACCATTTACTTGAAAACAAAAAATGAAGAAATATATTTTGTAACTAATGATTTAAAACTAAAATCTATCATTTCAAAATTCAGATTGGAGAATGAGTAAGATGAAATTAATTGTATTTCCTTTATTAATAAGTTTAGTTTTAATGGCCTATGCATTTTACATTGCTATAAAAGATTGAAAATATTTCAAACAAATCCAAAAATTGATTAAACAAGATAGCAAATATTTTCAGAATTCAAAATTATTATATATATGTCTTGGTTATTTGATATCATTAATAATATTTAATTTAGTATTTGTTATTATTACAATCATTTGTTTAGTATTAATGACAAACGTAATGTTATTAGTACAATCAATCATCTGTTTAATCTACATGATAATGCTAATTATTTGAATAATATTAATTCAAAATAAAATTAAATCAATATATGTAGTTGTTAAGAACAATAAAATAGTTATATGAGATAAAGTTTTTGGTCTTGAAGAAATAGAAATAATTAAAAATGATATTAAACGTAAAAAAATAATTTTTAAAGTTAAAGAAATAGAAGGATATGACATAATAAAAGTTTCATATCATTGAGAATTAAAAGACTTTTTAATTGAGTTGAAAATGAAAACAGAATTTATTTAGGAGGTAAAATGTTTAAACAAAGTGTATTTATTAAATCAGCAGCAAATAAGTCTGGTTGAATCGAAGATAATATTCCAGAAGTTTGTTTTGTAGGAAGAAGTAATGTTGGTAAATCAAGTTTTATTAATACTTTAGCAAATAACAAAAAATTAGCTAAAGTAGCTAACACACCAGGTAAAACAAGATTATTAAATTTCTTTGATATTAATAATAGTAGTTTTAGACTTGTGGATGCACCTGGATATGGTTATGCTAAAATTTCTAATTCAATGAAACTTGAGTTTGGTATTATGATGGAGGATTATCTAACAACAAGAGAAAATCTTAAACTTGTTTGTATGTTAGTAGATCTAAGACATAAACCAACAAATGATGATATTCAAATGTATGACTTTTTAAAAGCTAATGATATCCCAGTATTAATGATTGGAACAAAGTTAGATAAATTAAAAAGAAATGAAATTGCAAAAAACGAAAAATTAATAAAAGAAACTTTAGAGTTTGATCAAAATGATGTGTTAATTAAAGTTTCAAATTTAGATAAAATAAATATTAAAGAAAGCTATGATGCTTTAATTAGATTATTAGAGGTAGAAAATGGATAGTTGAGAGAGTAGTCACATAAAAGAAATTGAAAATAAGTTAGAAACTGATATAAAAACAGGTTTAACAGAAGAAGAAGCAACAAAAAGACTTATAGAGAATGGTAAAAATGAATTACCAACTGCAAAGGTTACTCCTTGGTGAGTTACATTCTTGCACGCGTTTGTTGAACCATTACAATTAATATTAATGTTTGCTGCTGTTATATCAGTTGTAGCTCCATTAATTTCATCTCCTGGTGAAAAATTAGGTTTTCATGAATTTATAGACTTTGTTGTTATTATGCTTATTGTTATTGTTGATGCTGTTTTAGAGACAGTTCAAACAGTTAAAGCTAGAAAGAGTGTTGACGCACTTAAATCACTTTCTAAACCAAAAGCTGTAGTTTTAAGAGATCATAATCAGAAGGAAATAGATGCATCTGATCTTGTAGTTGGTGATATTGTAATTCTTGAAGCAGGTAAATATGTTCCTGCTGAATTAAGAATTGTTCAATCAGCTGATTTCATGATTGATGAAGCAATTTTAACTGGTGAATCAGTTCCTGTTGAAAAAACACATAAAGCAATAAAAGAGACAACTATATTAGCAGAAAAGACTAATATAGCATTTATGTCAACATTTACTACAGCTGGTAGAGCTGTTGGTATTGTTATTGGAACTGGTTTAAGCACAGAAATAGGAAAAATTTCAGAAGCTATTGATAAAAACGAAGAAACTGAAACTCCACTTGAGAAAAAAATTAGTAAATTTGGATATGTGATTAGTTGTGTAGCTGGTCTAATAGGAATTTTTGTTTTCTTATTATTATCTTTAGTTGGTGGATTTGAAGCATGAGCTAGTTATTTAATGGTGGCAATTACTTTAGCAATTGGTGTTATACCAGAATCATTGGCTGCTGTAATTTCTATTACATTGAGTTTCTCAACAAAAAGAATGGCAAATAATAATGTTATTGTTAAAAAATTAGCAAGTGTTGAAACTTTAGGTTCAGTTAATGTTATTTGTACAGATAAAACTGGTACATTAACTCAAAATAAAATGACTGTTAAAAAAGTTATTGATAATAATAGAATTATGGATTCAGATGAATATCTTGATTTAGATGAAAGTATTCAAAAAGAATTATTACTTAAAGCTTTAGTTTTACCAAATGATAGTATTACTGAGGGAAACGAAAGAATTGGAGATCCAACAGAATTAGCATTAGTAGATTTTGCTGAATTAATGGGTGTTGATGAATTAGTTTATCGTAAGAAATTCGAAAGAATTGATGAAATACCTTTTGATAGTGAAAGAAAGTTAATGAGTACTTTAAATACTGTTGATAAAAAAACAATTGCATTTACAAAAGGTGCTATTGACCAATTATTAAGTATTTGTGATCATATAATGATTGAAAACAAAGTTATTAAATTAACTGAATCTCATAAACATGAAATTATGCGTGCAAGTATTAATTTAAGTGATGATGCTTTAAGAGTTTTAGCTTTTGCTTATAAAGAAGTTAAAAATAATAAACTTGAAGAAAAAGGTCTTACTTTTATTGGAGCAGTTGCAATGATTGACCCAGTTAGAAAAGAAGCTGTTCAAGCAATTGAAGAAGCTCATGCTGCTGGAGTTGAGGTTTGTATGATTACAGGTGATCATGCAATTACTGCTTTAGCTATTGCTAGAGATTTAGGATTAGCTTATGATGAAAAACAAGTTATTTCATCAGATAAACTTGATACTATGTCTGATGCAGAATTAGAAGAAGTTATTGATAACATAAGAGTGTTTGCTCGTGTTAACCCAGAACATAAAGTTAAGATTGTTGCTACATTACAGAAAAAGGGATATATTGTCTCAATGACTGGTGATGGAGTAAATGATGCACCAAGTTTAAGCAAAGCTGATATTGGGGTTGCTATGGGTATTACAGGTACTGACGTGGCAAAACAAGCCAGTGATGTTATTTTAACTGATGATAACTTTGCAACTATTATGACTGGAGTTAATGAAGGAAGAAACGTTTATCAAAAAATTAAACGAGCAATTACTTTATTAATGGGATTCAACTTGGCTAACGTTTTATCTATTTTAATAATTTCATTAATTTTTAAAATATCACCATTAGAAGCAACAAATATTTTATATATTAACTTAATTGTTGAGTCATGTTTAGCAATTGCTATTGGTATGGGTCCTTTAGATGATACTTTAATGAAACTTAAACCACAGGTTGGTAAGAATGGTTTATTAAAAGGATTAATATTACCAATAATTAAAATTGGAGTATTATCAGCATTATGTTCTGTTGGTTCTTTCTTTATTGGAATGATGGCAACAAATACAGGTGAGTGAAATACTATATTATTAGATAAAAATATAATTAATGTTGCAACAGATAGTTGATTAGATCAAATTCATGCAATTATGAATAGTAGTTTATCAGCTATTGAAAGAAATAAACTTTTAGATGAATATATTGTGTTTGGAAGAACAGCAATGTTTATAACAATAGTTATGTCACCTTTATTCTTTGCACATTTAATTAAAATTTCAAATTGAAAAGCTTCAAATAAAATTAAATTACAAATTTCTAAACCTTTAATATATGCATCATTAATAGCATTAGTTTTATCAATTGGAGTTATAACAATTCCTGGATTAAATGATAGTATTTTAGGATTAGTAGGATATTCAAAAGCTACTTCAAAATGAACAAGTGATAATATATGAATTATGTTTGTAGCATTCGCAATTTCAATTGTTCCATTCTTATTAATCTTAATGATAGATGCAATTGTATTTTACTCATATCATTTATCAGTTGGTAATTGACAAAAAAATCAAATATTAATTGCTGAAATGATTAACCAAGATGTTAAAGAACAAAATAAAAAACGTAAAAAATAATGAGTTTATCTCATTTTTTTTATGTTTAAACATAAATGTTTTATTTTCACTTTTTGTTAAAGAGTAAATATTATAAAATTAATATATTGAAATGGAGATAATAAAAATGAAAAAAGAATTAGAAGCTAAATATAGTTATGAAATAGTTGAAGAAAATAGATATGAATGATGAATTCAAAATGAGTATTTCAAAGCTAACCCAGATTCTAAAAAACCAAAATTTTCAATTGTTTTACCTCCACCAAACGTTACAGGTAAATTGCACATTGGACATGCGTGAGATGGAAGTTTGCAAGATGCCATTATTAGATTTAAAAAATTAAATGGATTTGATGTACTTTATTTACCAGGCATGGATCATGCTGGGATCAGTACTCAAGTTAAAGTAGAAGCAAAACTTAGAGAACAAGGTATTAGTCGTTTTGAATTAGGAAGAGAAAAATTCTTAGAACAAGCTTGAAAATGAAAACATGAATATGCAGCAATCATTAGACAACAATGATCTAAATTAGGTTTAGCATTTGATTACAGTATGGAAAAATTTACATTGGATGAGGATATTAATAAAATAGTTACAGAAATATTTGTTGATTTTTATAATAAAGGATTAATATACAAAGGTAAAAGAATAGTTAACTGAGACCCAATGCAAAAAACTGCAATTTCAAATGTTGAAGTTATTTATAAAGAAGTTGAAGGATTTATGTATCACTTTAAATACATGATTCAAGGAACTAATGAATTTTTAAATGTTGCAACAACAAGACCAGAAACAATGTTTGCTGATCAATGTTTAGTTGTTAACCCTAAAGACGAAAGATATACATCATTTATAGGGAAAAATGCGATTAATCCAGTTAATAACCAAGCTATTCCAATTATTGCTGATGATTATGTAGAATTACATTTTGGAACAGGAGTTATGAAATGTACTCCAGCACATGATTTAAATGATTTTGAAATTGCTGTTCGTCATAATTTAGAAAAACCAATATGTATGAATGAAGACGGAACAATAAATGAAATGGGTGGACAAGAATACCAAGGTTTAGACCGTTTTGAAGCAAGAAATAAAATTATTGAAAATTTAACAAAAGAAAAAACTTTTATTAATGCAGAACCTATGATTCATCAAGTTGGATTTAGTGAAAGAAGTAATGCAATAGTAGAACCTTATTTAAGTGATCAATGATTTGTTAAAATGGATAGTTTTGCTGACATGATTTTAAAACTTCAAGAAAGCAATGAAAAAATTAAGTTTTTCCCTGAACGTTTTGATCAAGTATTAAAAAAATGAATGGAAAACATTCATGATTGAACTATTTCAAGACAATTATGATGAGGTCACAGGATTCCAGCTTGATATAACAAAGCAGATAAAACAAAAATTTATGTGGGTATGGAAGCTCCTAAAGATGCAGAAAATTGAATTCAAGATGAAGACGTGCTTGATACATGATTCTCATCTGGTTTATGACCTTTTGCCACTTTAATGCGTGGAGAAGGATTTGAATCTAAATATTTTAAAGAATATTTACCAAATGGTGTTTTAGTAACAGGGCATGATATTATTTTCTCTTGAGTTTCAAGAATGATATTTCAAACAATTGAATATACTGGGCAAATACCTTTTAACGATGTATTAATACATGGTTTAGTAAGAGATGAGCATGGAACAAAAATGAGTAAATCATTAGGTAATGGGATTGATCCAATGGATGTAATTGCTAACAATGGTTCTGATTCATTAAGATTCTCATTATTAACTAATTCAACACCTGGACAAGATATCAGATACAGTGATTCTAAAGTTAAAGCTGGTTGAAATTTCATTAATAAATTATGAAATGCATCAAGATATGTTTTAATGAATTTGGAAGAAGATTTTAAACCTTGAGACGAACAATCAATTTTAAATTCAAATTCTCTAAACGAAACTGATAAATGAGTTTTAACAGAATTTAGCAAAGTTTCAAAACAAGTTAATTACTTAATAGATAAATATGAATTTGCAATTGCTGGTAAAATGCTTTATGACTTTGTGTGAAATACATACTGTAGTTGATATATTGAATTTGCAAAAGTTAATTTAAATAATCCAAAAACAAAAGAAGCTACTCAACAAACAATTGTTTATTTATTAAAAAATATATTGATTATGTTGCACCCATACTTGCCATTTGTAACTGAACATATTTATAAATCATTAGACATGAAAAACTCTATTTTAGAAGAAAGTTGATTTGATAAAGAATTTATATTTGAAACAGATTACATTAATGTTGTTATTGAATTAATTAATTCAATAAGAGAATTTAGAGCAGCAAATAATATTAAGAATAATGTGTTTTTAAATTGAAATGCAACTAATGGTAATTTAAAAATAATAACTAAATATAATTTAGAAATAAATAACTTTTTAAATGAGTTTGTTAATGCGAATTTATCAATCAATGAATCTTTGGTTAGCGAAACAACAAGCTTGTCTGTACTTGACTTCTTTATTGAAATTCCTAACGATGATTTCATTGATAAAGAAAAAATGTTAGAAGAATTAGCAACTAAGAAAAAAGAACTTGAAAATGAAATAAGTAGATCTGAAAGAATGTTAAGTAATGAAAATTTCATATCAAAAGCAGCTCCTTCAAAAATAGAAGAAGAAAAAGAAAAATATGAATTATACAAACAACAATTAGAACTAATTCAAGATAAACTAAATAAAATGTAAAAAAACGGTAAAAACACCGTTTTTTTGTTATTTCTAAATAATAAAATATATGTAAATAAAGTATAATTTAATAAAAGAGGTTAATATGAGAAGAGTTTCAATAGAATTAATAAATAAAATAAATAATTACATCTTAAAGCAAAAATTTTCAGCTGATGCAACTTTAGCAATCTTAACTAAAGAAATTTCAAATTATGATAAACAAATTCAAGAACATATTAAAAAGTACACACTGTATTTAATATGATTGGATGATAATAAAAAAGATTCAACTAATGCATGAGAAAAATATGTTGCGAGAGTTGAAGTTTTAGAAGCTAAGAATAATGTTAAAGCAGTTAATGAAAAACAAACAGAAAAATTAATTAGAGACTTACAAGATCCTTTTAGCAAAATTAATCAAAATAAACAAAAACGTAGCAGATTAAATTCTTTATCTAATAACCTATGAAAAAGACAAGAAGAAGAAAAACCAAAACAAATAGCATTTGAAGAAGTTTTATCAGATGAAGGTGAAATTTTAATTACAAATATTGTTAGTGAAACAATCGATAATGAACTTACAGAAGAAACTGTTGAAGAAATTACAGAAGATAACACATCAAAAACTTTTGAAAGTGAATCTGATGATGCTTCAGCGTTAATTGATTCAATTAATAGAACAATAAGTAATAATTTTGATAAAGCAGAAGAATTAAACTTTGATGATGAATTAATAGATTTAACATCAACTTTTGAAGAATTAAAAACAAGTGGAACAGTTCATGATAGTGAAAAAACAATTAGTGAAATCATTTCAGCAACATTACAAGCAGATAAAACACAAATTTTATTAGATGACTCAACACATCCAATTTCTTATGAATCTGATAATGAAGATTTAATTTTTGAAGATTATGATAAATTACCTGAAGATGAAAAAACTTTATCATTATTTGATGATAAAATAGATGATTATTCAACAATAGATATTCTTGGTGAAATAGAGTATTCAGATGATGAAGAACAATTAAATGTTTTAGATAATTCTTTAAAAACTGAGCATGATGATACATTCTTAAATACAGCTGATTTAAACGAACAAAATGATGATTCTATTCAAACAGCTGATTATAATGAATTAAATGGTGAAACATTATCATTTGAAGAACCTAACAAAGAAATTAGATTTAATTCTGAAGAAGATAAAGTTCATTTCTTACATGAAAAAGCATATATTAAAGAAGGCGTTAATAAACCATTTAAAAATGTTGTTTCAGAAGAAAAAACTGAATTAGTTGATTCTACTTTTGATCAAGATGTAATTAAAACAGAAGATTATGAAGAATTAGAAGAAGAAACATTAGCTATATTTGAAGAATCAGAAAATACAAAACATGATGATACATTCTTAAATACAGCTGATTTAAACGAACAAAATGATGGTTCTATTCAAACAGCTGATTATAATGAATTAAATGGTGAAACATTATCAATTGAAGAACCTAACAAAGAAATTAGATTTAATTCTGAAGAAGATAAAGTTCATTTCTTACATGAAAAAGCATATATTAAAGAAGGCGTTAATAAACCATTTAAAAATGTTGTTTCAGAAGAAAAAACTGAATTAGCTGATTTTACTTTTGATCAAGATGTAATTAAAACAGAAGATTATGAAGAATTAGAAGAAATGACAACAGCAAGTCTTTTAGGAACTGAAGAAGATAGTTTAAATAGCTTTGAATTTGATACAAATAACAATATGTCAATAATCGATGACGATGAATTTGATTCGTATGATGAAGTAGAAGAATTAAGTATTAAAACTGTTAATAATGAAGAAGTGCCTCATTTATCTGAATCAAAAATTCTATATGGTGACATTGATGAAAATTTTGATCATGAAATTGAAAAAGAATTAACACAAATTGAAGAAACAATTAGTAATCTTGAAAGTTATACTGAAAAAGTTAATAGCGACCTTGATGAATTAATCTTTAGTGAAGAAGAAAGAACTCTATTCCAATTTGAACCAGAAGATTTAGATGTTGATGATACAATGTTTGAAAACGTTACACTATCATCTGGAATTGATCAAGAAACTAGCACAATGGATGCTTTAAAATTCTTAGACGATGTTGAAGAAAAATATGAAAGTTTACTAACTCTTGATTTAGATAATTATAATGAAGTAAGTTCAACAATGGATGCTTTAAAATTTTTAGATGATGTTGAAGAAAAATATGAAAGTATACTAAATGAATCATTAAAAGATGAAACTTTAGAAGAAAGCGAAACCGATTCCACAATGGATGCTTTAAAATTTCTAGATGATGTTGAAGGAAAATATTTGGACTTATTTAAATCAATGGATGATGATGAATTAGGTACAATTGATAACTTAAATTGACATTCTGATGATGAAGTTGATCAAATAGATATAATTAAACTTGATCATATAGCTAAAGTTGGAGAAATTATAGATTATAACAACACACAATATGTTGTTGTTGGCATGAGTGAAAAAACAAACGACTTAGGTGAAACAATTGAAACAGTATTAGTTAGCGAAAATGGAGATATAGATAGCTCTATTGAATTAATAATTGAAATAAAATAAAAAACAATATTTTTTAAATCTTATTACAAGAGAAATGAACTTTTACATTTCACTTGTTTTTTTTTTTTTTTTGCAATAATTAAAATAATAGAAATCACGAGGAAAAAATGAAAGTATTATTAGGTTTTTTATGTGCTTTAAGTTTAACAACAAACGGTGTTATTTTAGCTGTTTCTTGTAGTAGTGAAAATGTAAGAAATAAGAAAATTGATTTGTCTAGCGTAATTTTAGAAAAAGATTTAGGTAAATTAAAAAGTGATGATAAACAAA
>NZ_KL370789.1:0-179396 GCF_000701525.1 Mesoplasma grammopterae ATCC 49580 | reverse complement strand
GATTGAAATGTTTCAAATGTTACTAATATGTCATATATGTTTGCTTCAAATTATAATTTTGATCAAGACTTGTCAAAATGAGATGTTTCGAAAGTAACTAATACAAAGAGAATGTTTCAAGATTCTATTTTTAATCAAAACATATCAGAATGAAATGTTTCTAATGTAACTGATATGTCTTATATGTTTAAAAATTCTAGTTTTAATAATGATATATCAGAATGAAATGTATTAAATGTTCGAAATCATCAAGGGTTTGATGAAAATACAAATTGACAAAATGAATATAAACCAAAGTTTAAGGACATGAGTAAACTAAATTAATTAAAAAAGTAACCTGTAGAAAAGAAGGTTACTTTTTTTTAATTTAAATGCTAATTATTTTTTAAATTTTATTAATAACTTCAATAAATTTAATTAAAAAATTTATTGAAGTAGACATTTGTGATATTCTAATAATTTCGTCAACATCATGCATTTCTAAAATGGAATCAAAATTTATTGAGCTTAATAATTTTTCTAGTTGTTCTTTCTTATCATTTAAATTTAATTTTTCAAATTCATTGATAAATACATTTTCTAAATCTAATAAGTTTGAACTTAATTCAATATCTTCTCTTATTTTTTTAAATCTTCTTTCAATATTAAAATCAACTAAAGAATAAAACTCAATTTTATTATTTTCATTTATTTCAATGTCATTACCCATTTTTTCTAGGATTCAGTTTAAAGATATAATTATTTTTTTATAGTTTAAAAGTTTATTTTGAATGAAAATGATGAATTCAAAAACTCTTTTTTTATTTTCTTGTTCTTTTGAATCATTTAATTTAAATGTTTGCTTTTCATCAATTAACATCTTACTTACCTGCTGAGTAAAATCTTCTATAAAAATATTTATAAAAGAAAGATCATTATCTATTTCGAATAATTCTATTAATTTATTATTATAAATTTCATGCAAATTATTGAAATTATAATCATTACTCTGGTTTAATTCCTCAACTAAATTCATATTTTTAATGCAAGAATTTATATCATCAATTAATTCATTAATTAAAATGTTACTAGTTAATTTACTTAATATCATTAAAAATACCTCCATTTAGTGTTTATAACCTATAAATAAGATTATACAACAATGAAATAATATATTAATTTGTTAAAATATAAAAAGGAAAAGAAGAGAACTATGAAGTATAAAAATTTGGAAATTAAAGATAATTCAATAAAACTGAATAAATACCAATCAATTTATTTTAATTTTGAAGGTTTACAAAATAAATTAAAAGAAATTAAATTTCCGGTTCTAATATTAGATACAGAATTTTTTAATCGTAGTCATGACTTTGAAAACATAAAACCTAAATTGTACAGTGAAGAAGAAAAAGATATAGTTTATTTAATGAACTATTCATTTGCTAAAAACTTTAATGAAGTTTTAACAAGAAACAATCATAAATCAATAAACAGCTTGTCAATTAAAAGAAAAATTAATGATGATAAATATGATTTTAAAACTCAGTATCAGTCAATGATTAAAAGTTTTATTAATATGTGTGTTAACAAAAACATTAGAACAATTATTTTTGCAGGACAAGACAATGATAAAAAAATAATCGAACAATGAATTAATACATACAAAGCTTTATTTAAGAATAAAAAGACTGATCTATTTATTTTCAATAAAGATACAAAAAGCTATAAGTTAAATAGTTTTGATATATATGATGCGTTAGAACAAAATTTAAGTTTTTCTAATTATTCAAAAAATGGTGAAAAATTTTATAATGAACAAAACCTTAAAAAGGGTGATGTCGATGATTCTATTAAAATAAGAAGTTTAAAAAAGTTCTTCGATTACACAGAAGAACTACATAATAAATATAATTTTAAAGATGATAATATAACATTCTTATGTAGTAGAGCTTTAAAACTATTTAGCTTAGAAAATGTTTCACAATATGAACACAATAAATTATCTAAAAATTTAAAAGAAGCTAGATCACATTGTTATGATGATGTATTAAAAATATTAGTTTTAATAAAGTTCTTAAGTTATATTATGAACAAACATATGGGGGAAACATGAGCAAGTGTATAGGTTGTGGAATTTTAAAACAAAGTAAGGATCAAAATAAACCTGGTTATGTTATTAAACCAGAAAATGAATATTGTTTAAGATGTTTTAAAATTAAAAACTATAATGAATTAATTAATCAAGAAATAAATGCTGAACAATTTATTTTAAAACTAAAAACTTTAATTCAAAATGATAAACCAAAAGATATAGAATTCTTTTATATAATCGATATTTTTGATTTAGAAGGAAGTAGAGTTAAAGAAATTGAAGAAGCTATTAAAAGATACCCAGTTACAATTGTAGTTAATAAAATAGATTTATTACCTAAAGCTGTGAAACTAGCAAAAATAAGAAAATACATAACTGATCTATTTGCAAAAAGTGCTATATACGATGCAAACATTATTTTAAATACAAGTTTTAAAAATAATTTTACAAATAGTTTATTGAATAAAATTAAGAAAACTAAAGCTAAAAAATATTTCATTGGTAGTTCTAATGTTGGCAAATCTTCAATTATTAATTCACTTTTAAGAGCAAATAACTTGATACCTCAAATAGTTGAATCTAAATACTTTAATACAACATTAGACTTCATTCAAATTAAATTATCAAGTGATGATATTATATTTGATACACCAGGAATCGCTAGAAGCAATTCTGCTGCTAATTTATTAGATAAAGAGGATTGAAAATATATTTACTTCAATAAAGAAGTTGCACAAAATACTTTTCAATTAAAACCATTTAACTCAATTTTTTATGCAGGTATTGCTTGAGTTGATTTTGAATGAGAAAGTGATGAAATTAACAGTTTTCATTTCTTCAATAACAAAGAAATCAAATTACATAGAACTAATACAAAAAATGCGTTTGATTATTACACAAGAAATAAAGAAAATATTGTTCCATATAATTTAGACAATAACTTTGTTAAAAGAGAGTTTATATTTAATGAAAAAGATATAAACAAAGAATTTGAGATATCTATTTCAGGATTAGGTTGATTTAACTTTAAAGTTAAAAATCCAATGAAAGTAACAATAAATATTCCTACAAGTAATGTTGAAGTTGAAACAACATTAAGAAAACCATTAGTTTAGTATAAAATAAGTTTAAAGGGGTATTAAAATGAGTCAATCAAAAGAAATGTCAATGCCAGAAGTTATTCAAGAAATAAATCGTTTGGCAAAAATAAAAAAAGATCGTGAACTGACATCAGAAGAAAGTGCATATAGAGAAGAATTAAAAGTTCTATATTTAAAATACTTTAGAAGTGGTTTTGAACAACAATTAAAAAGTACAAAAGTAATAGATGCACAAGGAAATGATGTAACACCAAGCAAACTAAAGAATGAAGGAGATAAAAATGATAAACAAAAATAACAACAATTTAAATGCTTTAAGAATTTTAGGGGTTTCTGCAATTAATAAAGCAAATTCAGGTCACCCAGGTATTGTATTAGGGGCTGCACCAATTGTTTATACTTTATTTAACAAAATAATGAAACATAATCCTAAAAATCCTAAGTGATTTGATAGAGATCGTTTCGTATTATCAGCAGGACATGGAAGTGCTTTATTATATTCAGCATTACATTTGGCTGGTTATAATTTATCAATGGATGAAATTAAAAACTTTAGACAATGAAATAGTAAAACACCAGGTCACCCTGAATCTCACTTAACTGAAGGTGTTGATGTAACAACTGGACCTTTAGGTCAAGGAATTGCAATGGCTGTTGGATTGGCAATTGCTGAATCTCATACAGCATCAGTATATAATCAATCAGATTTAAAATTAGTTGATCACCATACATTTGTTTTATGTGGTGATGGAGATTTACAAGAAGGTGTAGCTCAAGAATCAATTAGTTTAGCTGGTAGATTAAAATTAAACAAATTAATCTTAATTCACGACTCAAATGATATTCAATTAGATGACAAAGTTGAAAAAGCTCAAAATGAAAATATGCACGAAAGATTTAAAGCTGCTCAATGAAATACTTTAAAAATTAATGATGGTGAAGATTTAGTAGCTATTGAAAAAGCTATTAATGATGCTAAAGCATCAGATAAACCTACATATATTGAAGTCAAAACAATTATTGGTATAGGAGCCACAAAACAAGGAACTAGTGCAGTACATGGTGCCCCAATTGGTTCAGATATTGAAACAGTTAAAAATGTTTTTGATTGAAAATTTGATGATTTTGAAATTCCAACTGATATTTATAAACATTGAAATGAAAATATTTCAAAAAATTTAATAATTGAAGAAAAATGAAACGAAACATTAAATAGTTTAAAAATTAAAAATCCAGAATTAGCAAAACAATTTACAAATGGTATTAACAAACAAATTAATTTTGATTTTGAAGCATTAAAAGGTAAAACTCCAGAAAAAACAGAAGCTACTAGAGTTAGTTCAGGAAACATTTGAGATAGCATAAATTCTCAAGTTAAATTTTTAATTGGTGGTTCAGCTGATTTAGTTTCATCAACAAGAATTAAAGGTGCTGATGGTCAATTTGATATTGATAATAGAAGTGGAAGAAATATTCTTTATGGTGTTAGAGAATTTGCTATGGGAGCTATAAATAATGGTATTCATCAACATGGTGGTTTAATTCCATTCTCAAGTGGATTCTTTGTATTCTCAGATTACATGAAACCAGCAATGCGTTTATCATCAATTATGAATACACAACAATTATTTATATTTACTCATGATTCAGTTGCTGTTGGAGAAGATGGACCAACTCATCAACCAGTAGAACAATTAGCAATGATTAGAAGTATTCCAAATCACATTACATTTAGACCAGCTGATTATGCTGAAACGTTAGCATCTTATAAAATAGCATTACAAGATTTAAAAAAATGTCCTTCTACTTTAGTTTTAACTAGACAAGACTTAGTTCAACTACCACATAATGATGTTTATGAAGAAGTTAAAAAAGGAGCATATATTATTTTTGATCAACCTAATGCTTCAGTAACTTTAATAGCAACAGGTAGTGAAGTTGGTTTAGCAATAGAAACAGCTAAAAGGTTAAAAGAAGAAGGCATTATTGCAAAAGTAGTTTCAATGCCTTCAACAAATTTATTTGATCAGCAAGATCAATTATATAAAGATAAAATTATTGATAAATCAACTTTAAGAGTTTCAATTGAAATGGGAACAACTTATGGATGAAGCAAATATACAGGTGACAATGGATTAAACATTGGAATTGATGTTTTTGGAGCAAGTGCACCAGCTAATAAAGTAATTAGTCAATATGGATTTACAAGTGAGCAAATTTTTAATAAAATTAAAAAGGTTATAAAATAATTTAAAATAAAGAAAAATAGAATAGAGTGAAATTATGGTATTATTTACAACAGAATTTTCAGCAGGAGGATTAGCAGGAATGCTAATCGGAGTTATCTTAGGAGCAATTATCTTAGGAGCAATTATTGGTTTTTTCATTACTAGAGCAATGGTTAAAAAACAATTAAAAGATAATCCACCTGTTACAGAAAAACAAATTCGCGCAATGTACATGAGCATGGGAAGAAAACCAAGTGAATCAGACATTAAAAAAACAATGCGTGCAATGCAACAAGCTAAAAAATAATTAATAAAATAAAATAAAAAATATGTTTTGGTCTTTGGAACCAAAACATATTTTTTATTTTAAATTAGTAAATAATTGTACAAATAATTTTAATTTTAATTTTTTAAACACTTATAAAATTACTTTCTAAATTTACTCAAAAATAAACAGACATATCACACTTATCTTTTATTTATTAACAATTTTATATAACATATAATATTTTGTAAATAAATAGTGAGGAGAAATATTTTGAAAAAATTACTAGGTTTATTAGGTACCATATCATTGATAGTTCCAACAACAATTTTAGCAGTATCATGTAGCAATAATACTAAAAAAATTAATATTGCAACAGTCATTGAAAAAAAGAGTTTAGGAATTATAAATAGATCAATAGAATATGAAATAAGACAAGCTGTTTTATTAAACAATCCAAAGTTAGTTACATCAGATTTTGAAATAACTAACATTAATACAAGTGAAAGTTCAGGAAAAGCAAGTTTAATTGGTCAGGATAGATATAATGGTGAAATTACAGTTTCTTTTTATATTGTTCCAGCTTTAGAAGACAATCTTATAAATACTGATTTAGGTACTATAAGTAGTAAATCAGAAAGTGCGATTCGAAAAGCGATCTTATCAAAAAATCCGGATATTAATATTAATGGTTTTGAAATAACAGAAATAGATTCAACATCAGCATTAATAACAGGTGATGATTTTATATATAATGGCTCACTCACAGTTGTTTTTACAATACAAGCAATAAAACCAAATTTAAGTAGTGTAATCACTAAAAAAGATTTAGGTATTTTATCTGATAACAACGTGCTAACAATTCAACAAGCAGTCATTAAATTAAATCCTAAATTAACAACAAAAGACATTAATATCACTTATATAACTCAAACATCAGCAAGAGTTAATTCATCAGCTTCTGGAAGATATACAGGTTCTGTAAATGTTACATTTACTATCAATGGAACAAAACCAGAAAAAACAAATTTAGCGAATGTTATAACTAATCAAAATATTACAACTGTTTTACCAAATGCAGATCCTGATATAATATTAAATGCTTTAGTAAAAGATAACTCTAAGTTAAATTCTAATTATGTAAGAATATATGATGCTGGTTTTAATTCTTCAAGTGGTTGAGGTTGAGCTAGAGTTACTTCAACTGATGAAAATGTTTATATCAATCCAAAAGAAGGTTATCTTGATTTAACTTTTAAAGTAGATGAAAATCTTTTAGCTACTGATTTAGCATCAGTAATTACAAATACAAATTTAGGTACTTTAGATAAATTAGATGAAATAACTATTAAAAATCAATTATCAAAATTGAATTCTAATTTAGAAGTGAATTACGTAGATATTAATAATATAACTGAAACATCAGCAATAGTTGCATCAAATAATCCAAGCAAATATAAAGGAAGTATAAACATAACTTTTAAACTTGATACTTCAAAAGTTGTTCCTCTATCTTCTGTATTAAAAGAAACTAATTTAGGAACATTAGCCTCAACTGATGAAAATACAATCAAACAAGCTATTAAATCAAAAAATCCAAATATAGATATTAATGCAATAGGAATTGATTCACAATCAATTACTACATCAAACGCATTAGTTAAATCAACTGATCCAACAAAATATAGTGGTTCAGTTAAAATAAAATATATTATAGATACATCAAATGCAGTTGATTTAAGTACTTTAATAAAAAAAAGAAATTTAAAAGGTATATCTGATAATTTAGATTCAGGAATAATTAGAAATATTTTAAAATTTAACCCAACTACAACAATTGAAGAAAAAGATTTAAAAGTAATTAATAAAACAAATGAAGTAGCAACGATTCAATCTAATAATTTAGCCAAATATAAAGGTAGTGTAGAAGTTCAATATGAAGTAAAAACCCTAGTTGGATATCATTATGATTGAGGAGGAAATTTTGAAAATAAAATTGCATTAAATGATAAAGATTTGTTAACTTCTTCTTATAATGTTATTAATTTATCATTTTTATATTCTAATGTGGAATATCAAATGCCAACTTATAGCCCTAATAATCCTGCCGCAATAAAAGAAGGAATTAAAGCGTTACAATCTCAAGGTAAAAGAGTACTTATATCAATGGGAGGAGCTACTGCTGAACATATGAAATTTAGAAGTGATCAAAAAGAACAATTGAAAACAGCCATTAAAAGCGTGATTAACGAATATGGCTTTGACGGAATAGACATAGACTGAGAATCTGCTTCTTTAAATAGTTCAGAAAGTAAAAAGGTAACAGCTCAAGCCCTTAAAGAATTAAAAGATGAATATAAATCTGAAGGAAAAGATTTTATTATAACTATGGCTCCTGAATTTCCTTACCTTAGAAAAAATACTGAGGGTAGAAACTATAAAGAATTTTTAGATGGTCTTGATGGTTATTATGACTGAATAAATCCCCAATTTTATAATGGTTGAGGAGATGGTGTTCAAGTAGAAACAAGTGAAGATGCCATAAAAACAGGTGTTCAACAAAATACATATATTACAAATGATAATGTTGACAAGCGTGGTGAATTTTATTATTTAATGTCAAAATATATTACGTCAAAGCCTAATAATCAAAATGGTTTTTATCAAATACCAACAGATAAATTCATTATTGGTGCTTCAACAAATGAACCAGCAGG
Source organism: Mesoplasma grammopterae ATCC 49580 (assembly GCF_000701525.1). Lineage (GTDB taxonomy): Bacteria > Bacillota_I > Bacilli_A > Mycoplasmatales > Mycoplasmataceae > Mesoplasma > Mesoplasma grammopterae. The sequence continues at coordinate 171,015 of NZ_KL370789.1, read as the reverse complement.
AAGAGGAGCAGGTTCAAAAGAAGCTTTCAATAAAGCTTACAATTTATTAAATTCTGATGAGATTAAGATTAGAGGGTTAATGACATGATCAATTCTTTTTGATGCGTTTGAAGGTATGATACCAGATACTTATGGAGGGACAGAACCAAAAATTATGTGATATAGGTGATCATATAGTAAATGATTTGATGAAAGTTTTGGTAAATTAAAAGATCAAAAATAAAGTCTAAAATCTAAGAGCAAGTAATTAATAATTAAAAAATAAAACTCATTTTAAATGAGTTTTTTTAATATAAGCAGTTATTTTCTTATTCCTTCTTTTTTTATTATTGGTACAAGTATAATAAATAATCAAATAACGTTGACTAAAGGTAATAGAAATAATAAATTAAAGATTATTTTTTTGCTTTTTTGATTAAATAAGCTTTCATTTTTAAATTTATTTTTAAATGTTTTACTAATTGAAATAAATAAGATATTTAAAAATTTAAAAATGATTAAAATAATTAATAAAATTATTGAGTAATAAAAACCAGGACTTGGTAGTTGTGAATTACTATCTAAAACAATAACCATCAGTAAAGCTAAATTTAAAATTAATCAAAAAGTTATGAAAAGATCCAAAATAGAAACTAAAACAATATAAATTTTAATTTCATCATGATCATTATAATCGTTGCTTTCTTTTTTAATCTCTAAATTATGTATTTGTATTAAACCTATAATACAAGGCGTTAATGATATAAAATATAAAATACTTCAAAACATCTTAATTAACTTCTATTTTTAAATAATAGTTAATTAAAGAATTTATAAAATAAGAAAATATTACAGTTATTTTTTACAAATTCATTATGTTCAAGAATTTGTTTATTTTCTTCTTTTTTCATTATATTGATTTGCCTTTGTCTTTCCTTTTTGTAATAAAAAAATTATCACACTTACATTTTATCATTATAATAATAAAGTCAACAACATAATAATAAAAACTCACTTTGTTATAAAAGTGAGTTTTTATTATTTATAATTAGGAGCTTCAGCTGAAATTTCTACATCATGAGGATGAGATTCTTTTAAACTAGCTCCAGTTATTTTAACAAATTTAGCATTGTGTCTTAAACAATCTATTGTATTAGAACCAGTGTAGCCCATTCCGCTTCTTAAACCACCAACTAATTGAAAAATAACTTCTTCTAAAGTGCCTTTGAAAGGAACAACTGCTTCTATTCCTTCAGGAACTAATTTTTTAGCTCCTTTTTGGAAGTAACGATCACTACTTCCACGCTTCATTGCTGCTAAAGAACCCATACCAACATAAGTTTTATATCTTTTATTATTAATAATAACTTCTTGACCAGGAGCTTCTTCAGTTCCAGCTAACATACTTCCTAACATTACAGAATGAGCACCGGCTGCTAAAGCTTTAACAACATCACCAGAGTATTTAATTCCACCATCTGCAATTAAAGTTACATCTTTATTAATAGATCAATTGTAAACATCATTAATTGCTGTAATTTGAGGTACTCCAACTCCAGCAACAACTCTGGTTGTACAAATACTTCCAGGACCAATTCCAACTTTAACACAATCAGCTCCAGCTTTATAAAGGGCTTCAGCACCTTCAACTGTACAAATGTTACCAGCAATAATATCTAAGTTAGCATATTTAACTCTAATTGCTTTTACAACATCAATAATACCTTTACTATGACCATGTGCTGAATCAACTACTAAAACATCAATACCAGCTGAAATTAGACCTTCTACACGTGTTAGAGTTTCATCATTAACTCCAACAGCGCCACCAACTCTTAAAAATCCATTAGCATCAATACAAGCATTTGGAAATTCATCTGTAGGTTTAATTGATTTAACTATTCTAATTTCATTTGCTTGTTGTTCAATTGTTAGATTTTTATGAACAATACCAATACCACCAATACTTGCAATCGCAATTGCTAACTCAGATTCAGTAACTGTATCCATAGCTGCAGAAATGATAGGAATATTTAATTCTATATTTTTAGTTAATTTAGTTTTTAAACAAACTTCATGAGGTAAAACTTCTGAGTAATTAGGTACTAATAGTACATCATCAAAAGTAATTGCTTCATTTATAATTTTTCCATTTAGATCTTTATTCATATTTATTCTCATTCTATTGTTCCTGGAGGTTTAGATGTAACATCATAAACTACTCGGTTAACATTATCTACTTTATTTATTATTTCATTTACTACTTCATCTAAAAATTCTCAAGGAAGATGTGTGCTAGTTGCTGTCATAAAATCAATTGTATTAACGCTTCTTAAAGCAACAACATAATCATAAGTACGATTATCACCCATTACACCAACTGTTTTAACTGGTAATAATGTAACAAAGGCTTGTGAAACTGAATTATATAAATTTCATTCTCTTAATTTTTTAATAAATATAGCATCTACTTCTTGTAAAATTTCAACTTTTTCCTTAGTTACTTCTTCAATAACTCTAATTCCTAACCCAGGTCCAGGGAAAGGATGACGATTAATCATTTCTTCAGGTAATCCTAATTTAAAACCAACTTGTCTAACTTCATCTTTAAATAAGTTTCTTAAAGGTTCAATTAATTTAAATTTTAAATCTTCAGGTAATCCACCAACATTGTGATGAGATTTAATTGTTTTAGAACTTGCTCCATGAGAAGAAGATTCAATTACATCTGGATAAATAGTTCCTTGTGCTAAGAAATCAGCATCTTTATGTTGTCTAGCTACATCTGTAAAAACATCTATAAAACATTTACCAATAACTTTTCTTTTAGCTTCAGGTTCTTTAATTCCTTTTAATTCAGAAAAGAAAAGATCGCTTGCATCAACTAACTTAATATTGATATCAAAATTAGTTTCATAAGCTTTCATAACTTCAATTGTTTCATTTTTTCTTAATAAACCAGTATCAACAAAGATACAAGTAAGTTGTTTACCAATAGCTTTACCAATAATAGCAGCAGCAACTGATGAATCAACCCCACCACTTAAACCCAAAATAACTTGTTTATCTTTAACAATTTCTTTGATTTCTTTGATTTGTTGATCAATAAAGTCATCAAGATTTCAGTCTTTATTACATTTAGCTATATCATATAAGAAGTTTTCTAACATTTCTTTACCTTGTAAAGAATGAGTTACTTCAGCATGGAATTGAATACCATAAATTGGTTTAGTATTATGAGCAATAGCTGCAATACTTGCATTAGAATGTGCAATTTGTTTGAAATCTACTGGTAACTTTGTAACATGATCAGCATGACTCATTCAAACTTGAGAATCAGTGTTTACATTTTTAAAAAGTGAATTCTTTTTATCATCAATAGTTATAATTGCTTTACCAAATTCTTGTTCATCAGCCAATTCAACAGCTCCTTCAAAATATTGAGTTAATAATTGCATACCATAACATACACCTAAAATAGCAATATCTAAATTTAAGATTTCAGAATCTATTTTATAAGCATTTTGTAAATATACACTTGAAGGTCCACCAGAAAGAATGATACCTTTTAGTAGTGGATATTCCTTAATTTTTTCAATTGATGTATCAAAAGGTAAAACTTCTGTATAAATATTAGCTTCTCTAACTCTTCTAGCTAATAACTGTGTATATTGACTTCCAAAATCTAAAATCAAGATTTGAGTATTTTTCATTTTAATCTCCTTCTAAATAAAAAAAGAGGTCTTTTTTTGTGTAAAAAAACCTCACGCTTATAGTCTAAGGATAGGTCCAGAGGCAGGTCGACAACCCAATATGTTGTCATGTATAAGTTTTTTATATTTAATTATTTAAATTATTATATATTAATGTTGTGTTTATATTCAACAATAAATGTAAAAATATTTGTAAAGAAAAAAGAGAACAGTAAGTTCTCTTTTTTAGTTCGTTTAATTATTAATTAAGCGTTAACTTTTTTAATTGATAATTTTGCTTGAGCTTTTTCATCGTTTAATTCTAAAATTAGAACTTCAACGTCTTGACCAACTTTAACGAAATCGTTAATGTCGTTTACAAAAGTGTTAGCAATTTCACTAATATGGATTAAACCTTTGTATTCTTTACCGTCTAATTCAAAAATAGCAAATGCACCAAAAGGAGCAATATCAGAAATTTTAACTGAGATAACTTTGTTCATTTTGTCGTCTACTTTCTATAATACTGATCAAATGGATAAAATTATGAACTAAAAGTTAAAATTTTAAGATTCGATTTGTTCAAATACTAACTTTATTATATCAATTAGTTTTAAATAAAATAGTATTTTTATTTTTTATCTTGAAATCCAGCACAACCTTTTAAATCTAAATTAGTTTTATAACCCAATTCAATTGCATGTTCAAAAGTTGCTTTAACACAAACTTCTAATGCAACTCCTACAATAGTTAATTCTTGAATATCATTTTCTCTTAAATATTCATCAAGAAAGTTAGAGTTTCCTTTCTCATCAAAAAAAGCACTATAACTTTCAGTTTCTTTATTTTTACCTTTTTCAACTATTTTATTAATTTTTGATGCATCAAAATATAAATTAGTTCCATTTGTATTAACAACACAATGAGGCCCTCACTCTTTGAAAGAATAATGATCAATAGGATGTACATCCTTTGTAGCGATAATAAGATCTTTATTGTCATAGAATTCTTTTATAAGTTCTTCTATATAATTTTTCTTAGTTTCAGCAGTAGGCACATATAACTTTCCGCTTGGATCTACAAAATCAAATTGGTAATCAACAATAATTAATGCTTTATTCATATGAGTAATCTCCTTTATAAAATTATAACAAATAAAAAATGTAGCTATTATGCTACATTTTACTAGTTTTATCTTTTTTAGGATAAATTGGTTGCTCAGTTTTATTTTTTAATTTAACAATATTTGTTTTATGTCTAACAACTAAAATAACCATTCCAATTAAGATAACAATTTGTCCAGTTAACATTCCATCAGCAAAGTTTGAACCATGTATATTAGAAGAAAACTTATGGAATAAGTTATAAAAACTAAATACAATGTGCTTATCTCAAGCAACAATGAAAGAATCATATCCATTAAATAAGCTATAACCCATTACACCATATGTTCAAGGTAATCACATTAATAATAAGATTGTAGCAGTTCCAATAATTGAAGATAAACTAACTTTACGATATTTGAATGCAAATATTCATCAAACGATAAAGAAAATTAAAAAGTATAAGTAATTAACAACAACTAATAAACCTAAGAAACAACTTACAGCTTTACCACCTTTAAATTTAAATCAAATTGGTCAGCAATGACCAATCAATACAAAGATACATGGAATAAAGTAACTTGTTTTACTAAATAATTCACTTGGTATCATTGATAATCCAGCTGCAAACGCAGCTGTGATTAATACTTTAAATCCATCAAGTAAAGCTACAGCTAAACCTCATCTTTTACCCAATATTCTAACTGTATTAGTGGCTCCAGGGTTATTTGAACCCACTTCATAAATACTTACACCTTTGACTCATTTAGTAACAGGAACTGATCAAAGAACACTACCTAATAAATAACCAAAGATTGAAGCTATAATAATTCCTAAATAGGGAAACATTTAATCAAATCCTTTCAGTAACAAATTTATTATATCAAATAGTATATTAGATTTTTGTGTTAAAATTTATTGTAGTTAAATTACTAAATATAGGAGAAACTATGAGTGAACAAATTTTAAAAAGAAATTTAGACTTAACAGTTGAAGAATTGATAAAACAAAATGCTCAACTGAAAGTTGAAAACAAAGTTCTTTATAAACATGTAAGTAAAATTGATAATAAAACAGCTGGGTGATTAAGATTATTATGATTTATCCCAATTTTAGGATGAGTTATTTACAATGCTATAATGGCTGGTAGAAAAGCAAACCCAAAATACTTAAATCAAGTTTTACCTATTAAAGAAAAAATAGCCAGAAATGAATTTCAAGTTGTTTATAATGAAAAGCTAATTGAAGATAAAAATTAAAAAACCTTATGAATTAACATAAGGTTTTTTAATATCAATTTTAAATTTCAAATAAATCTAAGAAAATTGTGTCATATATTCTTTCTAATCAGAAAAGTTTGTGAACTGTTGCTTTATTAAATTTAGCTTTCATTCTGTTTTCTAATAAATCGACATAACTTTCTCATATTTCTTTATAACGATCTAATATTTCATTATTTATTTCTATCATTCTACCTTGATCAGGTCTAGTTAAATCATCCTTATTAATCAAAATAAATAATCCATTTTTTGAAGTTAAACTGTTTTTACTAAATTTTAAGTTCAAGTAATTATCTTCAAATTCGACATCCTCAAATAATGATTTATTTGAGAAATATTGATCTTTAATCAATTTAACATAGTTTGCATCAATTGCTTTAGATTTATCAGCAATTTTATTAAATGAGTTCAAGAATGATGGAAGAAGCATCATATCAATTGTGGTTCTTAAAATAGCTCAGATTAAAACAATGTTTTCGGCCCCATCTTTAGGCGACACAAAGTTTTGTTGAATTTCAAAGTTTACTAAAATAGTAATGTAAAAATTTGATGCGACAAAGAATATCAAGAATCAAATTGGTGTAAATGAAATTTCTCTAACTGCTTTAAATTTTTGTCTGTCAACTTTTGATTTATATTTAAATACAATAATCTTTTTGAAATATAAGTTTTTTGAAAATCAATTCATGTAAGTAAATTTTGCTAACATAAAAGCTGAAACACCTAATAATATGTATCTAACAATATCAGCAGCTGTTCCATCAAGTATGAATGTTGAAAGAATAAATAATACTGTAATCACACTCAGCATTACAACATCCAATATAAATAAGAATAATAAATATGGAATAGTCTGCAATAAAAGATTAGTAATTTTTTTATGAGTTTTAACTAAAGTTAATCTTTTATCTTTTTCTGAAACTTCACTATTATTAATTTTGCTATTTAAATCTGAAAGCAACTCTTTAGTTTGTTTAGCTTCTTTTTTTAATGGTTTAATGATTTTTATTTTGCTTTTAGCCTGTTTTTTTTCTGCCATAAAATTTCTCCTTTTCACATTTTATAATTATAATGTAAAATAGAAATAAAATAGTAATTTAGTACAACATTAATTTGAATTTTAGAAATATAATTAAGTTAAATTGTATTAATGAGGAGAAAAAATGACTATACACTATAATGAAATGCTAATGATGCTATGAAATTTACCTCAAACAGTAGCTGTATTTGCAGAATTTGATAAATGAGATGAAAATGAAACTAATTTAATTAAAAAAGCAAAAGAGAATAATTTCAAAGTTATTTTAATTCAAAAAGAAATTAGTAACTTTAAAAATATAATTCCTAATAAAGGAATTGAGGAAAAAGCTAAAGATTTAGATTGTGAAGTTGTTTTATGACATTCATTTAATCAAGAATATAATTATGAAAGAATCAAACAAGATTTAAATATTCAAAAAGTATACTTATTTGATAAAAATGCAGATCTAAACAAAATTGAAGCAGCTTTTGAAGATAAAACAATTATTAAATATGATGAAAAACTTAATAATGATATTAAAAAAAGTGAAGAGTTTTTAAAATTAGGAAAAATTCAAGAATATAAAAAGTTAAATGGATTCAGTTTTGGTTTTAAAGGTTTTGTTGAACATGGTAACCACATTGGAAGAACAATTAATTACCCAACAGCAAATATTATTATTAATGATGAATTAATTTTGAAAGAAGCTGTTTATTTAACAACTACTAAATTACCAAATGATGAAAAAGCATATCCAAGTATCAGTGCTTATTGAACTAATAAAAATGGAGTTAATGTATTTGAAAGTCATATTTTAGATTTTGATCAAGATATTTATGGATGAGGAATCGACGTAGAAATTATAGATTTTATACGTGAAAGTATTAAAGTAAATAACTTAGATGAACTGAAAGACTTATTAAATCAAGATAAAGCATATGCAATAAAACATTTTAAAGGAGAATAGAAAATGAAAAAACCAATTTTAGGTAGCCATGTTGGTATGAGTAAATCAAATAAACATGGAGAATATTTAATCGGAAGTGTAAAAGAAGCTTTAAGTTATGAAGCTAATACTTTAATGTTTTATACTGGTGCACCACAAAACTCAGTTCGTACTGCAACTGATAAGTTGTATATTGAAGAATTTAATCAATTATTAAAAGAAAATAATATTAACAAAGATCACATTGTAGTTCATGCACCTTATATTATTAATATTTCAAATCCTGTTAATCAAACAACTTGAGATTTTGGTGTTGATTTTTTAAAACAAGAAATTAAGCGTTGTGAAGATATTGGAGTTAAGATTTTAGTTTTACACCCAGGAGCAAGATTAAAAGGTGATTATACAGATGCTTTAAATGCTTTAGTAAAAGGATTAAATGCTGTTGCATCAAGTCAAACTAATGTAGTTATTGCATTAGAAACAATGGCTGGAAAAGGTACTGAAGTTGGTTTATCTTTAAAAGATTTTAAATATGTTATTGATAATGTAAACGAGCCAGAAAAAGTTGCTGTATGTTTAGATACATGCCATATGCATGATGCTGGTTATGATTTTAATAATTGAGAATTAATTAAAGAAGAAATTAATCAAACAATTGGAAAAGATAAAGTTTTATGTTTCCACTTAAATGATTCTAAAAATCCTTTATTAGCTCATAAAGATAGACATGAGAATATTGGTTATGGTTACATTGGTTTTGACAATTTATTAAAAGTACTTTGAGATGAAGAATATATAGATATTCCAAAAATTTTAGAAACACCTTATGTGGAAGATAAACCTCCATATAAAGAAGAAATTGAAAACCTAATTAATAAAAATTTTTCCAAAAAAGTTAAATAAAATATGAGATAATTAATAAATCAAGGGGCAGGTAGGTGATATTATGAGTGAACAAAAATTAAGTATGACAAAAAGACGTACATATCTAGTTCAAATGTTTTATAGATATTTATTAATGAATAATGATGTTAATTATATTAAACAAGATATATTAGATGAAACACAGGAAAAATTAGATGTTGAAACAACACTAATAGCAAATAATATCGCTGAAAAGCTTTCAGATCTAAAAAAAGAAATTATTAAACATTTAAGTGCTAATTGAAAATGAGATAGAATACCAACATACATTCAATCAATTTTAATTATTGGTGCATATGAAATTATTTTTACTCCAACTCCAAAAGCTGTAACAATTAATGAATTAGTTAATTTGGTAAAAGAAAACGAAGTTGATTTTGATTACAAGTTTGTAAATGCATGTTTGGATAAGGTTATTAAACTATAATGGAAAACAAAATATTTTCAGTAGCTGAAATAAGTCAAATATTTAAAGAAGCTATTGAAGGTAGTAATTATTTTAAAAATATATATGTCAGAGGAGAAGTTGGCAACCTAACTTTTAACAAATCGGGACATGTATATTTTTCTTTGAAAGATAATCAAAGCACAATAGCTGCAATGATATGAAAAAGTAATGCACACAAACTAACAAACTTAAATGTAAAAGAAGGAATGGAAATTACATGTTATGGTAGATTAACTTATTATGTTCCAAGCGGAAGAGTAAGTTTTGAAGCTGTTGATGTAACTGTTGAAGGAAAAGGTGATCTTCAAGAAATTTTTGAAGAACGTTTAAAAGAAATAACTGCTCTAGGTTGAACAGATGAATCAAGAAAAAAACCAATAAATAGATTTGCTAAAAACATTGGTTTAATTACAACTGATTCTGGTGCTGCTATTAAAGATTTAATAACAACATTAAAAAGAAGAATGCCTTCTGTAAACATTTACTTATTTCCAACAATGGTTCAAGGTGAAACTGCTAAGTTTGATATAGCAAATAAAATACAACAAGCTAATTTATTTGAACCTAAATTAGATATCTTAATTGTTGGTCGTGGTGGAGGAAGTTATGAAGACTTATGAACTTTCAATGAAATGGAAGTTTTAAAAGCCATAGTTGATTCATCAATTCCAATAATTAGTGCTGTAGGTCATGAACCTGATATAACACTAAGTGATTATGTTGCTGATCTAAGAGCAGCAACACCAACTGCAGCAGCTGAATTAGCTTCAATTAGTACAGAAGAACTATTAAAAGAATTAGCATATAATTATGAAAATCAAATTCGTTTATTTAAGAACGTTTATAATAATCAACAATTAAAAATTGAAGAATTTAAAAAACAAAATATTTTAAAGATTAATAATAAATATGACTTACAATCACTTGATTTAAATTACATTGAAAAAAGTTTTATCAATAATATAAACAATATAATTAGCAGAAATGAAATGTTTATAGAAAACATAGAATCAAAAACAGCTTTATTAGACCCTAAAAAGCCATTAGACAAAGGTTTTGGTTTAATTATGAGTAAAGATAAGCAAATTATTAATTCTGTTGACAAAGTAGATATAAATCAAGAAATAAAACTTGTGTTAAAAGATGGTGAAATAGAAACTATCATCAAAGGAGTAAAAAAACATGGAAAATAAAACATACGATCAATTAATTATTGAATTAAAAGAAGAAACATTGAAATTATCATCAAGTGAAATATCAATGGAAGAAGCTATGAAGATATTTGAAGAAAACATTAAAAGAATTCAATTAGCAAAGGAAAAGCTAATTGAATACAAAGGTACTATTAACAAAGTTTTAGCAGAAAATAAAATCGAAGAATTTAATTAATGAAAAAGCGTTTAGATGAAGTTCTTGTAGAAAAGGCATTAGTTTCTACAAGAAGCAAGGCAAAAGAGCAAATAGTTAATAGAAAAGAAGTATATGTAAATAATGTTTTAATTACAAAAGCTGGTTTTATGGTTAGTGAAACTGATTTAATTGATATTAGATTGAAGCAAAGCACTTTTGTTTCAAGAGCTGGTTTAAAATTAGAAAAAACTATTAAGGATTGAAAAATTGATTTGAACAATAAAGTATGTTTAGATATTGGTGCTTCAACTGGTGGTTTTACACAAGTATGTTTAGAAAATAATGCAAGTTTAGTTTATGCAGTTGATGTAGGTACTGATCAATTGGATGAATCTTTAAAAAATAATAATTTAGTCAAAGATATGCAAAAATATAATTTTAGATATGCAAAAAAAGAAGACTTTGATAAAAATATAGAATTCTTTTGTTGTGATGTAAGTTTTATTTCTTTAGATAAAATTTTACCAGCTTTAAACGGTTTAATCCAAGAACAAACAAGTGGTGTTGTTTTAATTAAACCTGAGTTTGAAGCAGGTAGTGAATTAGCTAAAAATGGTAAAGTTAATCTAAAATCAACACATTTGCAAGTTATTAAAAATTTTATATATTATTCTAAACAAAATGGTTTCTCTGTTGATAGATTAACTTATTCACCAATAGTTGGTAATAAGAAACAAAATATTGAATATTTAGCTTATTTAACAAAAACAGAAAAGCAAAAGGATTGAAAAGATGAAGAACTAAACAAAGTTGTTAATCAATCTTGAAAATACTTAACTTAAAAAAGGAGGCATCCACATGAATCAAAAAGTAATTTTGCATCTTGATATGGATGCTTTTTTTGCAAGTTGTGAGCAAGCTAATGACAAGACTTTAAAAAATAAACCAGTTGTTGTAGCAAGAAATAATGATAAAAGTATTATTATTGCTGCCTCATATGATGCTAGAAAATATGGAATAAAAGCAGGAACGCCTATATTTGAAGCAAAACAACTGGCTTATGGTGAATTAATAATTAAAGAAGGTAATAGAGATCTATATGAAGAATATAGTGAAAGAATATTTAATTTAATAAAAGAACAGTTTACGTATAAGGTAGAAGTTTTAGGAATTGATGAATGTTTTATTGATGCTACTAATATTTGAGAGAAATATGGAAATGTTCAAAATTTATGTTTAGCTATTCAAGCTGCAGTTTATCAAGAAACAGGTTTAACTTGTAGTATAGGTGCTAGTTTTACAAGGTTATTTTCAAAAATGGGTAGTGATATGAAAAAACCTAATGGAATAACAATAATAACAAAAGAAAATTTTAAAACTTTAATATGAAATAAATCAATCAAAGATGTTATTGGTGTTGGTAGTTCATCTTTAGAAAAAATGGAATTATTAAACGTTAAAACAGTTAATGATTTTGTAAAACTTGATGAAAAAATAATAGCTGAGAGTTTTGGTTTATCTGGACAAAAAATGTATCAAAAATTACATGGAATTAAAAATGATGAAATAGCATATTGAGAAACATCAGTTAAATCAATATCTAAAGAAAAAACTTTTGATAAGAAAAATATGGCAATTGAAGATATTGAAGAAATATTATTTAATTTAGCAGAAAAAGTTGTTTTAAGAATGCAGAAGAATAATATCCTTGCAAAAACTGTAACATTATCAATTAAGTTTTATAATCAAGAAATTAATTTTGACAAAAAACAACATAAAAAAAGAAGAACTTATAGTGAAACTTTTGGCGAATATACAGATAGTATAGAAAAATTATACTCAAGAGTTAAAGTGATTTTAGATGATATTTATGATGGTGAATCTATTTCTTTAATTGGAATTGGAGTGACTAATTTAATTGAAAAGGATAAACTGGTAAAACAACAAAGTTTTGAAAATATAATTATTTAACTTTAAATATGCTCTTTTTGCAAAAAAACATAGTTTTATAGAAGCGTTTAAATATTTTATAGAATTCTATTGTTACTTTCTATTTAAACTTTTTTAATTAGATATTTTTGGTTTTTTTTATTCAAATATTTTTTTAATAAACCATCAAGGAACTTAAAAAGCATTGAGAGTTCTTGGGAATTATATAAATTTAACTTGTTTATAAAATCTTTTAATTCTTTTTCACTTAAATTTGAATCAAAAATTTTTTTGCTTGCTTCAAAAAAAACCTTTTTCCCATTTAAATTTTGATTACTTTTGTCATATTTACCAAATATAAATTCTCTTCTGTTAAAAGAAAATAATGAGGTTTTAGTAAATAAATAAATATCAATAAAAGTATACTTAGTTTTTACAAATTCTTTAAAAAAAGTAATTTCCATTTTATTAAAGTACGTAAATATAAATTTAATTCTATTATTTGTTAAATACTTTTCAATTTCTTTACCTAAATTATTTTGTTTAAAATTTAATTCTTCTTCTGATTTTAAATTAATAAAATTAAAACTTTTTTCCTCAATTGCTTTCAATTTTCCATCTTTTATTTCACATATTAATATTCCACAATAAAAAGGAAATCTATTTATATTTTCTTTTTCATTTTTTATTAAATCTTCACCAGTCCCAAAAGCTTCAAGATCTAAGATTGCAAATCTTCCTTTAATATCTGCTATTTTTTTGCAATCTTTTTCTAAAAAAAATGTATCCCTGTATCTAACATAAATCTCTTCTTTTGTATCCCTATTTTTAGAAAACATTTTATAGTTTTTTCTATTCATTTTGTTTGCAATCTTTCTATTTTTATATATTTTGTACACTAATTTTAGCACACTATATTTATGAAAATGATGATTTCATAATGCAATTAGATATCTAAAAAGCCTAAAGATTTTTATATTAAGTTCCGTTTCTAATTTAAAGGAAAAATATATTAAATTCTTATTTTTTATTTTTATAGGTATTTTATCTATAACTGATATTTTCTTTTCATTTTAAAGTTTTGAAAATATAATTATTTAATGTATAATCATATTTAATATTATTTAAACGAAAGTTATAAAAGAGGAAAATTTTTATGAAGTTTGGACTTAAGAAACAAGGGATAACACTTATTGTGATATCTTCTTTATACGGTATTGGCGCAGTTGCCTCTACTATACCAGGACTTGGAATCGAATCTATTAGATTTATTAACTCAGTTAAAAAACAATTACAAATTATTATGCCAAAAGACAAGTATGTTTTAGATGCAGAAAGCCCATTATATGAACCAATTATGCATAATGTTATTAGAACTTCATATTTAGCTGATGCTATCTCAACAATTGATTCTTTTAATGCAGCTGAAAAGGACAAATTTACACCTTTATATACTGATTTTACAAATGATTGATATACAGAAAGATGACAACCAGTTATTGATCAAAAACAAAATATTGATTTTTATGACATTGCTACAGATATGATTAAATTTGATCAAGCTATTGCATCAGAATTTCAATCATATGGTTATGTTAATACTGGTACTCAATGAATTTTCCATAAAAATGGAATTAGTGAAATATTTTCAAGTGATTTAAGAGAAAATGCAATTAAGCAACAATCAGTATGAGATCAAGATGAATATGAAGATTTAATTGAATCTACTGGTCCTGGATTGACAGGAATTACAGTAAAACAATCACCAGGAACAAAACTAGTAAATAACAAGGTATGATTTTTAAATCAACAAATTGATTCAATTAAATACGCAATTAGTATTCAAAGTTTACAAAATCCGTTTGTAGACAAAAACTTAAGAGTTGAAGATGTTGCTGATTATGTAACAATTGACGACTTATATCACCCTAACTTTACAAGAGGTCTTACAATGGCTCAATTATCATTTATTTTTATGTTATCAGCTGTTGTAGTTTCACCTACATGCTTAGGTTTTGGAATATGAAAATATAAAAAATGAGAAAAATCTGAAATAGTCGAAAGTGCAGGAGAATAAAATGAAAAAGTTATTAGCAATTTTAGCGGCAACAGCATTAATAACCCCTGTAGTTACTAGTGTTATTAGTTGTGGTGAAAATCAAGAACCATTCACTAACAATCCATTAATGATTGGAAAAGGAATTGATAAATCAAAAGCAATCGATGACAGTCAACCAGGTGAATATGGTTTTACTAATTTTTATATAGTTGGTGATAGTTTAAGTGATACTGATGGAATCTCAAATTTAATCAAAACTAAGTTTGCAAATCAAATGGTTGATTTAAATGTAAGTCTATCAGGGGCTTATGGCTATGAAAAAAATGATGTTCATTATTCAGCATTTAGTAATGGAATGACAGCTGGAACAATTTTGTCAGAAAAATTAGGTTTTGGGGAAATGAAACCAAGTAATTTCTTATCTAAAAAAGAAAGCACAAATTATGGTAAAAACTACTCTGTTGGTGGAGCTACTGCAGCTAAACTTGATTTTCCAACTGGTATTTTATTAAATGATGCAACTATTGATAGACAAACTGAAGCTTTATTATCTCAACATAAGATTAATAACAATGATTTAGTGTTTTTTGAAATTGGTGGTAATGATTTATTTTCATTAATTGGTTTTGAAGGAAATGAAGCAAAGCAAGTAGAATTTATGAATGATAGCATTGATAGAATAAGAACAGCATTATTTAATTTATTAAACAACGGTATAAAAAACATAATCTTTATGACTCCTCCAAGAATGGACTTTCCACCAAGATATCGTGACATTTTTAATGAAGCTAACGCAGGGAACTCTGAAGCAAAGAAAAGGGCTGAATTTATAATTAATATTTGTGATGAATATTATTCTAAAATAATGAATGTTCTTAACGAAGTTGAACAATACTATCCTGATTCAATTGAATTATATGATTTATACAAAAAAACTAATGAGTTAGAAAATGAATTTAAAAAAATAGCAGGACCTGATGCAATTATTGATAAAGCATATAGTGATGGTCAAGCAATAGAAATAAAATTAAATAATGAGAAAATGACATTTAATACAGATCCAAAATTAGATTTATTTGATAATGTTTCTAGTGTAATAAACGAATTTAAAAGTGATATTGTATTTGGAGCTAAAAATACTTTAGACATTACAATTTCAGCAACAAGAACAACTTCAAGAAGTTTATATATCAATGATGAGCGTGATAAAGATATGAGTAATTTTTTCTTTACTGATTTTGTTCACCCAACAAAACAAGTTCATGAACTGGTTTCTGAAATTCTTTTAGACCATGCAAAGGAGTTGAGTAAGAAATGAGAAAATTAATTTCTTTATTGGCTGCTATAACTTTAACAGCTTCAGCCTCAGCTTCTGTAATTGCTTGTGGTCAAATACAACCTAAAACAAAAGATCCTGTTGTATATAACTCTCAAGACATTAATATTTTGCTTAAACAAGTAGCTAAGGCATATTATTTAAATTCAAATGAATCTACAAATTATGATTTTAATTATGTATATGAAAATATGATTAAGAATAAATGAATAAAGCAATTAGATGCAACTGCTGAAACATCAAATACTAATGGAATAAATAATAATTCTCGTTTTACTGACATTCAATCTACATATTTTGGCAATGAATTAATAAGTAGTAAATTAAATGATAAAAGTGATATTCAAATTATTTCTGGAACAGCACCAAAAGATCCTAATATGATTATGAATATTTCAAATATCTATCCTACATTAATTTCATTTATGAGTAATGGACAAATAATTGAACTGATTTTATTTTTAGTAGATTTAGGAATTACTTTAATGCCACAAATTATTTCTGATCAAGGATTATTAGATTATGCAGCAGCATTATTACCAGATGCCAATATTAAAAAACTAGCAGATGCTTTAAGTCCTTCAACTGCAAAATATCAAAATTACACAATGGAAGAAGTTTTAAATTCATCTATTGTTGATTTTAGTAACGCTTTAAATGTTTTTGCAGGTAAAGAAGCAAGATATAAAAATTCAACAGCCAAAGAAGCCAATGAATGAAGAGCAGCAGCATTAAATGGTTCTGTTTTAGCCATGCAAGATTTATCAAAACAGTCTAATGTTAATTTAAATATTGTAGATAATTGAGATTCATTATGTTCAATTGTTAACTTTGCTAGAGTATTAGTTATCTATTTAAATAACTTTGCTACTCAAAGATTAGAAATTATAGAAAAATCAGAATCAAATATTGAAACACTTTCATGAAGTAATTTACAAAGTATTAGAAGTGCAAAATATTCTGAAGTTAAAAATGAATTAGATATCAAAAATTTAATCAGATATTTAGATAAAACTTTTAATGATGAAAGTGGTAAAGAAATCCAAAATTTACTACAATTTTTATTTAGAGGGCACAATAAATATAAACCAGCAGCTAATGGGTTAATTCCTGATATAGATGGTTTTATGTATAACTTTACGAATACAGTATATGATGATGCTGGTTTAAGTGGAGTTTTTAAAGCGTTATTAAATGGTACTTCAACACCTGATAAACCAATTGGAAGTATGCTTGTGGGTGGATTAGGATTAGTAAGTTCTAATAATAATATAGTTGGTAAACTAAGCGAAGTTATTCTTAAACCTTTAATTACAACAGCTTTAAAAGCAGCTGCTGCGTTAGGAACAATTAACGAAAAAACTGCTAACTTATTAATTGATTTAATTAATAAGGGAGTTTTATTAAAACCATGAGATGTTACATGAGATAAATTTTTAAAACCTTTCACAAATAAAGAACTAAATGAGAATGGGAAAGTTAATATCTTAGGTTTTCCGGTTAGTGGAGATTACACAATTAAAACTTTACTTACTCGTTTAACTGATTTAACAACTGAAGATGATCAACCATTAAAAATAGATTTCAATAATGTTTCTAATTTAGTAAATCAATTACAAGGTGTTGTTAAAGTTGCACAAGAAAATCCAAAAGATTTATTAACTAAATTAGGATATATTAGATCTTCTATTGGTGATGATAAAGAATTTATTAAATCAGGTTCATTCTTTGATTATTTAGGTAAAATATTAAATGATACAAAAGGAAGTAATGGTTTATTTACTGCTTTAAATAATAAAACAAAAGAATTTAAAGACATGCAAGAAACATTAAAACAAAAAATGCAAAAACAATTTGATTCAATTGAAGTTTCAAATGAAAAACAAATTGATGATAATAATTTTGAGTATGTTATAAATGATAAAACTACTGTTGCTACTATTACAATAACAATTAAAGTAGTTAAAAATAAATACTCAATATCAGCAATGAGTATTAAAAATTAATTTAAAAAAGACATTAATCTTTAAAAGGATTAGTGTCTTTTTCTTTTTTCTTTTTAACAATATCAGCTTTCAATAATGCTTCAGCTTCTTTTGTTCTTTTTTTATTTGTACTAACTATAGTTTTAGCTTCTTCTTCAGTTATATTTTTATCTTCGCTAATCATTTTTTTGATACGTTCTTTTTTAATTATTTGTGCTTGTTCATATTCTTTTTTGGCTACATAGCTTTGATATCCTAAACGACTAATCATTTCAAATACTGATCCTACTATTAAACCTAATAATATAAATACTATCATCACAAAAAACAATGCAGTTATATTAACAATATTATGAGCAACTACAATAAATATCATAGTTAATATTAAACTTAATGAATATAAACCTAAGGAACTAAAAAAATAAATTTTTTCTTTTTTAGTCATTACATATTCTTTTTCTTTATTTAAATCATAAAATTTAACAAATCAATAAAATCCTAATAATAAACTACCAATTAAAAATAAAATGATTTCTGTTATTAATAAGGCTGTTGTATTTCCATTAAACACATCTTTTTTAAAATCAAAATATTTAACCAATAATGTACTTAAAAAGAATAATCCTGAAGTAGTTGCCAAATATTTTAAATACGTTTGCTTTTTACCCATTTGTTTCTCTCTTTTCTAGCATAGTTTCAATAAGTGTTGTATTTCTTCTAGGTGGTGTTATTTTAATTGCATTAAAGAATAAATCACTATCACCTAAAATAACTATTTTATCTTTTGCTCTTGTTACTGCTGTATAAATTAATGTTTTATTAATAAAACCTGAATTATATTTAGGACTATCTATAACTAATAAAACATTATTATATTCACTTCCTTGAGTCTTATGCACACTAGTTGCATAAGATAATTTTACATCACTAAAGTTTTTTGGTTGTAATAATATCTCTTTATCATTAAATTCAGTTAAAACATCTTTTAGTCTACCTATAGCATCATAATTAATTTTAATTATTTTACCTACATCACCATTAGCTAAATCTAAATCAGTGTCATTTTTTAAAAACATGATTTTATCTTCAACTACAAATCGATAATCTCCTCGATCATAGACTTTCTTTTTATCTTTAACATTTTCATTAAATTCATTTTGGATTTGAGCATTGATTTCATCAATCCCTAATCCACCACCATACATTGGGCAAACAACTTGTAAATGATTAGCTCTTTTTTCTAAATCATCTCAATGTTGACCAACAATTTCAGTAACTTTGTTCATGGTGTTTTGATTATTATAATCAAAGTTGATTTCAACATTACTCATAGATTCTAAATCACTTATCTCTAATGTCTCATTTAACACTTTATAAGCTAAGTCAACAATACCATTGCCATTCTTTTGTCTATGAACTGTATCTAGTTTAATTGTTTTTAAAAAATCTAGTTCTAATAAATCAGCAAATGTATTTCCATACCCTACACTTGGTAATTGATTAGCATCACCAACTAAAACTACTTTTCTAACTCGATCACAAGATTGTATAAAACTTGCAAATAATTTATTATCTATCATTGAGCATTCATCTAAAATTACAAGTTTTTGATTTAATGGATTATTTTGTGTAATTTGAAACTTATTAAGTTCTTTTGCTTCTAATAGTTTGTGTATTGTTGTTGCATATGATTTCTTGTATGTTTCTCTAATTCTAGCAGCAGCTCTTCCTGTTGGTGTTGCTATTGCATAATCCTCAGTACCACTCATACGATTAAACAGCTTAACTATTCCTTTAATCAATGTGGTTTTACCAGTTCCAGGTCCACCAGTAATAATAGATAATTTATTATTTGCAAATAATTCTAATGCTTCTCTTTGTTTTTCATCAAATTTAAAATCTTTAATTTTATTTTCATAAGCTATTTCTTCTTCAATTTGATTTATTTCTCATGAAATACCTTCTTTGTTTGCATTTTTAGTGGGTATATTAAGCTTTATTATATTATCTGCAATAATTTGCTCTTCTCTTCAAGATTCTTCTGTATAAATACGATTTTTAGTTAATTTTAAAATACCTTTTTCTTTAGCATATAAAATACCTTCAAAAAGTAATTCAGTATCTTGTATTTTTAACTTACGCATTAAACTTCTTGAAAGATAATCTTTGTTTGTATAAGTATCTCCAGATGCAAATAAAAAATCATCAGCTAACTTTCAAGCTCAGTAAGCTATTCTTTCTGGTGAGTGTAATTCTAATCCAAAATAAACAGCAACTTTATCAAGTTCTTCAAATGAAGCAATTTCTTTATCTTTTGCAAATGATAAAAATGAATTTGAAAAAATGTTTTCAATAATGTCATTATCTTGATCAAAGTGATTATCCATTCAATCTAATATAGAAGTTTTAAGATTATTTTCAAAAAAGATATATCTTAATCTTTCTTGACCTTCTTGTCTGATATTCTCTTCTATCCCTTTTTTAATAATTGGAATATAAATAGCATTAAGTCCTGGTATTTCATTTAATAATTCAATATTTTTAACTAATTGTGTAATTGCTTTATCACCTAAGTGATTTATTATAATTTCAGCCGTTTTTTCTCCTACACCTGGAAATGCAGGGCCTGCTAAAAATTTAATTTGCTCTTTAGTTGAGTGAATGGGTGCTTTTCGATAAGTTTGAACATTAAAACTTTTACCATAACGAGGATGTTCTTCAAAATAACCAGTTATTTCGTACAAAGTTTTTTTATCCATACTAGTTATTGATCCTTTAATACTCATATGTTGTTTTAAATTATCTTCACTAGCAAATGTACCAGTTCCTCAACCAGCATCATTTGAAAAACCATATTTAACTACATATCCTCTAAAAGTTAATAATTCGTTCATCTTCTCACCCTTTATATTTATATATTTTATAACAAAAGTTAGTTAAAACTAACATTTTATTTTTTGAATAAATTTAAATTTAATATGTGATAATTATGATATCGGAGATACTATGATTGAAATAAAATTTAAAAATCAAAATGAAATAGATTCATATAATAAATATAAAGAACTTAAAGGTGTTGAATATCATCAATACATAGCTAAATACTTAAATACTGATGAATATTCTAAAATAGCTGCTGTTATTCAATATGATTTAAGACTTAAATATATTCTTTATCGTTATATTTGTTTCTTTGAAGAGTACATAAGAGCTGTTTTAATGAATTGTGATGTTAGAGACGTAGAATTCTTTTTAAAAGAAAACGTTAACATGAGTGAAGCTCAAAATCTATATTTCAAACACTTAAATAAAATTCAAAGTGCATATAATGATAGACCTATCATTTCTCGTAATGAATTTGATGGTATTCGCGAATTAAGAAATCAAATATCTCATTTTAAACCAATTATTTTAGATAATATTTCAGATAATCAAGTTAATATAAACTTTTTGTATAAAAACTTAACTAAAAACTATCAAGCTAATTTTAAAAATGAAATAAATATGTGTGGTAATGAAATCGATTTAGTAGATCAAGTAAAAATTAAATTTGATAAATAAAAAACTTATTAATAAAATTTAAATTTATGTATTAAATTATTTTTTTATTGTAGAGTACTTGATAATGTAGAATAGTTAGTATATGATTATCCTTGAAAGCAAAAGGAAAATATAAAAATGAATAAAAAAACAACTAAAATCATGGATAAATGATTAAATCTTTTATCTAAAAAGCTTTCTGGATTAAAAACATCAGATCGCAAAGACATAATTGAAAACTATCGAGATTTATGAAATGAAGAATTATCATTAAATAAATCACCTAATGAAATTTTATTAGGTTTAAGACCTATTGATGAAATAGCAAAAGAGCTTTATGAAGAATTTGAAGTGATTAAAAAATCTAAATCAGATATAACTAAAATTAAAATAGTTAATAATAAATCTGAAGTGACTTCTTCTTGAATTAAATCTATAAATAATACATTTATAAAAATCTTTGGATTTATTTATTCAATAATGGCAATATTGTTATCTTTCATCTTTTTTCTAACTTTTGTTGGAATTATTATTTTAATTCCTGTGGCATTAGTTATAGCATTTATTAATTATGAGTTCTTAGTGGTATTACCACTAGCGATTGGGGTTATGGGTATTGGTGTAATTGTTGCAATATTCTTCTTTTTTCTAAGTAATTCTTCTTACTTAACTGTTAAGGTTATTTTTAACAAGTGATCTGGTAAAACTAATGAAACTAAAGATAAAAAGAAAATTTTAAGTAGACTAATGCTTATAATGATAATTATTGGTGGAAGCATAGGTGGTATTGGGGTTATAACATCAACTGTTGGAAGTCAAAGTATATATGGATCAGTTTTATCAGGAAATTATCTAAATCATAATGAAGTTGAAAAATTTGATTTAGATGAAACAATATCTAATGCTTTTGCTGGAAAAGAATCAGAATTTACATCTGAATCAAAAATTTACATTGATTTTGATTGAGGTTTAACTCCTTGAACAATTTTTGAAGCTAAACAGGATATAAACTTATCAGATAATCAAATATCAATTCAAAAGCATTTTAACATTAAAAAAAGTTTGGGTAATGAGTTTAAAATAACTGAACAATCAGAAGCTAGTTATTGAGAAAAAAATGAAAATAGTTCTTATGACTCAGGAAGACTTTATTTAAAATTTAAAATTACAGCACCTTGAAATGCTAAATTCCTTTCAATTACACCAATTAAATACGAAATAGCATATAACTTTAAAATTAATAATATACCTGTTGAAAATATTATTGTAAGATTTTAGTATTATGGATAAAGAACTTAAAAAAGGTATATTGGAGATGTTGGTGCTGAACTTTCTATCGCAAAAAACTTTCTATGCTTATGAATTAAATAAAAAACTTAATGAAGTTGTTGAAACTAATGAATCAACAACTTATGCAATATTTAAGAAATTAGTTGATAAAGGATTTTGTGAACATTTCTTTGAAGAATCTTCAAGTGGGCCAATGAGAAAATGTTATAAAATTACTTCTCTTGGTAGAGAGCAATTGAATAATCAAAAAATAGCATGAAAAGATATTTCAGAAAAAGTTAATTCTTTAGTATCAGAGTAATTGAATATTAAAAAACTAGAAATTATTTTTCTAGTTTTTTAATATTAAACATTTATTTTATTTAACTTTCTTTGTTTTTTAATATATGCGCTAAAGTTAAATAATTCTTCATTGTTTTTAGGCAGATTTAATGCATTATTTTCTAAAGCCATAATTAGATGATTAAAATTGTTTTTTATTTCATTAAATTCTGACTTATTAGTGATCATAACTAGTCTGTCAACTGATTCATTAGTTATTTCTTTTGCTTTAATTGTTATTTTATTATATTGACTATTTAATTCTAAAATCTCTCTAATGTATTCTTCTAACTTATCATTTAAAACTTTTTTATTTGATTTAACATTTTGTAATAAAGTATTATATTTAATAACTTTTTCATTGTTATCTTTTTTATAAGCTTTTAATGCTTTTTTAGAATAATTTTGTTTTTT
Source organism: Mesoplasma grammopterae ATCC 49580 (assembly GCF_000701525.1). Classification (GTDB taxonomy): domain Bacteria; phylum Bacillota_I; class Bacilli_A; order Mycoplasmatales; family Mycoplasmataceae; genus Mesoplasma; species Mesoplasma grammopterae. Next base: position 147,395 of record NZ_KL370789.1, on the reverse strand, counting down.
TAAATCTTTTTTTACATTAATTTTTTCAAGTTTATTTTCAATAATACCTTTTTTGTATAATAAATCTTCTAAACGTTTAATTTGTTCTTTTGTTTCTTTTGAATATAATTCTGAAATTTCTGAAATTTCTGTATCAAATGATATTATTGCTTCATTTTTTGGGTTAATTAAGCTTGATATTTTTTTATATATTTTTTTGATACCTTTTTGTTCATCAACTCTTTCTTTATATAAAAATAAAGTAATAACAAATGCAGAACCTATTGTAATTACAAATCCAATTAAACAGTTAACTAGATTCATTGTTCCACCAGGAATAGCACCTATTGCACATAAAACACCATTACCAATTGCATACAATTGGGTGTTAGTTACACCATAATAGATACCACCAATTCCTGATCCAATACATCCTGCTATAAATGGTGTAACTTTAACTAAGTTGCAACCATAAATTGCGGGTTCTGTTATTCCTAATAATGCAGGCGGAGCTGCTGAAACTGCTACTTGTTTTAAATTTGAATTTTTAGTAATAAATAATAATGCAAAACATGCTCCAAATTGACCAAGAGAACCGATTTCTTTAACAGTTCCTAAAACTAAAGGTGTTCCTTCACCGATTTGTTGATTAATAGGAATATAGAATGCTGCGTGCATACCTGTTAAAACAAGTGGTTGTCATAATAAACCAAATATACCAGTTCCAATACCATATGGTATATTAGCTAAACCATCAATAATAACAAAATATAACCCGCTTTCAACTAAAGCCAATAATGGTCCAGCAAATAAAAATACTGATAATAGTGAAACTGCATAAGTTAGTGAGTGTCTAAAAATTAAATCTACACTAACTGGCATTCATTTTCTTACTCATCTATCAAAGTAAACGTATACTACACCAACAAATATATGTGGTAATATAGATGAAGGATAAGCTGTTACACTAAAAGTTCAATTTCCAAGTGAGAAAAGATCTCATTTTGCTCCTCCAAATAAGAATGGACAAATTAAAGTAAGTCCAATTAAAATACCCATTATTTCGTTACCTTTTAAAAACTTGACTGTAGAGTAACTAAAATATATTCCAACAAATGCCCAAGCAGTTTGACTTAAAATAAAGAATAAACCAGTCACCAATCCATAGTCAGATAGTATTTTTATGCCACCATTGATTAAGCTTTCATTGTTACTAAAAATATAGTTTAATGAAACACTGTCAATAACTCCAGTTGTTTCTAATATAGTTTTTACTAAAGTAATAAATGATGCTGCACAGATAACAGGCACAACAGGTACTAAAACACCATTAACAATTTTAATAAACTTTGACTTAAATGATTCAGTAGGTGCTTTAGTTTTTAAACTAACTTGTTTTTTATTTATAAATTCGGTGAATGTGTCTTTAAGTTTATAAGCATCCGGACCTATAATTATTTGTAGTTCATTTCCTTTTAGGTTAACACCTTTAACTCATCTATTATTTTTAACTTCTTCAGTATTTATTATTGATGTATCTTTGATTTGTAATCTCAATCTAGTGTTGCAGTTGTTAATATTAACAACATTATCTTTTGATTGAATCGCTTTTAATACTTCAGCTGATAAACCTTCTCATTTATCTTGAAAAATTATAGGTAATGTATTACCTTGATCATCCAATAAGTTGATTTCTTCTTTTTCAATATTTGTTTCAGTTTTAATTGTTTTTTCAATTTCTAAAATTAAATCACCTTTTTTATATTCACCAGGTTTTAAGAATATTATTTTATAATCATACTTTTGATCTTGTTCAATAACTATTGGTGTTGATTTTATAATATTATTTTTTTCAAATAATTTAAAATTAACATCTACAACTTCAGTTTTTGGTTCAACAGTTTGTCCAGGTTGTATTTTTAAATCAAACCCTTCACCATTTAATTGAACTGAATCAATACCAATATGCATTAATAAAATATTACCATTTGAATCTTCAAAATGAATAGCATGTTTTGTATGGAATATTTGAACACATTTTCCATAAACTGGAGAACAAATTTTATTGTTCTTTGGTTCAAAGAAAATACCCATTCCAAGTAAACCTTCACTAAAAACCCCATCATTTAATTCTTTTATATCTTCTACATGACAATCTACGGGAGCATAAATTTTAATGTTTTTGCTTTCTGCCATAAATTTCACCTTATTCTACTTCGAATTTTTCATTTTCATTAACTATTTTGTTGTCTCTCACTTCAACAGAGTAGTCTTTGTCATTTATTCTAAATTTTAATGTTTCATTTAAAACATTTCCATAGATTCTTAAATTAATTTTTTCATTATCTATATTGTTAAATTTATACATAGGATTTTTTATCATAGGTATAATTGAATTTTCTTTAACAAAGATTAGTATTTTTTCAATTGGACAATCAATATTATATTTTTTGTTACCTTCATAAATTTTTCTATCTGAAAAATCAACTCAGTTTCCTTCAGGGAAATAAACTTGTCTTTCATATTTTTTATTACTTAAAATAGGAGCAACGATAATATTTTCACCCAACATAAATTGATCATCTATTTTAGCGGCAATTGTATCATTAGGGAATTCAAGCACTAAAGGTCTCATTATTGGTAATCCTGTTTCAATAGCTTCTTTTTCATAGATTTTATAGTAAGGAAGTAATTGTCTTTTTAATTTAGCGGCTTCTCTAGAAATATTTAAGTCTTTTTCTCCAAAATATCAAGGTTCTCTAGCTCCAACACCATGGTATCTTGAAAAAGGTGTCAATAAACCAAATTGTGATCATCTTGCATATAAGTCTTCTTCATTAGCATTAATATCTAAAAAGCCACCTATATCAGTTCCTCACATTACTGTTCCACAAAGTGAATTTGATAAACCAGAAAGTAATTGCATTTTTAGTTCATTAAAACTTGATGCTGAATCTCCAGCTCATTTTCCAACATATTTTTGTGTTCCAATATATCCAGGTCTTGATAAACAGAAACCTTTATCTATACCTTTCACTTCTTGAGTTGCTTCATAAACATATCTTAGATATAATTCAGCATAACCATTTTTAAAACTTGTTCCTTTTTCACCGTTAAACATTACAGCGTCTTCATCAACACTATCACCATAATCAGTTTTAATAAAATCTACACCTTTGTACATTAAATCTTTTATTTTATTTTTTCAATATACAACAGCATCTGGATTTGTTAAATCTATAGCTGAAGCTGTTTCTTGGTAATTACCAAAACCACTTCAAATATGTGCAATACTTCCATCAGCTTTTTTTACATGATAACCTTTTTCGTAAACTTCATTTCACATTTCAGAATTATCTATTTGTAAATAAGGGTTTATTCAGAAACACATTTTAAATCCTTTTTCGTGAACTTCACTAAGCATTGTTTCTAAATCTCCAAATTGATCATCATTGAATTCAAAATTACATGATTTTGTATATCTATTTTTGATTCATTTTGGATCCAATGTAAATACATCTATTGGATACTGATTTTTTATTGAATTTTCAATTTCAGTGAATAATTCTTTTTTATTATGATAATAAAGTCTGTTTAATCATAATCCATAGGCTTCATCTGGAACACCAGTTATTCTACCTGTAAATAAAGTATATTGTTTAACTAAATCTTTTAATGAATCTCCTGAAAATAGAATTATATCTAAACATTCTTCTGTAGACATAAATGATAAACTTTCGGTTGTTGGTGAACCAATTTCTCACTCTGTTTTATGAGCTGTATTTAATAGTAATCCTCAATTTTTTGAAGAATATACTAAAGGTATTCCTGAATAAGCATAATCACCATTTGAAACAGCTTCATTATCTACATTAAAAATAGTTGATTGAACACCGTTTTTAACAAAATTGTTAAATTTTTCACCTAATCCATAAATTAACTCTTCACTAGCTAACTGCATTGTCATAAATGGCTTTTGAATATTATCATCAATTTTAAATCCTAAAGGTGGTGTGCAATATCCTTCTAAATGATCTCATCCTGGTCTTAAAGAAGTCTTTGTTTTTATCTCACCATTAGCGTCTACTAATGCCAATTGGAATTTGTTTTTTGTAATGATAATTTTTTCACCATTTTTTAATGAAATTGCTATTTCATTTTTATCATTTTTATATTCTATTTTTGTTGTTACCATGTTTTCATGGTTTTTATCATAATATCTATTTACTGGGATTTGTTTTTGTCAATATCTTATATTAACTATTCCGTTTTCATATTCAGCAAATGATAAATAAGCTTTTTGAAAATTATTAAAAGTAACTTCCACATAAAGCTTATTGCCTTCTTCTCAAACGTCACTTAATCTTAATGCAATAGCATAGTTTGACTCAATAGAAAAAATTCTTTCATGTTCTACACAGTTATATGCATATTGTTTTTTTGTTATATTATCTCTTATAGACATTTTTGTCACCTCACATTATTATTATAAAATTGGTTTTAGTGAGTGTAACTTGTAGTAACAAGATTTTAAACGTTTGCTATGTATCCAAAATTTAAATATTCAATTGGTCTTTTATCTAATGAGCATTGCAATACTATTTCATCATTATGATAAATTACTGAATATTGACAAACAATAAAATCATTTTTATTAATACTAAAAAAATCAGCATCAAATTTTGTAGCTTTTTCTATTTTGATAAAATTATATGATTTTTTAAATTCAAAATCTTTCTTTAGATAATTAACAACTGATTTTTTTATTTCTTTAAGATCCATATTTAAAATTAGTTTATTATTCAAAAAAACATATGATAAATGTCTTTGTTTATTATTTAAATATCTTGCTTTTGTAAAACAATTATAATCATTTTTATTTAATTTATAATTTTCAATAAATCAATTAGGTAATTCAATTTTGAAGTCAAGAATTTCATTTTTATATTCTGAATGAGGATACTTTTTATCTAATCCTATATTTTTCATTCAGTATTTTTTGTCATTTACAAAATATCCTTTACCATGAATACTATACAGATAACCATCAACTACTAATTCCTTGTAAACATCTCTAGCTAAAGTTCTTGAAACATTAAATTTTATGCATATTTGATTTTCTGAAAGCATTTTTTGATCTGCACTAAATTCATTACTTAGTATTTTATTTTCAATGTAAGAATATATATAATCATGATCCATTTGAAAAAACCTCATTTCTAATATCATTATACTTATTTTATGATTAAATTGAATTTCTTTAAAGTTAAAATAAAAAACACCATTTGGTGTTTAGTTACTTTTTACTTTTTTCTCATTATTTCCCTTACAAAATCAATTGTAATTATAACATATTCATCTTGATGATCAACTATTGAGCTACTATGCTCTGAATCATCAAATATTTTAATTTTATTATTATCTAAATCTTTTGTTTTCTCACAATACATAAGTATTGAATTATTATAATCAATAAATGAATCTAATTTACCATGAATAAATAAAACAGGTAAATCTCTAAATGAATTTAAATTTTTTTGCAAATTCATATCTTTTAAATTAGTCTTAGAATATTTCTTGAAGAATCAATTAATTTTAAAAGATGCAATTCATCAAGGTAATCATTTAAAATATTTTTTAAGAAAAAATCTAATTTGTTCTACTGGTTGAGTCAATGCACAATCAGAGATTAATCAATCAATTTTATTTACTTGATAATACTGTTGCGCTCAATAAACAGCTGTTGCCGCTCCCATACTTACACCAATAATACCTAATTCATCAACATCATTATTATTTTTAACTCAATTAATAACTTCATTTAAAACTTTTGAATTAGTAACTCCAAGATCTGAATATTTCCCATATGTTTTTCCATGAGCATATGCATCAAATGATATTACGTTATATCCCTTTTTATAAAATTGAATTGCGTTTCTAACACCCATATATTTATTTCTTTTAAATCCATGTAATGCAACAACTCATTTATTTGAATTATTTTTCAAGATTAAACAACTTATACTTGCTTCTTTTGATCCTATTTCAAATTCTTCAATTTGATCTTTAGTAAGTTCTCAATTTTTTAGTTTCTTTTCTTTTATATCGGCTAAATAATGATTTAAATTATTCACTTCATGTCCGTTTTCATCATTACCTGCCCTTGGATATTTGAATAAGTATGGAGTAAAGAATTTTGATAGAATTATACTAACGATAAATACTATTGGAAATAAAATAATTGTTCCTAAAACTTTTAAAAAAGTATACTTATATTTTCTAATTTGTTTCTTTGCTTTTTTGTAATTTATATTTTCCATTATTTGTTCCGCCTTTAATACTTTAATTTAGTTTATTTTAACTTAAAAAATAAAAATGATAAATACCTAAGTTAATTTATATTTAAAATAATAAAAAATGATTGATTCTAAAATTTTTTTGAATCAATCATTTTTTGTTTTGTATTCTTATTTTTTTAAATATTTTTTTAATTCTAATCTTATTGATTCTTTTTCGAATCCAAAAGTTTTCATTACATCTTCACCATTTCCAGAATGACCAAATATATCAACGGTAAATAACTTACCTTTTTTACCTGAATATTTATGTCATCCAAATGATGCTCCAGCTTCAATAATACATACGTTCTCAAAATTAGATGGTATGATAGATTCTTTATATTCTTCATCTTGTTCATCAAATAATTCCATGCATGGCATAGATACAACTTTTGCTATGATGTCATCATTTTTTAGTAATTCTGAAACTTCTAGTGCAAGACTAACCTCACTACCAGTTGCTATTAAAATAATATCAAAATCTTCTTCATTATTTGAAACAGTGTATGCTCCTTTTTGAGTTTTTTCTCAACAAGTATTTTTTAGTTGAGAAACATCTTGTCTACAAAAATTCAATGTAGAAGGTGCTTTTTTTTGATTATAAGCATAAACATATGCGCCTATAGTTTCTTTCATGTCAGCAGGTCTAAAATTATATAAATTAGGTGTTGCTCTAAGTCCCGCTAATTGCTCAATAGGTTCATGAGTAGGACCATCAAATCCAACCGCAAGCGAGTCATGTGTAAATACATACAAAGTAGGTAATTTTTGAATAGCTGATAATCTTATACCATTTTTCATATAATCTGAAAAAACTAGGAAAGTAGAATTAAAAGCTTTTAAATTGCTGTGCAATTGTATACCATTTGAAATACATGACATGGCAAACTCTCTAACACCAAATTGTATATTGTTACCAAGTGGATTTTCATTAGAAAAATCACCATGAATTCCAAAAACTTTTGTTGCTGCACTTAAGTCTGCTGAACCACCAATTAAATGATCAGATAAATTTTGCATTTTTGTTAAAGTTTTAAATGAAGAAATTCTTGTTGCTTCTCTTTCATTATGCAGTAATTCTTTAAAATCATCTAATTTTAAATCTTTGATGTTATTTAATTCTTTTCAATCATCAGGATAATTTATTAAGTATTTATCTTTCTGATTGCATCATTCTGAATACTCTTTATCAGTTCTAAGATTCAATTTCTCTTTTCAAAATTCTTTTACATCTTCATTTAAATCAAAATCTTGTTCTATTTCAAACTTTGATTTAATTTTAAATAAATCTTCATTACTAAATGGATTACCATGCATAGCTGGTGTACCTTGATTGTCATGTCCATAACCGATTATAGTTTTTAATTCAATTAAAGTAGGTTTGTCAGATGTTTTAGCTAAATTAATAGCGCTATTTATCTTTTCTGGGTTAAATCCATCTTCAACTTTTATGTAATTTCAATTCATTGAGTTTAATCATTCTTTATAATTCGCTATTTGAACATTATTAACTTTAGTATCTAATTGAACATCATTTGAATCGTATAAAACTATAAGTTTGTTTAATTTCATAACTCCTGCTAATTGTATAGCTTCTTGAGTTACTCCTTCTTGCAAATCAGCATCTCCACATAATATATAAGTTTTATGATCAATTATTTTATTTTCTTTTTTGTTATATTTAGCACTTAAATGCTTTTCCGCAATTGCTAAACCAACACCCATGGCAAATCCTTGACCTAACGGACCTGTTGAAACATCTATTCCTTCAGTAACATCTATCTCTGGATGACCTGGTGTTATAGAATGTATTTTTCTAAAGTTTTTTAAATCTTCAATTTTGATATTAAAACCAGCAGCATATAAAATGGAATATAATAAAGCACTTCCATGTCCTGCTGATAGAACAAATCTATCTCTATTTATTCATTTTGGGTCTTTTACATTTATTTTTAAGTGATTCATATAAAGTTCATGTAGGCCTGGAGCTGCACTCATGACCATACCTGGATGCCCACTTTTTGCATTAACGATTTGTTCTATACCTAATAATCTAATACTATCTATTGATTTTTGTTCTATAGTTTTCATTTTATTTCCTCTTTTACTTTAAATTTTCAATTTTTTTGATTACTTCGTTGTAATTTTCTTCTCCAAAAAGTAAAGAACCCACTACAATCCAATCTATTTTGCTATCAATTAATTTTTTAATATTGTTTCATCTAACTCCACCATCTATTTGCACTTTAATTTCAGGTTTTATTAAATTTTTATATTGTACGACTTCATCTATTACAAATCATGTAGACTCATTAAATATTTGGCCTGAAAAGCCTGATTTGATACTCATGATTGTAATTAGATCAATATCTTTAATATATTTTTTGATATCATTAACGTTATTTTCTAAATCCAAAGCTATACCAACTTTACAACCTAAACTTTTAATGTTTTTTATCAAATTTTCAATGCCTTCATTTTGTAGTGAATTAATATGAAATGTTATGTAATCTGAATTTTTAAAAAGTTCAACTTTGTCATTAAGATTGTTAGCCATAATATGAGAATCTATTTCAATTTCTGAAAAATGTTTTTTAATATCATCTAATATTTTAGGACCAAAAGCATAATTATTAACAAACTGTCCGTCCATTACATCAAAATGCAAATGATCAATACCCGCTTCTTTTAACTTTTTAATTTCGTCAAAAATTTTGGTTGTATCACACATATAAAGAGAAGGTGTTATTTTAAACGTTTTCATTAAAGAATTTCTCTATTTTTTCTAATAGTTCATCTTTGTCAAATAAATTATTCAAAATAATTTTTTTATCAAAATTAATTGAACTTTCTAAGTCTAAGCCACAAACAACTGCTGTTATTGAAGAATCTGTCGGATCAAATGAATTAAGATTTGTATGCCCAACTTCTACATCAAGACCTAGTTCCTCAACTGCATCTTTCATATTCATTTCAATTATTAATGATGAACCTAATCCTTGTCCACATACTGCTATTAATTTCATATTATTCCTACCTTCTTATTTAATTGCTCTAATTTCAGCAACTCTTTTTTCTTGTTCTCTATCTAATGATTTATATTTTTTTTCAAATTCTAATTTATATTTTTCAACTTCAGTTTTAGCTATTTTTTTGTCAATTTCATTTTCTTTAACATTTTTTATTGTTAATTTTAAAGAATTTTTTTCTTCTTTTATTTTTTCACTAAATTCTTTTCTTGTTTGTTTTACTAAGTTATATGTATTTTTGTATTCTTCATTATTATTCATTCTTCTTGTATGAATTGCATAACCAATTGATGGAATAGAAATTCAAGCAATTATTGTTAATCCTAGTAACACATATTTACCACCCATGTATTTAATAATAAATCATGGAATTATTCCTAAAATGAAATCTGCGTCTCCTCATACAACAGGTGTTGAATTTGTTATTTCTGGCTGTATCATTTGTAATCCTATGAAAATTCAAGGAACCATTGAAATTATAAACCCATTAACAAATGCTCCAATTCAACATCCTAAAATACCACCTTTTGCATTTCCAAAAATTCCTGATGAAGCTCCTGTAAAGAAATGAGGAACAATAGATGGGATAATAATAGCTGCTCATGTTGCGCTAGCAACTGAACTACCTATTGAAGCAGAAACACCAATATTAATAGCAAAAGCTGTGAACCCACCAAGTACTGATGCTATGAATCCCATAATTACAGCATTTGGTGCAAATGGGAAAACAACGGGACAATCAATACCAGGTTTTGCATCTTTAACTAATTTATCAGAAATCCCTTTAAATGCTGGTGTTATTTCTGCAATAAACATTCTAACTCCAATTAATAATACTTCAACTCCAGCTGCAAAAGTGAACGCTTGAATTAATCCTTGAACAAAAATTGAATCATTTTGTCCAACAATTCCAGCTTCAATCATGGCTTCATTTCCACGAACACCTCAAGCTAAGAAATAAACAAATAAAAATAAAATTAACATTGTTAGTGCAATTGACACATTTGTATTTCTTAAGAAATTTAAACCTTTTGGAAAGTTAACGTCTTCAGTTGAACGAACATTTCCTTTTTTAATTTTAAATACACCTTCACCAATATATCCACTCAATGCATATGTTATTGATCCAGTATGAGCAAGAGCTAACTTATCTCCTTTTGTAATCATTTTCATATGTCTGTTTAGTAAAGCTGGGGAAATAACCATTCACATTGATACTAATAAAGCACCATTTAAAACAATTAATCACATGTCTCCTTTATCTAAACCTGCAACAGCCATTACTGAAGCAATCATTGTTGAAAAATATCATGCTGAATGTCCTGTTAAGTATACGTATTTTAAACTTGATAATCTTGCAATTACTAAATTTAAAAACATTCCTAATATTAAAATTAATGAACCTGCTGTAGCAATTCATTGTAATTTTTCAAAACTCATTATAATTCCTGGCATAACATCGTTATTTGCAACAAAACCTTCTCTATTAAATAATAGAACAAAGGCTTCTCCAAATTTTCCAATTGAACCAGAAATAATTGTGGCTCCACCACCAATAATTAAAAAACCAATTACTGTTTTAAATACTGATGTTATTATTTCTGCGAATTTTTTTCTTTGTATAATACAACCAATTAGCGCAAATAATCCAATTAAAAGCGCTGGTGTTCCAAAGAATCCAGAAATAAAGTTAATAACATAATCACTAAATGTTTTATCAACATTGTTGCTTACGTCAGCCAAAAAATTAAGGCTTATAGTTAACATAATTTCTCCTTTTTTAATTTAATATTTTTGTTAGTTCTATAATGTCTTCAAATGTTTTAACATTATAAAATTTTTCATAAAATTCTTTATTTCCAAAAGCTAAAGATAAATCTTTTAATATGTCAAGGTGAGAATCACCATCAACAGCAGCTAAAATAAACAAGAATTTAACATTACCTGATGAATCATTTTTAAAATTAACTTGATTATTTAAAAATAATAAACTCAAACCATTTTTATTTATTGATTCTTCTGGTGAAATGTGAGCTAGCGCAAGATCCTTCGCTAATATATAGTAAGGACCTAATCTTTCTGTTTCACTTATCAACTTTTCTACAAACTCTGATTTAACATTTTCATTTTCTATTAAAGGTTTTGAAGCTAATTTTAAAGCTTCTTTTCAATCAGACACAGAATCTGCAAACTGAATAAATTCTTTTTTAAAAATTTTCATTTTCCCTCCTAGGAGAATTACTCCTTATCTTTATGTTAGAATAATTTCCAAAATAAATAATAATTTTCCAAATTTTTTACAAAAAGGAAAATTTTTTTACTATTATTAGAATAGAGGTACAAATTATGAATAATATATTGGACGGATTAAGCAATAAGTTATCTATTTCTGATAAAGATTTTGTTAAAAAAATAAATAATAATCCAGAAGTATACATAAATTTGTCTATTAATGAATTAGGTAACCTTATTGGTGCTTCTAATTCAACAGTTAGTAAATTTGTTAGAAGAATAGGATTTAGAGATTATAGATCATTTCAATCTTATTTAACGAAGACATTTCATTTAAGAAATGAAAGCACACTTTTTAACGTAAAAGAAGATGATAAAAAGATTGTAAGTTTAAAAAATTATAATTTTTATGTTTTAAATGAGACAACTAGAAAAATGAATCTACATGAAATTGAAAGATTTTCTAAAACTTTAATTCAAACTAGAAGAATCTGATGTATTGGTACAGGTAATAGCTACTTAGCTGCAAGAGATTTCAGCGACTCGTTAAATCTTTTGGATTTTGTATCATTTTCTACAAATGATGTATATGGTAACCTTCCAAAATTTAAAGCTCTTATGAAAGATGACATTGTTATATTTTTTTCAGAATTATTCGCACAAGCTGATTATCATAAGTTATTAAATATAATAAAATCAAATAGTGTTAAGGTTTGCGTTATAACTTCAATAAATGAATTTTTTATTGATAAAAGAATAGATTTTTTAATTAATTTCTTTGCTTTTCCCAAAATGGAAAGACCTAAACTTGTTAAAAATTCTAAAATACAACAAATTTTTTTAAATAATTACATAATTACAAACTTAATAGAAATACTAGATAATCAATCTAAATAAAAAGTACTCAATTTTTGAGTACTTTTTATTTAAACTATTTTAACTTAAATTTAGCTGTAAGAACATCTTCAATTAACATTTTTTCAAATTTTCCTACACCAGTAAACTTATAAAGTTTTAAATATAAATTCTTTTTATCTACGTTTTGTTTATCTTGAATAAACAAATATTTTCTAATGTTTTTATTCTCAAAATCTTTAATTATTTTATTTTTAATTGTCATTTTTTCAGGTAATGATCAATAGAATATATTATTCAATTCATCATATTTAGTTTTTTTACCATAATTATCACTGTCTTCATCAGCTAAAATGATTTGTTTTGAGTTATCAAAAGTTAAAAACCCTGCTTGAAATGTTAAAACTTTCATTTCAGTTCGATAGTGTAAAAAGTTAGTACGATTAACTAATGATAAAACTTGTTTTACAGTATAAGTTGAATTTATATTCAAACTTATTTCATATTCGTTTTCAAATATTAAGGTTTCATTATTTATTTTATACTTAAGAATCATAATTAACTCTTCAACAATTACTTTATGTTCATCTATAAAATTTTTTACTAAATCATTAATTTCTAAATAGTTAGGATAAATATCTAAGAATTTATCAAAACTAGTTATTTCATATAAACATGAAGTAATTAATAAATTATCTAAGTCCAAGTTAATTTGATCACTTGATAATTGGTTTGATAGTCTTTTATAAAAGTAATCAATAATTTTATGATTATTTAAAAATAAAAACTGTTTTAAAATATTTTTGTTTCTATTAGTGTTATTTTCATTTTGATTAAACTTATTAATTTGTTTAGCTATTGGGATAAATAAATTATCTAAGTTATTATAAAAATCTATTAAAGTTAAGTCATAATCTTTCAATATGTTATTAAGTGCTTTTTCTTTAAATCTTTCATAATATTCAACAATATATGATTTCATTGAGTTTTTATTTAAATATCAACTCTTCATACTGTTAATAATAATTTCTTCAGTATGCTTTTCTAAGTTAATTGTGCAATTATAAGGTAAACCTTCTTTAGCACTAATTGACTTACTACTTCTAATAGCAGGATTAAATAAATTTCTAATTCCTAAAGTAATATCATATTTATTATCTATATTAGAAATTAGATCATATACTTCTAGTTTATTTTTAAGTTCTGTTTTTCTTAAACCTCTACCAAGTTGTTGTAAGTATACTGTTTTAGAATTTGTTGGTCTTAACAAAATAATAGTATTAATTTCAGGAATATCTACTCCTTCATTAAAAATATTAACAACACATAAATAGTTAATTCTTCCTGTACTAAATTCATGTAAGATTCTTTTACGATCTTTTGTATTTTGTGAAGTTAAAGCTTCTGCTTTTAAATTCTTTGAGTTTAAGTAATTTGATATATTAATAGCATGTTCAACTGTAACACAAAAGATTAATGCTGTTGGTCTTGCATAAATACCTAAATACTTTTCAATTGTTTTAAATAACAATTCATTTCTAGAATCAGTGTTAACTACTTTAAAAATATCTTTGTCAGAGTTTAAATCAACTCCTTGTAAATTAGTATTACTATCATCTATACAATAATAATCAAATGGACATAATAGTTTTTGATCAATAGCATCTCATAGTCTTAATTCAGTAGCGTATTCATCATCAAAATATGCTTTAATATCTTTATTGTCTTCTCTTTCAGGAGTTGCTGTTAAACCTAAAATTTGTTGAGGTTTAAAATAGTTAAATACTTTATCAAAAGTATTTGCTGCTATATGATGAGCTTCATCATATACAATAATGTCAAAATCGTTTGGACCAAATTTATCTAATCTTGTTGATAAAGTTTGAATCGTTGCAAATAAGTGAGTTGGTTTATCACTATTAATACTTCCATCATACATAACTTCACCAAATTCATTATTCTCAAGCACATGGCGATAAGTTTTGATTGCTTGATCAATTATTTCTCTTTGATGTGCTAAAAATAGGATTTTAAGGTCTTTTTTAGCTTGTTCTGTTTGTCTTTTGTAATCAAATGCAGAAACTAGTGTTTTACCTGTTCCTGTGGCCATAATTACCAAGTTCTTATTTTTATTAATATGTCTTCGATAACTTAATTTATCAATAATTTCTTTTTGAAATTTATATAAGTATTTTTTAGTTAAGTTATTCGATAATAATTCTATTTTTGATTGAACTACTGCTTGTTGATTTTCTTTAATCTTTTGAATTAATAATTCTCTTTCAAACTCATCTGAAAAATCAACAAATTCTTCATTTCATAAATTATCAAATTCATTAATCATTTTATTTATTAATTCTTTGTTATTTTGTTCTGTTAATTTAATGTTTCATTCTCTTCCAGAAACCATTCCTTTAACAGTTAAATTAGAAGAACCAATAATTGTTGTTGAGAATTCATGATCTCGTTTAAAAATTGAAGCTTTTATATGAATTCTTTCACTAGTTCTTTCTAAATTATCCTCTATTTTAATTTTAATATTAGAATACTTATCAGCTAATAGTTTAAGTTCATTTAAATTATTATATTGAGCTAGATCATCAAATGTTGTTGAAATGATTTTAATTTTAATATTATTTTTAGCACAGAATTCAAAAGTTGGAGCTATTTTATTAAGAATACTTTTTGATATGAAAGGGTAGATTAAATAAACTTCATTAGAAGTTAATATTTCATTATTTATTTCTTCTAATAATTTTTGTTCATCTTTATTCGTGAATAGTTTTTCTTTCATAGTTCTTTTCCTTTAAATTATTTTCTCATAATTGCAGTAAAATAAAAAATGCAAAAACTTATTAAATTTAAAGTATTTGCATTTTTTGTTTATAATTGATCCTTTATTAATTCAAGAACTTCTAAAACATCTTCATTTAATTTTAAAATATCTTGATCATTAAATTCAAAGTAGTTAGCTAAAATATTAAAACAATCATTAAATTTAATTAATTCATCATTAGTGCTTTGATTATATTTAATTATTTTTTCATTTAATTTATTGCTTTTATCAAATTTAGTACTAATTGAATATTCACTATTTTTTTCTTTTAATATGAAATCTCTCACTTTGCTGCTAGAACTACTGTAATAATAATTTAATCTTTCGATTTTAATGTTAGAAAAATCTAATTCAAAATGTTTTAAAAAAATCTCAAAATTAATATTACTGGTATCGTTAAAATTATCCTTATTATAAACCAATCCCATAAATATATTAAACATTTCTACTTCAGCTTTTACATTATAATCCTTTATAGAAAAATTTGAAGCATCCAATATTTTATTACTCTGATTCTCAAGAGAAAATTCGGAATCTAAAACCAAATACCTATATTGATTTTGATTGTTTAGTTTAATAGAAGTTTCTTTTAGTAAAGAATTAAATTCCGAGTTTATGTTATTTCAATCAAATGAAAAAGAAAAATCCTTAATATACCTTTTATAAAACTCTATTTGATGCTTATAATTATTTTTCATTTTCTTTTTCAAAATTCTATAAATTTTAATTTCTAATATTAATTCTTCGATGAATCTTTTAATTTTAATTTTAAGTTTTCTGTCTAAATAATAAGAATAAACGCAAAGAATAAAAATAAAATTTACGTAAAATTTTTCATTATTAGAAATAATATTTATGTTTTGTGAATTTATCAAAGTAATTATTTCTTCAACTTTTAAGTCTATGATTTCTCTACTTCTAAGATTTGAATAGCCTATTTTTTTTGCATCTTCAAATATCTCTTGATATATCTTTTCTGACAAATTCACATCAGATATTTTTTCAACAAATTCGTCGATCATGAAACTATCGTAAATTATTTTGTCAAAATAATTCAAAATTGAATCATTTTTAAAAAGAAGACTATTAACAAAAGTATAATCAAAAACCATTAAAGTTTTTATTTTTACATCTATTAAGTTTGCTATATTTTTTATAAAACTTATATATTCTTCTATTTTATTTCTTGAGCATCTGTCTAAATCATCAAAAACAACAATTATTTTCTTATCCTTAATTTTTTCATTAATTTCTTTTACAAATAGAAATAAGTCTTCTTCTTCACGTAAATCTAATTTTGGTAAATCAGTAAAAAAAGTTACATTGTCAGTTTTAATTCTAATTGAATTAATTAAAGTTGCACCAGTATTATATATATATTTCGCTGCCTTTTTAATTTTTTCATATTTTTTATCGATATTTATTTCCAAAATATTTATTAACATTTCTAATATATTTTCAAGTATTTTAGTTTTATCATCTAGTAATATTTCATATTTTCAAAGATCAACAAATATTAAATTATATGCCTTATATTTTTCATTAAATAACTTTAATAGTGTTGTTTTTCCGTTACCTCATTCGCCATACAAGCCAAAAGACTTAATTTCATTATTTTCTTTTACATTAAATCAAGAATCAATTTTAGTTTTAAAAATAGGCAATAATTTATTTGTAAAATCATATTTATCATGGATTTCCATATTATTCCTCTAATAGATCACTTAGATCTAATTGAAATTCATCTTTAACTTCTTTTTTAGGTTTTGGTTTGCTTGGTGTTCCTAATACTGAAGAAATATCTCCTAGTAAATCACTTAAACCACCAGTTAATGATTGAATACGTTTTTCGCTTTCTTCTTTAACATTTTTGCTTACCACTACTTTAGCTGATACTTTTCCTTTGTAAGCTTCTTGACGTGCTCTAATTTCTTCTTTAGACACATATCCTTCAGCATCATCATCAGCATTTAAAGCACCTGGTGGCATATCGTTTGGTTTAACCATGTTAATTTCGCTTAAACTAGCAAATGCAACATCTTTAATATCAAAATTACCAGTTACACTTGTTAATTCAATATGACGATATTTATTAACGTTAACTTCTTGATACATATCTTGAGTATCAATTGCTTTAATAATGTTTTCATTATTTGCATTAAAGTTAAATGCAAAAGTAATGTATTCAGTTCCACGTTTACGTTCTGGTAATACTCTTACTCCACGCTTTGGTCTAATATAGATTGGTAAATCTTCATTTCTGAATTTTTTAACTCCATCTTTTTCAGTTAAATACATAATAGTATCTTCACTTGTTAATCCTAAACCTGCAATTATATAATCTTCTTTTAAATTAGCTGCTTTAACCCCTTTTGAATTAGTTCCTTGAACTGGAATATCTTCAATATGGTATCTTACTCCATAACCATTTCTTGTAATAATTCCACAAGTTCTAGTTTTTGAAGTAATTAAACTAGCACTGATAATTTCATCAGCTGCATCTAATTTCATTATTCTAAATGCACGTGTAAAGATTTTTGTTTCTAAATCTTTAACTGGTATACGTTTAATGTTTCCATTTTTACTTGTAATTAAGATTTGTTGTAAAGCATCCACAAATTCTTTAACTACAAATGCACTAACAATATGTTCACTTGGATCCATTGTAGCAATAGTGTTAACATGAACTCCCATGTCTCTTCATTTACTCATTGGTAATTTATATAAAGGAATTGAATAGTATGTTCCTTTATTAGTAATTAAGATTAAATGTTGTAAATTACTTACTTCTCCAGCTGCAATTCACATATCATTTGGCTTTCTACCAAATACAGCTGGATCATTTTTACTAATTAATTTTGATTCAATAGCTTTTAAATATCCATCTTTTGAAATTCATAAGTTATATTCGTGTTCAACTAATACTTCTTTTTGTTCAACATCTAAGTTTTCAATACTGTCTTCAACAATTGATCTTCTTGGAGTTGGGAATTGTTTTTTAACTTCTCTTAAACGATTAATAATTTCATTATCCTTTACTTCTTCACTATTTAAAATAGCTTTTAAATTAGCAATATTAATATCTAACTCTTCTTTTTCGTTTTGTAGTTTAACCACATCAGTTGAAGTTAAACGATAAAGTCTCATATCAACAATAGCTGCTGCTTGAGGTTGAGAGAATACAAATTTTGAAATTAAGTTTTCAATAGCATCACTTCTGTTTGTTGAACTTCTAATTACTGCAATAACTTGATCTAAAATACTCATTGCTTTAATTAAACCTAAAATAATTTCTAAACGTTTTTCAGCTTTATTTAAATCAAATTGAGTTCTAAATGTAAATACTTCTTTATAGTGAGCAATATATGCATGAATTAATTCAACAATTCCTAATTGTTTAGGTTGTAGATCAACAATAGCAACATTGTTATAGTTATATGAAATACTTAATGGAGTTGATTTAAATAAAAATTTTCTAACTGTATCTAAATTAGCTTTATCACTTAAATCAATTGCTATTCTCAATCCATTTCGATCAGTTTCATCTCTTACTTCTAAGATTCCTAAACCGGGATTAGCATCAATAACATCACCAATTTTTTTAACTAAATCTTGTTTAACAACTTCATATGGGATTTCATCAATAATTATATTATTATCTTCTTCATGCCATTTTGAATTAACAATAACTTTACCTTTACCTGTTGTAAATGCATCTTTAATTCCATTACGTCCTTGAACAGTTCCCCCAGTTGGAAAATCTGGTCCTTTAACAATTTCTAAAATAGTGTCTATTCTAGTATTTGGAGTTCTAATTAATTTAATTGTTGCATCAATAATTTCACCAAGGTTGTGTGGTGGCATATTTGTAGCATAACCAGCAGCAATCCCTGTTGATCCATTAACTAGAATGTTAGGGAAATAACTTGGTAAAACAGTTGGTTCTTTTTCACTATCATCAAAGTTAGGCGCAAACTTAACTGTATTTTTATTTAAGTCATCTAACATTAAATCACTAATTTTAGCTAAACGAGTTTCAGTATAACGCATTGCAGCTGCACTATCACCATCAATTGATCCATTATTACCTTGCATGTCAATTAAAGGCATTCCTAGTTTTCATCATTGACTCATACGAACCATTGCATCATAGATTGAAGTATCACCATGTGGGTGGTACTTACCAATAACTTCTCCAACTACCCTAGCTGATTTTTTATATGGTTTATCATAAGTTAGATTTAACTCATTCATTGCGTACAAAATACGTCTTTGAACTGGCTTTAAACCATCTCTAGCATCTGGTAATGCACGTTCTTGAATAATATATTTTGCATATCTACCAAAACGTTCACCCATTAAATCTTCTAAAGCATAACTAATTATTCCTTTTTCAGATTCAATATTTGAATTATCTATTTTCTTTGCCATGTATATTTCTCCTTTCTAGTTTTTATATAAGAAATTAAGTAATTTATTTTTAATTTCATTTTCTCTAATATTTGCTAATTTTTCAAAGTCTTTTTCTACTTCTGATTCTTCCTTATTTTCAAATGAGAATAATTTAAAATCATTTTCTTCCAAAAATGTTCAATTTGAAACATCAGTTTTATTAAATTTATTTTCTTGTATTAATCTTAATAAATCATTATCAGATTTTATAGAATTTGAAGTGGAATTCAACAATGCAAGATTTCCTAAACTATTTATTTTTATTTTTTTGTTAAGTTTTTTATTTAAATCAAACGGAATTAAATGATCAATATTACAATTGTGATTATTTAAATTTTTATTTCATATTCCATTATATGCTATCGATATTATAATTTTTATTGATTTATCAATTTTTGGTCTTACTGTATGAGAAACTGAATTATTATATTTTCTTATCACTTCTTCTATAACTTTTTTCATTTCTTCTTTAGGTATAAAATCTGAATATCTAAATTTATTTTCATTAACTATAGCATCAACAGTTTTGTTTGAAGAACTTGAAAATAGATCTGTGAACGTATCATATATAAAGTGGTGTCCTATATAAAATTCATCTTTTATTATTTTTATTATTTTTTTAACAATATCATTGTCACTGTCGTTAAAATTAAAATCATTTTCATTTTTAAAAACAGATTTGAAAATTTCAACTATAAACGAAATTGATTGAAACTTACTAGGCTTTAATAATTTATTATCATTTTTGGTTTTACCTCAAGATATATTTTTATTATTTACTGATCCCAATAGTATTTTTGTGTTATCTTCTAAAAAATAATCATTAACTGACTTGGTTACAATATTGACATTTTTAAAAAATAATAAAATTTTCGATAAACTCACTAATCCTTCATTTGTTTTAAACTTATCAATAAATAAATCATTTAATTTTGAAAAAGTCTTGTTTGTACCACCTAAGCAATAATTTATCAATTCAAAACCTTCTTCAAATATATCAATTTTTTGGTTCTTAGTTTTATTGAATAAATTAGTTGAATTTTCTTCTAATACTTTTGAAAAGCCGAATAAAAGTTCAAATAGATCTATTTCCTCATTGAATACAATATCATTGAAGTTTTTATTCATTTGTATACCAGTTTTATGTTTATTATGTTCATAATAATCATACTTATTTTTTAAATTATTTATAATTTCTTCTGCCAATTGGCTTTTTTCGTAATCTTTTATTGACACTTTTATATTTTCTCAATCAGATGCTGCAATTTCATACTTAGAGAGTTTTTGTCCTGAAGTATTTAATTTTGTAAATATATCAGTGATTACTCCATGTTCTTTAAACGTTGTTACATAAATAACAGGAATTTGTTTATTTTGAAATTCATCACTTATTGATTTAATTTCGAGAATTTTTGTTGAAATTTCCTTAGTTATTTTGCTTGCTTTTATAAAAACTTGATTTTGATCAATTTTTTCATTGGAAAAAATTTGTAAAATAGTGTTTTCAACAATAGTATAAGTATCCAAATTGTTTTTTATCTCTTTTAAGTTTTCAACAAAAAATTTTTGAAAACTTTTGTATTTTTTTATGTTTTCATCAAAAATACTCACAAAATAATCATCAGCAACACCAAGATCATTTCATTTTAAATCATTGAACGGTTGTTTACAAAATTCTTCTATTGTTGAAAGTCTTTGATACCCATCAATTAGAGTTTGTTTGTCACTATCAGCTTTTTTATGAATAAGAATTGAACCAAATGGAAAATCTTTTTTTAAAGTTTCTTTAAAATCATCCTTCATTTTTTTGGTCCAAACTTTATTTCTTTGAAAATGAGGCAAAGTCAATATTTTATTTTCCTTATTATCAATTAAAGTTTTTATAGAAATTAATTTAGGATCAGTTTTTATATTATTTAATGTTTCCATTGTGGAGTTCCTCTTGTTGTTCATTTAAGATGATTGCATCATCATTATCTTCTAAAGTGAATTTAACATTTTCTTGAATTCATACTTTACGTTTTTCAGCATCTTCACCCATTAAAGTTCTGAATGATTTTTCCGCCATTAATGCATCTTCAATAGTTACAACAATTAATTTACGTTCTGCTGGATTCATTGTTGTTTCTCATAATTGATCAGCATTCATTTCGCCAAGTCCTTTATAACGTTGGATTTCATATTTTTTAGTAGCTGTTTTAGCAAAATCAGCTAATTCTTGTTCATCTCATAAATAAATAAATTTACGATCGGCAAAAGTTAATTTGTATAATGGGGGCAATGCAATAAATACATGCTTATTAATAATTAAATCTTTCATATATCTGTAAAAGAATGTTAATAATAAAGTTTGAATATGCGCCCCATCAGTATCAGCATCGGTCATAATAATTACTTTTCCATAGTTAATGTCACTAACATCAAAGTCTTGACCAATTCCAGCACCAATTGCAGTAATGATTGTTTGAATTTCTTCATTTTTCATTAATTCTGTTAATTTAGCTTTTTCAGAGTTAATAACTTTCCCTCTTAAAGGTAGAATAGCTTGGAATGTACGATCTCTTCCAGATTTTGCACTTCCTCCAGCTGAATCCCCTTCAACAAGATATAATTCATTAATTTCTTTTTTTCTCCCTTGAGCTGGTGTTAATTTTCCTAACATTGCTCTTGTAGTTTTTTTACCTTTTGAATCACGAATAGCTTGTCTTGCTTTACGAGCTTCTTCTCTAGCTCTTCTTGCTAACATTGCTTTTTCAATAATTTTAGTTGCTGGTACTTTATTTTCAATTAATCAGAAGTTCATAAAGTCATAAGTAACTTGTTCAACAGCTGTTTTAGCATCTGGTGTTCCTAACTTACCTTTAGTTTGTCCTTCATACTCAATTAAGTCTTCAGGAATTTTAACAGTAACAATAGCTACTAATCCTTCTCTTAAATCATTTGAGTCTAATCTTGGATCTTTATCTTTTAAAATTTTATTATTTTTAGCATAATCATTAATTGCTCTAACTAATCCAGTTTTAAAACCTGTAATGTGTGTTCCACCATCTCCAGTTTTAACATTATTAGCAAAACCTAAAATAGTTTCATTAAAATCTTCTGTATATTGAATACAAATTTCTGAAGCAATTCTTTTTGATTCTCCAGTAATAACAACAGGATCAGTAATATGAGTAAACTCACTTGCTAATTCTTTAACAAACTCTACTAAACCATTTTCAAATTGATATTCAACAAACTTATCATTAACTTTATCTGATATAGTTATTTTTAAACCAGAGTTTAGTAAAGCTGATTCTTTTAATCTTTCACTAATTGTTGTGAAGTTGAATTTTGTAGTATTAAAAATCGAATCATCTGGTAAGAAGTTAACAACAGTACCAGTTTTGTTAGTTGTTCCAACTTCTGTTAAAGGTAAATTTAATTTTCCCCCATTAGTAAATTCAATTTCATTAACTTTTTTATCACGATAAATTGTTACATTAAATTTTTTAGATAAAGCATTAACAACAGATGAACCAACTCCATGAAGTCCTCCTGATGTTTTATAACCACTTCCACCAAATTTTCCTCCAGCATGAAGTACACTAAAAATAACTTCAGGTGTTGGTCTTCCTGTTGAGTGCATTCCAATTGGAACTCCACGTCCATTATCAGCAACAGTCACACTTCCATTTTTTTCTAAAGTTACATTAATTTCTGTACAATATCCAGCTAAAGCTTCATCGATTGAGTTATCTACAATTTCTCATACTAAGTGGTGTAGTCCTCTAACATCAGTTGAACCAATATACATCCCTGGACGTTTTCTAACAGCTTCTAAACCTTCAAGGACCTGAATGGCCGATTCATCATATTTTACTTCTTTTGCCATGTATTCTCCCTCTACACATAAAATCTCATAATATATTAATTATAAATTAATCAAAATATTTTTGTTTAATTTATAGTAATCATCATTATTTATTTTGTATAATTATTTATAAAATGAGGTGTTAATTAGATGAAATATTTTTTTTTGGATTCTTCTGTTATAAATTGTAAATCTGTTCCCTTTATAAAATACATTTCTAATAAAAAGGAAACAATTATAGTTATTCCGAATTCAGTAAGAAAAGAAAAAATAAATTCTGAAGCTATTAAACAAATTTTTAAAATGCAAAATAAGAAAAAAAATATAAAGATAAAGAACAACTTCAAATTGCAAATATGCAAAAGTGAGTTTATAGATTTTTTATTTAGAAAAGAAAATTCAGGGAAAAGACAAATAAAAGTAAAAGATTTTATTATTCTAATGGAAATTAATTATTATATTAACAAATCAGAAAACAATAACTTGTTTTATTTTTTAACAGAAGATTTAGATTTATTGGAAATGGCTAACTACCTTTTCATTAATTATGAAAATTTTAATTGTATAAATTTTGAAAATAAAAATGAATTAGACATGAAATTAAATGAAAAGAATGGACATATTATTTGTGAAAAAGGATATTGTAATGAGTGCGAAGCTTGTTCACAATTAGAAATGATTAATTATAATTACATTAATTTTTTTAATAAAGAAATTAATGATAGTATTGAACCGATTATTTATAATGAAATTCTATTACAAGAAATTAAATTAAATTATCCTGAGCTTTTTTATGAGATCAATATTGATGTGAAAAATATTGAGATTAAAGATATTGAAATAACTAATATTTGGCAAAAAGAATATGAATTTAAATGCGAAGCTAAAATTTTGTGAGTTTTAAAAAGCAAAACTCAGCTGGATATTTTTGTAGAAGAAGAAAAAAATGAACACATTATAGTGTTCAAAACATTAGCTATAATTAATGATAATTTTGAACTTTTACAAATCAAAAGAACAATACCTTGATTTTTTTAATTATATTAGCTAACTAAGCTCAATATTTTAGTTGCTACCAAATCAACAGCAACATCATTTCCTTCTTTATAAGGAATAATTAAATCAGCGTATTCAATACTTGGCCCAATAAATGCGTCATGCATTGGTTTAACCTCATTTAGGTATTGCTCAACAACACTTTCTAAAGTTCTGCCTCTTTCATTAATATCTCTTTGTAAACGTCTAATAAATCTTAAATCATTAGATGTTTTAATGAAAATTTTAATGTCACCAAGTTTTCTTATTTCCTTAATTGCTAATGCAAAAATTCCATCAAGTATTACAACATCACTTGGTTTAACTGTAATTGTTTCTTTGGTTCTTGAAGAAGATTTAAAATCATAAACTGGCACTTTAATTGGTTGATAATCTTTTAAAGCTTGTAAATCTTTTAAAAGTAATTCACTATCAACACTATTTGGGTGATCAAAATTTATTTTTCTTCTTTCTTCTAAAGTCAATTCACCAAAATCTTTATAGTAATTATCCATTGAAATATGGGTAACTGATTTACCCTTAAGTATTTCATTTGCAATTCTGTCAGCCACAGTTGTCTTACCAGAAGCGGTTCCTCCAGCTATTAAAATCAATGTTACTTTTTTGCTCATTATACCCCTTTAACTTTATAATATTTATTTAATTTTAACAAAAAAAGCTTAGATATACTAAGCAGTTAATTGTTTTTAAAATAAATTTCTTCAACTATGATTTTTGAAATAGCTTTTGATCTTTCATCAATTTCTTTAAATCCAAATTTTTCTGTTGTTAACAAATTGGCGTTACTGCTAAAATTAAAAATCA
The DNA here is from genome assembly GCF_000701525.1 of Mesoplasma grammopterae ATCC 49580. Taxonomy (GTDB): domain Bacteria; phylum Bacillota_I; class Bacilli_A; order Mycoplasmatales; family Mycoplasmataceae; genus Mesoplasma; species Mesoplasma grammopterae. The sequence goes on along the minus strand of NZ_KL370789.1, from coordinate 121,961 downwards.
ATGTACACAATGGATTATTTCATTTTTCAAAATCCATTCTTTTTAAACTAAATTCAGCATTTGATAATTTAGAATTTTCCTTATTTTTGTCAAGTATTAAATAATTTCCTATCTTATCTATATATTCTGCATGTTTATCAAAAATTTCTTTATCATTTAATTGTAAGTTATTATCTTTTAAATAATCTATTCATTTTGTTTTTTTAATTGTTTTTGGCATAATATGTTCTAATGAATTTTTGTCTCGTTTTATTTCTCAATTATTAATTAATTTACTTTCTAATCTTTTTAGTAAAACCATTGCTATATTTTTATCTTGAACTTTTTTGCTTATTAAAGAATTATATAGCTGTTCACTTGTAGGAATTTTTAAATCAATATTTTCAAGTAATAATTTTTTTTGTTCTTTACTTTGAAATGTAAATGAATTTTCTTCTTCCATTGATAATCATTTTTTTATCATGTTTGGAATTTGTTCTTGTATAGCACGATTAGAGGTATCAAAGAAATTTAAAAATCTAAATAATCTTAAAATTGGTTTCGTTAATGATTGACCAGTTCCTGAGACTTGCAATAATGAAATTATTCATTTTTCAAATTCAAATAAGGTATTTTTCATTAATTCTAATTTATGTTTATAATTTATTGTTTTACTATAAGAATCTCATTTATTTTTTGCAAAAACATCAATTATATAAAAGATTATAAATAAAGAAATATCCTTATGTGCAATATTTGCAATGTTATATCTTAATGGAAATAATAAATCATACGTATTATTTTCATAATTTTTTGACTCAAATGATTTAGCTAAAAGAACATATTTTCCAATTTCTGAAACTATTTTTTTAAATTCATCTACATCAATATTATTTTTAGTTTCATATATTTTTTTAAAATGTTTTAAAATTGACTTTTTATTTTTGCTTAAATTATTATCTGATTGTTTAAACTCTAATAATTTATATTCACAATAACTAAATAAAAATGCTTCTTGAACTTTTCTTTTTTTATCTTCTTCAATTTTTAAATCATCAAAGCTGATATATTCATTAAATATTTTTGTAATTTCTTCTTCTTTTTCTAAAAAAATATCTTTATCTACTAGATTAAATAAAAAGTTTTTAATCATATCAAAAGAATCTAATTCAGTGCCTTTTGAATTTAATGTTTCAAATATTTCCATTTCTTCGGCAGGAGTTTTATTAAAATCAACACATGAAATTAAAAATTTGTATGCATATCTTTGATAGAAAGAACTTAATTCATCTTGAGACAATGAAACCAACATATCATGAATGGCAAAATAATTTTTAGCAACTTGTGATTTACCGATTGTTTCAAAATTTGTTATTTTCGTTTTTCTTTCATTATAAGATAAATTTTCATTTAAAATAAAATCTATTGATTTATTTTCAACTTGATTTCCTGTTACATTTTTATATTTATTAGAACAACCTACGTTAACAAAGGTTTCTTGTAATTCATTTGGCATTTCTAAAATATTTTCTTCATAAGAGTTTAATTGTTTTTCTTTTCATAAATCAAAAATTACTCTAAAAATAATAAGTGATGTTGTTACTCTTTGTTGTCCATCTATTAATCTGACTGTTCTAACATCATTATTTCTTGTATTTTCTTCAATTGTTACAGCAATTGTTCCAAAATATTCATCATCAATACTGTTTGCTTTTTTTAGTATTCCATTTACTAGTTCTTTACAAGTCTCTGAATCTCATCTATATTTTCTTTGATAAGATGGTATAAAGAAATTTATTTCAGGATTAAGTACAAACGAACTTATATCTATTTTTCCAAGTTTAATAGATCCTACATCTGCTTTTTTATTTTCATCGATTATTTCATCTATAAAATGTTTGCGTTGATTTAAAATTTTTAAAAGAAAATCTTCATCAAAATCATCTATCATAAAGTCTGAATCATTAAAAAAATTAATTAAAAATGATAATACTAAATCAAAACACTTAACTAAGTGAATTGTATCCGCAAAACTTCTTTTAATTCCTATCTCGCTTGGATGACCCTCATCATTTCTTCAATTTCTTATATAATAAAAAGTTGAGAATATTATCTTAGGTATTTGAGTATTTTTTCTATAACCTGATTCAAGCTTTTTTTCTTCTGAATACAAATAGCAAATTTTATCAAAAATTACCTTTGAAGTTTTTTCATATATAGATAGATAAATTTGATTCTCTTCTAAAATTCGATTCATTTTTGATTCTAATATCTTAGATACTTCAATTGAAATATTATTGGCAATTTCATCTTGCTCACTTGATATTTTTGTTTCAATAATTTTTAAATCTAATCTTTCTTGTGGTGATAAGTAATCATAAAATTTTTTAAATAAATTGACTTCCATCTTTAACTCCTTTATATAAAATTAGCAAACTTAACTGCTATTTCTTTTTGATAATTATATTCATCAATTGCACCTGTGATTTTTGTATTTTTCTTTTGCTTATATAAATCTAAAAAATTTATCATTAGTTCAAGTGAATTATTTTTGAAAGCAACAGCATAACTACATAAAGTAAAAACAAATTTTACTGTTGGTTCTCAAATAAATGAATCAGGATTTGCTCACATTATAACTTCTTTAATTCTTTTTAATAAATTTAAATCTATCAAAAACATTTGATAATTAACTTTGTTACAAAATTCTTTTGTTAGCATAAATTTTTCTTTTTTAATAACATAATCATGAAATGATGAAGCAAAAATAATGTCTTTATCAATTTCAAAAACACCTAAAATGTAACCGATAATAAAGTATTGTCTAAATGTGCTATCAACAATACCTTGTAAATCTCCGTTAACAAAAAACTTATTAGTTTCTGCATTATAAGTAAAATTTAATTCTTTAAAATTACCTTTAATTTTATATAAAGTTTCTATCATGCTTTTAACACTTGTTTTAACTTTTCATCATTTAGGATTTGTTAAATCAAATTCTAATCCAGAAATTTTAAAATATAATTTTTTAACTTCATTTTCAAAATCATTAGTTTTCATTTTTGAGCTTCTCCTCGATTTCTGCAATTTTATTAAATATGGCGACTAAAACATTAACAACTATACTATTGCCGCTTTGTCTATATAAAACTGCCTCACCTAAATATTTATTTTTCTTCATATGAGAAAGATTTATTTTATTTGAAATATCTAAAATTTTTTGAAAGTCTTTTTCTTCAAAACCCATTAATAAAAAACATTCTCTTGGCGTTAAAAGTCTGAAGTTAGCTTTTTGAATGTTCATTTTGTCATTAAATTTATCTTGTAAAACAGTTTTTTTTAAGTTTATAACTCCTCCGTTAGGATCTCTATCTTGCTTGGTTGTAATTGTTGAGGAAAATTTACTATAAGTTTTGTCATCTTTTATAAAAGTTTTATTTTTATGTTTATTTATGTTGGTGTCAACCTTAGTTGAAAGCATTTTATTATTTTCAAACATCTTTTTTCTGCTTCTTGTTTTATTAGGAGTAGCTTTCATTGCCTCATCTTTGTATTTTTTAATAGAATAGTTTTCTTTAAGAACTTCAAATATATCTTTTCTAATATTCATTTTTTTGCTTACGTCAATAGGAGTATTAATTTCTTTAATTATTTGACCTTTACTCTCACGAAAAGTATCTTTAAAATCGTTAGTTAAATTTTTTCTAACGCTAAAGGCAAAAATTCTTTTCCTGTTTTGAGGAGTTCCATATTCATTTGCTTCTAGTGCATAAGTTTGAGTATTGTAACCTATTGTATTTAGAAAGTTCAATCAATCTATATAGTCATCTTTATGTCTTTCAGAGAGCATATTATTAACGTTTTCCAATAATAAGTATTTTGGTAATCGATTAATTTTCTTTAATTCTTTAAGTATCCTTTCAATCTCTCATAATAATCCAGATCTTGTGCCACTATTTTTTTTCATTCCTTTATTATTTCCATGAAAACTTCCAGCAGTTGATAAGTCTTGACATGGGAAAGAATAAGTAAGTAAATCAAAATTATCTATACTTTTAATTAAGGCATCAGCTTTTATTTCAGTAATACTTCCTAAATTATTGGAATTTTTAATAGAACTATATAAGTTCTCTTTAACTAAGCGAGGCAAATTTAGAACTTGTTGTCTGGACATTGGACTTTTAGAATCATTTGAATGTGTAAATTTTAATAAAAAAGAATCTAATTCATCATTTGTTAAATTTACAGCAACATTAAGATTATTATAATGAATTGCATTATAAGATATATTAGCTCAAATATCTCATTCACTTGTGGCAACTACTTCATAATCAAGAATATGATTACTTTTTAAAATTTCAAGAGCTTTATGTTGAGCTCCTATACCCGAAAATGTTTCGAAAACTTTAATTTTTTGCATAAAAAAATCTTCCCATCTAAGAAAGATTCTATCTTTTTTTTTTTTTTTTGCAAGAATAATAATTTAGTTTATGAAATTTTAAATTTATATCTAATTTTTTCTTTCTTATTCTCTTTATTATTAGTTATTGATTCTCTTAGTTCAATAGACTTAACATTACCTATGTATTTTCTAATAGTTTCATCAAATAATTCAACAGTTTCTTGTGATTGATAAAAAACATAATACTTATTTAATATTAAATCAATCTTTTCCTTATCTTCATATTTTCATGAATCAGGTGATTCTCAAATTAATTCTTTATTTTTGTCAGAAAAATAATTAGCATGCTTATGCTCTTTTTCTTGAGTTAAAGAAGATGCTGATATTACATATTTTGATTCAGAAGCCTTAAATATGCCTTGAACAGATGAATTCTTTTTAAATTCATTTTTTTCTATTCCATTATTTAGAAGAACATAAATTTGGTCATAAGTAACATACATATCTTTTAAATATTCAATGCTTAATAACTCGTAATTTTCTATATCATTATCAATTAGTGTTTCAGATTCAATTTTAAATTGAAATAAATAAAGTAATTCTTCAAAGACAGTTGTTCTAGTTTTTATGAACTCTCAATATTTTAAAAGGTTTTTTTCAAATTCTTTATTATTCATTGTTATTTTATTATTACAAAAATTTGCCATAAATAATTTATCTTCCAAATTATTTAAATTTATTTCTTTTGTTTTTACTATTTTAGTTCATCTACTTATAATTTGTTTATTATTATTAATTGACATTCTTGATAAAACTTTTGCAAAATCAAAATTACTCTTTATAAATGTTTTACCTTTCGAATAAATTTTAAATGGAGTAAAGTTATTTCTTATTTGATTTTCAATAAACATTTTTTTGTAATTTTCATAGCTTAATTCTTTAGAATATTCAAGAATTATATTATCTATTTTTTTATTTGATTCATACTTTCTAATTTTTTCAATTAAATCATTTCGAGTTAAATAATCTATGTATAGTTCTGACCCTGCTGGTAAAAAAGAACCAATTTTAAAATTATTATTTATTAATTCACTAATTTTAATATTTGTTTCTTTTCTAAATGCTTTATACAATAAAAATGGATCATATTGCTTGTTAACATACAAATCAACATTATTTACAAAATCATAAATTTGTAATTTTTTATCTGGTGTTTTTCTTAAACCTCTTCCCAATTGTTGCAAGTAGATAAGCAATGAATTTGTTGGTCTTAAAAATACTATTCTATCAATGTTAGGCACATCAACCCCTTCATTTAATATATCCCTTACACATAAATAATTTATTTCTTTATTTTTAAATTTTTTAATTATATTTTCTCGTTCAATTCTATTATTTTCACTAGTTAATGTTTCACATCTTAAATTATTTTCACACAGGAATTTTTTTAATTTATTTGCATGCTCAATAGACGAACAAAATAGAACCGTTGAAGTATCACGATTATTTATTCCTATCATTTTTTTAATGTTTTCTAAAACAAATTTATTTCTTTGTTCAGAGCTTAATATTTCACTTAATTTTTCTATTTTATTTAAATCAATACCAGTTAAATCAACTGTTTTATCTTGAATAAAGTAATAATCAAATGGAGCAAGCAAATCATTTGACAATGCATTATATAAACTCAATTCATATGCATACTCATAATTGAAATATTTATTAATATCTATTCCTTCTGTTCTTTGTGGGGTCGCTGTTAATCCAATCAGAGTTTTTGTATTTGAAGAAACTAAATCAAAAACTTTTTGATAACTTTTCGCTTCAATATGATGTACTTCATCTAAAATAACTAAATCAAAATTATAATTTTGTATGAAGTTTAAATTTTTAAGTAAACTTTGAAAAGTGGCAAAAATATAATTTTTTAGTTTTAAGTCTTCTATTTTACTTTTTTGATCATAAAACTCACAAACTTGATTTTTAAAACCTGGAATAACTTTTTCAAAAGTTGATATTCCTTGTTCTAAAATTTCCTTTTGGTGGGCTAAAAATAAAATCTTTAAAGGTTTAGACGTTTTATAAAATAATTCTTCAAAATACTTAGCAATTGTTATTGTTTTTCCAGTTCCTGTAGCCATTACTATTAAGTGTTTATTAATTCCCTTTTTTTCCCTTTGATTAATAACTTCAATAACGTCCTTTTGATAATTAAACAATTCCAATTTATTTTTCTTATTTGATAAATTATTAATTATTTCAGTTTGTTCTTTTTCTTTTTCTCTATTTATTTCATCAATAAAAATTTGTGACAATATCATTTTATTTACAACTTCATAATTATTTATATCAATTAATTCTTGTTTTCATAATTGATTGAACTCTAAAATAAAGTTATTAAATATTTCTTTTTCCCTAAATTCACTAATTTTTATTGAATATTCATTTCCTATCATTATTCCAGTTCTTGTAAAATTGTTTGATCCAATGTATAAATTACTAAATCCGCCTTCTCTTAAAAAACAATATGCTTTCATATGAATTCTTGAGCCATTATTTTTAAAAGAATTCTCAATTCTAATCTCTATTCTTTCCTTAAAATCTTTTTCTAAATAAACTAATGTTTCTAATGAAAGAAATCTTGATGAACCATCAAAAGTTGTAGTTATTATTTTAACTTTTAAATTTTTATTGTTTGTTAGTCAATTTCTTAGTTTATTTACCATAAACGAACTTATAAAAGGAGAAATAATTAGTACCTTATTAGCATTTAAAAATTCTTCTTCAATAAAATCTTTAAACGAAACAACTAGTTCATTAAGACTTAGATTACAATTTATGTTATTTTTAGTTTTATTTTTATTAGTAAATTCTGTAAATTTTTCCTCATTAGATAATAAACCATTAATAAATTCAAGCTTCTGATTAAATGAATTAAAAGAACTTAATTTTTTTTCCAAAACATTTTGAAATTGATTTATAAGTCATTTATCACTCTTATTTTTAGCTTGTTCTTTAAATTCAACATTATCAATAGTATTAATATTTAATAGCAAATCTTGCAATAATTTATCTTTCATTTTTTCACCATCTTATTTATTAACAGTTTAACATTTTAAACTTCCAAAAGCAGAATAAAAATAAAAAAATCACCGGTTAGGGTGATGTGTCTGGCTAAAATATAATTGATAATTAAGGAAAGGCGGTGCCAGACACGTTATAATTATATACTTATTGACCTTTATTTTAAATACTAAGATTATTTATTTTCATAAATTAAGCTACTTAATACATATGTTGGCGCTGTTTCAGCTCTTAATATATTGGTTCCTAGACTAACATTCTTAAAGCCTATTTCATCTAGAATTTTAATTTCACTAACATCAATTCCACCTTCACAACCAATAATAAAACTAATTGAGTTAAAGTCTTGTGTTAAATAAGTTTTAAGTCCAATATTTTTTTCTTCTTCTCATGCTACAAGATTTAAATCACATAAGTTATTTTTTAAATCTTTTAAGTTAGTTATTAAATTATTAACAACAGGAATTGTTGTTCTTTTTGCTTGTTTAGCTGCAGTGTCACAAATTGCTTGTCATCTTTGTAATTTTTGATTAATCTTTTTATCGTCAATTTTAACTACATTTCTTTTAAAAATAACAGGAATGATTTCATCAACCCCAAGTTCTGTTGATTTTTGTAATAAATAATCTCATTTTTGTTCTCTTAAAACTCCAGCTATTAAAACTTTTTTAATATTGCTTATTATTATTTCTTCTATATTAATAATTTCAACCACTACAGTATGATCTAAAGTTAAATCTATAATTTTAGTTTGATAAACTTGTTTTTCATAAACACATTCAATAATTTCATTATTTTTAAGTTTTACAACATTTTTTATATGATGCACATCACTATTATTAATAATAAAATTATTATTATTTTTAATTTCAACAAAATATCTAAACATTTATCTCACCTTTAATAATTGATTTAAAAATATCATATTTTTCTTTATCTGGTCTAAAATCTTTCAGTAACTGATTTTTAGGATCTTTTTTATAGTAATCATTTAAAAAATTGTATCTATTAGGATCTTTTAATCTAGTTAAAGCTACTTCTCTTTCATTTAAATATTCTTTAACTTCTTTATCTCACAGTTTTTGGTACATCTTCTTTTGATCTTCTAGTGTTTTAAAATTAATTGTATTTAAAATATTCAAATTATTTGTATATTGGTTTTTACGGTCATCAGTTAAAATAAATAATTTTTTCTTAAGTTTTCTAATAGGAATTAGTTTATTTTTTGCTATTAATTTTTGAATTAGTAAATCCAAATATTTTTGATCTATTTCATATATTTTGATTCTTTTTTCTTTAACTATTTCTAGATTATCTAATTTAATTAGTTTTTGTTTTATCTTATCTTTATATTTTTCTTTTAAAGGAAGTAAATCAACATCTTTAACAATTGAACTAACTCATTGTTTAGTAACCATTATAAATTTATATGCTTGACTTGCTTCACCTTCTTGAGAAACAAAATAAAGATTTGTTTTGTCAAAACCAGCTTCAACAACTTTTTGTAAAATGTCTTTAATAACATATTTTTGAATTTTTATGTTTCTATACTTAACTTCTTCTTCTAACATTTCAATTTTGTCATTCATTTTGTTGCTCATGATCATTTTTCCTTTCTTTGTTTTAATTAAATTAACTATTATATAATAAGTTATACTTAGCAAAAGTTTTAAATTAACTAAGAACTTTATTAGATATGTTTATAATTATAGCAAGAATTAAATATTACATATAATATCTTTAAAACAGAAATATTATTATAATTTTATACTACTAATTTAAAATAAGGTATCTTACTTTGAAAAGTAAGATACCTTTTAATTAGAAAATTATAAAAAAGATTAAATTGAATAAATTTTATTGTGATGAATAAACATAAACTATAGCTTGACCTGTGTAATAATATGAATCAGATTTTGCTTTAATTGATCAATATCCTTCAGTTCGCATATTTTCGCTAGAATAACTTGTTTCAGTAAACTGAACCATTTCAATATCATCCCACTCATAATTTCTATAGAATGCTTTTAATTGAGATTTTGCTAGATCAGGATCTCTCATATATTCAATATAAAGTTTTGCACGAGTATAACTTGTATTTGGGTCTTTAAGTGCCTGACGTTTAATTGTAAAAGTAAATTCAATTGTTGATTGATCAAAATATACCTTTGAATTATCTTTAACCTTTCAAACAACTTTACTTGGCCCTGTCTCAATAACTATATTTGAACTTATTTGTTCAATTTCTGACATATTTATGTCTTTATTTAAACTTTTAATTTTATCTTTTATAGTTGCATTTAAATTATTTTTTGTTGTGTTAAATGTTCCAAGATCTTTAACTTTAACATGTTCTTTAATATCAATACGTACGTCTCTTTCAAAATTCACAGTTGTTGTTTCTGAGAAGTATTCATAAGATCCTTCTTTAACCTTAATAGTTGCTGAACTGTTAGTAATATTTGAAACACTTAATTCTTCAATTTTTAATGAAGCATTTAATTTTAACATTTGATTTAATATATCTATTTCATTTGTTTCTTGTTTAAATGCAAAGTAGCCTAATTCTTTTGTTATTAAATCTGTTGATAATTTAATACGTGAATCAATTTTAGAATTAATTTTCATTGTTTTAGCTGTAACTGTTTCATCACTTCATTTTGATAAACTAGCATCCTTCAAGTCTATAACAATTTCGATTTCAGCTGTACCCACTTTTACTTCAGATGATGATGTTACAGAAGAAATAATAACTTCTTTTGGCATTTTCAATTCTTCAATAGTATTAATTGCCTCATCAACGGATTTAAAAGTTTTATTATCATTAGCTTTATTAATTAAAGTTTGCACACTTTCAAATTTTACAATTGTTCTTCCATCAATTTCTGCTAAAACCTCCAAGGCTTTATCTTCAGTTGTTCCATCGCTTCATTTAAATAATTTGTCATCTATTTTAATTTCTACTGTGTATTCAACATTTCCATAAATTGTTGTACTTTTAGGTATTATCGATGATATTTCAATTCCTTCTTCAAGGTTAGCTTCAGCTATTGCTGCTTCAGCATTTGTCATTGATTTAAAAATTTTTCCAGCAACAGTTTGATTAATTTGTGAGCTTGCGGTTTCAAAATCAATTTGCTTTCTTCCATCAATATTTGCTGAAACACTAATTTTTTTATTTGTAACTGTTTCATCTTTTCACTTATTATTTTCTGTATCATTAATTTTTAATTCAATTACGAATTCAACTGACCCAAAAATCGTTGAAGTAGAAGATTCAATTTTTGAAATGCTTATTTCGCTAGGTATTTGAACATTTCTAATTGTTTTTTCAGCTTCTTCTACAGAAGTATAAGTATTATCTTTTAATGTATTACTTATTGCTGTTTGAACAGCTTCATAATCTAAGATTTTTCTATTTTCTACTTTAGCCTTAAAAGTATTAGGAATATTATTAATAGTTCCATCTTTTCATTTTGAGTTTTCGCTGTCTTTCAAGACTAAATCATAACTAAATTCAACTTCTTTAGTAGCTATTTTATTATCAGGGAATACTTCTGTTAAGTTTTTAATTTCTACAGCTGAGTTAATATTAATTTCATTAACTGCTTCTTTAACTGCTTGTGTAGATAAAAAATAATTATTTTCAACAACGTCATTTATTTGTTTTTGAATTTCTGAAAAATCAATGTAATTGCGTTCGTCAATATAAGAAGAAACACTAAAATTAGTACCATTATCATTTTCTGCTCATTTTTTTGTTGAATCTAAGTCTACATTTACTTGATAATCAATTTGATATAATTTTTTATTATTTGGATTAATAATTTTTTCTTCAGGATTAATATAAATAATATTAACTCCTTCTTGAATTTCATTATTTGTTAATAATTCAAATTTAGAGTCAAATGATGAATTGTAAGTTTTAAATGAAAAGTTTTCGTCTAGTGACTTTTGAATAGCATCATGGTCAATAATTTGACGCGAATCAATGAAAGCTGTAACTGTTAATAATATCGTATTTGATTTATTATTATCTCATTTAAATTTATTTTCATCAGTAATTGTAATTTCCACATTAAAAACTTCATAATTTTGTTTGTGATTTGTTTGAGTATTGTTCAATGAAGCTTTATACTGCAAACCATCAATAGAATTTTTTGCTATTATGTCTATAACTTCACTACTACTTGAAAAAGTTTTATCTTTTAATTGATCTTCAAGATTTTCTCTAACATTGCTTAATTTTAGTATATTAATTTGCTTTATGCTATTTTGTTTTTCTACTTGATTTTGCACAATAAGAGGATATATAGAACCGGTAGTTCCCACAAAAAGGATAGACATAATCGATAATAATTTTTTCATAATTTTTAACCTTTACTTTCTATTGATTTTTCGTATGTTGAAATTAAAATTTTATTTATTTCTAATCAGTGCAAAAAACTAAATTTGCATTTAGATTATTTTGCAGCTTTAGCAGTTACCATTAATTTTTGAGATGAATTGGTTCCATCGCTTCAAGTCATATTTTTATTTGGTGTTAATATTAAGTTGATAATTCATCCTTTTTCTTGACTCCCATTAGCGTCAACAAATTCAATATCAATACCATTTACTTTTTGATGTTCAACAAAAGCTTCGATTTCTTCTTTATTAGCAAAACTTTCTGTTTTAAATGTGTTTGACAATGATTTCGCTGCTTCTGAAAAGTCTACACGATTATCATATACCTTAGATTTAATTTCAAATGTTAGTGGTTCATTACTATCGTCTTTGATGTCTCATCTATATTCACCATCTATAGCAACAATAACTTGAATATTTGTTTCATCATCAACAACATTAATTTTAATATTTAAAACAGTTGCTCCTTCCTCAAGAGATGTATCAAGTATTGCTTGCACTAATTCACCTTGTGATGCAAAAACTTTACTTTCGACTGCGTCTTTCAATTGATTTTCAACTAAATTTTGTTTAACTTGAATTCTTGAATCAATCAATGTTAGTAGATTAATTTCTTTTGTTAGAATTGTCTCATCAGATCATTTGTAAATTTTTTCATCAATTTTTGCTTCAATAATAAATTCTTTATCATAAATTGAATGTATTTGTGAAGATATATCGTTTTCTTTTACAACTAAAGAAACTCCACCATCTTTAATTGATTCTATATTGCTTTCTGTTTTATATTGCTCAATTGCATCTAAAGCTTCTTGTTCTGAATAAAACTTTATATTATTTTTCCCTAATTCATTAATAATATCAGTATTTAATTCGTTAAATGATGCCTCTTTTCGTTCATCAATTTTTAAATAAAAATTGAAAGTATTCAAATTCATAGTTTTTTCTCCTTCAACTTCATTTAATCATTTATGATTTTTATCTAACAAAACTTCTACTTCAAACTCAATATCATCATTAATAACTTTTCCTTCATCATTTGAGGCTGATTTTATGATTGCATTAGTTACTTGACCATATTCAAATTCTGTTTGTAAAATTTCTAATAAAGCTTCATTTTTTGATTTAAAGTATTTCTTGTGTTCAACTTTTCCTTCTCCCTCAGGAATTGTACTTCATAATTCTTTAAATTTAGCTAATACCTCATTTTTATCTACATTAATTCTTTCATCAATTTTTGCTATAGTAGAAACATAGAGTGTGCTCTCTAAACTTTCGTTATCTCATGTATAATCTTTTTTTAAAGTTAATGCAAGATTTAAGTGAACAAGTCCATTAATTTTATTTTCTTCTCTAACAATATATTCGCTTTTTTCTAAGCTAACTTCTGTTCCAACTAATGTTTCTTTTTGAATTGCTTCAATTGCTTCATTAATTGAAACATATGTTTGTTTTTCGGCCGTTTGCTTAATTTTACTGATTGCATCAGAAACCTTGATTGTATTAACATTAATTTCTGGGCCTGTTTGCCCTTCATTTAAATCTTCAATAATTTCAACATTTTCATTATTGATTTGTTTTATATTAATTGTGTTTGCTGTTAAAACAGAACCACTTGAAGCGATTCCTATACCAGACAAAAGTGATAATAATTTTTTCATTTTCTACCTATTTTTCTATTTTATTAATAACTAATTTAATAGTTATATTCTCGTTTGTGTTTTCTTGATCATTTCATACATAATCTTCATTTAAACTTATTTGTAAATTTGCTATAAAGTTTACTTTCATTGTTTCATCTTTATTAATAAGATCTAAATTATAACCTTTACTTGATTTAGATATTTCTTCAATCTTTTCCTCTAACTCACTAGTATTTTGAAATTTCATTGATGTTAATACTTTTAAATCATCAATTACTTGATTTAAATCAATTATTTTCGTATTAATTTTAATGTTTTGAAAACTGAATTCCTTAACTTCTTTACTTCTGTCATGTTCTCATTTATATCCATCATTTAAACCTATTTTTATCTTTAATGTGTATATATTAAAACCGTCTTCAGTTTGTTGCTGATATTCTGCAGTTTGGTTTAATATATAAGTTCCTTTTAGTTTTTCATTAGCACTTTTAAAATAATTTTGATCGACTTCTTGAATGACTTCATTAATTGAATAGTTTTTAATTGAGTTAGTGTTAATTTTTTCTATGATCTCGTTTAATTCTTTTTTGATTTCTTCTTGATAAACCAATTTACTTATATCCTTTGTAATTTTAATTTCTTTCATAATAAACTTTTCTTCAACGCCATCATTTCATTTATATAGATTGAAATCAATAGATGCTTCAATATCAATTGTTCATTTTGTTTTATTTTCACCATTAATATTTGTATTTGTACTTAAATCTAGTTTAATATCAGGGTATTTTTTTTCATAATCTTGTTTTATATATTCAAATCTTACATTCAACTCTTCTTGAGATAAATATTCTTGTTCATTTAGGCTGTTTTGTACATAATCAAATAACTCTTGCTTATTAACTATCTGTCTTTTATCAATAACAACTTGATATTCAACTTTTTGATCACCTGATATAAGTTCTTTTCATTTATAGTTTTCTTCTAATTTAAAAATAACTTCTACTCTTAATGTAGTTAATTCTGAAGATTGTTTATTTTCTAATAATATTTGATATGCTGTTAAATTAACGCCTTCTAGATTTAAATCATTTAGGCCATCTTGGTAACTCTTAAAATCATAAAATGTATTATCATTTGTATATTTATCAACATCAGTTTTAACTTCTTGAAAACTAATTATTTTTTTTGAAGATGAATTTTCACCACCGTTCACAATCATAATTCCTAAAAAAAGAGATCATACAACTATTAATAAAAGAATAATAAAAGATGCTAATATTTTTCTTTTATTTTTTTTCAAAGAGACTCCACCTTTCTTTTAAAAATCAAAACGATAAAGTGTAAAAACTTAAGTTTTGTGAATAATCTAATTATGGTTTTTTTTTTTTTTTTGTCAAGATAAAATCACACTAAAGTTTGATAAAAACAAAAAAAACACCCAGTATTGGGTGTTTTTTAAAAAAATTTTTTTATTTTTAACTAGAAAATCAATAACTAAGGTGTAGTGACTTAAAAAAATATAAATAGTTGCTTGAAAAAATACAGTTTTTATAATTTGCTTTTATTTATTTAAAATAACTACTATTTCAGATAAGTTCTTTTTAGTTAAAATATTATTCTTAAATTGTTTTATTTTATTTTTATCTTCAATTTCTTTTAAAGAAGCCTCAAATAATAAATATACTTCAAATAATGAAATTTGTTCATTAATATTATTAATACGATTATTTAATCTTTTTACTATTTTTTGTGAATTAATATCTTTTTCATTTTTTAATAGTTCAATTGTTTTAGTATTTAAGTTTATATCATTAATTGCCTTATTTAAACTTGTATTACCTGTTATTACATATTTAATATCTTTTCTAAGTGCATCAGTTTTCATATCACCTTCAGTTTGCGTTATATTTGTTATCTTTTTATAGAATGCTCCTAAAAATGGTGAAACTATTACTAAAGCAGCTGAAATTAGACTTAATAAATCTAGGGCAATACTATTATCTGTATCAGTTACAAATAAAAATATTATTGTTGCAATAGTTACAAATACTAATATAAAAAATGATGTATAAAATATTAAAAAGTTATGTATATAATTTCTTTTTTCAATATATGACTTAAAGATTAAATTTTCTTTAATTGTATTATTAAATTTCTTTATAATAACTTTTCTTCTAATTACAAATACTAAATTATGACATATAAATAATATATAACCAACCCCAGCTGTTAAAAAGATCAACCATGATCACTTAAATGAAAGTACAACCATTGCTAATATAATTAAGGCTTCCAATGCTAATAAAAAACCAATTGACAATTTTAATTTTCTTATTTTACTCTTCATTATTCTTTTCCTTTTAATATATTATATGCTTTATTTATTAGTTTCATCATTTCTTCAGCTTCTGGGTCTTTATTATTATCTGGATGGTACTTCTTAGCTAATATTTTATAAGCTTGTTTTATTTGTATATCTGAAGCTTTTAAACTAATTCCTAGTATTTCATAAGATCAGAAGTCAACGTTTGAATTAGAGCCTAATATATTTTTATGTGAAAAGTCTTCAAACCTATTTTTGTTTTCAGAAAAATTGATTTCAATTGATTCAAAATCAATTTCATATGTTGCTAATATAAATTGTTTTAATTTTTTAATAGTTAAAATGTAATTTTCATTTAATTTGTAAATGATTTCATTTATTAACTGTTCAAGTTTTTTTAAATCAATTTCTTTGAAGCTTTCATCAATTGATTCTATTTTGTTTTCAATAATATCTTGATTCATTAAAACTTTTAGTTTAAATTCATTATATAAATTTGATGAAAAATCAGTATCTGTGAATTGATTAATATTGTTTTTGATATTTTGTATTTCAAATGATAACTTATTCATTAAATTAATAGTTTTATTTGAAAAGCGTTCATAAAGAAAAAGCAACTCTACTTTAAGTTGCTCTTGTATTTTTAAGTTATTAATAAAATTAATCTTATCTTTTATCATTTAAAAGCCTCTTTATAATAAAATAACTAAAAGTTATTAAATTCATTATAATTGTTTTTTCATTCAATTTGAGACTTAAGCATTTTTTTAGCAGCCTCAAATTCTTCATCATTTAATATATTGAATTTAAATTCTCATACTTTATCTATATTTATGTTTGTTTGGATATGGCCTGTTGCAAATGCTTCAAACTGTTTTGAAAAATATTCAGTAAATAAAAAAATATAAAATGACAATCTTATCCTTTCATCATCAATTTTAATTTTATACATTCCATTAGTAACTACAATATTATCAGCATCTTTTTCAGTCATTATAAAAAATTTATCTTTGCTACCGTATAAATAACTAATAAATATATCATTTTCTTCTGCTTTTTGTTTAGCTCTATCAATTTGAGAAATTTCTCAGCTTCTCATTTTGTTTTCAAGTGAATAATACCCTTTTTTAGATTCCGAAATACTTATATAGGTATATTCTTTTTCATCCACTAATTCTATGCTTTTTGAATTAGTTATAACTATTTTACATTTATTTTGTTGTTTTAATTCTTTTAAACTAACTGCACCTTTTTGATTTATGTCTTCAATTAATTTTACATAATTATTAAGATAAAGTTCAGGTTTTAAGGTTAAAAAAGCATCATTAACTATTTGTGATTTTAATACTGTGCTATACTCTACATCATTATTTTTCTGTTCGAAGCCTTTAATTGAATTATCATACGTAAATTTTTTAAACTTATTTTCAATTTCTGTCAAATCAGAATCAATTATTTTATCATTTTGATCATCATATAAAAATGATCCAGTTTTTTCATCTCTTTTATACATTATTGATAATTTATTTGATTTAAAATCAAAACCTATTTTTTTTGGAGCTTCTACAAATATTTTATAATCTTTATCTAAAATTTCTTTTTTAATTATTAAAATATCAGTTTTAACTCCTGTATCAGCACCTTTAAAAGCTCCTGGTGGAAGAGAAATATCAGCAATAATTCTATATTTTAAACAATAATTTCTTATAAAACTCATTGAACTATTATTCATATAACCAGAAGGCAAAATAATTATTAAAATACCATTTTCTTTAAGTAATTTAATAGATCTTTCTATAAATAAAATTCCTAATTCCTTATTTGCTTTTTCATTTTCT
This sequence comes from Mesoplasma grammopterae ATCC 49580, assembly GCF_000701525.1. GTDB lineage: Bacteria > Bacillota_I > Bacilli_A > Mycoplasmatales > Mycoplasmataceae > Mesoplasma > Mesoplasma grammopterae. The sequence continues at coordinate 104,288 of NZ_KL370789.1, read as the reverse complement.
ACAATTTTATATTGTTTCATAATTTCATTTGAGCCATCTCATTTTGTTTTTGAACCAAAAGGCGGATTTGTAATAACATAATCGAAAGAGTTATTTTTATAATCAAATCTTTCTATAGAATCTAATTGTTCAATATTTGTTCTTCCATCTCCATGCAATACCATATTAATGAAAGCTACTTTCAAAGCATCTTCACTTAAATCTCAATAATGTAAATTTTCTTTAATTAAAGAAAAAGTATCAGAATTTTTATATTTTTCTAAAATTCCAACTAAAAAGTCTCCGCTGCCACCTGCTGGATCAATAATTCTATTATTACTTTTAACATCAATTAATGAAGCGATAAATTTTATTATAGGGATGGGTGTATAATATTGTGCTAAATCTTTTTTTAAAAAATTAGCACCAAATTTCATAAAAAATGTTTGAATAACTCCTATATCAGATTTCATAAAAGAATACTCTTCAAGTACTTCTACAATTTTATTTATTACGTCTTCTGAAAGAATAATTTGACTATTCAATTCAATTTGTGAACTTATATTATAATATTGCATTGATTTAGTGTACAAATCAGTAAAATTTTTAAAAGTGTTTTTATTTGAAATAAATTTTAAATTTTTAGAATTATATTTTTCATCATAATATTTCGCTAAAATAACTTGAAATATTCCTTCATATCTTTTTTCTTTTGAAAAACCTTTATTATGTGCTAGTTGATCAAGCTTAGAATAAAGAGAATCTATATTATTAATTTCTCTTAAATCATTAATTGCTATTTTTTTTGAATCAAAATCAAATCCATAATCAGGTAATTTTGTTATTGAGTATTTATCGTTATTGTAAAGCAAATAATTGTTTTCATCATCAAAATAAATTCCGTATTTTGCATTTAAAAGCTTTTTACCAGGTTCTAATTGCAAAATAGCTGCCTTTTCCTTATGCTTTCCATTTTTTTTAACTTCTGCTATTATTTCAACTTTTTCTTTTTTTTCATCTTTTCATATAACAAGATCTGCTCTTAATTTTTGATTAGACGTTCCTATTTTTATTATATATTCAAATTGAAACAACTCTTTAGGGTACTTTTTTTTATTTAAAAGAAACTTAACAAGTTCAATTCTTTGTCTCTCTTCAGTAAAAGATAAACCACTTTTATCTTTTTCATCTACGTTTAATAATCCTCTAATAGGACAATAAAGTTTTGTATTCATTAGTGCCTCCATATTTCAATACTATTTTTATTTTAACATTTTATTATATTTTTAAAGTTAAAACACTATAAAGCATTAAAACTTATTTCTTTTTTTCCTATATATGCTTTATCAATAATTCCTTTTTTGGTATCATTAAAATTTTTTATTATTAATTTACCTTCTGAATAAATTTTAGTTTCTTTAATATCAATTTTTAAATTTACTAATTGTCCATTATAAATGGCAATACCTTTCTTATAATATGAGTTTTAGATTTACGCTTTATACTTCCATCAACAATATAGAATCCACCAATTGTTCTAATTTCAGATTGTTTAAATATTGCTTTAATTTCAGCTGTTCCAGTAACTACTTTTTTCTATTCTGGATCTAACATTCCTTTAGCAGCATCTTCTAATTCCTACATAACTTAGTAAACAATGTTATGTAAACGAATTTCAATCCTTCTTTTTTAGCTTTTTTTATGTACAACTGCATCAGGTCTTACATTAAATTAATATATTTTCATCAGTTACAGTTGAAACTAAAGTAACATCACTTAATGTAATATTTTCAGTCTTAATAAAAAAATAATAATTTTAATTTTCTTATTTTAGTCTTCATTTTTTTCCTTTTAATATATTATATGCTTTTATTTATGAATTTTATCATTTGTTTTGCTCCTGGGTCTTTACTATTATCTGGATGATACTTCTTTGCTAATGCTTTGTAAGGTTATATCTGAAACATTAAATTAATTCACAGTATTTTATAAGATCAGAAGTCAATGCTTGAATTAGAAGATAATATATTTTTATGTGAAAAATCTTCAAACTTATTTTTGTTTCAATAATATCTTGATTGGTTAAAATTTTTAAATTAGCTTATACTGTTTCAATATTTTGTATATCAAATGATAACTTTTTTAATAAATTAATAGTTTTATTTGAAAAGCGTTCATAAATAAAGAGCAACTCTACTTTAAGTTGCTCTTGTATTTTTAAGTTATTAATAAAACTAGCATATCTTTATTCATAATAACCTAATAAGTTTTACATTACTACTTTTTTAATTTTTGTTATATTTTTTTCTAAATTCTTCCCTAATTTCATATAGTGATTTAAGTTTTCCTTGTCTTAAAACAAAAACATTTTCAAATGCATTAATTCTGTTTTTTTTGCCTTTAAAATTGCCAATTGCCTCATGTATAGACCAAATTTCATTTTTATAACTAACTTTTCCTTTTTTATCCTTTAAAGAAAAGCATTTAGTTCCTTTAGAATCATACATATTTTCATTTAAAAATAAATATGCTTCATTAATTAATTGTTCAAATGAAACTTTTAATGGTTTTAAATCAAAAGTATTTTGTGTGACATCACTTATTTCTGGTTCAATTAAATCTAGTCTTTTTTCACCATATTTTATATATTTTTTCTCTCTTTCAATAGTTACAAAATTTCTTCCAGTTTTTTTTGCAACAGCAGCAGTTGTCATTGTTCCACCAAAAGGGTCTAAAATCAAATCACCTTTTTTTGTAAATATAGTAATTAATCTGTATAAAAGAAGTTCAGGTTTTTGAGTGCTATGAACTTTTTTGCCAAATTCATCTTTCAACCTTTCGTTTCCTGAAGAAATAGGTATATTTCAAACTGAACCCATTTGCTTATTATTATTTAAAAATTTCCCTGTTTTGTAGTTAAAAGTAAATTTATTCTTATTACTTTTTTGTACAAGTAACATTGTTTCATGACTGTTATTAAGTCTTGTGCCTTTGAAATTTGGAGTTGGGTTAGACTTTAATCAAATAATATCATTTACTATTCAAAAACCTTCTTTTTTAAGAATATTCCCTATTTCATAAATTGATTGCATTCCAGAAATAACACAAAAAAGACCTTCATCTTTCATTACTCTTTTGACTTCTTTAACTCATTCTTTAGTTCATTTCTCATATTTTTCCATTGATTCAAATTTATCTCAATCATCATCAACGCCTTTGAATTCTTCACCATTAGCTCTTAAAAGTTTTTTATTATAATCTAATTGCATGAAATAAGGAGGGTCTGCAAAAATAAAATCAAATACCTTTTCTGGCATTTTTTTCATTTCTTGAATAGAATCACCAAATAATATTTTGTTAATTTTTTTTTCCATTTTTTACTCCTCAAAATTAATTTTATAAAACTCTCTTATCTTTTCAATATTTTCTCCATCGTTAAAAACAGTTTTTCTTAATTTTAGAATATTTTCAGAATTACCCAAAAGTTTTTTTATTTCCTTTTTATCTAAATTTTTTAAAGCTGAAAAAATTTCTTCATCTTTCCCAAAATCAGGCACAATTATATTTTTAGAATCCAATTCATTTTTATATTTAATAATATTATTTTTTATTTCATCAAAAATTTCTAAAGATTTTTCATTATAATCATTTAAAAAAGCAAATAATTCCTTTTCATAAAATAACTTTAAATAAACATTTTCAGAAAAAGTATAATTTTTTATTTTCTCTATATAAAATTTTTTGTTACTTCTAAAAAGAGGATCAATAAATCATATTATAGCTACTATTTTTTTAGAAGGATATTCTTTTTTTAAAACTTCAACTTTTCTAGAGAAATTATCTCACTGACCTCTAATTTTTGAACTATCATGGTCATCTCTGACTTTTTGTTCAATTAATATAAGATCATTTTTGTCAGAATTTACAAAAAATAATTGATCGCATTTTAAGCTCACATTTTCATTTTCAATTATATGTTTTGATATATTTTCAAAATTCAATTCATTAAAATATTCAGTTATTATGTCTTCTAAAAAATCTCCAAATTTAATTTCATTACTTTGTGTAATATTTTGCAAAATTTTAACTTCTATAGGGCTAACTCTATAATCACTACAAATTCTTTTTGAATCTTTTAATAAACCTTTAATGAAATTTGTTCAAAAAAATTCATCAATTTTTATTTTTTTATCTAATTTATTTTTAAAGTCTTTATATTCCATAATTTACCCTATTTCTTAACTTCTTCTTCCTTATATCCTTCAACAATATCGCCTTCTTTGATGTCATTAAAGTTTTTGATTGTTAATCCACCTTCAGAATTAATTTTAGCTTCTTTAATATCATCTTTTAAATGTTTTAAAGTTGCTAATTCTCCAGTATAAATAACAATACCATTTCTAATAATACGAACTTTTGATTTACGCTCAATGCTTCCATCAGTAATATGGAATCCACCAATTGTTCCAATGTCAGAGTGTTTGAATGTTGCTCTAATTTCAGCTGATCCAGTAACTACTTCTTTATATTCTGGATCTAACATTCCTTTAGCAGCATCTTCTAATTCTTCAATTACTTTGTAAATAATGTTATGTAAACGAATTTCAATTCCTTCTTCTTCAGCTTTTTTACGTACAACTGCATCAGGTCTTACATTAAATCCGTAGATTAATACAATTCCATCAGTTACAGTTGAAGCTAAAGTAACATCACTTAATGTAATAGTTCCAACAGATGCTCTAATAATGTTTAATTTAACACCAGGTATATCAATTTTAGTTAAACTTCCTTTAAGTGCTTCAACTGAACCTTGAGTGTCAGCTTTAACAATTAAGTTAATTGCTTTTAACTCACCATCATCAATATGTTTTTTAATTGAATCTAAACTAAAGATTTGGTTTGATTGACGTTCAGCTGCTAATTTCTTTTCAGCTTGTGCTTCAGCAATAGTTCTAGCCATTTTTTCATCATTCATAACAATAAATTTATCTCCAGCACTTGGAACTTCATTTAACCCATAAACAACAACTGGTTTACTTGGTCCTGCTTTTAATACTTTTTTATTAGTTTCATCTTCCATATGTTTAATATTTCCATATGTAGTTCCAGCGATAATCATATCTCTAATATCTAAAGTACCTTCTTTAACAAGAATAGAAGCAACTGGTCCTTTTGCCTTATCTAAGTGAGCTTCAATAACAACTCCTTTAGCTAACTTATTTGGATTTGCTTTATAATCTTGCATTTCAGCAATTAATAAAATAGTTTCTTCTAATTGGTCTAAACCAATCTTTTGTTTAGCACTACCTTGAACAAATGGAATATCTCCACCATATTCTTCAGCTACTATTTCATATTTCATTAATTCAGCTTTAACACGTTCAGGATCTGCTCCTGGTTTATCACATTTATTAATAAATACAATAATTGGTACATTTGCTAATTTTGCATGATCAATTGCTTCTTCTGTTTGAGGCATAACTCCATCATCAGCAGCAACTATTAAAATAACAATATCTGTTACATTAGCTCCACGACTACGCATTTCGGAAAATGCTTCATGACCTGGAGTATCAATAAATGTTATTTTTTTACCATCTTTGTTTTTAACTTGGTAAGCTCCAATTGCTTGAGTAATTCCCCCAGCTTCTCCACCAACAACATTCGTATTTTTGATAGAGTCTAATAAAGTAGTTTTACCATGATCAACGTGACCCATAATTGTTACAATTGGTGCTCTATGTTCTAAATCTTCTGGTTTATCTTCTTCACTAGCATCTAATGCTTCAAAAAAGTTTTCTTTAGTTAAAGATTCTTCTTTTCTAAAGTCAAAACCAAACTCTAAAGCAAGTTCAGCCATTTGTTCTTCTGATAACACAACATTTTGATTTAACATTAGTCCTTGTGCAAAGAAATACTTAAGTATTTCAGCAACACTTTTTCCAATTTGGCTCGCAAAATCAGCAATCCTTAAAGCTTCAGTATAAACAAATACCCCATCAATGATTCCAGTTGCAACTGTTTCATTTAATTGTTGCTTAATTTGTTTAGCATGTTGTTTAGACATTTCTTTTTTGTTTACTTGTTGTGGTTTTTTATTTGTTTTTATATTTTTAGCCATGTAAAAATCCCCTTTCTTCTATAAATTGTTTTTAATTAATTTAATAATATTAATATCATTAACACCAATCGCTACAATTGTGGTAGATCCACACGCTTGTGAAATTTCATCAACAGTTAATACATCATCAATAAATTCAATATTATAAAATTTACATTTATCACTGAATTTCTTTTTTTGACTAGCACCCATATCTGTTGATAAGATAACAAATTTTACTTTGTTTCTTTTAATTGAATCTAATAATTTTTCACCTTTAACTAATTTAGCAGAGTTATAAGCTAATCCAATAGCATTTAATAATTTAGTTTTGTTCATTAAATAACTTTTCTAATTTATCATAAATACTTAAATCAACTTTTGTTTTTAATCCTCTGCTTAAAAGGTTTTTTTGTTTAGCGATTTTAACTGAGTTTAAGTCATTCTTAACATAAACTCCACGTCCATCTGCTTTATAAGTTAAATCAATAAAAATTTCATTGTTTTTATTTAAAACAACTCTAATTAATGCTGATTTATCTAACATTTCTTTACTAACGACATCTTTTCTTAGATTATTCTTGATCATATAAATCTTCGTATTCGTCTTCTTCAAAATCTTCTTCATCTTCATCATTTAAAATATCATTAAATGATTCTAGTTCAGATTGAATTGACTCTAAATCTTTATTTTCTTCAACAACTGCATTTGTTTCTTCAATTAATTCTTCAACTTGGTTGTATTCTTCCTCAACTTCAGCTTGGAAACTCATTAATTCTTCTTCATTATTTGCTTGTGCATTTCTGAATGAATTTTTGTGGTATTCTGGTTTAACTGTTTGAGAGTTGATTTTACGTTTATTTACTTCGTTAATAAAGTCTGGGTTGTTTACTTCTTCTTCTGTAATGTTTCCATTTCATAAAACATCCATGTTGTCAGTAATAGCATTTTCTAAACTGTAAATGTTAATACGACGTTTTAATAAGTTAGCAACTAATTTAGCAGCCATTCCACCTTTACCAATAGCTAATGATAATTGTTGATTAGGAACTACTATATCAAATTCACCTTCAACTTCATTTACAGAAATAACCTTAACAGGTGCCATTGCGTTAATAATAAATGGAATGATTTCATCATCTCATTTAACAACGTCAATTTTTTCTCCTCTTAATTCTTTTGAAATGTTATTGATTCTTGAACCTTTAACTCCAACAATAGCTCCAATTGGTTCTACATCTTCATCATGAGATAAAACAGCAATTTTTGCACGTTTACCTGGTTCTCTTGAAACTGACATTACTTCAACTAATCCTTGAGCAACTTCACTAACTTCTTTTTCAACTAATTTAGCTAAGAATTTAGGTGCTACTCTTGAAACAACTAATTGTGAGTATTTATTTTCTCTAGCAACTTCTTCTAATAAAACATCAACTAATTCGTTAACAACAAACTCTTCTCTGTTGATTGTTTTTTGGTTTCATAATGAAGTATGTACTCCATCAATATCTAAAATGTATGAAGTTCCTTGATCGTTCATTCCAACGATTTTACCTCTAACAATTTCACCTTCTAATTGAATAAATTTTTCATAAATCATAGCTCTTTCAGTAGCTCTAATTTTTTGTTGGAAGATTTGTCTTACTTGTCCAACAGCTACTCTTGAGAATTCTTCATCAAAATCAATTGGTTTGTATACTTTATCTCCAACTTTAGCTTCTTTATTGATTTTTAAAGCATCTTCTAAAACAATTTCTAATCAATCATCTTCGATTTCATCATCTGTAGCTACTACCATTAATTCTTGAAACAAGTTAATTGATCCTGTTTGTTCATTAATTTCAGTTTTAACTACAGCTTCTGTATCAAAAAATCTTTCATAAGCTTTTTGGAATCCTTCTTTAATTCCTTCAATAGCAACTTCTTTGCTAATGCTTTTTTCACTTTCTAATGAAGCTAATGCTTCTAATATTTGTGCTCCGTTTACCATATTTTCTCCTTAAAATTTAACTGCATATCTTGCAAACTTTACTTGTTCATATTTAAAGTCAACTTTTTTCTTTTGACCTTTTAAAAAGTAGGTGATTCTAAATGTATCTTTGTTTACATCAAAATCTAATAAAATACCTTCTATTTCACTACTTGCATTTTTTTCTTGATTTAATTTAACATGAATATAACTGTTAACAGCTTTGACTAATTCATCTTTATTTCTGATTGGTTTTTCAATTCCAGCACTAGCTACTTCTAGCATATAAGGTTCACTTAATCCTGGGAAGTTTTCTAAAGCATCAGATAATTTTTCATTACTTGAAATAATTGAATCAAAGTCTAAAGCTTTGTTTGGTTCAGCTATATCTTCAACTAAGATTTGCAAAACATCACTTTCAAAATCAGAGAAATTATTTATTTCATATATTTGTAAGTTATATTCCTTTAAAATTGATTCAGCAATCTTTTGGATTTCATCTTTAATAGATGCAAAATTTTTCACTTAAAATCTCCTTTCAAATCAATAAGAAAGCAAGACCGATAAGTCTTGCTGTTTCATATTGTTATTTATATTATAGCAAAGAAATAAATTATAAGTACTTTTCTACTAAATTTCGTCTTTTTTGAATTTTCATTATTTCATTTTCTTTTTCACCAATTGGTGGGTAAGTTGAATTTTGAATATTCTTTATTCTTTCGTCAAAATCAATATTTAATTGTTTTTTTAATGTATTAACGTTTAAAAAATATTCTTTTAAATATTTTAAAAACTTAATTACTTCTTTTTCATCTTCAATAAAATATATAATTGTTCAATTTAAATTATGAAAATCAAAACTTCTTATATTTTGATTGCAAATTAAAATTATAAATTGTAGCTCTTCTTTATTATTATCTAAGATTATTTCAGAATTTTTGATTTTATTTAAATAATGTTTTGTTCATTCAGTTGGTCCAAAATTTAAGTATGAATCTTTTCGAATTAAGTCAAAAAAATTAAAGTCATTGCATAAATAATTTCATTTTATTCTAAAATATATTGACATACAATATTCATATAAATGCATTTGCTGAACTTTTTCACAAAAAACTAATATATTTCTTAGTTCAGTATTTTTATCTTTACTATTTAAAATTTTATATGCTATTCATATTTTGATCCAATAAGAATCATTACTTTTTTCAAAAAACCATATTTTGTTAATATCATTTTCAGAAAAATACTTAATAGTTTTATGCATATTGTAATATAACTTATGCGAATAACCCTTTTTAAGTGAAAACTGTTCATCTTTTGTTTCATCTGAGAAATCAATTTCTGACAATATATCCGATGTCATTGGTCAATTATTAAATAATATCTCACCTGAAGAATTTAAAAAAGAATAAATTTTCATAATTCTTATTTTAATTGAATCATCATTACTAATTTCATATTGTTTCATTAAACTAATTAATAAATCATGGCTTTGGAAAATTGAATAACTATTTTTATTTCCTTTATAATTGTCTCATTCTCTTTTTACAGTTTCTCATTCTGTAAAACGATAAGATAATTCATCATAAAAGATTTCAGCCAAATATTGCAAATCTTCTTGATTTATAAATTCTTTTCCACTTTTTAATATTGTATTCAAGTAAGTTAATTCTTTAGTAAAATAATTCATAGTTTTTATAGTTGACATTAAAATTATTGCTTGGTCATTAAAATTAAATTCTGATGCCAACAATAAATTTTTATTTATTCTATCTATACATAATTTTGCGTCTCTATAATTTATAAAATTAAAAAATTTTTTAATTATTAAATAATCATTTTTACTTAAGAAATTTCTATCAATATTTTGAAAGAGTATTTCATCAAAAATTTTTTCATTCTTTTCTAATTTGTAAACTTTTGAAAAATTTTTATGAATGAAATCTTTCTCATTTTCATCTGGTTCTTCAATTATTTTTTCTGAAGTGATAAAAATAAATGTTAATTTTTCACTTGATAAAGAAGAAATTTCTTTAATAAATTTTTTTTCTATATGTTGCAAACTTTGACCAAATGGTATTACTAATCTATTTATCTCATCAAAAATAATTATTTCTTTTTTATTTTTAAAAAATGAAGAAAATAAAAAAGACCTTTTTAATCTTTTTATATAATTATTTCAATGTTTAACTTTAAATAGAGATTTAATTCAAAAATAAGTTATTATTCCAAACGCTAAAGAAAATAAAATTCAAAAATAAATTGGTAAAGGTTTGATTTCAGAAGTTAGTAAAGTTATTATTGATGTTGCTAAAAATAATTCAATAACTGATCAAAAATTTATAACTCAAAAAGTGTTATTGGTGTACTCATGCATTGCGGGTTTTTTACCTTTTATTTTATCTACAACTTTAGTCATAAATACTTTAAAGTAATCTTCTTTTTGTTCATTTATTGAATCTAAGAAATGCTTACAATTTATATATGTTATATTATCGGATGATTTTTTTTCAGCTTCATTAAGTATTTTATTTATTAAAAAACTTTTACCAGAACCTGGACCACCGGATATTAAAATTGGTTTTTTGGAATTGATTTTTTCTATTTCTTCCAAGTTTAATTCATATAGAGAATCAATAACTTCTATTTCACAAGATTCATCTAGTTCAATATCTTTGAAATTTAATATTTTTCTTTTTTTATTTAAATATCACATTCGTCCTCCTTTTTATTTTAATTATAAATCTAAACAAAAAAAGAATCTTTCGATTCTTAAACTTCTTTTACAAAATCTTTTAATTCAGATCTAAGTTTTTCACCACTTATTTTTGTGCTTTTACCAAAAGCCATTGTAATGAATGGAGTTTCATAATCATGCATTAAACCTTCTTGAACTAAAAATTCAGCTAATCCTTTTGCATTAAATCCACCAATCATACAAGTATCAACATCTAAACTAGCAGCCACCGCTGTTGCTATTCCAGTTGTGATATAAGTTTGTTGACTTGAATAGTTATCTAATTGTTGATCACTTAAATTACCACCAAATAAGTTTTTATTAATATTAGCCCCATAAGTACTTCTTCCTTCAGGGTTTCCTTCAAATCTTAAATCTAACGAATGATTTGTAACTTCTTGCAATCCTTTATGATTTACACCCAATACAATAATAAATTTTGATGCATTAACATAGTTTAATTGATTATAAAAGAATGGTGCTAATTTCTCACGCATTTCTCCACGATTAATTACTAATAATCTTTGTCCTAAAATACCATATGAAGATGGAGACATTCTCATTGCTTGGATAATATCATTAAAATCAGCTTCAGGTATTTCATAATTAACATCAAAATCTCGAGCACTCCTTCTTTGTGTCATTAATTCTGCTAAATTTTTCATTTTTTTCTCTCAATCTATCTTTTAGTTAAAAAAGTCAAATTCTAATTGTTCATCTTGTGCTAAAGTATCTAATACATTTAATTGTTCAAATATTTTCATTTGTGTTTGAGTAATAGTTGTTCGCATTGTTAAGTCTTTAACACTAGTTAAAGGTCTTTCACTTCTAGCTTTAATAATTGAATCAGCCACAGCATCTCCAAGTGAATCAATTACTAAGAATGGAGGATATAATGTAGCTTCCCCAGTTGTTTCATCTTTTTCAATAATATATTTATCAGCTAAAGATTTTTCAAAGTTTAAGTTAGCCATTTTAATTCCACGACTAAACATTTCTAATCCTATTTCTAGAACTGGCATTAAAGCTAATTCTTTTGTAGTCATTTTATCTTTTTTATTTTTTCTTAATTCTAATTCTGCTAGTTTTTCTTTAACTCCATTATAACCACCTAAGAATGTTTTTAAATCAAAAGCATCTGCTCTATTAGTTAAGAATGTTGCATAGTATTCTGCAGGATAATAAATTTTATATCAAGCAATTCGATAAGCCATTAATACATACGCTGTAGCATGAGCTTTAGGGAACATATATTTAATTTTTAAACAAGATTCAATATATCATTCAGGAACATTATGCGCTAACATAATTTCTTTTCATTCTTTTCTTAAACCTTGTCCTTTACGTACTGATTCCATTATTTTAAATGAAGTAGTAGCATCAATTCCTTGACCCATTAAATAAACCATAATATCATCACGACAACCAATAACAGTTGAAATATTTGCTGTATTATTTTTAATTAAGTCTCTTGCATTTCCTAATCAAACATCAGTACCATGTGATAACCCTGAAATTTGCACTAAGTCAGCAAATGTTTTAGGTTTTGTTTCTCTTAACATTGATCTAACAAATCCTGTTCCAAACTCAGGTAAACCAATAGCTCCAGTTTTTTCTCCATTAATTTGTTCTGGTTTGATATTTAATGCAGATAGATTACTAAATAATGAATATACTTTTGGATCATTTGTTGGAATATTAATTGGATTAACTCCAGTTAAATCACCAAGCATTCTTAAAGCAGTTGGATCAACGTGCCCTAGAATATCCATTTTTAATAAGTTATCATGAATTGAGTGGAAATCAAAGTGAGTTGTTTTTCAAGAACTTGATGCATCATCAGCTGGAAAGTTAACTGGAGAGAAATCTTCAATTTCAAATTCTTTAGGTAAGATAATAATTCCTCCAGGGTGTTGTCCTGTTGTTCTTTTTACTCCTTCAACTAACTTAGCTTGTCTTTCAATTTCAATTTTTCTTGGCATATCTTCTTCTAATACACCAGTTTCTTCATAAAATGCTTTTACATATCCAAAAGCAGTTTTTTCAGCAACTGTTGAAATTGTCCCGGCTCTAAATACATTGTTTTCACCAAACATTTCTTTTGTAAAGTTATGAGCAATTGGTTGATATTCTCCAGAAAAGTTTAAATCAATATCTGGAACTTTATCTCCATCAAATCCTAAGAATGTTTCAAATGGAATGTCATGCCCATCACCAATTAATTTTTCATTACATTTTGGACAATTTTGTTCTGGTAAATCATATCCACATTTAATTTCAATTGGAGTATTAAAATCTGAATATTTACAGTTTAAACATCTATAATGTGCTTTTAATGGATTAACCTCAGTAATCTTTGAAGCAGTTGCTACAAATGAAGAACCAACACTTCCCCTTGAACCAACAAGGTATCCATCATTGTTAGATCTTTCAACTAGTAAATGTGAAATTCAATAAACAACAGCAAAACCATGTTTAATAATTGATGTTAATTCTTTTTCTAAACGTGATTCAACTATTTCAGGTAAAACATCACCATACATTGCATGTGCTGTTTCATAACATTTATCTTTTAATAAAGTATCTACGTTTTCAATGTTTGGTGTGAATAAACCATCTTTAATAACAATAATATTTGAATCAATCATATCTGCTATTTTATTTGTATTTGTAATGACCATTTCTTGCACTAAAGCAGGTTCATTTAATCAAGCAAATTCTTTAAGCATTTCATTAGTTGTTCTTAAGTATTGATCAGGATAGTCAATTAATTTGTTTTTATTTCTAAAACTAAATAATGGGTGTCTACTTCCTCCAAGTCCTTTGGCGTTGATATAAACATCACGAATTTTTTTCAATTCAGGTCTTGTATAGTGAGCATCACTTGTTGCTACTAGCATTACATTATATTTTTTAGCTAGTCTAATGATTTTTTTAATAACATCTATTAGTTCATGTTCTTCTAACTGATTATCATTAATTAAGTTTTTATAAACACTTAATGGTTGAATTTCTATATAGTCGTAAAATGAAATGATTTCATCTAGTTTTTCATCTGTTCCAATTCTAGCTATTTCAAAAACTTCTGAGTTTACACAACCAGCTCCAATTAAAATATTATTTTTTTCTTTAAATTCTTTTAATTTTTCCTTAAATATTTTAGGAGAGTTAAAAAAGTTATCAGTATGAGAAATTGAAACCAATTTAAATATGTCTTTTAACCCTTGTTGATTTTTAGCTAATACATTAACGTGAACTCCACGAGATCTTAATAAGTTAACATTATCTTTATCATTTTCAGGTTCTAATTTAATTAAATCAGCATCATAAATAATTGGTGTAGTTAATTTTAACTGAGCTATTATTTTAAAGAATAAATCATTTAAAACATCTGCATCATAATCTCCACGGTGAGCTACATGTTCATCGTATAAAATACCAAATTTTTTACATACTGCTCCTAATCTATGAGATTTTAAAGCAGGTCTAACTAATCTAGAAAGTGTTAATGTATCAATAACAGTATTTTGTAATTCACCATATCCTAATCTTTTAGATAAAATATTTAAAAAGTTAAAGTCAAAGTTTGCATTATGAGCAATTAAAATACTATCTTTAATTAATTGATAAATCTTATCAAAATCATCGTCAATATTTTTCTTATCTTCTAACATCTCAGGAGTTATATTTGTAAGATCTATTGTAAATTGTTTTAAAGGTTGTTTTGGTTTAAATAAGTAGTCATGTTTGGTTGTTTTCCCAGTTGCAGGATCAAAAACTACAGCACCAAACTCAATGATTTCATGAAACTCAGGTGATAAACCAGTTGTTTCTAAGTCAAATACAACCATTTTTGATTCTCTTATTTTTTGACCTTTAGGATTTTTAACAATTCAATAATCTTCTTTTTGAATCATATTCATTTCAAGACCATAAATTAATTTTAGTTTATCTTCTTCAGCTTTATTTTTATTAATTTTTTTTAATTCGTTATAAGCATCAGGGAAAGTTTGAACATTTATATGATCAGTAACTGCAATCGCTTTTCAATTTCATTTATCAACCATTTGTAAATAGTCTTGAATTGATGAAACACCATCCATAGCACTCATTTTAGTATGTAAATGTAATTCAACTCGTTTTTGGTTTGAATCGTCTTTAACCGCAGCTTCAGATCGAGATATTTTACCTATTCTATCAATAATAAAATTTTGCTCTTTATCAAATTGTGAATAAGATGTTTTACCTTTAACAGCTATTCAATCGCCTTTAGCAATTCTCTTATTTTTAATTTCTTCAATTCTATCTGATGATAATTCTTCTTCAGTTAAAGGATCCATAATAGTTCTTTCATCTTCTTTACCAAAATATATAGATTTGATTGATGAATTATTATCTGTTAAACCTATTGAATATATTTTACGATTATTAGCTTTAGAATCTCTTATTTCAATGCTCATTACTTTACCATGTAAAACAATATTTTGAGCATCTTCTTCAATGTCTTCAAATGAATCATAACTTGGTTTATCTAAAGATTGATTTCATTTCTGAGAATTTTGTTTTGAAATAATCATATTTTGAGATTTTTCTGTTGGTTCAGGAGCAAATTGTTTATATTGTTCTTTAGTTTGTTGTTCAATTATTAAAGATTGTTTTATATATTCTTCTGTTTTATCTTCAACTTGAATATCATAACTAAGTTCTTTAAAACCAAATTGTGTTAATTTAGCTAAACAATATTCCATTTCAATTGTTAATTGATTTTTCAATTCATTAGAATCAACAATAAATTTAATTAAATTTTCATCTGCATCATATTCAAATCCTTCAGCTTCAATAAAGTTTCAAATAATTGTTTTATTTTGAGATTTAAAATTTTTAATAAATTCAATATACTCACAAATTAATTCTTTATCTATTCTTTGGTTTTGAACATTTAAAATTAGTTTAATTTTTATTTCTTCTGATCCGACACATTTTTCATGAATTTCACTTAATACTCTTATAGGTAAAAAGTTTTTAATTTTTAATGACAATCTAAGTTTTGATTTTAAAGAGCTTATTGTAGCTTTTTCAATTTCAGAATGTTCAAAATATGAAAGTTCGCCTTCATTTAAATTGATCTTCAATTTTTGAAATAATTCTAATACCTTATTGTCTGACATATAAGCTCCTTTTTAAATTATAAAATCTTTAATTGTTACTATTACTATGAAAGTTACTAATAAAATTGCTCCAGCTGCATAAATTATTGTTTTTGATTTTTGACTGACTTCTTTTCTGGTTACTCATTCTACTAATGTTTCTCAAAACTTATATCCATCTAATGGTGGAAATGGAAGCATATTTAGCATAAATAAGTTTGCTGATATAGATGAAACATAAAACAAACGACTGGCAGCCATTGATGTAGTTGCAGCACTTGTAGTTCCAATTGATGATTTAGCAATACCAACAGGACCAGAAATAGCACTAAAATCACCTGTAAAGAATTTACCAATACCTACTAATAATGAAAATGATTGATTTCATGTTTCAACGAATGTATAACCAAATTTTTGAGCACCATTTTTAAAATGTCTATCTGGTGGTGCAATTGCTATACCATTTATTTGACCTGTTTTTCTTCATTCAGCAATTGTTTGTTCTTCACTTATAATTTTAAACTCTGTAAACTTTGTTTTACCATCAGATTTAACAGCTCCTGAATAATCATTATCTAAATTAACATAACTAAATTGATATTGAACATTGCCTGACTCAATATTGTTCTTATTTATCGTTTTCAACAATGTAGTTTTACCATCATTAAACATTTTTGAAATTTGTAAATATGTAGGGGCTAAATTAGCAGAATTTGTAGTCGTGAATTCAAAAGTGTTTTCTTCATCAATTTTTACATTTCATCCAGTAATTGCAATTTGCAAATCATTGTAAATATATTTTTCTTCTGATACTGGTGGGGTTTGACCTTCTTTTTCTTTTTCATATATCATTTTATAAGCAATAGAAGTTGTTGAAAAGTTTTGACCATAAAAATTTGGATCACTTGGTTTGTATCCAACTCCAAACATTACTGAAAAGATTAAAATATAGGCTATAAATAAATTCATTAATGGTCCAAATAAAATAAATAAAGTTTTCTTTCATTTTATAGCATAATCAATTTTTCTTATGTCAGGTATTTTTTCAAATTCTTCTTCTCTGCCTTTTGGTGGCTCAGCAAAATCGCTGGCTATAGAAACATAACCACCCAAAGGTATTAGTCTAACTGAATATCAAGTTTCTTTTGTTTTTATAACAAACAATTTAGGACCAAAACCAATTGCAAATTCAAAGACATAAGCTTTTGATAATTTTGCTACAATGAAATGTCCTAGTTCATGAAGTGTAATTAGCACTAATACAACAATGATTGAAATTAATATTGATAAAATTACTATCATTACACTTCCCATATAACTCCTTAAACTAATTGATTAATGTAAATAAATACATAAATAAGAATACTAGCATGAATGAGTCAAGTCTATCTAAGACTCCTCCATGGCCTGGTATTAAATTTGAAAAATCTTTTATATCATTTTTTCTTTTAATTAGTGAGAAAAATAAATCTCCTAATTGACCTATAAATGAAATTAAAGATGCTAAAAGAATATACAAGAATATAACTAATCCTGTTCCTAAATTGTTTTGAATATTACTCATATAATCTTTAAAAACAGAATGAGAATTAACAAAGAAGAAAAATAATATTGCCATTGTTACTGAAACTATAAAAGCTGTTGTAAATCCTCCGATTGCACCTTCTCAACTTTTTTTAGGAGAAATCTTTGGAGCCATTTTGTGTTTACCAAATGCTATACCAAATATATAAGCAAATGTATCTGTTAATATAACAATTAATCAAATTCAAATTGCTGTTACATAACCAAATCTAATACTTGAATAATCTTGTGAACTATAATCATTTGTTAGTGATATGTAAGTAAATCCTTTCATACCAAATATTATAATTAATGACGTTCCAATGATCATAACCATTTTTTTAAGATTAACTCCTGATAAATAACCTGTTATTGATGAAACGCTTAAAAATATAATTAAATAAATAATTTGCATATATCATTCGGCCAGTTTAGCTTTTAAAACTCAATCTTGATAAATGAATAGATCATTTAGATTTCTTATTGAAGTTATCGGTGCTAAAAATAGTCCTAAAGCTAATAATTCCATAATAATTATAAAAACTTTATTTTTAATCTTTAATGATGTAGATAATTCATATATACAAAACATTAATATAGCAACAGATATACATAGCATAACAATTCCAAGAGCTTGACTAACAGTTTCTGCTTTATTCTTATCGTTTAAATGAACTCATAATTCTTCACTTAATATTGCTGTTGATAAAAATAAAATTATCAGAGCAACTATAATTACACTTGATGAAAATCTTATAAAGAAATTATTATTTTTTAAATTTAAAAATTTACTTTGATTTGATTCTACTTTATTAGTCATAATAAACCTTTCTTTAAAATATAATTATATTAATTTTAGCAAATTTTGCTTTGTTTTTTAACCCTTAAATACAGGTTATTTTTTATTATTTTTTTTATTACGTTTTTTGTTTTCTTTTTCATCTAATTTTTCATGCTTTTTATTTTTTAGTTCAATTGCTATTTTTTCGTTTAATTCTTCTTTAAACTTATTTAGTTCTTCAATTTCTTGTTCTTTTTTAATTCTATATTTTTCAGCTCTATCTAATCTTATTTTTTTAATAGAAGGTATTTCTTCACCATTTTTATATGCTTGTAATAAAATTTGATCTTCTTCTTCTATTTTAAATTTTAAATTTCTAATTAACATTGTTGCTAAAGTTCCTATGAATATACCTACTAAAGCAAATAATACTAAAAATATAACTTTTAAAAATATTGAAAAGCCACCTATTGATAATTTGTCTATTCAAATACTATTAGTTATTAATCCTGTTAAACACAAGGCAATTGCAGTTGTAAAAGTGAAACTATCTTCTTTTTGTCATTTTAAAATATATGTAATTAAATTAATTCCCAATGCTATTAATATATAAGTTATACAAATTATTGTAAGCATTAAATCTTTTAAAGGTAAGTCATTATAATAATTATGAAATTTATCAGTATTCCATGAACTGCCTATAAGTATTCAAATCGCTAGATAAGGTAAAACTACGACTAAGATTTCAAAAATAAAACTTATTCAAATATTTGTTCTTTCAAGATCAAATTCTCTAGTTTTATTTCAGTCCAGGGTTTTTATGTCGCTCATCTGATTCACCTTTTTTCTATTTTTAATTATATCAAAAAATAAAAAAAACAACCTTCCGGTTGTTCTACTTTTTAAATGGAGCAGGTGAAGGGAATCGAACCCTCACAGTCAGCTTGGAAGGCTGAAGTTCTACCATTAAACTACACCTGCATTTTAGACACATAAATATAATATAAGAATTAAATCTATGTGTCAATAATTTTTTAGTTTTTTTGAAATTATTTTCTTAAACCTAATTTAGCAATAATTTCTTTATATCTGTTAACATCTTTTTTAATTAAGAAATCTAATAAGTGTCTTCTTTGAGCAACTTTTTTTAATAAAGTTCTTCTTGTAGGAACATCTTTTTTATGTTCTTTTAAATGTTCAGTCATGTTAGCGATATCTTCTGTTAATAAAGCAATTTGAACTTCAGCTAATCCTGTGTTAGCTTCGCTTCCACCAAATTCTTTAATAATTTCAGTTTTTCTTGTTTTTGAAATCATGATCTGTCTCCCTTTCTTTTTTTGATTTTTAGCGTTTCATCAAAGGTGCATTCATGGGAGCGAATAACATCTTTGGTGAACAATCACTTTTTATATTATAGACTTTTTAAATCTTTATTACAATAAATTTATGTTAACTTCTAATTCATCATCTATTTCAGCAATTTTATTTTCTTTTACAAGTTTTTTTATTTTAGATGTTGATATGTTTTCATCTCTTTTATAAATAAAAACATTTTTTTCTCCAAAATTATATTTTAAATATTCAATATCTCCGCCTTTTTCAAATCCAAATCTAAAGTCACTTCCTTCAACTAACTTGGTTACTCTCAATTTATTTTTAAGTATTTTTACAAATTGCTCTTTTGAAGTATTAATCAAATCATTATTTACTTGTAAAATTATCATTTTATCTATTTGAAAATTTTCATTAATATAGTTTATTTTTTTATTTTCATTTAATAATGTTTCAGTTTCTTTTGTTGGTTTGTGATCAAAAGTTACTATTATAGATTCCAAATTATTTTCTTGAGCAATTGTTTGTGTTTTTTCTATAATCATTTTGTGATATTTATGCAATGCATCAAACATACCTATAGTTACACAAGTTTCTCTTTCATTTTGGTTAATACTATTTATATCAGTTTTAATAACTTTCATTAAATATTTAAACCTCCACGCTTGCATTTGAAGACATTTCCATTTTCTCTCTCATAACAAGCTATAAGTTCTTTTGATTTATTTGAAATGAAAACAATATTGTTTTCAGTTATGATTTCTATTTTTTTACCATGTTCAACACTTAATGTGTCATCTAATTCAATTATTTCATAGTCAGCCATTTTAATTGCGTCAAACATTTTAATCAAATTCGATTCTTCACTATTTTCAATGTTAACAGAATTTTTAATTGTAAAATTTCCTGATTCTATTCTATTTAGACTAGTTACATGAGCAATTGTTTTTAGTTCTTTTGCTATATCTACAATAAGGCTTCTTATATAAGTTCCTTTTGAACAATAAACAGTCATTGATATTTCATTATTTTCATATTTATCTAACGATAGTGAATTAATTTTTATTAGTCTTTTATTCACTTTTACAACTTGATTTTCACGAGCATATTCATAAAGTTTTTTTCCATCAATTTTAATCGCTGAATACATTGGTGGTTCTTGTTCATAAGCAAGCCCATTAAACTTTGATATAACATTTTTAACTTGTTTTTCTTCTATTTTGAAAGGTTCCTGTTCTTCTATTATGTTTCCATCACTATCATATGTATCTGTGGCTTGAAATAGTTTCATAGTAACTTCATATGCTTTATTTTCATTTAAAAAATAATCACTTAATTTTGTTCCATTATTTATTAAACATATAACGACACCAGTAGCTAAAGGATCTAAAGTACCTGCATGCCCTATTTTCTTTACATTTAATTTTCTTTTAAGTTTTTGAATTAAATGATTTGTTGTTAAACCTTTTGGTTTATTTAAAATTATTATTCCTGATTTATTCATACTATTTATTTTATCTTAATTAATTGCAAAAAAATAAAAAATAAGACCTCGATCTTATTTAAATATTTTTTTATGTAGTTGCATATAAGTTATGCTTTTTGTTCATATATCGTTAATAATTATAACTTCGTTATTTAAATCATATTTTTTAATTCTTTGTTTTTGTTGTTTATAAATTGAATAAGTTTCTTTAAAAGGTTTTTTATCTCTTTTTTTCACTCTTAAAAGAGTAGTTAAAAGATTTGCTTTAACTCTTATATACTTATCAACTTCAAGTCCTAGTTCTGGTAATAATGCTGCGTCAATTACAATATTTCCTGGATTTGTTTGAATTAATAACGAGATTTGGTTTTTTATTTCAGGTCAAACAATTGAATTTAATTTATTTAAACTATTTTGATCCTCTGAAATAATTTTTCTTAATTTAGCTCTATTTAAGTTATTTTCAATAAAAGCATTAGGAAAAGCATCTTTTATTTGTTTTTCTATATCTCTTGAATTCAAAACATCCCTTGAAATTTTATCTGCATTTATTACTTTAAATTTTAATTTTTTTATTTTATTTGAAATAGTTGTTTTACCAGCACCTATTGTCCCATAAACTCCAATTATCATATTATCACCCACCCATTAATCTTAGTTGCTTTTCAGCTGACACAAGAGTGACTGTAACTAATGTGTTACTACTTTCATTGATTACAAAAAATATGTTTGTATTAGACGCTGATAAATATAACATTCCGTTAATCTTAAAAGTTTTTGTTGAATTAAAAATATGATTTTTAATTGCTTCTTTAACTTCTCAGTCTTGTTTATCCTGTAATTTAAGTCTTTCTTTAGCTCTTTGTAAAGCGTGCACTGAATAGCCCATACTTGGTTTATAATAATAACTCATTCAATCACGCCCCTTCACAATATATTTTAATCTAAAAATACTTGATTGGAAACCACTTGTCTAATTTCTGGTAAAACTTTGTAAAAAGTATTTCTAACTTTAGCTGATGAAATATTTAGTTCTTTTGCAATTTCTACAAAACTCATTCCATAAATATAAAGTGTAAAAACTTGTTTTGGCATTTTATCAGTATTTTTTGCAAAGTATTGTTCAAATAACTGTGTTCAACCAATTTCATTATATGAGTTTTCTTCAACACTAATATTATTTATCATTTCTTTATATTCATCGCTCATAAAACTGCTTGTTCTCATTCCTTGATTGATTATTTTATACTTATTAGTTACAAATTTTGCACAAACATTCATTGCCTTTCAATAAACAGCATCTACTAAACAACTCTCAAAACTTTTTCTCATATTTCTATCATAATATTTATCTAAAATATCCAAATATGCTTCTCATGCATAAAATTCAAAATCTTCTAACTCTAATGGTATTGAATCAAATTTACTATATGCTTTTTTAATAGCAAAATAAATTCTAGCTTTATTAGAGTTAAACAATTTATATTTTTCTTCTAAAGTTAACTTAACTTTTTTTCTTTTTTTCATCGATTTTTAGTTCCTTTCAATGTCATTATATTATTAATAAAAAATATTGGAAAAAATTTGAAAAAATAAAAAATAGGTTTAAAACCTATTTAATACTCTTTACAGATCTTTCACAATCTATGATGTTTGCTATTGATTTAATTGTTAAAATAATTTGATTTAATTGTGCTGAACTTTTAACTTTAATTGTTAATTCACCATTAACAAGTAAAGATTTATCATCAACACCAAGTTTTACATTTATTGTTGTTGCTTTTAAGTTTGATAATGCTCTTGATATGTCATATAAAAGATTTGGTCTATCTGTAGCAAAATATTTAAGTTTTGTTGTATATAAACTATTTTCAGCAACAGCTGAATTTCATTGTACTTGAACTAAACGTTTTGTTTCTTCTGTTGCATATAGGTTATAACATTCTTTTAAATGAACTTTTATACCATTTCCTGATTTAGCAACATAACCAATAACATCTTCATATGGAATTGGTAAACAACAACTTGCAATTGATGTTTTAATATTTGTTATTCCATCTATAACAATATCATTTTTTAAACTTCTATCATTTATAGTTTTTGATTTAATACTTCTTAAAGCTTCTTCATCCTTTGAGAAATTATGATTAATGAAGAATTTATCAGTAGCTTCTACAATAGAGATTTCACCTTTACCAACACTAATTAAAAACTCTTCAAGATTAGCATAACCTGCTTTTTTAACAGCTTCAAGAATTTCACTTTGAGATTTTCTTTTTCATTTTATTTCTTTTTGATTAATATATGAGTTAATTAAATTTTCTGTTTTTCTTGCTAATTCTTTTCTATCTTCATCAAATGAATTATCTTCTTTTAGTTTATTACCTAAGTATTTTCTAATTCTATTTTTAGCATTTGATGTAGTAGCTATTTTTAATCATTCATGTGTTGGTTGTTGTTTAGAAGATGTTTTAATTTCAACAACTTGTCCTGATTCTAAAACTGTGTTTATTGGAGAGAATATACCATCAATTTTTGCTCCTGTAGTTTTTTCTCCTATTTCAGTGTGTATTCTGTAAGCAAAGTCTAATACAGTTGCTCCATAAGGCAAGGTAATTACATTTTGGGTTGGAGTTAGAACATAAATCATTGATCCAAAAACATCTTTTTGCAATTGATTTTCTAATTCTTTTTCCTTTGAATTTTCTTCTTCATTTATTTGATCTGTTAAATCCAAAATTCTGCTAAATATATCAATTTGTTCGTCAATTTGTTTTTGTCTCTTAGCAATATCTACAACTTCACCTTCTTTATATCTTCAGTGAGCAGCAGCACCAGCTTCAGCGACATCATCCATTTGCTGAGTTCTTATTTGAACTTCAAAAAACATTCCCTTATTATTACTTAAAGTAGTATGCAATGACTGATAAACGTTATTTTTAGGTGTTGCAATATAATCTTTAAATCTTCCTGATAATGGTAAGTATTTTTGGTGTAAATACCCTAAAATTTTGTAACAGTCATCTGTTGATTTTGCAATTATCCTAATTGCAACAAGGTCATGTAATTCTTCAAATTGTTTACCATTGACATTCATTTTTCTGTAAATTGAATAAATTGTTTTTTCTCTTCCAAAAATATCAATTATTTTAATGTGTTTTTCTTTTCTTAAGAAAAACGAAATATCATCAATTGTTTTAGCAATATTAACTTCCCTAGATTCACGACCTTTTTCAATTAAATTTTCAATGTCTGTAAAATCATTTGGATTTAAAACTTTAAATGCCATGTCTTCTAATTTAGATTTAGCATTCTTCATTCCTATACGGTGAGCAATAGCTGCATAAATAGTTAATGTCTCTTTAGCAACTACTCTTTGTTTTTCTTCTGGTAAATTTTCAATTGTTAACATATTGTGTAATCTATCAGCAATTTTAATAATAATAACCCTTATATCTTTTGCCATAGAAATATACAATTTTCTTAAATATTCTGATTTTATTTGTTCACGATTTTCTTCGGCGAAATAACTAACTTTAGTTACAGATTCAACAAGTGATGCTATTTCTTTTCCAAATTTCTCTTCTATTTCTTCAATTTTTACAGGTGTGTCTTCAACAACATCATGTAATAAACCAGCTTTAATAGTTTTTGGTCCCATTTGTAGTTGTGCTAAATAGTATGCAGTTGAAAGTGGGTGATAAATATAGGGATCTCCATTTTTACGTTTTTGTTCGCTATGCATTTTTTCAGCAAACAAATAAGCTTCCTTAATTTTAATTAATGCTTTTCTATCTTTAATATATTTTTTTAATTCATTTTCTAGTGTTATATAGTCTTTTATCTCAACAATATTTAAGTTTGTTGAAGCTCTTTTACTAGTTCTTCTAGGTAATATTATACCAGCCATGAAATCACCCATTCTATTTTTAAAATTATAACAAAAAAAAATAGACTTAAAATAAGTCTATACACTCTTATATAATTAATTTTGACTTTTACAAAAACATTTATTTAAATGATCATCAATTATTCCTATTGCTTGTAAAAATGAATAAACAATAACAGGTCCTACAAATTTAAATCCTCTTTTTCTTAAATCTACTGATATTGTGTTTGATAAATTTGATTCAGCTGGTACTTCACTAATTGAATTTCAATTATTAATAACTTGTTTGTTATTTGTAAAAGTTGAAATGTAATTATAAAAAGAACCAAATTGTATTTGAATTTCTTTAAAAGCTTTCGCGTTTGAAATTGCTGATTTAATTTTTAGTTTATTTCTTATAATACCTTTATTATTCATTAATTGATTTATTTTATTTTCATCATAGTTAATAATCTTTTCTAAATCAAAATTATCAAATGCTTTTTTGAATTCTTCTCTTTTAAGTAAAATTGTTAATCAATTTAAACCCGCTTGCATATTTTCTAATATGAGTAATTCAAATATGTAATCATCATTTTGAGTTATTTTTCCTCACTCATTATCATGATATTCATTTAAAATAGCATTTGATGATCAATCACATCTTTGTTTGTTTTTCATAAATATACCTTTCTGTTTTAAATAAAAAAACACCTATTTTAATTATAGGTGTTAATCTTAATATTTAACAAGTTTTTGAACTTTGTATTCTTGTAATAGATTTTCATCGTGTAATGCTGGTAAATCAATTAAGAATGAAACTCCCTCAACTTTACCATCTTGCATTTCAACTAATTTAACAATAGCTTCAATTGTTCCACCAGTTGCAAGTACATCATCTATGATAACTACTTTATCATCTGGTTTAATATCACCTTTGTGCATTTGTTGATGATTTGTTCCATACTCTAAAGTATATTCAATATCAATAACTTCACGAGGTAATTTACCAGGTTTTCTAACTAATACAAATCTAGTATGTGATTTATAAGCTACAGCACTTGCAAATAAGAATCCTCTTGCTTCTGGAGCAACTACAACATTAGCTCCACATTCAATAACAAATTTTGCCATTTCATCAATTACATAAGCAAAAGCATCAGCATCATTTAATAATGGTGTTACATCTTTAAAGTCAATTCCATCAATTGGGAAATCCTTAACATTTAAAATATGTTTTTTTAAATCCATATATTTACTCCTTTTAATTAATCGTTAATATCTTTAACTATTTGTTCTTCTTGAGAAACACTAGTTTGAGAGATAAATTCTTTTCTACCATAGTTTGAAACTATTCTTCGTTTTTCTAATCATATCAATAAAGGTAATGACATTGTTAAGATTACGATGTTTGCTACAAATACACCAATTAATAATGTAATTCCAACTCCAGCTAGAGAAGGTATTGTAACAGCTAAAATAATTGCAAATAATAAGTAGAATCCTGAAATATAAACTAATCTATTCATTCCAAATCTTAATGAATCAACAAATAATGTTTTAGCAAATTGATTATCTTTTAATATTGATGATATTTCTTTTCTACCAGCTTTTTTAGCAGCCTTAATTGCTTTTCTTAAAGGTTTTAGATCAGTTTTATTTTCTTTTCTAATTGCTTTAATTTCTTTTCTTAATTCTGCTATTTTAGGTATTCTATTTGATTTAAATATAGCTTTAAATGCATCTCATGTATAGAATTTTGATTTTTTAGCTATTTTAATATCAACTATTTTTCTTCTAATATCTTTAATACGTTTTTTATTAGCTCTATTTAAAGCTTTTTTATTATTTATTGCTTCTAAGACTTTGTGTTTAATAATTGCTTGAGCATTAGCTTCTTTATCAAATTCGAATCTTAACTCATTTTTATTTTTTATAGATATTAAAGTTTTTGTTTTACCAAGGATAAATATTACAGACATAATTGTGAATGCTGCAATTGAAATCATTGTTACCAATATTTCTGTACTTATTGGTACTCTGAACATAATTACTAGAGATGTTGTAATTAAAACAACAACTACAAGCGCTAGTGCTAAGGCAACATAGTAAGTTCATTTATATCTAATTAATATATAAACAATTAAAATTAAAATTAAAATTGCGAATGAAATTAATATTTGATTAATTTGACCATATGCGGTAAATGGAATTTGATACATTCCTAAAATACCTCTTGATTCATTAGTATAATTACTTCCTAAACGAGTTCTACCTGTAAAAATACTATTTAATAATCTTTTAGTTCTAGTAATGTTTGTTTGGTTTGATAATTCAATTTGAATATATGGCATTAAATTTTCAGCTGATGAATTCTCAGTTTGATCACCATATGTAGTTCCTGATTCAATAGAATTTAAAGAAGTTGTTCCTTTGTAACCTGAATAGAATACTTTAACTAAATTATTGTCAAATACATATTGAACTGTATACTCACTTAATCAAGCAACAAACTCAATATTATCTGCACCAGATTCAATGTCTGTTAATCTTCAGTCATCAAAAGCTTTTTGTTTAGCAACTTGCTCAAACTCATTTGCTTGTTCCTCAGATTGATTTTCTGCTATTTTAGTAACAACATTATCAAAATTGTTTCCTGGTAATTCATATAAATATTCACCATAAACAATATAAGTATTATCTTTACCAAACAAGTTTGAATAGTTAGGACCTACAGTAGCAGCTACAACACCACCAATTACTGAAAACACTAATAGTAAAACTATAATAATTCTATTTATATTGAAGATTCAATTTTGATTTCTTTTTGTTTTTACTTCTTCAATTACTTTACCTTCAGCATTAGTTGAAATTGCTTTTGCAACGTCTCTATTAACTTTTAAGAATGAGATTCAATCTTTTTTATATCAACGAATTTTTTTCTCTGTTTTTTCAAGAGATTCAATTTTTTGATTTAATTTGATAGTTTTTTCTTTATTCTTATAAATTGATTTTTTATTATAATCTTTTTCTTTATTTTCAATTTTAATTTTTAAAGCTTCAATTAAATCATTAATTCTCTTAATTTTTAATAACTCTTTTGAACTAACTTTTTCTTTATTAGTTAATATATTTAATTGATATTCATATTTTGATAAATTGATTTTATCTCTAATTGCAACACCAGATTTGATATCTTTTGTATCAATTGGCAATCACAATGGGTGATTTTTAAAAATTTGAATTTTAACTGTTAAGTAGATCATTAATCTAAATACAACAATTACTAAAAATAATATAATTGCTGTTGATACTGTTGCAACAGTTGCAAAGTTTTTTAATGAACCTGTTCCAATTCAAAAAATAATTAAATTTGGAATTAATATTAATATAAATGAATCAAGTATTATACCTAAGTTTTCTTTATAAGATAGTTTAAATGATTCAGTAATTGATCTTTTTTCTTTATTTAAGTGTTTTTTAAATGCTTCAATCGTCAGAATACATGATTCTAATACAAGACCTAACATTATGAAAATTAAAGTATAAATTTCTATACCAATTGCTATTCCAAATAGAGTGGGAGTAAACAATGTTATGAAAACTGATGTTACAGCAATTATTAATGTATAAATACCTAATAATCTGTAAGCAATAACTAAGAATATCATTGTAACAATAGCTAATATTAGCAAGAATATAATAGATGCTAATAACATGTATAAAGTTATTTCTGGATTAAATTCAGTTAATTTTATAACTTTAAAACTAAATCCTGAAGTTGTTTGTGAAATTGAGGCTTCAATTGTTTTTGCAATTGTTGCTGATCTAGTTTTTACTTTTAATTGGCTTGTAGCACCGTTATAAACAACACTAGGTGTAAATGTTGCTCTTGACATTGTCTCTGACGCAGAAGAAACTCCAGTCTGAGTCACTGAATCATTTATCATGATAAAGTTTTTTTCAAAAATTGATTCATCAAGATATTGAGAAAATGTTGAAGTTGATGATTTTTGAGCAAATAATACATTTGATAACATAACATCATTCATAACTTTAGCTACTTCATCAATTCTCATTGATTGTGTTCCTAAAGTTACATCTTCTGAATATTTACCTGCAGGATTACCATTTTCTGGTTCTTTTTTAAAGTCTTCAGTTTTTGAATTTGGATCAATAACATATTTATTTACATTATTTACAAAATTATAAGTATAGTTTGTTGGTGCAGTTCTGCCCTCAAATGTTCCATATAATAATGCTTTTAAATCATTTACAATAAGTTCAACATTATTTGAATTATTGAATAACATTTTTTCATTAGACGCACTATCTGTTCATCATTTATTAAAGCTCCCTGAAATTAAAGAAGTTGATTGCATTTGACCATTTGAAGTCATGTATGAAACAGAGAAAAAATCATCTATGACGGCTCTTTGCTGAGCAGTAGTAGTTGTACTTGTATAAAAACTTAAAATCGGTTGAATTACACCCCTATAGTAGTTTTCTAAGTAAGTATCAATTGATTTTTCATTAGGTGCTTGTAAGAAATATTCTCTAAGATTGTTTAAGATTGTTTCAAATGATGATATAACTGTTAAATTTGCGGGTGTTGAAGTTCCACCTTCTGTTGCAGTTGTTGCAGCTGTTAAGTTTTTTAAATAGCTACCATTTGATCCTTCTTCAAAAGTTAAAAATGGTGAGTTTTGTTGACCTGATCCACTTTCAGATTTATCTGGAGTATATTTAACTGATCCAAAAATTTCTGAAATTGCTAACTTATTAGTAATTTCATTGTTGCTATCATATATTCCATTTTCTGAAGCTGTTATTTTTTTAACTGCAGTATCATCAAATAAAATATCTGTATATACATTATTTGTTTGAGTAAATGCCATCAATCCACCGTCTTGCTCGATTGCATTTATAAATAATCTAGGGTTGTTTTGGTATTGTTCTTTTGTTGCTCTAATAGAAACCCTATGTTGCCCTACAACTTTAACATCAATTGTGTTATCTGAAAATGGAGATAATTTAGTTTGTAGAGATTCAGCAGCTAGTCTAGCGTCACCATTTGGAGTTGAAGTTCCTTGTGTTGCATTTTGTTTTTCATCATATACTTCAACAAGCGCATCATATCCACCTGAATATCTAGTATTTAAATTTGTTTTATTAGCAATGCTCAATGAAGAGAAAATAATTGAAATTATTAAAGAAAACACAATTAAAATAAGACAAAGAGATTGTGCTATTTTCTTAAATGAAGTTTTTTTATTATTCATTTATTTACTCCTCCTTGCTTGAAAAGTTAATACTTAAAATAAAAAGTATAATCTATAAAAGATTATACCTCATTTTGTATATTAACACCATTTTTTTTCATTTTTTTGTGTGTCTTAATAATAGTGTTGCTTTCAATTTTTTTCATTAATTTACCATTATTCATGAATTCTTCAGTTAATGCTTTTTCACGTAATTCATTATCAAATGTATAACTAAAGTTTTTACCTTTAACAGCTTTACTTCCAATTATATTAATTATCATGTCTTCATCTATTTTGATTAAATAGTCTTCAATCTTATTAAAGTATAGTAAAGGCATAGAAATCATAATTAAATCTTGCTCTTGATCATTTCAAGCATTTTTCTTTGAAGCAACAGTTCTTCAAATAAAAATATTGTTTGTATAACCAACACTAAATAAATATTGTTGAACTTCGTTAATTTTGTTTGTTGATATAAATAAGTTCAAAATTTTATTTTTAGGATAAAGTCTATTAACAGTTAATCCTTGTGTAATTATTAATGTTAAAGATGCAAATAAACTTGGCCCAATAATTCATTTGAATTTCATTTTTCAAACTAATGATGAAGTGTAATATGAATCATACTCAGATGATGATGAGATATATTTTGAAATATTAAATCAATCTTCATTGTTTCAATTTCCAGTTTGTAAATTTTGTCAACTATTATATAAGTCTATTGAAACTTTATCCTCAGCAGATAGTATAGGATCTAGCGCTTTTCCTAAATCTGAATTTATCAACTCATTTCAACTATTATATTCATTGTAAATAGCACTTAGCTTAATTGTCTGATCAATGTGTTGTGTTTTTAAAATAATTGTGTTCAAACAAATAACAATAAATAATATGAAAATATTTATTTTTATATTTAATGAACCAATATCTTTGTTTAATTTTTTAGAATAATAATAAGTAACTCAGTCACTTCCACCAGTTGATGCATTTCCTTTATATGTAATTGAATAACTAAATCCGTTAATCATCCCACCAAAGATAGCAAAAGCAAAAATTCAAATAATTGCTCCTCAAGCACCCGGCAAAGAACTAATTAAATTGTAATCAATAAGTAAACTAAATTCATTAGGGTTTATGTATGGAATATTTTGTAATATTAAATCAAAGAAAATTGAAATAATTGAATAAATTAATGTAAGAGTTGAAAACTTTCATCCTATTTTTATAAATCCAAAAATTACTAAAGGAATATTCATAATAAAGTAAACTATAAAATAAAGTGTACTTGCTGAAATTGTTATATTATTAGCTCCTATTATAGATAGGAAACGAGCTATGGCACCTAAACCACCAGGGAATAATCCAGCATTACCAGTTATAGATATAAAATAATCTATTGCAATAGTTGAAAGGAATGCACCTATTAAAACAAATAAAAGATCTTTTCAAAATCCAATAGCATAATAGTTTCTAACCTCGAAAGCTTGCTTACCTTTATTGAATTCTGTTTCATAGTTTTTTTCATAGCTTGGATCATTTTTTACTATTGTTATTTCTTCGGGTGAAAGTAGTAAAGCTTTTTTACCATTAGATGAATAAATTTTTATTCTTTTTTTTCTTGCCATATCTACTTTCCTTTGATTTGATTATTTCTATTTTTAATAATACTAAAAAATATAAAAATAAAAAGCAGAATAATCCACTTTTTTAAATATTAATCAAATAATTCTTCACGACGTTTTCTATACTTTTCTTTTTTGATTTTATCAATACTTTTTTTAATATGTTCACGACGTTTTTTTCTTGTAATTTCATCAAGTTCTCTTTTTCTTTTTTTCTTATAACCAGGTTTAACTTTTTGATTACTATACTTTGCAATAACTTTTTTTGAATCAGTATCTAAGTCTTCATAATGCTTAGCTTTTTTCTTGTTTTTATTTCTTATTTCAATTAGCTGATTATTGTCCATTCTTAAGCGAACAAACTCAATTCCAATTTTCTCTAGAGCTTCAATTTTTTCTTGATTCTTAACATTAAATAAAACATAACTTTCACCAGTCATCTTGCTTCTACCAGTTCTTCCACTTCTGTGTATGTAATATGAAAGATCTGTTGGTAAGTCAATTGAAATAACATGACTGACACCAATTATGTCAACACCCCTTGCAGCCACGTCTGTTGCAACAACAAACTTAAATTCATTGTTTTTAATTTTTTTAAGCATATTCATTCTTGTTCTTGGTTGTAAATCACCATGTAGTTCACCAACATTTTGACCTGTTATTTCACGAATTAATTTAACATACTTAGGAATGTCTTCTTTATGGTTTGAAAATATAAGACATAAATATGGATTAATTGAATTTAAAAGATTTGATAATACTAAATCAGTTTCTCTATTCTTTGTTTCAATTAAAACGTGTTTTATGTTTTTGCTTGATACATTTTTTTCAGTTACATCTATAAAATGTGCATTTCTAGCATACTTAGAAACAAAAGGTCTTAATTGTTCGGGAATAGTTGCACTAAACATAGATAAGTTTACATTTTGTTTTGCTTTTGAAACAACAAAATCAACATCTTCAATGAAACCTAAATCAAATATCATGTCACACTCATCAATAATAATGTAATCTGATGTTGTAGCTTTAAGATGATTTTGTTCATATAACTCTTTAATTCTTGTTGGTGTACCAACAGCAATTGTTGGTTGTCTTTTACCTAAGGATTCAATTTGTTTATTTATGTCTTCTCCACCAATAAATAAATCTACTTTTAATTGATGCTCATTTTTTGTGAAAGGCTTAACATTATCAAAAATTTGTTTTGCCAATTCTCTTGTTGGTGCAATAATTAATGCTTGTACATTTTTCTTATCTTGATCAAATTTTAAATTATTTAAAATAGGTAGTAAAAAAGCATGAGTTTTTCCTGTCCCTGTGTGAGAAAGAGCAATAACATTTTGATGTTTTTTGATTAAAGGTATTATCTCAGTTTGAATTCTAGTTGGTGTTTCAAAATTTATTTCTTTTAAAGTATCATTAATGTATTTTTTGAAACCAAAATCACTAAACTTTCTTTCGTTATTATTTGACATAGTATTGTTCCTTTATATCTACTTTCTTTATCTTTAAATCTTTAAAATTATTTGACAATCTTTCTTCAATATCATTAATGAAATAGTTTTCCATGTAATGACCAACAGTTATTAAAGTTACATTATTGTCATTTGCATATATTCAATCACTTCACTTAGCTTCACCAGTTATGAAAATGCAATCTTGAATTTGTTTAGAAATCATTGAACTAGCTCCGCTTCCTTGATTTATTAAAAATTTAGATACTTTAAAATTTTCATATGAATTTATTTGAACTGTTTCAACTTGAAAAATATTCTTCAAGTTTTGAATTAAATCAACTCTTGATATGTCACTATTTAAATTAACTTCTAAATACTCTTTATTAAATAATGGAAATTTTGCACTCTTTATTTTAAATACTTTTGTTAACTGATCAATAAAAGCTTTATATCCACAAATATCATAATTTGTATGAATTGAAAAAACATATATATCTTCTTTTGTTAAATATTTAATTAGTTCTTTTTTAAAGGGATTCTCTTTCTCTTTATTTAATTCATTAAATATAAAAGGGTGTCTAGTAATAATAAAATCAATTTTACTACTTTTCATTTGTTTTAATGACTCATTATTTAAATCCATTGTGATCAAAACGTTTGAAATTTCTTTATCAAAATTAACCACTTTTTTATTAAATTTTTGAATACCTACATTATCTCATTCATAACCTTTGTTAGCAGGAAACTTTTTTTCTAAATATTTAATCAATTTTATTAATTTCATTTAAGTATCCTCTAATTTCTATAATCTTATTTGTTATTTCTTCATGAGAATTATAGTGTTTTTCAACATCAATTTTACTTAATATTTTTTCAAACTTTTTAATTTCATTATCATAGTATTTTATAACTTCATCATTATTTATAAAGTATTTTTTGTTTCCAAAAGAAATATCGCTTTTCGTAATTAAGTTAGTTTTGTTTTTTTCAATAACAATTACTCAATAACCTTTTTTGCTATCAATTATAAAATCTTCAAAGCTTATTGAATATTGTTTTTCAAAAACTCATTCTCTTATGTTACTAATTTCTGTATTAGAACAAATAATGTACTTACCAATTTTATTATTATCTTTTTTTACAATATCAAGAATGGTTGTACTGCCTAAACCGCAAATTGTAACAACATCAATAAATTGAATTTGTTCTTCTAAAACAAAATCCAAACCATCACTTAAGATAGTTTGTATTTGATTATTGCAGTTATACATGTTGATGTTCTTTTTAGCTCAACCTAAAGGTTCATCATTAACATCAACAGCATAAGCAAACTTAGTTCTTTTTTCTTTAACTAAAGTTATTGGTAAATATGCATGATCTGTACCAATATCTGCGACAACATTGCAAGAATCAATTAATTCAGCAATAGTTCTTAGTCTTTTTGTCAGCATATTAACCTTTGTAAAATTCTTTTAAAACTTTACCTGATTTATTAGCATTTGCAGGTTGTTTTAATTTTCTAATTGTTTTAGCTTCAATTTGTCTGATTCTTTCTCTTGTAACATTTAATTCTTTACCAACTTCTTCTAAAGTTTTTGATGCTTCATATTTTAATAAATGGTCTTGAATTATTTTACTGTCAACTGTTCTGATTTTTTCAACAGGAGTCTCTAAGTGAATATCTAGTTTATTAATTGCTTTAGCTAATTCTCCAGCAGTTTCATCATTACATTCTTCAGCAAGTCTAATTAATGTTCTAACTTTTGTTGGAACAATCCCGTATCTCATACGGATAACTTTTTCTTCTCTTGCTGGCATATCTTCAAATACTTTGTCTATAACTTCTCTTAAAATTTCTTTTTCAGTAAAGTCTGTTGGAGAAATCATATCTTTGTCTTCAACAAAATCTCCAAAGTGAGTATCATCTTCATCACCAAATGGTTTTTCTAAACTAACAGGTTCAACAGCAATTTTTTTAATTTCAACAACTTTTTCAGCTGTCATGTCTCCACCCATTCTTTCTGCAACTTCTTTTGATGATGGTTCTCTTCCTAGTTCTTGAGTTAATTGTCTTTCAATTCTAGAAAGTTTATTAATTGTTTCAACCATATGAACTGGTATTCTAATTGTTCTAGCTTGATCAGCAATAGCTCTTGTTATAGCTTGACGAATTCATCATGTTGCATATGTTGAAAACTTAAATCCTTTTTCATAATCAAATTTATCAACAGCTTTAATTAAACCAATATTTCCCTCTTCAATTAAATCTGCAAAATCTAAACCTCTATTTAAATGTTTTCTAGCAACTGAAATAACTAATTTTAAGTTAGAAGTGATTAACATATCTCTTCCTTCTTTTCTTTCTTCTGGATCTTCTGAATTAGCTAATTTAGCATAAACAATTTCTTGATCTTTAGTTAAAATTTTAGTTTGTCCAATAGTTGAAAAGTATGTTTTAATTAAATCTTGAATTTTAGTCTCATTTGAAATTGATCCAACTCTGTATTTAGTTGTACCAGCATCTTTTGGTCTTCTACCTGGGCCTTTTCTTTCTCCGATTAATTCATCAGCATAAGCATCATCGTCGCTTACTTCAGCGTCTTCTTCAACTTCTTCATCAAGATCAATTTCTTCATCAATATCAATATCTTCTAAATCTGTGAATTGAATTCCTTTTGCTTGTAAATCTTCTAATAATTTTTCATATTCATTATCAGTTGCATTTGCAAAGATTTTACTAAAACTCATTTGAACTTCTTCAGATGTTATTTCATTATTATTTTGTTTTGCAAATTCTACTGTTGATTCATAAAAATCTTCAATTGTTTTAATTTTTGCTATTTCTTTTTTATCCATATATTTTTTCATATAGTTACCTCTTTCATTAGTTGTTCTTATCGTTAAAATTTCCTAGTCATTCTTCTCTTTTTTTAATTCTTTCAGATAAAATGTCCATTAAATTATCTCGATCGTTTTTACTCAAATTATTTGAATTTAACATTTCATTAATTTCTGCTATTTTTTTCTCATTAGAATACATTTTTAATTTTTCAAATGAATTTTCAATTAGCTTAGCTGTATTTGTTTCAGGTTTTATTCTTACCATTAATGGATCAGATTCATACAAGTTTATTTCTTCAAGTGTTTCTTGAGAAAAGTTTTGATTAATTATTTCTTTTATTTCAGTCTCGTTGTAATTCATGTTTTCTTCGTAAGAATTAATTATTTTTAAAATTAATCTTCCAAATTCTTTATGTGGGAATTTTACTTCTCTAATTTTATCTTTTATCAGTTCTAAGTTTTTATTAGATTTTATTAAATCAAATAAAATAGTTTTTTCTGCCAATTCATAAGCTTTTAATGAAGACAAAATATTAAAACTCGTATTTTTATTATTAACTTCTTGTTTTTCAGAACTTGTTTTAACTTCTTCAACCATACTGTTAGAAATATTATTTAATTGTTTATTTGATATTTTTTTATAAAAATTAATAATTGCTTCTTTTGAAAGACCAGTTATTTTTTCAAGTTCCTCAATTGAAGTTTCATAAAGTATATTGTTGTTACACTTTAATACAAATGAACATATTTCTTTCATAAATTCTTCAACAGAATTAAAATCTTTTGAATTAACTTTTGGTCAACGTTTTGAAATAATGTATTCCAAAGGATTTAAAGCTTCAGAAATCATTTTTTCAATTTCAGCTTTTTTACCTTGTTTTATTAATTCATCTGGATCGTTATTTGTAGGGTTATTAACTACCAGTACCTTTTTATTATTTAAAATTAATGTTTGGGAAGCCTCTATATTACCCTTTATACCAGGCTCATCACCATCCAAAAACATTTTTATAGTTCCTTTAATATTTTTGAAAATATTAACATGATATTGTGAAAGAGCGGTTCCCATTAAAGCTATTGTGTTATCTATTCCATTTTTATGCAAACTGATAACATCCATGTATCCTTCTAAAACAATTAATTCTTTTTTAATTCGCGCTGATTTAATAGCCTCACTAAAGTTGTAAGCTATTTTTCTTTTTGAAAATACTGGCGTTTCTTTTGTATTTAAATATTTTGGTTTTTCAGAATTTGTTTCAATAATTCTTCCACTAAAACCAATTAATTCTTTATTTTCATTTCTTATTGGAAACATTATTCTATCAGTAAAAATATCATACATTTTTTGGCGATCTTCGTTATAAGTCCCCAATCCAGCTTCAACAATATCTGATATGTTGTATCCTTTGCTTATTAAGTGTTCAACTAAACTATTATGCTTTGGTAAAAATCCTATTTCAAAAAATGCAATATCTTCATTTGTTATGTCTCTTGAATGAAGGTATTTGACAGCAGGCTTTGCTTCATTAGATCTTAAGTTTAATTTAAAAAATGCTAAAGATTCTTCATTAAGTTTATAAATAATTGTATTTTTATTTTGTTTAACTGGATTTTCATTTTCAAATTTAGACAAATCATAGTTTAATATAACTGCTAATTTTTTTATAGCTTCTTGAAAACTTATATTATCAAAGTCTTTAACAAAGTCTAAAACTGTACCAGAAACTTGGCAAGAAAAACATTTGAAAAATTTTTTTTCTGGTGAAACAGACATTGAAGCATTTTGGTCTTGATGAAAGGGACATAAACCTCAAAAGTTTCTACCTTTTTTTGAAAGTGCTACTCTTTCGCTTACAATTGAAACTATGTCTGATTTTTCAATAATATCGTCAATAACTTCTTTTGGTATTAACATGAGTATCACTTCCTTTCAAAATTAAAAATTAAAATTTTGCTTTTAAATATGTTTCAAGTTCATCTAAATTAATACGAACTTGTTCCATTGAGTCTCTTTCTCTTACTGTAACTGAATTTGTTTCTGGTGTGTCAAAGTCAACTGTTATCACGAATGGTGTTCCAATTGCATCTTGTCTTCTATATCTTTTACCAACATTTCCTGTTTCATCATATGTAACATCAAAATTATTTAAAAGATTTGAATATAGAGCTAGTGCTTGATCATTTTGTTGTTTTTGTAAAGGCATAACAGCAATTTGATAAGGAGCTAGGTTATATGGCAATTTCATAACTATACGTGAATTTCCTTCGCCTAAATCTTCTTCATGATATGCTTGTCATAAAATAGCTAACATCATTCTTTCAACACCAACACTTGGTTCAATTACATGCGGTAAAACTTTTTGATTAGTAGTTGGATCTAAATAAGTTAAATCTTGCTTAGATGCTTCTTGATGAGCATTTAAGTCAAAATTACCTCTATGTGCAACTCCTCATAATTCTCCTCAACCAAATGGGAATTTAAATTCAATATCACTAGTTGCTGTTGAGTAATGTGCTAATTCATCTTTTTCATGACTTCTAACTCTGTAATTTTCTTTATTAATTTGAATTTTATCTTGTAAGAATGTTTCGACTTCATTTAATCAGTATGAGAATCAATCTTTTTCATCAGATGGATTAAAAAAGAATTCTAATTCCATTTGTTCAAATTCACGTGTTCTAAAAATAAAGTTACCTGGTGTAATTTCATTTCTGAAAGATTTACCAATTTGACCAATACCAAAAGGTAATTTTTTTCTCAATGATCTTTGAGCATTTTTAAAGTTTATAAAAATACCTTGCGCTGTTTCAGGTCTTAAATATACAGAAGAAGATTCATCTTCAAGAACTCCTTGATTAGTTTTAAACATTAGTGCAAATTTTCTTATTTGTGTAAAATCACATGCCTGACATTTTGGACACTTTATGTTTTGTTCTTTAATAAATTCTTCCATTTGATTTTCTGTCATAACTCCAGCATTAATTTCAGAATTAAATTCTTCAATTAATTTATCTGCTCTTCATCTACTGTTACATTTTTTGCAATCAATTAATGGATCATTAAACCCGTCTATATGACCACTAGCTTTTCAAACACTTGAGTTCAAAATGATTGAACTATCTAAACCGATATTGTAAGGGTTTTTTCTAACAAAATGATTTCATCAAGCTTGCTTTAATTTATTTTTAACTTCTACACCCAATGGTCCATAATCTCAAGAATTAGCTAATCCACCATAAATTTCTGAACCTTGAAAAATAAAACCTTGAGATTTTAAATGGGCAATTAATTTTTCCATATTTTTTCTCCTTAATAGTCTTGTATATAAAATAACAAAAGTCAGCATTTGGCTGACATAAAACTATTTCAATTATAAATGATTTTACCTTTAAATACTATTTTTTGTCAACACTTTATGAGTGTACTCTCAAAAGGAGTCATCTTTATAAACTTCTTTCTTTAAAATCTCATTCATAGGATATGAATATATTCCTATTTCATTAAGATAATAACTTAAAAGTAATTTAGAAATTATTATTTCAAAAGAAACATTTATAGGGAATTTTTGAATAGTGAAAAAAGTATTATTATCCATTCTTTGTAAATATTTAATAAATTCATAATCATGTTCTTCTTCATTTTCATTAATACAATTAGGGCAAACTAAACCATAATGTTGAAGATCAAATTTTCTATAAATCTTACTTGCTTTGTTACAACGATAACATTTATTTAATTCTCAGTATCCTCCAAAATTTTTTAATGAGTAAAAAAGAAATCAAACCATATTTGAAAAAGGGTTTACCTCATCATTAATATTTCTTATAGCTTCTCTTAACATATCAAATAATTTAAAATCTTTGTTATAAAAAAGTTCTTCTTGTAAAATAACTGAACTTATAATGCTTGCAAATAAATAATTATTATATGATTTTGCAATTTTAAAATTATCTCTTACTAATATTCCCGTTTTTAATTTTGAAATTGATTGTGTTTTTCTTGATTTGAATATTTCAAAATCAGATTCAGAAAATACATTAAGTGAGTAATTATTTTTGCTTGATGCTTTATTAGCACCTAGAGCAATAAAACTTAGTTTCCCAAATTCATCAGAATAAACTGTAATAATTTTGTCATTTTCTTCATAATTTAAAGAATCTAAAACTATTCCTCTGATTTTTACTTCACTCATTAGTATTTATCCTTGTCGTATCCCATCTTTTTAATTAAACTTGCAGAGTTTCTTCAATTCTCTTGGACTTTTACAAATAATTCTAGATTAACATCTTTTTCAAAAAGTTCTCTTATTTGTTTTCTTGATTTATATTTAATATCGCTTATTTTTTTACCTTGATGACCGATAATGATTCCTTTTTGAGATTTTCTTTCAACTATAATAGATGCAACAATATTAATTTCATCTTCTGTTTCTTCAAGTTCATCTACAAGTATAGCAACTGAATGAGGAACTTCTTGCCCAGCTTTTAAAAGTACGCTTTCTCTTATTATTTCTCTTATTGCAAAACGATTAGGTTGATCTGTAATAGATTCTTCATCATAAAAGTAATGACCTGTTTCAGGCAAGAAACCAACAATTGTTTCTATTAATTTATCAATATTAATATTTTCAGTTGACGAAGTAATAATAATTTCATCAAAAATTTGTTCGTATGTATTTCATTCAGTAGCTTTTAAAAATAATTTTTCTTTGCTAACAACGTCAGCTTTTGAGATTACAAGTATTTTTTTAATATCATTCTTTTTTGATAATTCATTTAATATAAATAAATCATTTTTTCCTATTGTTTCATCAGCTGGTGCCATAAATACAACAACATCAACTTCTTTCATACTTCTCATAGCACTAGAATTCATAAATCTATCAATTTGATTTTTTGACGTGTGTATTCCTGGTGTGTCTACAAATATCAATTGATATTCTTTTTCTGTTAAAATACCTCTTATATTATTTCTTGTTGTTTGAGCTTTATTTGTAACAATTGAAATTTTATGCCCTATTATTTTATTTAATAAAGTTGATTTACCAACGTTTGGTCTACCAACTATAGATATAAATCCTGATTTAATTTTATTCATCTTTTTCCTCTATTTCTTTATAATCTTCTTCAGTAAATTTTATTGTG
Organism: Mesoplasma grammopterae ATCC 49580; assembly: GCF_000701525.1. GTDB lineage: Bacteria > Bacillota_I > Bacilli_A > Mycoplasmatales > Mycoplasmataceae > Mesoplasma > Mesoplasma grammopterae. The sequence goes on along the minus strand of NZ_KL370789.1, from coordinate 62,996 downwards.
TAATTTATTTTATTTATTTTAAGTATTTCATCTTGAATGAAAAACATTTCTTCTTCATCTTTTTCATTTGTTTCATGATCATAACCCATTAAGTGTAAAAAACCATGAGTAAATAAAAATCCCATTTCTTCTTTCAAAGAATGTTGATATTTAATACTTTTTCTTTCTGCTTCTTCAATACAAATAAAGATATCTCCTATTTCTTGATATCCTAAAGCTTTTATTTCTTGTGGTGACATTTCTATTGGAAATGATGTTACATCAGGTATATAAGAATGATTTCTATATTCTTGATTTATTTTTTGAGCTGGTTCACTATCTAAAAAAGTAATAGATAGATTTATTTTATTTTTTAAATTCAGATATTTAAAAACTGAATTAATTATTTGTTTTGCTAAATCTTCTCATTCTTTTACTTTTAAATCAGTTTCATTTATAAAATCAATACTTATCATTCTTATTCCTTTTTACTTTAATATATTAATTTTAAGACAAAATCAAAAATTTATCATTACTTAATTTAGTAAAGATAGTTAAAATTGACTTTATTTCATCAAAAGTTAATATTTGAAAATCATTTTTAATTAATATTACTTTTTTGTTAATGTAAAACACATTCAATAGTTTAATTATTTCTTTTTCAATTTGAGTATTAGTTTCTGGTTTTACTAGCTTTGTTATTTTGATTGAGTATTTATTTAAAAGCTCATTAATTTCCTTAATATTAAAAATATTTATACTATTTTTATTTGATGTTGTTATGTTTTGAAAAATAGTTCCAAATTTGATTTGAAAATTTTTTGAATAATAAATTTGTTTACGTAAATCAGATGTTTTTAAACTGTTAATGTTCTTGTTATTTATGTAGACATCAACTTCTATATCATTTTTAGTTTTATTTATATTACCTAAATCAATTTTAAAATTTATTATGTTTAACCCTTTATTTAATTCTAATTTTTGTTGTTTATTTGAAATTAGAATATTGTTTATTTCTTCATTAAAGTTAACTTCGTTTTTTTCAATAAAAAATTTTTCAAATTTTATAATTGATATCTTATATTTTTTTATTCATATTAAAGTTTGACCTAAATTAAAAATATTAATTCTACTAAAATTTTTAAACAATAAAATTATAAAGAAAAGTGAAAATTCTAAATTACCATTTTTTAATAATGATCAACTAATTATATAAATTAATACTAAGCCAACTTTATCTCAAAGTTCAATTCAATTTAACTTTGAGCTAGCGAGTTTATCTTTTTCTTCTAATTTTAAAAGTTTTGCTAACATATCATATTCAGCACAAATATTTTTTACATGTTCAATATTACTTAAAAATATAAATCATTCTTTATCTTGATTAAAACTATCTTTTTTAACAAAATTATTTATAAAAATATTAATCAAGATATAAATAACATCAGCTATAAGTATTATTAAAAATAATTCTTTAATAATAAAATAAATAAAGAATAAACTTACTACTTCAGAAATAAATGATGAAATGCTGCTCTTTAAACTGTAGTTTTCATATTGACATACTCATTTTATTTCTTGATATAAATAAAATAAATCTCCTGAATTTGTAGATTCAATTAAGTTTGAGAATTTTTTTAATAAAAAATGTTTTCTTTTTTTATAATTTTTATTAAGAATATTAATCGATATATTTTTGAAAAGTATATTAAACAATAAAATGATTAATGGAAATAAATATATTAAAAAATCTTGAGTCTGTTCAGATAATGAATTAGAAAACATCTTAAGAAATTGTGTATCTAAAATAAACAATAGTGTTGATACTAAATTTATTAATAAGTATAGAATAAAGTCAAAATTAAAAATATTTAAAAACTTTTTAAAATTAAATTTAAAGTCTTTATTAAATGATTTGATGTTGGATTTAAAAATTATTACGTTACTATTAAAACATTTCAAAAATTCAGGCAAACTTTGCATAGTTTTCTTTTCTTTGCTTGGATCAAATACAATTAAATTATTTTGTAAAATACTTTCTACTATAACAAAATGTAATAGGCCATCAGAATTTATCACTTGTGCTAAAAATGGTACTTTATTTTTTAATTCTAAAAAATCTTGCTCAACTTTAAAAGCATCGCCTTTTAAATAAAAATTACTAGCTAAATCAATAACGTCATAAAAGCTAAGTTCATCATCATGGATTGACAGATAATTTTTAACTTGTTGCAAATCAATTTCATACTTATAAAAATGATTAATCATCATTGCTATGCATGCAACACCACAATCTTGATATGAGGTTTGTTTTACTAATTTCAAAAAAATCACCTCACTATATTAGTAAGGTGATTTTGTTAAATAATTACAAGTTGTTGTTTAATTTTTTCTTTTTGTTCTTTTCCTTGTAGATATTCTATTATATTTAAGGCAAATGGAACTACTGTTCCAATACTTGAACCAGTAACAATATTTTTGTCTATAATACTATCTTTTTCTTGAACTAAAGCTTTTTCTAAGTATTTATTAGAAGTAGGGAATTTTACTATTTTAATATTATCGATAACTCCAGCTTGACCTAAAATTTGTGGTGCAGCGCAAATAGCACTAACCATTTTATTTTTATCATTAAAATCTCTTATTAAATTTAATAAAATTTCATTATCAAACAATTCATTTACTCCTGGTCCTCCAGGTATAACTATTCCATCATAATCTTGTGAATTCAACGATTGAATATTATATTCTGCTTTTACAATTATATTATGAGAACCTACTTGATATTCTTTATTTTCAATATTGTATATATCTACAATAATTTCTGATCTTCTCAATATATCTATTGTTACAATAGCTTCTGATTCTTCAAAATTTTTATGTAAAATTATTGCTACTTTTTTCATAATTTCTCCTTTATTCATAAGTTTCACTTAATAATCCAGCAGGGTCACCTTTTCTTATTTTTCTAGTTATAACAGATAAGCTTCCAAAGAAAGATAATCCGATAATAACTGCAGAAACAATAAATGGTCATCAAGTTAGTGCCATTGGTATTGCAAGCCCATATGAGGCTAAGATTATTGAAACTGAAGACATTGCTGCGGTTGCTAATAGTGTTGATATAAATCATGCAAATATTGCTAATACACTAACTACCCCAAATGAATATTTCTGTGTTTTTCAATTTGAATATCCGAATGATTTCATTAATATCATAAACCTTTGTAGTGAAGCTATGTAAATATCTCCGATTAACATTATTAATAAGGATGCCGTGATAATTACAATTATGATAAAGAATGAACCTAAAATAATAGCCAGACCTGTTATTTGTTTAATTAATTCTTTTTCAGTTGAAAGAAGTTTAGAATTCATAATACTACTTGTTACATATCCATCAGATATATTTCCAATTGGTGTTTGACTTAACATTAATAACCCGTTATTCTCTGAAACACTTTGTCAAATACCCGTTGTTAAATCAATTGTTTCTTCAACATTTGAATATTTTGTATTGCTTCACATGTATTGAGTATATTCAGTTGAGTCTGCACCTTCAGATAACATATTAGTTCAATCATTTAAATAAATATCTTTATTATCATCATGTAATTCATATCTATCAAATTCACTGACAATTTTATTTCCATTATTATATGTTATAGTTTGTCCTGCTTTAACTTTTGGAGTATCTTCAAAAACATTATTTTTAACATCTTGTTTTTTTGCTAGAGAATAATTTGAAAGAATATTAGCCATCTTTTGATCCATTAAAATCATACTTGTGTTGTAAGAATTTAATGTTCCCACAACTTTGTAATCTATATTTAAGTCTGAATTTAAATATTTAACAGTATCATTTTCTTGCTTAAATAAATTGTCTCTCATAGCACTTGCATATCAAACATAATTAGATTCTTTTTCTAATAAGTTTGCTAAACCTTTGTTTTTATAATCTGTTCTTTTATAACTTAAAGAATACGGTTTGATTTTAATATATTTTGAGTCTTTTGCTGATGAGTACATACTTTCTCAAGCATTTTTAACATCTTTTGGTATATTATCACCAATAATACCTGATTCAAAGTATTTTGATTTATCAGGTGTGTTGTTTGATACATTAGCTCATTCATCAACTGAACCAATTAAGTTTTCTGGAATAAATAACTCAATATTTTCATATTGATAGTATGGTCTAACATAGCTTACACCATTCTCATTGTCATCAACAGCAAAATCATTAAACATATAAGCATTATTATCTATTGAAGTGTTTTCATTTTCACCTGTGTATTGAATTTTATAAGTAAATTTATTGTTATCAAGATTAGCTGGATCTAAATAGTTTTGATCACTTATTACACCAGTTCTATTACTTTTAATATTTGAATCACTATCTTTTTGATTTAAATTAGTTTTAAAATAATCTGAATTCATGAAATCTGAATCATTATATACTCAGGCCTGTTTTGGCAAGCTTAAAAATTGATTATCATTTTTTGATTTAAATTTTAATTGATTTCCGAATACACCTTCATTTTGTAAAACCTTATTATTTGATAGATGATATTTATTTCTTGCTTGATTGTTTGGCATTATAGGAATTGTTAAAGTTTTTGTTTGAGCATCATAATAAACAAAGCCATTTTCAGAAATTGATTTTTTCATGTCTCATTGATTATTTATTAACATTTCAATTTGAATAGCTGTTTTATCACTTACAAATATTTTTTCATTGTTTAGATCAAATGCTTGTTGATTAGGGTTTATTCCTGTAAAACTCATATTTTTATATTCTTCAGTATCAACATTAATGCTTGTTGCTAATGAATCTTGGTTTTTAGTTACTTTTTTAACATTATATCCAAAAGCATATTGTTCTTTACGTGAAGGATCTTGTAAATATCTTTCTACATAAGGTGGAACATTTTTTAAAATAATTGATAAAATATCTTCTTTTCAATTACCAGTAGATTCTCCAGAACCTCCACCTAAAATAGCACCAAGTATCATTGGTATTGCATCTGTTAAGTTTTTTGTAATGATGTTAAATTTATTTAAGTTATCGATGTCACTATTTATTCTAGAATAAGCCTTTGTACCATAAGCTGTTGCATCATAATAAGAGTTCATAATAACGCTTAGTGCTTGATCAATCATACCAACACTAAATTGTGAACCTATACCATTTGCAAAGTTGTTACCAAATTGTTCAGTGATTAATTGGAATAATCCAGTGTTATTATCATTTTCATCATTTTCTGTTGAATGAACTGCATTGTTACTTGAATCGTTAACAATATATTTAAATGTATTTGTAATTTGCCCACTACCATCTTGGTTTTTTGAATAAACATATTTAGATAATGGAGAAACGTCAAATGATGAATTATAACTATATGTTGGATTTGAATAGTATTCCATTAACGATGTAGATTTAAAATTTCCGTCGATGGTTTTTAAATCTTCAGTATAACTAATTGTCGATTTCGACAACGGCGCGTTGTACACATTTTCTACAAATCTATGTTGGTTGTTGTAGTTCAAATGGTTATAGTAACCATTTTTAGTTGTTTCAACTAAAGCCGGAATTGACAATCCGAAGAAAATCAAGAATGATGAAATAAAAATTACAAATGCGGTTGTTGTTGTATTTCTAATTGCTGAGGCACTTACAATTAAACTAAATCTTAAAGTGAATTTTGAATTTGCAAAAACTCTATTAATTCAGTTCATTATTGCAGCTTGTTGTTTTATTTTACCAACCTTATTTAGCATTAAAGTTACGTCTTCTCTTGTTTCAATGTAAGCAAATAATATTGATAGAATAATTACAGCAAAACCAAATGCAAATATACCAATTAATAAAGCAACCATTGAAATTGATATTTGAGAAATTTGCACACTAAAATATGGAATAAACATCTTAATAAATATTAATTGTACTGACGTTCCAACTATTCAACCAACAGGTATAACTAAGAAGGTTATAATTAAACCAATAACAGCATATGATTTTGCTATTGAGAATGAATTTACTCCCATCGCTTTTAATATTGCTATTTGTTTTATGTTTGCTTTAACCATTTTCTTAATGTAAATTACAACTCCCAATAATGATATAACACCAACAATAACAGATATTGATATCATGATTATTAATAACCCTGAAACTATTGATGGTTGAAGAACCCAGTTCATTCTATAACTTGATTCATTAAAAGTTTTAATATTTTTTGATAATGGAGTAAATGATGTAAAAGTTTGAAAGTTTTTGTTAACATTATTGTCTTTAGATCATAAGAAGTAATTAATATTTGTATTAGATATTTGTTCTTTTGAAGTTGATTGTGAATTTTCAACAATTGGGAATAATGTTTGTTCAGTTCCATAAATAATCGCTGAGTTTCTATATTGAGGTAATGGCACGTTTTCATCAACTATTGGATAGTAAGAGAATGTATCAGTTGCAATACCTACTACAGTTAAAACTTGAGGTCCAATTTTTATAGTTGAATTATTTTTAATATTATGCGCTTTTGCATATTGTTCAGAAACTAATATTTCGCCATGATTTAAAGGTAATCTACCACCTTCATTCTCATTTAAAATTTTTAGGTTAGTATGATTGTATTCATCAAGTATTACAGCTTTATATTGAATTTGATTTAAGTTATCAAATACATTAAATTCCTTTCTAAATTCAATATCAAAATTAGAGTAAGATGCTGCAATTTTTAAAAACATTCTATAATTGTTTGACATATTATTTGTTCATGGGCTATTATCACTAAATAATGCATAATTACTTTGATTTCAAGTTAATCATTCAATATTTCTTTCTGAAAATAAATTACCAAAAAACTGATCAGACATTTTAGAGTTATTGATTGCACTAAATTTACCACTTCAATCATCATTTAAACTATTTGAATTTAAACTTAAAGGATTTAAATTAATATATTCAGCTGAAGCTTTTGTGATTTTGTCTTCTTCATCATAAAACGCAACAATTGGGGTTGATTTACCTTTTAAACCATTATTCTTAATTTCTGCATACACATCAGCATTATTTGTTGTATCTTTTGACACATATATATAGTTTTTTTCTTTTATGTCTCCTGTAACTACAGAATCATACAATCTATTTTGTTCATTAACTATTCACTTTTTATTTACATTTGATTGATTTCAATTATCTTGAATATCTTGACCTGTTATAAATTGAAAAATAGCTTTTCCTCTATTTTCTCTTTGAAAACTTCAATTAGAATTATTTAAAAATTCTCTCATAAAAGCAAAAACACTTGAAAATGCATTTGACGCATATAAATAAATCTCTTTATTTTCAATTCGAATAATATCATTAATTTGTGGTTGATTATTATTTAAATCATTAACCTTAAAAGCAGTGTTATTTTCATTTATATTTTCATTAAAATCTTTTGTTGAAAGATTAGTTTTTATATTATTTAAATCATGTTCTATAAAACTTTTATCATCTATTTCATTTATATAACTAACTATAGGAACGTAATTCAAATAATCTACACTTGAATCATTATGGTTATAGTAAAGATCTAAATCGGTATAAAAACTTTCTAATAACAACATTCTTGTAGTTCAGAAAAACGCATTTGATGTAAATGCATTTCAATTATTATTTGAATCTTCATTATAAGTATTTGAAATAAAAGTATTAAGCATTCTATTATCTCTTTCAAAAGCTTCTGTAATAAATGTTCTTCCATATATTGAATTAAAGTTAATGTTTACTGTTTCTTGTTGATCAACACTTGTTCTTGAATCAATTGGTAAAAAACTAAGTATTAATTGCTTTGAAACTTTATTAGTTGAAGGTTGATTCTTAATAAAAGACATCTGATCTGAAACATGATAATCAAATTTTTCAACATCCCCAACAACTGAATTATAAGTATCATTAAGTCTATCTTTTATTGTTAGTGAACTTGTTAAAACTACAATAGACATAAAAGACAATAACAAAATACTTAAGAATTGAATCCTAAACTTAAATATTGATTTTAAACTTTGTTTAAAAAATAATAAATTATTTTTAAATCTATTCATATTATCGCCTTTATTTCTTTTAATAACATTATACAATATGCAAAATAAAACTTACCAATTTTTGGATAATTTCCAAAGTGGTAAGTTTTTATTTTTTATTCATGTGTTTCCATCAATAGACCTGCTGGATCACCTTTTCTTACTTTTTTAGAAATTAAAATTAAACTTCCAAAATAAGAAATAGAAACAACAGCTAGACTGGCTACAAATGGTCATCAAGAAATAATGAATGGAACAGCAAATCCTGTCATTTTAAGCATGAACATGATTAATGCTATTAATCCGCATGCTAATAATGTAGCTAATATTCATCCAATAATAGATAAAATAGTTACGGTTCCAAATGAGTATTTCTGAACTTTTCAGTTTGAATAACCAAATGATTTCATTAAAATCATAAATCTTTCATAATGCGTTATGTAAATATCTCCAATTAATATAATCAATAACGAAGAGGTTATAATAACACTTACAATAATTAACATTGCAATTGAAATTGCTAATTGTGAAATTTGTGCAATTAAGTCTTTTTCAATGCTTAATAATTTTTGATTAGCTACTTGTAATTTTAAGTCTTCTTGAGATATATTGCCTATTGGTACTTGTGATAAAAGTAGAATACCATTGTTTTCTTGTGTTGTTTGAAGGAATCCAGTAGTTAGATCAATTGGTTCATCAATATTAGAAAATTTAGCATTGTTTCACATCATTTGTGTGTAATTAAGTGAACTAGCTCCACCATTTAACATTTTTGTATAATCTGAAACATATAAATCTTCACTTTCATTGTGTAATTTATATTTATCATAGCTAGATGTAAATGATACACCATTAGCATTAATTGTTTCTCCTGCTTTAACTACAATTTCTGGTTCAAAGAAATTATAATTAACATCATATTTTTTGCTAATTGAGAAATTACCAATTAAGTTAGCTAATCCTTGATCAACAATAGTTAAACTACCATTATATGAATCAAGACTTCCAACTGATTTTAAATTAACTTTTAAATCGGTATTTGCATATTTAACTTGAGTTGCTTCTTGTTTAAATAAGTTTGCTCTCATTGCATCAACAAATCATAAAGGTTGTCCATCTACAATATTTGCTAATCCTCTATTAATAGATTCTTCTTTAGATAAACTATATTCTAAAGAATAAGGTTTTATCATTATATAACCATTAGAACTAGCATCAGCTCCATAAGTTGATTCTCATGCTTTTTTAGTAGTTGTTGGAACATCCTCTACACCAACATTGTTATCAAAATATCCTGCGGTATTTACACCATTTTTATTATTATAATTTGCTCATTTATTAATTCCGTTTTTTTCATCTTGATTTAATAATGCTTTAGGTAAGAACAATTTAATATTTGAGTATTCATAATATGGTCTAACATATGAAATTCCTTCATTATTTTTAACAGCAAAATCATTGAATAAATAACTGTTTTTTTGAAGTGTGTTATGGTCATCGTATAAATATTTATATGTAAACTTATTATTATCTAAATCATATAAACTTAAATAATTTTTATCTGTTTGATATGTTCCTGTTCTATCATTTATTACTGTATTAGCGTTTTCGCTACCTTCAATAAAAGAATTTTTAAAATAATTTGAATTAATAAAATCAGAATCGTCATATGTTCAAGCTTCTTTTGGTAGAACATCATATGTTGTATTCTCTCCATTTTTATGTTCGAATAAAATTTGTTGTTGTTTTGTAAAAATATTATCAATTGTATTATTTTTATTTAATCCATATGAGTTTAAAGCTTGCTTGTTGGGTAAAATTGGCACATTTACTGTGTTTGTTTCATGATCATAATATTTAAATCCATTTTCTTCAATATCAGAATCATATTTTGTAACATTAAATACATTATTTAATTTATTTAAAGTTTCTTCACTTACAAAAAGTTTATTTTGTAAACTATTGTTTATTGTAAAAGCTTTTTGATTTTGCTCTAAACCTGTTAATTTAATATTATTTTCATTATTTGAAACTTGAATATTAGTAGCAAAAGTTTCACTATCTTTATATATTTTTTTAACATTATATCCAAATCCATATTGTTGAACTCTTGATGGGTCTTGAATATAACTTTGAACAAAAGCTGGAGCAGATGATGCTATGACTGAAAGTATTTGTTCTTTTCAATCTTTTTCATCACCAGATGTTCCTGATCCTAAGATACTTCCTAATATCATTGGTATAGCTTGAGTTAAGTTTTTAGTAATAACATCATATTTCTTTTGAACTAAAGCGTCATTTAAATATGTCTCTTTAGCAATATTTGTTTCAGGGTTTAGCGTAGTTGCATCATAAAGTGAACTTGATAAAAGACCAAAAACTTGTTCAATAGTTCCAATTGAAAATTGAGAACCTATTCCGTTTGCAAAGTTATTACCAAATTGTTCTGTAATAATTTGAAATAATCCTGTTTTAGCTTCAGTTTCACCTTCACTGTTGGATGGCATATTTGCTGAATCAGAAACTAAATATTTAAATGTATTTGAATATATAGGTTTGTTTTTAACATCCATTCCATTATACAAGTACTTAGAAATTGGTGATGAATCATACGTTGATTCAAAGTAATTTGAAGGATTTGAATATGCAAAGATATCTCCATGTTTAGTATAATCATTGTCTATTACACTAGGATCTTTTGAATAACTTATTGCACCTTTAGATAATGGTGAGTTAGAAACATTTTCAATGTAGTTATAACTATTTGAATATTCAACATTTTTATAATATGCAGATTCAGCTGTTCTTACAGTTGCTGGAATAGTGAAACCAATTGAAACTAAAAATGATGTTATAAAAATAACCACTGTCATTAAATATATATTTCTTCTGTTTGTTGAAGCTAAAGTTATACTGAATTTCAAAGTAAATTTTGATTTGCTAAAAATAGTATTTTTCATTTTATTTAAAATTCAAGAATGAGATTTTTTAGTTTCTTCAACTCTTAAAATTTCAATAACTGATTTATTTGTTAATCTTCATGCAACTAAGAATGAAACCATAACAGATAAGAACCCAAAGAATATGAAACCTATAATAAGAGGTAATACAGAAACTTGAATTTGATACAATTGAATACTAAAATATGGAACAAATAAATGCACAAAACCAGATTGAACTAACAATCCTATACCTCAACTTAAAGGAATAATAAATATAGCAATAATAACTGATTGAGCAATATATGATAAAGCAATATTATGCGGCTCTACACCTAATGCTTTTAAAATACCTATTTGTTTTGTATTTGCTTTAATTGATTTTTTAAGTGATATTAATAAACCAGATAATGCTATTACACCTATTATTAATGAAATTATAATAGTAAATAAACTATAAGCTAATACAACTTGAGGCTGTAAGTCTCAAGAGAATCTGTATACAGATTCAGCAAATGTTTTTGCTTTTTGAGATGGAGCAAATAAATAATTGAATAAGTTCATATCTGATTTTTCATTTGTTCAAACAAATCTTTTTGCATATGTTTTAGTAATTTTTTCTGCGTTTGAAGAAGGTGCATCTTCAAATAAAGGTTTTAATGTCTCTTGTGATGCATAAATAATCCCTGTATTTTTAGGTTGAGGTATTGGTAAATCATCATTTACAACAGGATAATATGAAAATGTGTCTGTAGCATATCCAACAACAGTAAAGTTTTGAGCTCCAACTTTTAAATCTGAAAATAAAGGTATTTTTCTTGCTCTAGCAAACTGTTCAGAAATTAATATCTCACCTTTTGCAATTGGCATTCTTCCTCCCTTATCGGGATTTAATATTTTTAAATTTGAATGTTTCATTTCATCTAAAACAACAGCTTTATACTCAACTTGTGAAGAATTATCAAATACAGAAAATTCTTTTCTAAATTCTGTTTCTACATTTGAAGCAATTGCTGCAATATCAGATTGCATTTTATAAGTAAATGATAGTATATTAGCAACTTCATTATTCATATTTGTATAATTCTTACCTTGTAAAATTCAATCGTAGTTAGAATTATTCATTAAATTGTTAAATAAGTTTTCTTCAATTTTAGTTGAGTTAAATGCAGTTAATCTAGCAGATCAATCATCACCATTTGCTGCTGATTGTAATTTAAATGAATTAAGGTTTATAACTTCATTGTTTTTATTATTATTTTGAACAAAAGTTGGAGTAGATATACCTTTTAATCCATTTGCTTTTATAGCACTTTCAATATCTATTCTAGAGTTTGAATTAATACTTATTAAAGCATTATTACTTGTTGAATTGGTTACTCTAAGAGAATATTTATTTTGTTCATTAACCATTAGATTAGTATTAATAGGAGTTTCTCTTAAACTATTACCTGTAATTACTTCATATGTTTTTTCTGCTAGACGATTTGTACTATTGCTCAAATTATAAGTATTATTTATTTCAGTAATATAAGCTCCAATACTACTAAATGCTATAGTTGAAAAATAGAATAAATCTTTTTGTTTGATTTCGTATATATTTATAGGCTTTGTTGACTGGTAATTTCTAATAACTTCATAATCGGACTTTATTTCATCTTTGTTTAAAGTTGATACATATGTAAAAATTGGTGTTTTTTCTAAATTTAGAGAACTTTCTGTTTCTTGACCATCTAAAGTTGAAACTAAATTACTATAAAAGTAATTTAATAAAATATTTCTAGTTTTTACCATGAAATCTTTACTGTCTAGATCTCACCCAACTGATTGATTATTAGCATAATATGTATTTTTCATATTTTGATCTAAAAATGCTTCAGTTATAAAAGTTTTACCACCATATATTTCATTAAAAGAAATATTAAAAGTTTTAGAACCTCCATTAATTGTTGAATATGATTCTGGATCTACAAACATTATCATTGGATTTTGGGAAACATTGTTTGATGTAACTCCACCAGATATACCAAAAAATTCATCGTCATATTCATAGTCAAACTTGTCAACACTTTTTACAACTTCGTTGTATGTGTGGTTCAATCTATCTCTTAAAGAAATAGAAGTTGTTAAAATAAAAATTGATAGGAAAGAAAGAATTAAAATGATAACAAATTGAATTTTAAATTTAAATATACCTTTTAAACCCTGTTTAAAAAGTAATCAATTACTTGTTTTTTTCATAAACGCTTCCTTTCCTTTTTGTGTTTATTATTTTCTAGTTAAATTTGTAATATAGAAATATTTATTTCCTATTGATTCATTCAATGGAACTTTATCTCTTTTTAAAGTAACTTGATAAGTTTCTTTAATTTTGTATTTTTTATTTTGATAAATTAAGTTATATTTTATTTCGGCATCATTATGTATTTTGTCAAAATTTGTGTAACTAATAATTTGAGTTGTTCAGTTTTGTTGGTCAAAGAAATGACCAAAATTGTCATTGTAATATTGTCTTTCTGAAGATTTTGACATTCACGAGATTCCTTCAAGCATTACAGAAATCATTTTGATTGTATTTTCTCTTTTTTCAGGCATTTCTGTTGGTTTTCCGTCAACCATTACACCGTGACCATAAGCTTGGGCAATTGCATCGAATATTGAACCACCTATAAATTTATTTGGATTTGTAGGGTCTAAACCTAAAACATTTACTATTGATTTTGAATTATTAACTTCTGTATCACCAAATTTAACTGATTGATTTCTTAAAGCTGCTGAAACAACTTTTAAAGTTGCAAATAAGTTATTTGGATTTTCATAACTCGGTTCTTTGCCAATTGAAATAGAACTATAAGAACTACTAAATAATGAAAGAATTATATTTCTAATAGCTCCTAAATCAAGGAAGTATTCTTTTCCTTCTATTGGGTCTATGAATTGTTTAGAAATAGTATCAACAATAGTTGCTATTGAAGAATTTTTTAAACCATATAAAAATTGCATATTATTGTCATAATCAATATTTAACATTTGAGTGAAAATTATGTTCATTTTTGTATTAAAAATTGAACTTAAGTCCTTAAAGTTTTTAATAACAACATCACTAAACATAGGTTCACTTGAACCATCTTTTGTTGTGAAATAATTAATAGTTTGGAAGATACTTTTCAATAATCCACCATCATATAAAGCACCAAATGGATTTTGCGATCCACTTAAACTTGATATTTTTAATAATGGAGCTGAATCGATTACAACTCTATTATCATTTTTAGCATTTACTGATTCTGCAAGTAGATATAATATGTCACCTATTAACAATACTGATTTTCCTTCTTCTGTTAATGGTTTAAAAACAGCTTCATTCAATAAAGATTGAATTATTGTATAAGTATCTTTATTTTCACTTGCTAAAATTTCTTGTAAAACACCTAGTAGTCTAATGATTTCTTTAACAATTTCTTTTGGTAAAGAATTATTTGCTTTAAGAATGTCATTTAAAAATTTTATAATTTCTGTTATGTTTAAACCAAACATTTTAGATTGATTAGATTTTAAACCATAAGTTTCAGGAGTACTTGAAGAATTACTTGATAAAGCTTGAAATATTGGTTCAACAATTATATTAGATTTTGGTTTAAATTCACCTTCTGACGTTGGAATACCAAAAAGAACAATAACAAGATTTTTTGCTTTTCTTGTATCTCTTCCAGGATTTAAAAAATTATTTAAAATTTTAAAAGTTTTATTAAGGTTTATTTGATCATAGTTTTTAACATCATTAGCGTCTATTTCTTGATTTAAAACATAGGTCAAATTATCTGGTGTAATTTTTGTGTCTATAATATCAGCATATTCTTGTATATATCATAACAATGTAAATATATATTGAAGTGCTGAAGACATTTTATTAAGTGTTCCAACTTTTTCATTAGTTGAATTTTCACCAGTATCTTTTTTAAAGATTTCTGTTCAAAAGTTTTTAGATATGTCAGTTATAGCTTCAAATTTTGTTTTTCTTTGTCCAACATATTTAGTTAAAGGGTTAGAAAAACTTTCTTTGAAACTTTCTGGAAGTGTTTCAAATTTAACTGATAAACCATCTAATGTTTTTGCTAAACTTTCTTTTGTGTTATTAGGTAGTTGGTTTAAAATAGTAGCAATATTATCATTTAAGAAACCAGCTTCTGAAACGCTAAAATCACTTCCTAAAACAACTCCAATTATTGATGAAACTAGACTAGCAGTTGAAGTGATAGAACTTGAACCTGTTTTTTTGCCTTTGTGTGTTTCACCATTTTTTATACTTGATGAATTGATGTTATTAACTCAATTGCTTCCATAGTTTTTAAATAAATAACGATCCATTCTTGTATTATCATCGTTAGGATTATTTGAAAGTGAAAGTGTTAAATCTTCTTTTGGCAAAAATTGACTAGCTTTCATACCACTAAAGTTGTCTAATGTATATGAATAACCTATGTTTGCATTAGTTGTTGAATATTCAATTCCATTTATTTTTCTACTATTATTGCTATAGTCGTCTATAGCTAATTTAGTATCTGATGTATTATTCGAAGTTAATATTTGTGCTTCAGCCGAAACATTTGCAATATTAATTATCTTTTGAATACTTTTCACAAATTCACTTTTAGCTTTCATCGTATATGTACAACTAACTGTTGCAGCCGATGAAGCTAACATACTAACAGCAGTTAAGCTTAAAAGCATTTTTTTCATATTAACTCCCTTTCCTTTGATTAATATAAAATTAAAAATATTTATATTATTATACCATTTTTAGGGATTTTGATAGAAAAAGAGGTTAATTTAAGTATTAAAAAATAAAAAATAAGGACTTTAAAACCCTTATAGTTTATTATTTTTTAATTATTATCCCTCTGTAACGAGTTGTAGATAAAATAGTTTCCTTAATACCTTGAACCCCAAACCCTGAATCTTTTACACCTAAGAAAGGTAAAACATCAGGTCCTCTTTGAGTTCTTCTATTAATATTTACAGTTCCAACTTCTAATTGCTCAGCAACTTTATAAGCTAAATCTACATCTTTTGAGTAGATTGAAGTTTGTAAACCAAAATTTGATTTATTAGCAACGCTAATCATGTCTTCAATTTTATTTATTCTTATAATTGGAAGTACAGGACCAAATGGTTCTTCTCAAGCTACATTCATCTCAACTGTAACATTATCTAATAATGTAGGTTGTAATAAGTTTTTATCTCTAGTTCCACCATAAACTAAAGTTGCTCCTTTTTTAACAGCATCATTAATTAGATCAGTTACAAAATCTGCACTTTTTTTATCAATCATAGGTGTAATAATAGGATTCTCATTTGGTAATCCAACAGTTAACTTAGCAACTTCTGCTTTAATTAATGGCGTTAACTTATCTGCTATATTATCTGTAGTAATAACTCTTTTAATAGCTGTACATCTTTGCCCTGAATAACTAAATGCTCCTGCAACTATATCTTTAGCAATGTTTTCTAAGTTATGATCATCTAATAAGATAGCTGCATCTTTTCCACCTAATTCTAAAACTAAGTCTTTTGAGCTTGAAATTTCCATTAATCTTCTACCAACAGGCACACTTCCTGTAAAAGAAATGAAGTCAATTAATGGGTTTGTTACAATAACATCTCCAATGTCTCTTCCACGTCCAGTTACAACGTTCAATACACCAGCTGGTATACCAGCTTCAATGGCTAATTGACCAATTTTGATACCTACAACACTACCTTGAGTTGCTGGTTTAAATACAAATGTATTTCCAGTTAATAATCCTGGCGCTAATTTAGAAACAGCTAAATTAATAGGGTAGTTAAATGGTGAAATACCAACACCAACACCTTTTGCTATTCTTTTATATTCAGCAACAATATCTTCAGTAACGCCTTTAGAATTTTTATCAAAAGTTAAAACTTGTAAATCATTATATTCTGAAATTGTTAAATCTATATATTCAGCTGTTCTACGAACTTCAGTTAAACAATCTTTATATGCTTTTGCGATTTCATGCATCATTGTTGTTGCTAAATTTTCTTCGTTTTTTAACAATAAATCTCTTCATCTAATTAAAAACTCAGTTCTTTTTTCAATACCAATTGCTTCTCATTTTTTTTGAGCAGCTTTTGCTGCTTTAAAGGCTGAGTCTATTTCTTGAGAAGACAGTGCACTAACTTGTGCATAAACTTCATCAGTTGTTGGGTCCATAATATCTAATCAAGAGTTAGAGTTTATTTCTTGATTGTTAATTATTGCTTTGAATTTTTCCATATTAAATTCTCCTTTATTTGATTGCAATTTAATTTTAAAACATTCAACCTACTATAAGGCAATACAAAAAATTAAATTTATTTATTTTTTAATGTTATACATAATAATTGAACCTGCAATTGCTGCATTTAATGATTCAACTTCATTGCTCATTTCTATGTTTAAATTAATGTCTATTAAAGGTTTAAGTTCATCACTTATGCCTTTTGCTTCATTACCTATTATTAATGCGTACTTTTGATTTTTGCTAAATTCTATTTGTTTCATAAATTTTGTTTCATCATTTAAAACCGTTCCTATGATTTGATAATCATTTTGTTTTAATTCATTAATTGTTTTAATTAAATTATCGTTTATTAAATTTATTGAAAATAAGTTTCCTTGAGTTGATCTCAAAACTTTAGGATTATAAAAACTGACAGAATTATTTGAAGCAACTACAGTCTGAAATTCAAAAGAAGCTGCACTTCTAATTAAAGTTCCCATATTACCTGGATCTTGAATTTGATCTAAAATTAATATATTTTCCAACATGTTAATTTCTTGGTCTTCTAATATACAAGTTGCAAAAATTCCTTGACTTGTTTTGGTTGAAGAGATTTTACTTGAAACATTTTCTGAAATTAAAACGCATTCAAAATTATTAATATCATAAATTTTACTAAAGATTTTTTCTTCCAAAAATATAGTTTTAACAATATTTCTTTTAATGGCTTCATTAACCATGTGCAATCCTTCGATTACAAAAAGATTTTCAACTATTTGAAATTTTTTATCATCTCTTAATTTGATTAAATCTTTGATTTTGTTATTTGATGTTGATGTTATTTTTTCCATTTTAATAATTTTCTACTTGTCTTTGTTGGTTTTTTTCATGTTTAGCTTTGTAAGTTTTAATTAAATCTTCTTCAGAATAATTTTGCACTTTTGCAATTTGTAAAAATGAATTAAAAATTTTAGAGAATGTTTGATCATTTGGTTGATTAACTAAAGCAGTTAAATCTTTTATTAATTCAAAATAACAATCAATATTATTGTTATATCCTAAATCATTAAAATTAAAAGTTTCGAAATTATAGTTAATTTGATTTCCTAAACTTATGATAAAGTGTAATCCATCAATATATTCTTCTAATTGAACTTCTTTAGCACCAGGTGCTCCTTGTTTTCAATATTTAAAACTTTTTTCTTCATTGGCATATTCACCCAATTCTACTCAAAAAGCAATTAGTTTTTTTCTAAACATTTGGTGATCTAATGTTAAATTGTGTTTTTCTATTATTTTATTATCTAAAAATTCTTGTTGTTCGCTTAATCATTTAAGTGTTGATTTTTTAATCATATATGTTCTCCTTTTTAATTTTAATATTATATATATATATTAATGATTTTATCTTATAAAATATTTAATTATTAAAATAAATGTATTGAAATAAAAAAAATCAGCAATGCTGATTTCAATATACTATTTAACTCCTGGTTTTCCTAGTAATTTAAACATATTGTATTTATAAACTTCAACTCCTGGTTGATCAAATGGATTAACTTCTAATAAGTATCCACTCATCGCAACAGCTATTTCAAAGAAGTAAACTAAGTATCCAAATTGTACATCATTCATTTTGTCAAATTCTAATACAATGTTTGGCATTTTTCCAGTATTAACGTGAGCATCAATTACTCCTTCAATAGCAGTTGAATTGATTTCGTGGAATGATTTACCAGCTAAGTAATTTAAACCATCATAGTTATCATTATCAGCTTCAACTAACATATTAGCTACTGGTTCTTTTACTTTAATAACTGTTTCAAATAATACGTTTCTTGCACCTTCTTGAACTCATTGTCCTAGTGAGTGTAAATCTGTTGAGAAAATCATTGATGTAGGATATAAACCTTTATTGTCTTTTCCTTCTGATTCTCCAAATAATTGTTTTCATCATTCTGCAGTATATTGCATTTGTAGTTCATAAGCAACTAAAGCTTCAGCTTTATAACCTTCATTATATAAAGCATTACGAGCAGCAGCATATTTATAAGCTTCATTTGTTAAATCACCTTGAACTAACTCATCCATTGCTTTAATAGCTCCTGCAAAAATATTATCAGTGTTAACTCCTGCAACTAATAATGGGAAAATTCCAACAGGTGTTAAAACTGAGAATCGCCCACCAATATCATCTGGGATTACAAATGTTGGGTAACCTTTATTATCAGCTAAAGTTTTTAAAGCTCCTTTTGATGAATCTGTTACAGCAACAATTAATTCTTTTGAAGCTTCAACTCCAACTTGTTCAATTAATTGTTTTTCTAATGCTCTAAAAGCAATTCCTGGTTCTGTAGTTGTTCCTGATTTAGAAATAACACAAATTCCAAATTTTTTACCTTTTAAATATTCTGATAACTGAGCAACATAAGTTGAACTCATTGTATGTCCTGCATAAATTACTTGAACTTTATCAGAGTGATTAATTCCTCTAATCATTTCATCAGCTGCTCTAATACCTAAGTATGAACCACCAATTCCAACAGTTACTAATACATCAATTTTATTTCTTAATGAAGATGCAACTTTTTTCATTTCTTCATATTCTTTTTTATCAAATGTTTTTGGTCATTCAATTCATCCTAAAAAATCATTACCTTTTCCAGATTTATTAATGATCATCTCATGAACTTTTTTAACTTTAGCTTCATTTAAATCTGCAATAGAAAGTCCTGAATGTTGTAAATCAACTTTAATCATATATTTTCTCCTTAAATTTTTACTTTACAAAAATTATTATACTCTTATGAAAAATAAAAAAATATAGATTTAGAGCAGTACCTAAAAATCTATATTTTAATTATTTATATTTTCAATTAAAAAGAAATCTTAAATATTTTTTTCTTTATCTATATTTTTATAATATTCAATTTTGATTTTTTCATCAATGAAATCATTAGCATGAGAACCATCTTTAATAATTTTTTAGCATAAATATTTCCAATAGTAATTATTATAATTGATCCAATAATTAAACATGCTGCACATATTAGTTCTATCATTCCTTGTTTTCTTAATGCATAATTAATAATTCAATCATTAGTTTGTGTGTCAATTTGATCAGTTACAGAATTAAAAAAATGAAAAAATCCAGGTATGAATAAAGCTATACCAATTATTGCAATTAAAGCGCCTATTCAAGTTCAATATTTATTCTTTTTATAATATATATTTATAACAACCTAAATGACTATACATAACTCTAGCACCAATAATTGTCAAACCAAAATTTGACATATGGTGATTATTTTGAGTTTGAGCAGAATTTACTTCTTTTTTTCTTAATTGATATGGTTTTATATCTAATTTACATAAATTGCATTTTGTCATTTTTCCCTTTCTGATAATAAATTATATTTATTTAATATTATAAAGTAAAAAAACCGAAATGAATATCACGGTTTTGTTTAAATATTTTATTTGTCTATTCTGCTTTCAGTAGCTTCATTATATCTATGTCCAACTAATTCAATAGTATCTAACATTTTTTTAATATTTTCTAATTCTTCTTTTGAAAACATTACATTTGTTCCTGAATTGTTTTCTTTAAGTCTTTCAATTTTTTTAGTTCCCGGAATTGGAACTATTCATGGTTTTTGCGCTAACAATCAACCTAAAGCAACAGCAGCTGGAGTTGTATTTTTTTGTTCAGCTAGTTCTTCAACATATTTAACTAGTTTAAAATTATTTTCTAAATATTCTGGTGTATTAAATCTTGGAACAGTATTTCTAAAATCACCTTCTGGGAAAATGTGACCAGGTTTAATGGTTCCTGTTAAGAACCCTCTTCCTAATGGAGAAAACGGTACAAATCCAATTCCTAATTCTTCTAAAGTTGGCATAACTTTTATTTCAGCTTCTCTTCAAAACATTGAGTATTCACTTTGTAAAGCGGTAACTGGACAAATTGCATGTGCTTTTCTAATAGTTTTAGCAGAAGCTTCACTTAATCCTCAGTGTTTAATTTTTCCTTGCTCCATCAATTCTTTCATTACTTGTGCAACTTCTTCAATTGGAGTGTTTGGATCAACTCTATGTTGATAGTATAAATCAATGTAATCAGTTTGCAATCTATTTAATGAACCCTCAATAGCTCTCATTATATTTTCTCTACTACTATCAACTCCAGTTATATTTCTACCATCAAATGAAAAACCAAATTTTGTTGCAATAACAACTTTATCACGTATATCTTTGAAAGCTTCTCCTAATAATTCTTCATTATCAAAAGGACCATAAACTTCAGCTGTATCAAAAAATGTTACACCCTGTTCATATGCTTCTCTTAAAAATTTAATTGCTTCTTCTTTTGTTGGAAATGGAGGTTGACTGTAGCTTAAACCCATGCAACCTAATCCCATTTCTGAAACAATTAAATCTTTTCCTAATGTTCTTGTTTTCATATTTTATCTCCTCTGAGTTTTGAACTCAATATCATCATATTTCATTAAACCTACTTTAATGCAAGCAAAAAATTAATTATTTTCATAAAGTTTCTTTTTATATTTAATATAGTCTAATTGTTCTTGCAAATCTTTCATCTTTTCAAGTACTAATTTTTCTTGTTCAATCATCATTTCTAACCTCTTTGCATAAGTGTTTTTGCCTTCTAAGGCTAAATCAATATATTCACTTATTTTATTTAAAGGCATTCCTGATTTTTTTAAACAAGATACAATTCTAACTCATTCTAATTTTTCTCTTTCTATATATCTGTAATTATTTTCATCTCTTTCAAAAAAAGGAAATAAACCTTTCTTATCGTAAAACCTTAATACATACTCTGGAATTGATAATTCTTTTGATATATCTTTTATGTATAACTTTTCCATAATGACCTCTTTTGTTCTATATTTATTATTTTAAAAGATTAAACCTACTTTAATGCAAGAAAAAATAAAAAAAATAGGTAAAAACCTATTTCAAATTAACCTACAATAGTTTCATCGTTAAAAACTGAATAAGTAACATCATAATCAAATTCTTGTTCTTCTTCAACAAAAGGAACATAAATTTCTTTTTCTGTAATTACATTATCTAATTTAACATCAAACTCATCAGCATCAATGCTTTCATTTGATAATTGAGTTGAAGCTGATAAACCAATTTTATATCCAATGTAATCATTTTCATTTAATCAACGATCATAAAATCCTTTACCCATACCAACTCTATTTAATTGTTTATCAAAAGCTACCAATGGAATAAACATAGTATTAATGTAGTTACCATTTTCTAATGTTGGACATGTTGATTTTGGTTGTAAAATGTTTAAAACCTTATTTTGTTCTAAATCAGTTTCTAAATTTGTAATTTTCTTAAATTCCATTTTGTTATCTTCAATAATTAATGGAACATAAACTTCTATTCCTTTTTTTAAACTTGTTTCAATAATGTTTAAAGTATTAGGTTCGTTCTCAGTTGAAAGATAAATGGCATATTTTTCTAAGTTATATCTATCTATATAATGATTAACTTTTCTTTCGATAATTTTATTAACTTCTTCTTTGTATGATTTTGATAAGAAAGATCTTGTTTTAAGAAATTTTTCTCTTATTTGATTCTTGTTGCTCATTGTTTCTCCTTTAAAATATAATTTATTATTACATAATATAATTATACATAAACAAACTATTCAATAATCTCATTTATGGCTTCAATTGCTAAATTAGCACATAATATGCGATTTTTTTGCTTATTAATGTTTTTAAAAACTACTAAATCTTCTAAAAGATCAATTTCAGATAGATCACCACTATTTAAAAAATTTTGATATTGATATATTATTTTTTTTGTATCCTCTAAAGACTTATTTTTTATTAAATTAAAGAAAATATCAGCACTAGATGTTGCAACCGCACATGCAGTTCCTTCAAAATTTATTTCTTTAAAAATATTATTCTCAACTAATATTTCAATTTTCATTTCATCTGCACAAGTTTGAGATTTAGCATCTTTAATAATTGCATTTGCAATATTTTTTAATCCCAAATTTTCAGGCTCAGTAAAATGTTTCATTAAAATTTTTCTTAATAAAATATCATCATTTATATCTATCATTTTTCTCCTTTAAAATAGCACATCTAAGAAGCTATTTGTATCTTTTAAAGCTTCTATAAATTGATCAATTTCAGCTTTATTATTATTGATTCCGAAACTAGCTCTAATGGCTATTTTTGTTCCAATAACACCTTCAATTCTTCTAGCACAATTAGCACCACCACGCACTAAAATATTGTATTTTTCATCTAAAAAATTAGTTATATCTTGCGGATTAACACCTTTAACATTAAATAGTATTATGGGTGATTTAGTATCTAAATTATAAAAAGTTATGTGATCATTTAAGTTATTTTCTTTAACTTTAATTTTAAAGTAATCTTTTAATGTTATTTCATGTTCCTCAATTTGATCTAAACCTATTAAGTTAATAAATTTAATTGATTCTATAACTCCTGCTATAGCACTTATATTTGGTGTTCCACCTTCTAATTTTTCTGGTAATGAAGATAAGGAATAATCAATTAAATTCTCTTCAATTTTCAAACTCATTCCACCACCATAAAACAATGGTTCTAATTGATTAAGTAATTCATATTTTCCATATAAACAACCAACACCAAATGGGCCATACATTTTGTGAAAAGATCAAGACATAAAATCAATATTTGAATCCATAACATCAGTTTTTGTGTGACCAATTGATTGTGCTGCATCAACATGAACAATTATATTGTTATTAAACTCTTTAATTACTTTAGTAATTAGTTTAACATCATTTTTAGCACCAACAGTATTATAAACACTAGCAAATGAAACTATTTTTGTTTTATCTGAGAACTGTAGTTTTAATGATTCATGATCAATTGTAAAGTCTTTATTTAACTTAACTTTTTTAACTTTTGCACCAACAGAATTTGCTAAAGCAATTCATGGCAATAAATTAGCTGAATGTTCTAATTCTGTAACCAAAATTTCATCATCTTTTTTTATTATTTTTTTAAGTCCGTTTGCTAATAGATTTATTGAATGGGTTGTTCCACTTGTAAATATTATTTCATTTGCTTTTTTAGCATTAATAAATTCTTGAGTTAACTGTCTAGCATTTTTAATTATTTCAAAAGCTTCAAATCCTTTTTTATAATCAACTGCATGAGGATTTGAGCCATTTTCACTCAAAAATTTCATTTCAGCCTCAATTACACTCTTAATTTTAAGACTAGTAGCTGAGCTATCAAAATAAATTAGATTGCTTTGTTTATCATAAAAAGGGAAATATTTTTTTAAGTCTTTCATCCATAAACCTACTTTTCTATCTTTGATATTATACTATTTTAGAATTAAAAGTTTGGTAATTTTATACGGTTTTGAGTTATAATATTATCAATGCTTATATTTATATAAAAATAAGTGTTAACAGAAACGATTTTCACAGGAGGAAAACAAAATGAAAAAACTACTATCACTAATTGGTGCTTTTACTTTAACAGCTAGTGCAACAAGTGTTTTAATTTCATGTTCTAATGATAAAGATGATGATAAATATGGAAATATATTTATCAACGATGATGGTGATTTTAAAATCACTACTGAAGACTTATTAAATTGATACAATGAAACTTATGGACGTTTAGGTAAAGACCCTCAAAAATTTTTAGTGCAATTCTATAATATTTTTGCAGTTGCCATTTATGAAGAAGCAAGTAAAGATAATAACATTTTTCAAGGTATAAGTTCTGAAAATAATCCTTATATGAATGAAGATGGAAAAGCATTTGCTGAAAGCTTAAAAACACAATATGGTAAGGAATCAAAAGCTACAAATACAATATATGGTCGTGCTAATACTGAAATGGAAAGAGCAAGAAAAGAATATCTTGACAATAAAAAACAAGGTACAAAAGCTTGAGTTAAATATTTAAAAGGACAATTCCCTTGAGTTACTGGTAATCAAGCAGCATTAGAAAATGCTTGAATATCAAACTATATCTTAACTGATTCAACTAACTCTGCTTATGCTAATCTTTCAAAAGCATTAGGCTTTGGAGCAACTGAGTCAACTTGAGCTAAAGGTTATTCAACAATCGAAGTAAATAGAACAACTATTTCAAATTTACTGTCAGTATTTTTAACTCAAAATGGAAATGTTGAAATAAATGATACTACTTTAAATCAATCAATTATTGAAGTAACAACAGAAGCTCAACAAGTTTCTATTATTAATTTAGTAAATGCTCTAGGTGGAAAAAATGCGTTTAAATCAAACACTTCTTCTAACTATGAAGGAACAACAGGCCCAGAAAGTACTGGTACAACCTTTAAAATTAAGTTTATTGAAAATACAAATGATGCTTTCTTAAAAGGTTTAACTTGAGGAACTTTTTTATCAGGAATTAGTAAGACTTTTGCTAATAATCCTACTGCAAATTTAGGTACCATTTCTGAAATTAATAATGCTGTTCCAAATATTTTTAGCTTTACAGCAGTTGAAGGTATCAGGTTAGATGAAGGTAAAAATGAAGATATTTTTAATGGTTTTTATAACTACAATGGTATTTCTTCTAGAACACTTAATAAAACACAAATCGTTTCTGTGGCACCTACATTAAATTCAACTAAAGATAACCAAAAAACAAATATCCTTTCAAATTCTCAAAGATTTTTAATAGATAACTATTTTGAAAATAAAAAACCTGTTGCAACTTCTGAAATTGTTTTAGATTTCTCAAAAATTAATAGTTCAGCAACTCCAGATATTAATAAAGAAATAAGTCCAGCTCAATTTATTAATACAGCAAACACAACTGACCAATTTATTAAATATTTTGAAGGATTTTATCAATTTTATAATGCTTATGTTTTAAATGAAGAATCTTCAGGCGAACAATCTTATAAAGCTACACAATCAACTAGTTCAGCAACTGGATTAACAGACTTTGAAACTTTTTATAGAGGAGCAAACAAAAATAATTTATGAAAATTAGGACAAAATCAAACTGACACTGGTATTATTTCATTTTTAACTGCAAAAAATAATGATAAGTTATTAACTTTGGACTATGACACTACTACTGGAACTTATTCAAATTTAGCTAAATATTCTGTTTATGATTTCTTAACTTCTGAACCTGAAGAATATAAACCTTCAACTGAAAGCGAGTGAGGACCAAAAACAACTAATATTGTAGGTGAGTGAGATATTTTCCATGGTAAAACAAGAGAACTTGATGGTGATGCTAAGTCAGGAATGAATCTGTTATTTAATCTTGTTAATGACTTAGGAAGACATGCTACAGATAGTACAGGTTCTAAAGAAGGAGCCGCTACGTCAAAACCTTATAAAGTTTTAAATGCGGAAGAAGGAATAATTGCATTTATTGATACTGATGGTTTACACTTTATGAAAATTGATGGGTATAGTCTTTTAAATCAAGAAGAAACAACTTTAAGTCAAAAAACTGAAACAAGTGTTGACCAAGAAAAACAACAGTCAATAGCTTATGATCTACTTTCAAACACTAATAAAGAATTAATTCCTTATTTACTAAATCCTAAAGTAGATTCAAGTGAAACTCCAGTTGATCCAAATCCTGAATTAAAAAATAAAATTATTGCTACTAATGGCGAAAGCGGTGGTGGTTCTACTACTACAGTTGAACCTGGAATTAATAACGATATTCAAAAGCAAGAAATCATTAACAACATGGGTACTGAATTTGGAAATGATTATAGTAAAATAATTAACTATTCTATTACAAATGACTACGAAAGATTTTTAGTTAATAATACAGTTGCCAAAGGAATATTATCAAGTGATGATGATAAATCAAAACTATTTTATAATTTTGATATTATAGCAGATGCTAAAGCAACTACTTCAACTTCTGAAAACTTTGGAATGTTAGGTCAATGATTATGAATATATTTAGATCAAATTTTAGGAACAAATAATGATTATACTAAATTATTTGGTATGTTCTTTGAAACTTCAGGTGAAGGTATTGATGAAAAAGCTGTTTATGAATTAATTAATGTTATTAGAAATCAACAAGACAAAGTTAATGGTGCTTCTATCACAAGCTTTATCAATAAAAATACAACATGAAATACATCAGTTGAAAATAATTATAAAAAACAAATAAAAGATTTACAAACTGATATATCTAAAAAATTTGTGCCCAAGGAAGGTTTAAAACTAACTAATGAAAGTGCTACAGCTATTGGAAAAAGTAATAATTGAAAAACTCAATTATCTTCTTCAACAAACACGCAATATATTTACAAAATATCAAATAAGTATTTTAACAATGAAATTATTGTTAATGGTTTAAACAAACATGAAGGAGGAGTTAAATAATGAAAAAATTATTAGCTATATTAGCAGCTATTGGTTTAACTGCTACAACTTCTTCAGTTGTAATTTCTTGTACAACTTCAGTTGACAGATTTTCAAAATTAAATTTTAGTGATAAAAAAATATATGAAACTTTTATTATAAAAATGAAAGATAGCGGTTTTATAAGTGTTTCACAAGCAGAAAAGTTTTTAAAAATTAGTGATGCTGAAATTATTGCTGATGTATTAAAAATATTAGATAAAAAAATTGCAGAAGAAGAATATAAAGGAACTAGTTCAACACTTGCATCTACCATGAAATTGAAAGAAAAAGATGTTACTGAAAATATTACTTCAACACTATTAAATGATTTAGCTACTAATAAATTTTTTAGTGAATATACAGCTAAAATTATTGAAAGTGAAGGCCTAGTTGATGATCAACAATATTCAAATAATCATTCTTTAAATCCTTTCAATTTATTTTCAGATGATGCTAAGATAACATATTCTATTTACTATAAACAAGATGACAATGCTAAACCTACTAGATGACAAGTTTTAGGTGAATTTGGTCAATTTGAATGAAATATACCAAGCATTGAAACTTTAAATGGAAAAGATAACTTCTTTATCGTTGGGTCAACTAATAATAAAAAAATAGAAAATTTTCCAACTACAACAAAAGTTTTAAACAAAGATACTTCAATAGCTGATGTAACAGGTAATTTTTTAGTTAAGAAATCTGAAACAGAAGATGGGTTTAGTGGTAAAGAAATTATGAAATATCGTTTCCAAAGTTATATAAATGCAAAAATTATTCCTGATCTTTATACTCAATTGATTAGTTTAGCTTATTTAGACAGTAATTTATATTCAACAAATTTAACAACAACTAACTATACAAGATCATTTGTTAGATTAAATACTTCAAACAAATTAGTTTCATCTGTTCAAAATTCATTAACTTCTGAAACTAAAAATTCAAATGTTAAATTAATTTGATCTTTTAAAGCTAGTGTTTCAACTGATGCTACACAATGAGTTAAATCATATAAGAAAAAATTAAATGAACCTAACGGTAGTGGAAATATAATTTTAGATTCTAATAGTATTGAAACTTTAAAAGACAATTTTAATCTTGCACCAGGAGCTGAAGGCAAATTAGAAAATGAAACAAAATTAGGTACTGATCCTTTCTCATTAGGATTAGTTGGATATAATGGTATTGCCAAAAATAATGATACAGGTATTGAAGCAATAAGTGGTTCATTAAGTATTTCAACAGACGCTCAAACAGCTGCCAAATCAATAGATAGACCAACATTACTAACAGGACCAAAAGATCAAGGTTTTGCAGTAGGTGATAATGGTGAAAGTGAAATCGTTTTAGTTTTACCTATATATCTAAATGATATTTATGATAACTCAAATGTAACTTTAAATGCTGTTAATAAAGAAGCAACACTTTCTATTCCAAGTGATACTTGAGTACCTCTTGGTGATAAATACAGTCCTTATGTAGATGATATGAAATTAATTTCAAATGCTAAAGGTGTTGATATTTTAAAAGATAAAAGTGGAAATCTTTATGTTAAAGCTACAACTGATAAAGGTTCATTCACTTTAGGTAATACAAGAACTATTAAAGTTAATGTTGTGAATAATGTTGATACCATGTTAGGTATTCATGAAACAATTAATAAAGAAGACTCAGCTTTTACAAGTGGATTTGATGCAGATCAACAAGCTAAAGTAAATGATACTGATAAAATTTTATACTCTGTTTTATGAGCAAGAAATGCTGATCCAAAAAGTGTTTACCAATTAAGTGAAGCTTGAAGCAATTCAGTTCAATCAAGCTCAGATATTAAAAATTTAACTGCAACTAATAAACAATTATTAATTTCTGAAATTGAAAATGGTTTAGTTGCAGGAGATACAGATTACACAACAGAAGCTAAAGAAGAACTTTATAGTAAATACATCATGGATGGTGATAATGTTCTATTCCAAGGTTTATACGATGAACTTGCAAAATATATTAAAGACGAAGATGGAAATACATCAGACTAATGAATGATTGTTTATTTTGTAAAATAATAAAGCAAGAAATTCCTTCGTATAAAATTTATGAGAATGAATATGTTTATGCATTCTTAGATATTCATCCTGTAACTGATGGACATGCATTGGTTATTCCAAAAGTACATGCTGAAAATTTATCAACAACACCTGATTTATATTTATCTGAAGTAAACAAAGCAAAAAAAGTTGTTGCTCAAATACTTCAAGAAAAATTAAAAGGTGTTAAAGGGTTTAACTATGTTTCTAATCAAGAAGCAATTGCTAAACAAGTGGTATTCCATTATCACGAACATATCTTACCTAAATTTAAAGAAGATGAAGGTTTCTTACACGATAAGAACGTGAATCTTAAATATGCAAGTTTAGAAGATGTTTTTAATGAAATAACAAAATAAAAGATGGCTTTAAAAGTCATCTTTTTTTTATTACTTTAATAACTTATTAAATTGACATAAAAAAATGTAACATAAGTTACATTACATTACTTTTTATGTTTATAAAACATTTTTCCATCTACACTAATGATTCTTGGTGTTCATGTTTTTAATTCAACTTTATTTAGTTCATCATTTATTTTAAATACTTTTGCATCTAGATCATCAAACATAGATAACATAAGAGCTTCAATAATAACTGGTTCAGTTGGTGAACCATATTCTTTTTTACCATGACTAGCAATAATCATATGTTGTAATAAAGTTAATGATTCATTAATGTTTCCTTGTTCATCTTTATATAAGTTTAACTCTTCAGCTATTTTATTTAATTCAGTGTTACCAATACTAATATGACCAATTATTTTACCTTGTAAACTATAATCAGTTCCTGTTGGATCTATAATTTCTATAACTTTACCTATATCATGTAAAATAGCTCCACAAATCAATAATTCTCAATCAATTGAAGCATAAGCATAACTTGGTTTTAAAGCTAAAGCATTTTTAACTAATGTAAAACTATGTCAGAATAAACCACCTTTTACATTATGATGAATTGACATTGCAGCTGGATAAGTTAAAAATTCTTTTTCATATTTTTTGATTAAACCAATTGTTAATTCTTTATATGTTTGATTTGTTAAGCTTTCAAGAATTGACATTAATTCTCCATAGTTTTTTTCGATATTAATTGGGGCTTCAATAAAAAAGTCTTTAACATCTAAACCATAGCTATTTAAATCATTCTCGCTAACAACACTGTAATCACTAACTTTAAGCTGTAATACGCCTCTAAATTCGTTAACAGCTGCATTTTTAAATAAAACAAAAGCATTTGGTTGTAACAATTGTTTATCTTCTTCAGTTACTGTTCATTTTCTAGCTTCAATTCTACCAGTTTTATCTGATAAATTTAAAATGATGTAAGATGAACCATTAGTAGCTGTTGAAATAATAACTTTTTCAATTCTAACAACTAAATCAGTTGAAGAAATTGTATTGTTTAATTCATTTATTTTTCTCATATGTAACTCCTTATTTATTATTTTACCTTATTTAGACCAATCAATTGGTTCTAAAGAGTTATTAACTAAAATTGTATTTATTGTTGAGAAAGGTTTTGAATTTTTAAAACCTTTCAAATAACTAAATGGTGATGGGTGAGCAGAGTTAATTACATTATTTGCTTTATGCTCTAAATTTTCATAAACCTTTTTAGCATAATTTCCTCATAAACAATAAACAATGTTTGGATTCTGTTTATTTAGATTAACCAATATATCACTAACTATTTCTTGTCAACCTAATTTTGAGTGGCTTTCAGGTTGATTTTCAATTACAGTTCAACAAGTATTAATTAATAAAACGCCTTGTTTAACCCAATTGCTTAAATCATTATTATCATAATGTTTGATACCTAAGTCATTTTCTAATTCTTTAAAAATATTAATTAGACTTTTGGGTGTTTTGATATCATTACTTGCACTAAAAGCTATTCCATTAGCTTGTTTAGGATTATGATACGGGTCTTGACCAATTATTACTACTTTGATTTCATCTGGTGAGATTAAATCAAATAATCTTAAGCAGTCTTCTTTTGAGGGATAAATTTTTTCATTTGTTTTATATGCTAACTCGATTGTATCTTCAATTCTTTTTGAAAGATCATCATTTGTTAATAAACTATTTCATTTCTTATTCATTGCTTTCACCTATCTTTGCAAAATTATTAATACCCTTTATGAATCTTCTTATTTCTCTTTCTGATTCATCAAATGAATAGAACTCTGATTTAGCATTTTTATTTTGTTGATCTAAAATTCCTAAATTACATTTCATTGGTTTTAATTTATCATGCTTTGGATTAGTTATATAGAAATTAAGAGCTCCTAACATAGATTTTCTTGATGGCTGTTCAATTTTTATATTGTTTAAATATGCTAAGACATTGATTGCAGTAAGAATACCACTACTTGCAGATTCAATATAACCTTCAACCCCAGTTATTTGACCTGCAAAGAAAATGTTTTTATTTCTTTTGACTTGTAGTGATCTATTAAGTAACTTAGGAGAATTAATATAATAATTTTTATGCATAACTCCAAATCTAACAATATTTAAATTTTCAAGACCAGGTAATGTCTGTAAAATTCTTTTTTGTTCAGGTCATTTAATATTAGTTTGAAAACCTACAAAATTATAAAGTGAATCAATTGCATCATCTTGGCGTAATTGAACAACAGCAAAAGGTGTATTTCCATTTTCATCAATTAAATTATTTGGTGATAGTGGTCCATTTAATAATACTTTTTTACTTGTTTTTGCTATTTGTTCAATTGGTTGACATCCTTTGAAATATATTTCTTTCTCAAATGATTTTAATTTAATAGTTTCAGCATTCTTTAATTCTTCAACAAATGCATTAAATTGCTCTTCATTAAGTGGCATACATATATATTGACCATCTTTAGCATCATTATGTCTACTTGCTCAATATACCTTGTTAAAATCGATACTATCCTTTGTAATAATAGGCGCTGAAGCATCTAAAAAGAACAATTTTTCATTACCAGTCATTAATTCAATATTTTTACCTAATTTATCTGTTGTCAACGGACCTGAGGCTATAATAGTTACTTTTGTATAATCAATTTCAGAAACTTCTTGTTCAATTAAATTTATATTTTTATGATTCTTAATTTTACCAGTAATATATTTGCTAAAACCAAAACGATCTACACTCAATGCATCATCACCTGGTATCTCATTTTCTAATGCAGCTTTAAGAACTAATGAATTTAATAACTTCATTTCATTTTTTAAAATCCCTGCAGCATTTTTCTTTGATTTACTTCTTAAGGTATTTGAACAAACCAATTCTCCTAAATCATTAGTTTTTTGAATATCGTTTTTCATTAAAGACTTAACTTCAAATAAGTTTACTTTAACTCCATTGTTAGCTAATAAATAAGCAGCTTCGCAACCAGCTAATCCTGCACCAATAATATTTACTTCTTTTTGCATTATTAAACCTCTTGCTTCTATATAAAATTATAAGTTAAAACAAGAAAAAAACCATCTTTAAGATGGTTTAAATAGTTTATTATCAAACTTTAATTCTTTCTTCTTCTGGTTTATACATTCCATCACCAAGTTTAGTTTCATAAACTTCATGGAATTCATTCATGTTTACTAACACACCATTACATCTGAATTCTTCAGGTGAATGCGGGTCAACTAATAGTCTTGTGTTTTTTTGTTCATCAGTTGCTTTTCTTCTTCAAACTAATGCATAATTTGTAAAGAAATCTTTTAAATCATTAGGGCTTTGAGCCTTACATATGTCTAATGCAGCAGCAACTCCACTTAAATCACCAATGTTTTCACCAAGTGTTAATTTTCCATTAACGTTTGAGCCATTTATTTGATATTCATTGTATTGATCAACAACTTTTTGAGTTCTTAGTTTATATTGTTTATTATCTGTTTCAGTTCATCAGTTTTCAAAGTTACCATCTTTATCAAATTTACTTCCTTCATCATCAAAACCATGACTAACTTCATGTCCAATAACAGCACCAATTCCGCCAAGGTTAGCAGCATGTGATTGATTTACATCATAAAATGGTTTTTGTAAAATCCCAGCGGGGAAACAGATTTCATTTGATGTTGGATTGTAATATGCATTTACGGTTTGTGCATCCATATATCATTTTGTTTTATCAACAGGTAAATTAATTTCTTTTAATTCTTTTTTAATATAGTGTTTAGCTAAACTTTGCATATTATCGAATAAACTTCCGCCTTCTTCATAACTAAGGATTTCAACATCACTAAGATCTTCTCATTTATCTGGATAACCAATTTTAATAGTGAATGAATTTAATTTTTCAATAGCTTTTGTTTTTGTTTCATCTGACATTCAATCTAATGTATTAATTCTATTTTCATAAACTTTCAATAGATCATTAACCATTTTTAAAACATCTTTTTTAGCATCTTCAGAAAAATGAAGTTTTACATATTCTTTTGAAATTAATTCTCCAAGAGTACCATCAACAAATTCAACTACTCTATCTTCAATCGGTTTCATTTTTTTAACACCGCTAAATACTGATCCATACTTGAAGCCATTTTCATATAAATCAATTGTTAACATTCTTGAGTAAGAACTAGTAACTTTATATGACATAATATCTTTTAAATCATCTAAACTTATTTCTTCAATCATTTGATTTAATTTTTCAAAATATTTAGGTTCAGTTAAAATAATTTTTGATGCTTTGTCATAACCAGTTTTATTTAAATATTCTGTTCAATTTACAATTGGACATATATCGTTTAATTCTTTAATTGTCACTACATTATAAATATTTTCAGGTTCACGTAATTCTTCTTGTTTAAACATTGATTTTGATATTTTTTCTTCAAAACTATAAATTAAATTAAAAATATCTTTTGTGTTTAATCTTAAACCTGAAAGTTTTACTAAGTTTTCAATGTAATTTTTATAAGCATTTTTAATTTCTTCATGTCTTGGGTGAGTTGTTTCATAGAAATCTCTATCTGACATTCCTAAACCCATTGAATCAATCATTAAAGCTCTT
Source organism: Mesoplasma grammopterae ATCC 49580 (assembly GCF_000701525.1). Classification (GTDB taxonomy): domain Bacteria; phylum Bacillota_I; class Bacilli_A; order Mycoplasmatales; family Mycoplasmataceae; genus Mesoplasma; species Mesoplasma grammopterae. The sequence goes on along the minus strand of NZ_KL370789.1, from coordinate 28,194 downwards.
AAATTGCTATCTTTAAAATCTGAATCTACGCCTTTTGAGTGGAAAAAAGAAATCCCTCAATCCTGGAATAATTCAACAAATAAACTTGTCATTTCTTTTTTATCAGTTAACCCGTTTATTTTGTTTAAGATTGGTTGAATAGGTTTTATGCCTTGTTCATTTCTTGCTTTATCATTTAAATAATTTGATCTAAGGTTAGCTATCATTTTGCTATCTCTATCTAATTTAGTTGCATTAACAAGTTCATTAATAATTGCTTTAATATCGTCTGTTGATTTTTTTTGAAGCATTTCAAAACTTCCTCATGATGCATATCCATCTGGTAATTCATTATTATCTATTCATTCTTTATTTACTGAATCATAGAAATTATCTTGTGGTCTAATTTTTGTCATATAATCTCTCCTTTTATTAGTTATTATTTTATAACAAAAAAATCACTTTTAAAAAGTGATTTGTTTTTATTTTTTAATTGTTTGAACTTTATCCAATTGTTCTCATGTAAATTCATCTTTTCCAAAGTGTCCATAAGTTGCAGTTTTTAAGAATGTTGGTTTTCTTAAATCTAATTTTTTAATGATTTCATTTACTGAAAAATCAAAATTTTCATTCAATGCTTTTGCAATAACTTCTTTGCTAACTTTTTCTGTTCCAAATGTTTCAATAAAAATTGAAACTGGTTCTGGTTTACCAATTGCATATGAAACTTGAATTTCAATTTTATCAGCTAATCCTGATGCAACTAAATTTTTAGCAGCATATCTAGCCATATAAGCAGCACTTCTATCAACTTTTGTTGCATCTTTACCTGAAAAGGCTCCACCACCATGACGTGAGTATCCACCATAAGTATCAACAATAATTTTTCTACCTGTTAATCCAGTATCACCTTGTGGTCCACCAATAACAAATCTTCCTGTTGGATTGATTAAAACTTTAAAATCAGTATTCAATTCAAATTCTTTTGCAACAACATCCATTATTTCAGATTTTATGAATTTTTTAAATTCTTCTTCAATCATTTCATCATCATGTTGAATTGACATTAAGATTGTATCAATCTTAGGATTTGACTCATCAGTATAATCAATTGTTACTTGAGACTTCATGTCTGGTCTTGCTCATTTGAATTTTCCTTCTTTTCTTAACTTTGATGCTAAATAAACTAATTCATGTGAAATAGTAATAGCTAATGGTAAGAATGTTTTAGATTCATTTGTTGCATATCCAAACATAATTCCTTGATCACCAGCTCCAATAACTTCAGTATCTAAATCGATTCCTAAAGCAATATCAGCTGATTGTTGTTCAACTCTAATATCAATCTTACAAGTGTCAGCATTGATACCATATGCATCGTTGTTGTATCCTATTTTTCTTAATACATCACGTGCAATTTTTTCATAATCAACAGAAGCAGTTGTAGTTATCTGCCCTCCGATTAATAAATAGTTTGTGGTAGCGAATGTTTCGCAGGCTACCTTAGCGTTTGGGTCTTGTTTCAGAACTTCATCCAATATCGCATCAGATATCTGATCACATATTTTGTCTGGATGTCCTTCTGAAACACTTTCGCTAGTAAATAATTTTCTCATTTTTCCATTTTCCCTTCTGCGATATCAATATAAATTATACTAAATCCGTTTAAAAATCTGAAACAAAAAAGCAAATAATTTGCTTTTAAATACTTATTCTTTTAATGTTTGTAGCTTTGTTAGATTTTTCATCAATTTCAATGATTACTCCATTAAGTTTTGCCTTACCTTTAGCAGGTTGAAAACGTTTAACTAAACCTGTTTTTTGCTTATAAATAGCATCGCTTGCTTCTATACCAATAACAGAATCAATAACCCCACTCATGCCTAAGTCTGTAATAAATGCTGTACCTTTTGGAAGTATTCTTTCGTCTGCTGTTTGAACATGTGTATGTGTCCCAACAAATCCTGTTATGATACCATCATAATTTAAAGCAAAAGCTATTTTTTCAGCTGTTGTTTCAGCGTGAAAATCAACAAGTAATATATCATAGGCTATTTTTAAACCTAAGAAATCTTCCATAGTTTCATAAACACTGTTTGAAGGATCCATAAAATTATTTCCCATTAAATTCAAAACACAAATTTTTTTATTATTTTTTTCAAGAACTACATAACCATTTCCAGGTGTCTTATACATGTTCATTGGTTTTAAAAGATCAGGAGTATTTTGAATGTAATCTAAAACTTCTGGATTTTTAAAAATATGATTTCCACTTGTTATAACATCAACATGATTCTCTTTATAAAAGTTGTAGTGTTCTTTTGAAATTGATTTACCATGAGTTGTGTTTTCACCATTAACAACAACAAAGTCTATTTGATTGTCATTTATTAATTTTTCAATGTTTTGTTTAAAAACGTCTCTTCCTGGTTTGGCAAAGACATCTCCTATCATTAGTACTTTCATTAAATGACCTCTTCTATTTTTTTAATTAAATTTAAAACTTCTTCGTTTTTTGAATTTTTATTTTCTTCTAGCAATTCATTCATTAATATTTTTTTGTGATTTAACTGCAATTTATCTTCTAAGTCATTTAAAGACTTAATAATTTTGTTAATTGCATCATGAGCTGCTGCTTTTGATATTTCTAATTGATCTGCAATCTCTTGAAAACTCAAATCTTCTTCAAAATAAAGTTCAAAATATTCAATCTGTTTTTGAGTTAACATATTTTTGTATAAATAAAATAAAGAAGATAATTCTAAAGTTTTCTCTAAAGTTATTTTACTCATCGTCTTCTTCCTTATCTTCCATAAATCCAACGACTAAACTATAAACATATTGATCAACATCAAATTTTTCAATGTCATCAACTTGTTCTCCAACACCAACTAATTTTACTGGTATATTTAATTGATCTTTAATTGATAAGGCAATACCACCTTTACTTGTTCCATCCATTTTTGTTAAAACAATTCCAGTTACATCTGCAACTTCATTAAATTCTTGAGCCTGCATAACACCATTTTGCCCAGTTGTTGCATCAATTACTAATAATAGTTCATGAGGAGCTTTTTTATCAAACTTATGAACTATTTGATACATTTTTTCTAACTCTTTCATTAAGTTTATTTTGTTTTGCAGTCTACCAGCAGTATCTATTAATAATAAGTCATAATTTTCAGCTTTTGCTTTTTCAAGTGCATCAAACACAACACTAGCTGGATCTTGATTTTGTTTTTTACCTTTTACTAGATCAACTTTATTATCAAGTCTTTTATCAACTCATTCTTCTAATTGCTCAATAGCACCAGCTCTAAATGTATCTGCTGCTGCAATAAGAACTTTCTTATTTTGTTCTGCATAGTAATTAGCTATCTTTGACAATGAAGTTGTTTTACCAGTTCCGTTTACACCAATAACCATAAAGACATTTAATCTTTCATCTTCAAAATTTAGCTCTTCAACTTTTTTAGAACCATCAGTATAAATATCATAAATTTCTTCTGCTAATATTTCTCTAAATTCATTTGCTTCAGAAGTATTTTTAACTTTTCTTCTTATATTATTTGAAATTTTTAAAACCATTTTCATTCCCATGTCTGTTTTAATTAATACTTCTTCAAGTTCATCAAAAAAATCATCATCCATTTTTTTGTATTTTTTAGAAAGTTTTTTAATATCTTTTGAGAAATCTAAAGCTGATTTGGCAATGGCTTTTTCTGCTTTTTCTTTTTTAGCTTTTTGTTTTTGCTTTTTGGCTACTTCTTTTTCTGTTGGTTGTTTATTTTCAATAACAGTTTCAGATTTAATAACTTTGTCTTCATTAACTTTTTTTTCTGTTTGATTACCAGATATCTTATCTTTTAATTTATTTCAAAAACCCATGATATACCTTCTGTCTACTATTTATTATTTTATCAAATTATCATAAATAAAAAAATTCTGAATATACAGAATTTAATTTATTCCATTAATGTTTTTAAATTATCATAAATTTCTGAAGTTTCTTCGAATCTTCCTGTTCTTATGAATGAAACAATTTCTTGAACTGTTAATAAGTGATCTCCAGCTCTTTCTAAATTTTTAGCTTGCTTCATTGCTTCAGAAATTTCTAAAACCTCTTCATTATTTTCAGCTTTTTTAAGTGCTTTTACTAAATATGAATATAGTTCTTCAAATTCTTTATTAATTTCAGCTTCGAGTTTCATTACTTTAACAACTAAATTAGTATCAAAGTTTGAAAATAATTCTGAAAAACTATCTAACATATCTATTACAAGCTGGAAAAGGTTGACAATTGATGTTGTATATTTTTTTGTAGGTTTAAATTTTGAAAAAAATATACATAGTTTTTTAGAATAGTCAGCAATAATTTCAATTTCTCTAGCAAGTAATATACCTCCAACAGCAAGTCTTAAATCACGTGCAACCAATTGTTGTTTAGCTATTTTTCAAAGAGCTGTTGATGTAAATTCATTCAGTTTATCATTAATTATTTTGTCATGTTCGACAATTAAAGCTGCACCCTCAACATTATTTTTAGTAATAATTTCAAATGTTTCTGCAAACTGAACTTTTGTTTCAGAAATCATATCCTCAAGCATGTTTCTTAATTGTTTTATATCGTTATCTAAAATTTTATTTAATGACATAATTAATCACCATACCTTCCTGAAATATAATCTTCTGTTCTTGTGTCTTTTGGACTTATAAATATTTTCTTAGTTGTATTATACTCTATTAATTCACCTTTTAAGAAATATGCAGTCATATCACTAATTCTTGTTGCTTGTTGTAATGAGTGAGTAACCATTACAATAGTATATTCTTTTTTAAGTTCTAATACTAACTCTTCAACTTTTAAAGTAGCAATAGGATCTAGTGCAGATGTTGGTTCATCCATTAGTAATATTTTTGGGTGCATTGCAATTGCTCTAGCTATACATAATCTTTGTTGTTGTCCACCTGAAAGACCAAGAGCTGGTGTTTCAAGTTTATCTTTAACTTCTTCTCAAAGAGCTGCTTTTCTTAAAGAATCCTCACAAATTTGATCTAAGATTTTTTTGCTTTTAACTCCTTGAGTTTTTGGCCCATAAACAACATTTTCATAAATTGATAAAGGGAATGGGTTAGCTTTTTGAAATACCATCCCAACTTCAGTTCTCAATTTTGAAACATCTGTTCCTTGTTTGTAAATTTCTTCATTAAATACTTCAATTGAACCTTCAACACTAGAACCGCTTATCAAATCATTCATTCTATTAATTGATCTTAATAAAGTTGATTTTCCACAACCAGAAGGTCCAATGAAAGTTGTGATTGAGTTTTCTTTAATTTCCATATTTATATCAAATAACGCTTGCTTTTTACCTTTATAAAAGAAGTTAAAATCTGATACTTTGATAACATCTGCTCTTTTTGATAAAGCAGGAAGTTTGGCAGGTTTTTCTTCTTTTTGGTTTTTATTTAAATCTAAACCTTTAAAAGTTTCATCTTTTTTAAGTGTATTACTCATGATCTATAACTCCTTTTTTTAATTTTCTATATTCTTTTTTTCGTTTAACTCACAATTTATTTTTTGATGCCATTTCTTTAAAGAATGTTATTTTAATTTCACCTTTTCTAAATTTACTTTGTAATTTCATTCATTTAAATTTGAGTGAAGGTTTCATTTTTTTAATTTTAGCTTTTGTTTTTACATTAAATTCTTTTCGTTTAATTTTTGATTTAGCTTTTAAATCTTTTGATTTTTGTACAAGTAATGAAGATAATCTACCAGATGTAAAGTTTAATCCAATAATTAATATAATAGTAATTAATGCCATTAAGTATATTGTTCCTTGACCATGTCCAGGAATTCCTTCAGCAACCATCATATAAATTCCTGTTGTTAAAGTTGTTCCTTGTGATAAGAAACCTTGTGTAGGCATTTGGATATCAGTTCCTAGTGTTAAGTAAATTGGTGCTGACTCTCCTATTATTTTAGCCATCGCTAAAATAATTCCAGTAATAATACCTTCCATTGCATTAGGTAATATTATTTTAAATAAAGTTTGAATCTTTGTTAAACCTAAAGCTGAACCAGCTTCACGATATTGATGAGGAACTTGTTGTAATGCATCTTCAAAATTTGATATTAACATTGGAAGTACAACAACAGTCATAGTTAAACCTGCGGCCAATATACTAAAAGGCAAGCCTAATAAAACAATAAATATTGATAAACCAAATATACCAAAAACAATAGATGGTGTTGATGCCAATAAGTTAATTGCAAATCTAAATGATTTTGTTAAGACAGAACTTTGTCTTGCATACTCATTTAAATAAATTGCAGCGCCTAAAGCAAATGGAATTGCAAAAATTAAAGTACACACAACTAATAAAATAGTAGTGAATAATGCAGCAAAGATTCCTCCACCAGTTCTATTCTCTGTATCCATATGAATAAATGCTATTGGATCTGATAATCCCATTAAACCTTTAATAATAACATCACCTAAAATTCAGAAAGTGAAAGAAATAATTATAGCTGTTGATATTCACATTAAAAATAACATAACAGCTGAATATGTTTTTTTGAAAAATTTATTTTCTGTTCTATTATGAACCATCATACCTAACATTTTTTTATCATAAACATATTTTGGTGTTTTAATTTTTCTAGAAGAATTACTATTCAATTTTTCTTCTCTTTTTATTCTTCTTGAGTATTTAATATTATCAACATTAGACATGAATAAAATTACAATGTTTATGATGAAAACTAGTAAGAATAAAATTAAACCAATTGCGTATAAAGCTGATTGATGTGTTGAACCACTATTTTCAGTCATTTCAAGACCAATAGTAGCTGCTAATGTTCTGATTGATGAGAATAAGAATCCACTTATTCCGCTATTAGTTATGAAACCACCAGTTGAATTACCAGCTATCATCATAATAGCCATAGTTTCACCAATAACTCTTGCCATACCTAATATTATCGCTGAGATAATTTTAGCTGAAGCTGATTTTCTAATAATTTTAAATGTTGTTTGTTCTTTTGAAATACCAAGTCCTAAACTCCCAAGTCTATACCCTTCTGGTACTGATTGAACTGCATTGTAACTTAAACTAATCATTGTTGGAGCAGCCATGAATGTCATAGTCATAGAAGCGACCATTAAGTTATCATTATTTGGCGCTCCCATTAATTGAAATAATGCACCAATTTGATCTCTTGCAAAAAGACCAAATACAACAGATGGAACACTGGCTAATAATTTAATAACAGTAAGAACTTTTTTTTGCATACCAACAGATAAGTACTCAGAAATAAATAGAGTTGAAAATATTGTTAATGGAATAGCAAATAACATTGAAATAGTTAAAAGAACTATTGTCATTATAATAATTAAACCAATTCCATACTGGCCTTCACCATCTTTGCCAGGCTTTCAATTAGTTCCTGTTATGAAACTTCAAAATCCTTGCTCTTCAAAAACATGAAGTGATTTCAAAATAACAAATAAAACTAAAATAAATAATATAACAAGAACTGTGAAAGTTAATGTATAAATTAATGATTTAAAAAATTTAGCATTAAAATTTTGTTTTGGTTTAAATATTTTTGGTTTAAATCCGTTATCTTCGCTTTTTTTATTTAGAAACATGTTTGCTCCTTTCCATTATATTTTGTTTTTATTATTTAGTTGGTTGAACTAATTGTGTTAAACCTACAGATGAATATAAATTTTTAACTTCTGGGCTTGCAGCCATTCAGAATAAAAAGTCTAATATGCTATTTAAATCTTTATTGTTTGTATCATATTTGTATATAGCTATAAAAGGTCTTGTTAAAGGGTAAGAAGACAATTTTTCAGAATCATCTTTTGAAGGATTTCAAGTTGTGTCTCCTTGATTAATTTTTACTGATTTTACTGTTGAAGAATTTGCAGAACCATATAGCATAGAAACAAATCCAATTGATCCAGGAGACTTTTCTATCTGACTATAAATTGTTCCATTCGCTCCATATTCTTTAACTGCATTACCAGGATTAATTCCTGTTAAATTATTAAATGAAGTTCTTGTTCCTGAACCGCTTGTTGAAGAATATGGAGTAACTTTTACTTTATTTGAAACTAATGAATTTGCTAATGCAACATTATTATTTATTTCTTGTGTTTCAGAAAATGAAGTTGCAATCATTACTGCTAAATCATTTCATGTAATTAAATCATTTTGTGAATTTGGTGAATAAATTGCTTTAAGAATTTCATGACTCGCATTAACTTCTTTATTAGTTAGATTACTTTTAATGTTTCCTTCTTCACTAACTTCAAAAGAAAAGTTTAAATTTGATTGTTCCAAAAATTTATCAAAACCAGTTCGTTGATCATTATAGACAAAAACAATTGAATCTCGAGCAAATTCAATAGAGCGATAAGTTTCTTCTATACCTGGAGTACTTGCTAAAGTATTTGAATATCAATGTTTATCATTAATGTTTTCATTTGTTAAATTTTCAAATAAAGTTTTGTTTTCATTTATTGGCAATGGATCAAAATCTTTATCACTAATGTCTTTTGAAATAAAACCTATTTCATAAACCCCTTCTTTAACATTCGTAACACCTGCACCAGAACCTGTTGCTGAATAAACAAATTTTTTACCATCTTCAGTTTTATATTTATCAGTAAGTTTCTTTAATAATGGTTGAACACTGGCACTACCACCAATACTAATTGAGTTATTTGGGGCAACTAAAGTTCATGATCAAAGACCAACAATAGCTCCAAGAACTATCACCATTACTAAAAAGAATTTCTTGTTCATGTTTTTCTCCTATTTAGAAATAATTAATAATATTATACCAATTTAAGTGTCTAAAACTTTAAAAATGTTACTTTTAGTTGCTTTCTTTAATCTATGATTAAAGGGTCATAAAATAAAAAAACTGCACAAATGTGCAATTTCAAATTATTCTTTATTTTTATTTATTAATTTTTTAATTTTATCGATATCTAATGCTAATTGAACAATTTTTGTAATTCCTTTTGTTTCCATAGTAACACCATATAAAATATCACAGTTTTCCATTGTTCCTTCACGGTGAGTTACAATAATAAATTGTGTGTTTTCAACGAAATCTCTTACATAGCGAGCAAATCTTGTTACGTTAGCTGGGTCTAATGGAGCTTCTGCCTCATCTAAAATAACCAATGGCAATGGTCTTACTTTTAAGATTGAGAATAGCACTGATAGTGCAACCAATGATTTTTCACCACCACTTAATAAATTCAAGTTTGTAATTTTTTTACCTGGAGGATTAACTTCAATATCAATTCCAGTTTCTAATATATCATCTGGATTTGTATAAATTAAACTTGCTGTTCCACCATTAAATAATTTTTGGAATGCTTCAGGTAAAGCTGCATTAACATCATCAACAATACGTTTAAATTGAGTTTTCATTTCAATGTCAATATTTAAAATGATTTCGTTTAATTTGTCTGCTGATTCTTGAACTTCATTTAAATTTGCAACATAGTAATCATACTCTTTTTTAGTTTCTTCATATTCTTGAATTGCATCCATTGAAACTTCACCAATTGATTTTAATTCAATAGTTAATTCTTGAATTCTAGTTCTTGTTTCTTCTGGGTTTTCGATTTCATCAAAATGCATTTCTCTAATTGCATCAAGTGATAAATTGTATCCTTCTGATAATCTTTTTAGAATTTGAATATTTGTAGATTCTAAAATAGTTAAGTCTGATTTAACATTTGCTAATTCATCTTTTCAATTATTTAAAGTTTCACGTTTTTCTTTGTTTTCTTTATTTAATTCATGTTGACGATCAGTTGTTTTTGTTTTTGAATTTGATAGTCCGTTAACTTTAATTGAAATTTCGTTTCTTTCAGTTTCTAGTTTAGCAATTTCTCTAGCTAATCTAATTGATTCAGATTCATCAAATGAAGAAGCCACTTGATTATTCAATAAATCTTTACCTGTAATAATTTTGTAGTTATCTGATAATTCTACTAATGAAGAATCAAGTATGTTGATTGAGTTTTTACCAATTCTAATATTTGATGATGCTTGATTTATATCATCAATTAATTTTTCTCTTACTTCTTTTAAATCGTTAAATGTTTTTTGTTTTTCATTAAATATTTTATCTAAAGTAACAATTTTATTTTTAATTGATTCTGGATCAAATGATTCATCAACTTTTTTAACCGCAAATATATTTGAAGCTTTGTTAACAGAACCCCCACTCATTGCACCTCTAGGTAAAACTCTTTGACCATCTAATGAAACTATTCCATAACGGAAGTTAATACTTTTTCCAAGTCTAGTTGCATCATCAAAGTTTCTTGTAACGATTGTTGTACCATAAATATAATCTAATACTACTTGACAGTCTTTTTCAATTTCAACTAATTCATTAGCAAAACCAACGAATCCTGGAGCTCTTTTTATTATGTCTCTTTGTGGCCCAGCAATTGAAGAAGGATTCAAAGTATCAATAGGTAATGCATTAACTCTACCTAATCTTTGATTTTTTAAGAATTCAATTCCTTTTTTAGCATCATCACTTGTTTTAAATACAACTGATTGTAAATGGTTACCTGTAATTAATGAAATTGCTATTTGGTGTTCTTCTTGTACATCGATTAATGAACCAACAGTACCAACAACTCCAGATAATCTTTTTGCATTATCAATAATTGCTTTAGCACCTGACATAGGATTTAAATTATTTGTATTTTGCTTATGTTCAAGTTCTTCTAAACGATATTGTAATTTATTCTTTTCTGATTCAATCTCTTGTGATTGCATATGGAAAGTTCTAAATTGATCATTTACTTCGTCATATCTTTTCTTTAAATCTAATTCTTGTCTTTCAAGACTTACAATAAGATCCTTTTCACTATTTAGAGATATTGATTTTTCATCAAATTCTTTTTTAATTGCTCTTGCTTTTATGTCATCAATATTTTCATTAACATTTTCTGAGTTTTCTCTTGCTTCAACTTGTTGCTTTTGAGTTTTTAAGTTTGCTATTCTTTCAACAATTCTTTGGAAGTTTAAATTTAATTGAGTTATTTCTTTATCGGCATCACCATTTTTAGATAACATTACATCTAATTCATCTTGTGATAAGTTAATTTCATTTGCTAGTTTTTGAACTTCAATATCTAATTGGCGTCTTTTATCTCTTAATGAAGATAATTCAGTTTCAAATCTTAACGCATCACTCGCTAAGATAGTTAATTCAATTCTTTGTAGTTCTTCAATTTTATCTTTATATTTAGCAGCTTTTTCTGCTTTTTCTTTTTCTCTTGGTAATCTTTTTTCTAGAGTTAACTTAATATCACTTATTCTTGTTAAATTTTCAGTAGTTTTAGCTAATTGTTTTAGAGCTTCTAATTTTCTTTTTTTGTATTTTGCTAAACCTGCGGCTTCATCAAAAATTTCTCTTCTTGCATCGGGTTTAGCTTCAGCAAATGTTGAGATTGTTCCTTGAGAAATAATTGCAATACTTGATTTTGTTAATCCAGTTTCTAAAGCAACATCTTGAATATCTCTTAATTTACATTTTTCACCGTTAATGAAAAAGTCACTGTCACGAGTTTTTTTATTAAATCTTCTTGTGATTTCAACAACATCTGTTTTTATAGTAGAAAATATAACTCTTTGGTTATCAAAAACTAAAGTTACTTCTGCAAAGTCAGCGGCTGGTTTGTCAGCACTTCCTGAGAAAACAATATCATCCATGTTAGCTCCACGTAATGACTTTGTTGATTGCTCACCCAATGCTCATCTTATTGAATCTGTAATATTTGATTTACCTGACCCATTTGGTCCAACAACACCTATCATTTCTTTTGTGAAGTTTAAAGTTGTTGGTTCTGCAAATGACTTAAATCCGACTGCTCTAATCTGTTTTAAAAATAGCATAATTTATTAACTCCTTAAATTTAAATGTAATAACTATTAAAATTATACCAAAAAACTCGTAAAAGTGCTAGTTTTTTCTTTCTTTATACTATGTATAAAAGCAATAATTTACAAATAAAAAGTGAGGAAAATTCTCACTTTTTGCTCTTTATTTTGCTGATTTTTTTAGTTTATTTAAGCAATCTTTAGCTGCATTTTGTGATGCTTCTTGTTTAGAAAATCCAGTCCCAATTCCGTATTTTTTTCCATCTAAATTAACACTAACAGTATACTCAATTTTATTATCTTTTTCGATATGTTTTTGGCTTTCAACCTTATATTCTAGATCACTTCTTATTTCAGCTTGAATAATTTCTTGTAACTCTGATTTATAATCATGATTTAATTCTTTATAGTCATTTTTTTCAATGTATTTGAATATTGTTGACTTTATTCATGATATCAGCACTTCTTCAGTTTGATCTAAATATATAGCAGCTGTAACAGCTTCATATACGTCAGATAAAATAGAAGGTTTTTCATAACCTTTAGATTTTATTTCTCCCTGACCTAATCTTATAATTTTTCCTAAATCTATCATCTTTGCAATTTCACTTAATGTTTCTTGTCTAACAATATCAGATCTTGTTTTTGTTAGTTTACCTTCTGGTGCATTTGTGAAATTTAAATAAAGAAACTTAGAAACATACATTTGTAAAACTGCATCACCTAAAAATTCAAGTCTTTGGTATGTTTCTTTCGTTTTAGTTTCATTAGCATATGAATTATGAGTTAAAGCAGTACTAAAAATTTTTGAATCATTAATTTTTATTCCAAAATTTTCAAAAAATTCATGCATTGTCATATTAATTCAATTCCTTTTTAATTTTATTTAATACATCATTCTCCACTGCATCACAAGTCATTCTTAGTGTTGCTTCGAATGATTTAACATCACTTGAACCATGAGCTTTAAAAGCAATTCCTTCAACTCCTAGTAGGATAGCACCAGAATGATTTTTGTAATCAAATTTTTTTGAAACATTATCAAATGATTTTTTAAGTGTTAAAGCTTTTAATTTTGTAAAAATTGTTTTATACAATTGTGATTTAATCTCAGTCATTAAAATTTTAGAAGCTCCTTCGAAAGCTTTTAAACACATATTTCCTGTATAACCATCAGTAACTATAATATCAACTTTACCAGCTAATATATCTCTTGATTCTAAATTACCAAAAAAGTTAATATTTTCATCTAATTCTAATTCTTTATATATTTCCTTTTGTAATAAAGTACCTTTTGATTTTTCTTCACCTATATTTAATTGTGCAATCAAAGGATTTTCTATTTTTAATACGTTTTTAGCATATATATTAGCCATTTTTGCATATCCTATGATATCTTCAACGTCAGCTTCAAGATTTGCCCCTACATCAAGCAATAAAGTTAATTTATTGTTTACAGCTGTTGGAAGAGTTGGCATGAACCCTGGTCTAGAAATTCCATTTAGTTCACCAAGAATAAAATGTGAACCTGCTATAAATGCAGCAGAATTTCCACCAGTAATCATTGCATCAACTTTTTTATCTTTTAAAGTTTCTAAAGCTCTAACCATAGATGAATCTTTTTTTCTTCTAATATCCATAATTGAACCATTCATATCAATGAATTCTTTTGTTGCTAAAATTTCAAATCTTGACTCATCAATTGGGAATTTTTCTAAAGATGTTTTTATTTGGTCTTCATCACCAACAAAAACAAGATATAAATCTTTTCTTGATTTTATAAATTTACTTGCAGCTTCTATTGCAACTGCACTACCATTATCTGAACCCATAACATCAAACGCTATTTTATACATTTGTAGTACCTACCTTTTTAATTATTTTATAAAATTAAAACACCAAATTGGTGTTTTAATAAATTATTCTACTGCGATTATGAAACTGTAGACTTTTTGTCCACCTTCAATAATCTCATATTCAACGTCAAAATTTTCATCTAAGAATTTTCTCAATTGACTAACACTTTTAGCTGATGCATCTTGACCAATAAAAATAGTTATAATTTCTGTTTTATTTGTTATATATCTTGATAATTGTTTTTCAAATAAAATACCAATATCATTAGCTGTACCAACAATTTTTCCATCTACGATAGCCATTTGTTGATCTTTTTTAATTTTAATCCCATTAACAACAGAATCTTTTGCAGCTTGTGACACTTGGAAAGAAATCACATTTTTAATTGCTGATGTTATTGCTTTTGTATTTTTCATTGTTGTTGCAGAAGGATCAAAAGATAATGCTGCAGTCATTCCTTGTTGAATAGTTTTTGTTGGAATAACTATTATTTTTGATTTAGTTTCTTCTTTTTCTGCTTGTTTTGCTGCCAATAAAACGTTTCCGTTATTAGGCATTAAATAAACAGCTTTAGCATCAACTTCTTCAATAGCTTTTAAGAAATCGTTAGTTGAGGGGTTCATTTTTGAACCTCCATCAATTGCTATATCAATACCAAGTTCTTTTTCAAAGTATTTTTTCATTTCTGGTGAAGATACAACCGCTATAGTTGCATAATCATTGTTCAATTTTCTTTCAAGTTTAATTGATGTAGTTTCTTGTCATCCTGAAGCTTCATTACCTTTAACTTGTTTATCTGCCTGTAAATTCATATTATCTACTTTGATAGTTTTAAAATCACCATATTGTTGTAAAAACATTAATACTTGACCTGGACTTAATGCGTGTGTATGAACTTTTAAAATATCTTCATCAATAACAACAACAATTGAAGTATTTCCATAAATTTGTAATTGATCTCTAATTGCACTAGTTTGTAGTTTGTTAATTCACTCTTCATTTAACATTACAATACCTTCAGTACAATAACCAAACTCAGCTTCAATTTCCATTTCGATGTTTCCACCTTCATTGATTTCAAGTTTGTCTGTTTTCGCAATTATTTTATTTGACTGGAATACTGAATTCATACCTTCTAAAAATTTAACTAATCCATAAGCACCAGAGTCAACAACACCAACATCTTTAAGTGCTTGTAATAAATTAGGAGTATTTTCTAAAGCTTCATTAGCAATTAAAATTATTTTATTTCAAAATTCTTTAGTTTCCATATCATCAGGTAATAAAGCTGATTGTTCAGCTACTTCTCTAATAACAGTTAAAATTGTACCTTCAACAGGTTTCATTACCGCTCTATAAGCAATTATTTTAGATTCTGCAAAACCTTTTTTTCATTCTACTGTAGATAATTCTGTTGCATCATTCATTCCTTTTGCTAGACCCTTAATGATTTGAGAAAAAATAACACCAGAGTTACCTCTAGCTCCCATAATTAAACCTCTAGAAAAAGCATTTAAAAATTCACCAATTGTTTTAAATTCAATATCTTTAACATCATTGTATCCATTTGTAGCAGTAAGGTTCATGTTAGTCCCTGTATCTCCATCTGGAACAGGGAAAACGTTAAGCTTATCAATATGTGGGTAGTTATTATATAAATTGTTTACAGCACTCGTCATTGAGTCTTTTATTAAAATTAATTTTTCCATTTTCTTCCTTCACCTATCATTATTGCTTTTAAGCTAAATCGTCAACCACAACATCTACCATGTATTTCATAGTAAATTTTGAGATTTTTTCTAATTCGTATTTTACTCTAATTTGTATTTCTTTTATAACATCTTTGATATTAACACCAGATAATATTATAACATGTATTCTGAAACGAGTTATATTGTCAGTGTTTGTAAACTCAATAGCGTTGTTAATATCATTTGTTGCAATCTCATCATAAGAATCTGCATTAAAATTAGAAAATGAAACTACACCAGGAACTGTTACTATTGCATCTTTAATAACTTTAATTACTGATTTGTCTATTGTGTTCACAAAATCACCTTACTTTCACTTATATTATTTTAACAATATTATATAAAAGTTGGGTAAAAAAGCAAAATTTTATTATATATGTTGTATTATCTCTTTATTTTTAGTATTATTTTTTTAGTGTTATTAATCTTAACTATAGACAGAGGTGAAATGAGATGGCAAGAAAAGATATGTTAACTGGTAAAAGTGCGTTATCTGGTAATTCAAGATCACACGCTTTAAATGCAACAAAAAGAAAATGAAATTTAAACTTACAAAAAGTTAAAGTTATGGACGAAAACGGTAATGTATTCACTATCAAAGTTTCAGCAAGAACTTTAAGAACTTTAAAAAAACAAAACGTAGTTGTTGCTTAATAAAATAAAACACATGCTTAAACGCATGTGTTTTTTCTAAAAGTTTTTTCTGTTTTCTTTAAATGTTATAACAATTTGCTCAATATCTTTTTCATTTAGAATTTCTATTACCTGCTCTTTGGTTCAATCAAACTCTTGTAATAAATTAATTAATTTTTCTTGTTTTATATATGCACCAAGAAAATCTGAATTTTCTAAAGCTTCAGTTGTTAGTGATATCAATTTAAAAGTATTCTTTTCATCAGGATATTTTTTAATAATTTTATTGTAAACAAATTTTGAATAACTCTTATATATTTCTCTTTTTCTTTCTTCTCTTTTTTGTTCAATAACTTTTTTAGAGTTATTATTAGATTCATTTTTAGAATTTAATTTTGCTAATTTTTTTTCAATCTTTTCTTGTTCAATTTTAATTTCTCAATCAGCCATTAAGTTGTTTTTTTCAATTGTTTTTTCATCATTATTAGCATTTACAAAAATATCTAAAGTTTCTAATTCAGAAATAATTTTATAACTAATTAATAATGAAGGAATGTTAATTGAACACATAAAAAATAATAAGTTAGTTACTCCTATTTTTCTTTTTTTATACGAAATTGTATAAAAAATAATTAGTGAAATAATTGAAACAATTGGTAAAACAGCTAATATAGCTACTATCGCTTGTTTCAATGACACACAAACAAAGATTATGACTGCAATAATTAATAAATTGAAAAGTATTGTAACTAATATATTAAATATATTTAGCATCAGTATTTTATTTTCTTGTTTTTTCATAATACCTCTTTCATTAGAATTATTTTACCAAAAAAAGTATTATAATTGTTATATGCCTCCTTGGCGGAATTGGCAGACGCATCAGACTCAAAATCTGACGAGGAAACTCGTATCGGTTCGACCCCGATAGGAGGCACCAATCTCAAAAAAATTTAGGACTATCAGTCCTTTTTTGTTGTTTATATTTAAGTTTGTTTTTCTTCTAAATATTTAATATAATAATAAAAAGAAAAGAGTTTTTATTTATGCCATGAAAAATAGTTAAAAATGAAAAAGAAGTTATAGTAACACAAGACGAATTAGGTTCTTTTAAAGAAAAAGAAGATGCAATATCAGAAGCTAAAAAATTAGCTAGAGAACATAAATTAATAGCTAAAATATATGAAAATAACGAAAACACTCATTCAACAGAAGAAATGACAATAGATTACACTAGCTTTTTTAATTCTCATGAGATTCATGAAAGATCTTTAAGTGAATTAAAATTAGCAAAAGCGGAAGTAAACGTTGCTAAGCTTGAATTAGATCAAAGAAAACAAGAATTAAAATCTAATAAAAATGAATTTGAAAAAATAACTTTTAAGGCTAAAATAAGAAATGCTAAAATAAGACTTAAAAAAGCTAAACTAAATTTAAAAGCTGCGGAAAAAAGAATTAAATTGCAAGAAAAAAAGGAAGTTTAATTCCTTTTTTTTATTTTGTTGCAATACAAATAATTTCATCATCAGAATAAATTATTGGGTTTTTGTTTAATACTATTGCATTAGAAATACATGTATTTTCTCAAGCCTTTAATTCTAAATTTTCACATTCATATCTTAAGTTTTTTAAAGTTATTTTAGTATCAACTTTAGAAAAGAAACTTACATAAGTATATACTTGAAAATTTTCAAAACTAAGTTCTGTTTCTCCTTTATTCAATTTAAATATTACACTTTCATCGTTTATCAATTTTATTCCATATTTAAATATTAAATTTAAAATTGAAAAATTCATGTCATATCTTTTTGTTGGATTTGCTATAAATATTATATTTGCTGTTGAAGAAATTTTTTTAGCTTCAATAATTGCGATTTCTCCATCCAAATAATCTTTTTCACTAGATAATTTATTAATTTTTTTAGCATAAGATTTAATTATTTCAATTTCTTCATCAAGAACTTGATCAAAATCAGATATAGCTAAATCTATCTTTATTTTTTTGTCTATTAGATCTAAGCAACCACGCTCTACACCAATAATAAAAGATTCAACATTATTAAATATATTTAAATTTATGTTTGTTTTAGCTGTAACAATAATAATATTTTTAATCATGTTTTAAAGATTCAACTTTCTCTAAAAAGTTTTTGCTTTCAAATAGATAGCTTCCTGCAACCATCATTTCTACACCGGCTTCGATAGCTTTTTTGCTAGTTTTATCATTAATCCCACCATCAATTTCAATAGAATAAGTGTATCCATTTGTTTTTTTCAATTCAGCTAAATGTTTTACTTTTTCTAACACTTCGGGAATAAATGATTGGCCACCAAAGCCTGGCTCTACACTCATTATTAAGATGTTTTCTAATTTATCTATTCATTTATTTAAAACTTTTATATTTGTCTTTGGTGAAACAGCTAAACTAAACAGTATATTATTTGCTTTACATATGTTATAAAACATATTTATTTCTTTTTTAGACATTGATTCAACATGCATTGTCATCATAGTAGGTTTACATTTAATGTATTCTGAAAAAAAGTCTTCAAACTTTTTAGTTTTAACTTTAACCATAAAGTGTATATCAATTTTAAAGTCACTTGAATTAACAATATCTTTTAAAATTTTTGATCCAAATGTTAAATTAGGAACAAAATCATAATCCATAACATCATAATGAATTCATTCAATTTTAGCTTCTTTACATCTTTTTATTTCATTTTTTAAATCTGCAAAATTAGCTGATAAAAAACTAGGAACTATTGTTATTTTTTTCATTAGTATTTTACCTTTCTGTTTGATATTTCTTCATATATCTTTTTATAATCTTCGTATATGAAAACTGGTATTTTATTTTGTTCAACAGCTTCTTTTACACCACATTTTTTTTCATGAATATGTATACAATCTATGAATTTACAATCACTGTTAAAATTGTTTAAAATCTTAGATGTTCTTAAAATATTTTCTATTTCCAAATTAACCAATTCAAAACTTGAAAAACCTGGTGTATCAGCTATTAAAATATTATCTGGTAAATTATAAATTTTAACATTTGTAGTAGTATGTTTACCTCTATTTAATTTAAGAGATATTTCATTTGTTTTAATTTGATATTCGAATAAATAATTGTTAAGAGTAGTTGATTTTCCAGCACCTGTCTGTCCAGTAAAAAAAGAAACCTTATCAATCATTTTTTTTCTTAAATTAGCTATTTCATTTAAATAATTCTTATTTTCAATATTATCTAAAACAATAATTTCATACCCTAATTCTTTATAAGAATTAATTTTCTTTGTTACTTCATCATAATATTTAGTTTTAACTAACAGCTCATTTTTTGTAAAAAGAAGGATAGGCTTTATTTTTTTTGCTTCAATCATAAAAATATATTTATTTAAAATATATGAGGCAAAAAGAGGTTCAAATAGTGATGTTACAATAATAACTTGATCGACATTCGCGATACGTGGTCTGTATATTTCATTCTTCCTTGAAAGAATTTTTGTAATATTCCCTTTTTCATTTTCAATAAGTTCGAATTCAACATCATCACCAACTAAAGGTTTTATTTCTTTTTTTACATTACCTTTTATGAATACTTCATATATTTTTTGCTCTTCTGTAAGAACAAAACTGACGTTACTATCTATTTGAATAATTTTTCCCTTCATTTTTACCTCCTATCAAATTAAAACAAACATTAATAAAACAAATATTATAAAAATGCAAGCTACTATCGGAACAACTTTGGCATTAATAAAAGTTGAAATAAATGCTTTAAATTTTTTATTTTCATTTTCTAATTTTTTAATGCTATCAGTCCTGTAAGGCTCATTTTTACTTTTTTTAATTATTATTTTTTTGCCACTACCAATTGCTTTTAAATCTCTTGCAACTTCATTGGCTGTTTTATATCTTTCTGCTACATTCTTTTCCAAACATTTCATAATTATGTCTTCTAAACTCTTATCAATTGCAGGATTTATAACTGACGGTAAAACAATTTCTGCAACCAAAGTTTGATCAAGCAAATATGAATTTCTGTCTTTTCTTGCTTTGTCGTCTTGAGGTTTGAATAACCTTGGATCATTTATTTTTATCAGTTCAACTCCAGTTGTTGCTTCATACATCATTACACCTAATGAATAAATATCTGATTGAAATGAAACTTTATCTTCACTAGAACTATCTGTTTCAATGTATTGTTCTGGTGATGCAAATCTTGGAGTTCCTGGAGAAGATGGTTTTAGTGTTTTTTTAGCATTTCCACCTTCATAAACAAATCCTTTAACATGAGAAATACCAAAGTCAGTTATTTTTATTTTTTTGTCTTTTGATAACAAAATATTTCCCGGTTTTATATCGCGATGAATCATGTTCATATCATGAACTCCTTGAAGACCTAAGGCTATTTCGCTAAAATAGTAAATTATTTCTTCAAAAGTTAAAGTTCCATCTTTTTCTTTTAGCATGTCTTGTAATGATTGACCATCTACATATTCCATTACAATTAATAAAAAGTTTTCTCATTGAAGATAATCTTGAATTTTAACAACTCTAGGATTAAAAATTTGAGTTGAGTATTTCTTAATTTCATCTCTTATTTCTTGTTCTCTTAATCTATCATTTTCATTTTTGATATTTGGAACAAACATTAACTTGATGGCTAAAAAACTTTCACTTGAATAGTTTTGATTACTTAAATCTTTAGCTTTATATACTAAACCAAAAGTACCTCTACCTATTTCATTTATTAATAAATAGTTTCCACTTATTTTTTTATTTGCAAAATAATCAACTGGAATTTCATCTATTCTTGTATATTTTTTTTCATCTTGCATATTACTCACCCATCATTTCTACTATTAATAAAGACAGGTTATCTGTTGAAAAGTTATTCATAGCAAATTCGATCATATCTTTAGCTTTTGATTTAAGTCTTCTCTTTGAGCTTAAAATTTCAGTAAAAGTCTCAGCATCAATATAATCATGAACTCCGTCAGTTGTTAAAACAAAAGTTCCTACATTGTCGTTAAGTAAATATGTATCAATTTTAGTATTTTTATTTGGCCCTAGTGCACTAGTTAATACTTTTCAATATGTCATTTCATTAAATTTTGCACCTAAATAGTTTTTAATTTCTTCTTTTCTTTTTTCTCTATTATCTTTATCATTTCACAAATTTTGGTCAACTGTGATTTGATTTAGTTTTCCGTCTTTTAATCTATATGTTCTTGAATCTCCAATATTAACAACAAAAGCTTTTTTTTCTACAAAAAGAACTGCTGTTAGAGTTGTACCCATATCATGTGTTTCATAAAAAACATCAACATGATCTTTCATTTCTTGAACTATTTGTTTAACAGAATCTCTTAATCATTGATTTATTTGATTATCATCCTTTTCTAAAAAAGTTTCTTTCTCAAATAATCTTATAAATGTTTCAACTGCCATTTTTGATGCTAATTCACCATGAGCATGACCACCCATACCATCACAAAC
This sequence comes from Mesoplasma grammopterae ATCC 49580, assembly GCF_000701525.1. Classification (GTDB taxonomy): domain Bacteria; phylum Bacillota_I; class Bacilli_A; order Mycoplasmatales; family Mycoplasmataceae; genus Mesoplasma; species Mesoplasma grammopterae. The sequence goes on along the minus strand of NZ_KL370789.1, from coordinate 6,525 downwards.
AATAGCAAAAAGACAACCTTCGTTGTTTGTAGTGTAGCCTAAGAAATCTTGGTTTGATTTTCTTACTCTACCTATATCACTCATTGATTGAATTTTATATCTCATTTGAATAAGCCCTCAGTATTTTCTTTTTATATTTTATCATTTTTTCTATGCTTCTTTTTTAGTTTTTTTAATAATTCTGGCAACAATATTGAGCTAAACATCAATATACTGATAGAAAATAAAATTATAGATTTTAAGTATTTACTTTCTTTAATATTTTTAAACTGTGGATTTTCATCATAAATTTCACCATCAATTCATGATGGGTTTTCACTATCTATGTTCTCATTATTTGATTCATTTCAATTATTAGAGTATAGGTGTATATTAACTTCTAAGGTTCCATAAATACAGGTTTTATATTCATCTTTTACATCTATAATTCATTTATTTTCTCTTTCTTTTTCAATAAAAAGAATTTCATCAAATAAAAATGCAAGTGAGCCAAATTTCGAAATTAAAAATTCTTTGTTTACAATAGAATAATTTTCAACAAAAATTTCTTTTGCTAATCCTAAATTGCTGATATTAAAAGTTTGTAAAAAAAATACTTTTAGTTTGGGGGGAGTTAATTGTTTAAGAAAAGCATCTTTTTCTATAACATAGCTTTTTGAAAATTCAATCTCTATTGTCTTTATCAAATTTGGGGTAATTTCTGATAAATCATTTAAATTATCATTTGATAATTGAATTCCAGAAAAGAAATAAAAGAAAATTTGAGAATTTAAATTTAGTTGATCTATCATTTGCAATAATTTATTATTCAACTCTTTATTAATATTATGAATACTATTTGGTATTTTTGAAGGATCATATCTTACTTGTAAACTCTGATTATCAAAAATTTCATATTCTATTTTAGGAATTAAAAAAACTTCAATTTGACTAACACTTAAAGTTCTTTGTTTAAACAAATTTGTAGATTTAATTGCTGACTCTTTGGCACGGTTATTCGTAATTATTGTTGTTAATTTATAATCTTGTTTTATTTCTAAATCTGCCATTAAAAAACTTTGATATTCAATTTTATTAGATGATTCAATTTCTTCTAATACATAGTTATTTATTTTAGCTTTTGAAGAAATTTCTTTTCTAACTAGTAATGAAATACCATTTTTTGTTGAAATTACATTATTGTTTTTATCAATTATTCTTTCAAGTATTTGATATTCTATTTTAAAATCATAATACTCAAAAGTATACTTTTTGAAATCAGTTAAATTAACAACAAATGTGTAATTATAATTTGAATGTCATAAATCTCCATTATTTAAATTTTGATTAAAATTTATGTTTGTAGAATACATTTTTGATGGATACTCTATTTCATTTTTAAAAATTTTTTCATTATTTATTTTTGATTCTGATTTAAAATTAATATTTTGATTAAAACTAAATATAAAAAATAAAAATGTAAGAATTAGATTCATTATAAACCACCTCTTGATATTATTAATAAAAAAACTTGGATTTCTCCAAGTTTCTAAAAAGTTTTTTTAATAATTAATTTATTTATATTTTTACCAGCTGTATGAAATTTTGTTTCATATTCAGTAGGTATATTATTTTTTAAAGCCTCAATATCTGAATATAAATCAGTTGTTTGATATATAAGTTCTCAGTTTTTATTTTCAGCTATCTCTTCTAATGAAAAAGCAAATAATCCATCATTATCTGTTTTAAACTCAAGTATTCCATGAGATTTTATTATGTTCGCATATATGTCTAAAAATGTTCTATATGTAAGTCTTTTTTTAGAATGTCGAGCCTTTGGTCAAGGATCAGAAAAGTTTAAATAAATTTTATCAATTGATGATGGGGCAAAAATATCTGATAAGTCTTCAGCAAAATCATTAAAGTATTTTAAATTAGTTACTTCTTTATTTCTTTGTTCAAATTCTGCTAAAGTTTTTTTCAAAGCCACTCCAACAACAGTTTCTTCTTTTTCCATTCCAATAAAATTAATATCTGATTCTTTTAATGCATGGTTTGTAATAAAATTTCCTTTACCACAGCCAATTTCTAAGTGAACTGGTTGCTTTTTATTATTGAATAAATCAGATAAATTAATTTTTGTTTCTTTATCTCAATTAATTAAATATTTATCATTTTTTTCTAAATATTCCTTTACTCAAGGTTTATTTCTTAATCTCATATTTTCTCCTAAACTATAATTAATGCAAGCCCAATAAATACAAGTACACACATTATGTCAACTAAACTAGTTATTAATGGTGAAGATGCAATTGTTGGATCTCTTTTTATTTTCTTCAATATTAGTGGTAGTAAAATACCCAATAAATTAGCTAGCATAACTACAACTAAAATTCCTAAAGTTGAAAACAAGATAACCATTCATTCCATATGATTAATTGAACCACCGCCCTGTATAGCGTATATAATCAATAATCTAATTACATTTATAAATGATAATGTTATACCTAGTAAGAAACCAACTATTAATTCTTTTCCAAAAATAGTTTTAATTTCTTTTTTATGAACTTGATTTAAAGCTAATGATCTTATCATCATTAATGACGATTGATTTGCTATATTGCCAGATACACCAGCTAAAACAATTAGTATTGGTATCATCATAATCATTTCTTTACCTGAAGATAAGTTTTTTAATTCAGGAACTAGGTTAAACATAACTAACATAATAACATGTGTAACTATTCCAATTAATAATAAAATTGATAATCATACAATTCTAGATTTATACATTTTAAATATACTTGTTTCAAAGTAATCTGATTCAACATTATCTGCATCAATACCTGCAAAATTTTGAATATCTTCTGTTGATTCTTCAACTAATACATCAATAACGTCATCCACAGTTATAATACCTACTAATTGTTGGTTTTTATTTACAACAGGTAGTGTATTTATATCATAACGTTTAAAATAGTTAGCAACTTCTTCTTGATCCATTTCTACGTTAACACTAATAATTTTTGAATTCATTATTTTTTCAAGTTTAGTTTCTGGCGTATTTATTAGAAGTTGTTTTAATTCTAATCAACCTAATAATTTATTTTGCTCATCAATAATAAATAAATCATCTATTTCATCATAGTCTTCATGGCGACGTTTAATAGCTTTAATTGCCATTTCAACGGTATTATCCGCTTTAAGTTCAGTAAAGTTGATACTCATTATGGCACCAGCAGTATGTTCTTTGTACTTAAGAATATTATTTAATTCTTTTCTAACATCTTTTGTAGTTGCTTTTAAAATCTTTTTAACAACTTCACTTGGCATTTCATCAATTAAATCAACAATATCATCAGTGTAAAGTTCATCTAAGATTTCTTGTATTTCTGTATTAGTAAAAGCTTCGATAATATATTCTTGATGTTCAGAGTCTAAATATGTAAAAATTTCTGCAGCTTCTTCAAGCTCCAATAATCTAAATATTTTTAATACTTTCTTACTTTCAAATTGTTCCATTGCCTCAGCAAAATCAACAAATTGAAATTCCTTAGAAATGCTTCTTATTTTTTTAACATCTTTTTTTTCTAAAGCTTTTTCAAGCATTTCTTCAATATGATCTAGTTTCAACATAATTTACCTTTCATGAACTTCTTATTTATATATTGTATAATAAATTTATGGGGATGTCCTGGTTTCGACAGGATACTCTGGTCATATAATAGCAGTGGTGTGGTAGACCATAATACTTCTAGGTTTGATAAAATGCAAACAAAAACGAAGAAAACACAAACGAAGTTCCAACATTTATGTTAAATGCTGGACAAGCAAATTACGCTTTCGCTTAATTTGACTTAAATACAAATATACGTTTGGCAATTTTTAATAGTCTTGGAAGCTGTTAATTATTGTACATACCAATTCCAATAGAAATTATGATCGTAATAAATAATTTTGAAACTCAATTACGAATGTTATATTAGTCTTTTGATAGTTTTATTTAATATAGCAAATTAGAAAATTATCTAAACTGTAGAATTTATATGATTCGGTATTTTGGACGTGGGTTCGATTCCCACCATCTCCACCATTATTAGGAAAAAACAACCTAGTTAGAAATAACTAGGTTTTTATTTTATTATTTTAAGTTCTCTTAAATCTTTATAAACAGCACCGAATAATTCTGTTTGAACAATTCTATTATTACCAGGGTAACTAGAACTTAAAAAGGTCATTGTTATGTTATTCTTAGGGTCAACAAGCCCAGCACTGCCTAAAGCTCCATCTCAACCAAATTCCCCAATTTCTGTTAAAGGGTCTAATTCATTTCTCAATCTTACTCTTACTCCATATCCATAAGAATAATCTTTATTAAAAGTTCATTTAAAAGTTTCCTTGATATCTTTTAATTGATCGCTTCTCATTTCTTCAAGTAATGTAGATTCCAAATATTGTATTCCATTGATTTTTCCATCTATTAAGAAATTCAAAAACTTTGAGTAATCATCTGCTGTGGAAAATAATCCACTGCCGCCCAATGAAGCTGCTGGTTGTTCATTTGTAAAAGGCATAAGGAAATGAAAATCTTTATTAGAAACTAACTTATTTCCATCTATTGTTTTTTTAAATTCATATACTTGTGTTTTTCTATTTAAATCTTTTATATAAAAAGCAGTATCTTGCATCTCTAAAGGTGCAAGTATATTTTCATTAACAAAATCATTAAATCCTTGACTTGAAATCTTTTCAATTATTCCACCGATAATATCAAGTGAAACACCATAATGTCATTCAGTTCCTGGTTTAGAAATTACCTTAGCTTTACTAATTTTTTCACAAAAATTTTGTAAAGTTATATTTTCATTTTCAACCAAGTCAAAAACAGCTTTAATTTCTTTTCCACTTTCTGAGTTATTTCAAAAATAAGTCAATCCAGATGTCATATTCAATAAATGTTTTATTTTAATTTCTTCATTAAAATCTGAGTAAAAATCACAAACTCTATCTTCAAAAGATAATAATCCTCTTTGTATCAATAGTAAACATGCAATAACTGTAATTGGTTTTGTCATTGAATACAATGCAAATATGTTCTCATTGTTCATTTTAACTTTTTCTTCAAGATTTGAATAACCAAAACTATTAAAATAAATTGTTTTGTTTTCATTAGTTATTTTTAATACAACCCCATTAAATAATTTATTATCTATAAATTCATTTAACTTATTTTCAGTGTTTTTTCAATTCATTTTAGTACCTCCATTTTGACTAATATTACAATGAATAAAATAAAAAATTATTCATATTTATTCGACACATTTTTTTTATTTTAACATAAAAAAGTAATTATATTGTGTTTCAAAAATACCTTTTGTTTATTAGCATTTTGATATTATAAGTTCATATTTTTAAATAAAGGAGTTGTATGAAAAATATTGAAAATATGCCAAAAATTGAATTACATGTACATATAGAAGGAACTTTAGAAGCTAAAACAGTTTTAGCTAAAATTGAAGAGAAACAATTAAATTTTGATCATATGTGCTTAGAAAAATTATCAAAGCCACCCCTTTTTACTAGTTTGTCTGATTTTTTAAAAGACTACTATAAAAATATGGCTGTCTTAGAGAATCAACAAGACTTTTTTGATTTAGCTTGAAATCATTTAAAAAATGCAAAAAAACAAAACGTTATTTATACTGAAATTTTCTTTGATCCACAACCTCACATTAAACGAGGCATTCATTTAGATGATGTTATAGATGGTTTATATCAAGCTTTAGAAAAAGCAGAAAAAGAACTTGATTTAAAGGCAAAGTTAATAATGTGTTTTTTGAAAGATGAAAGTGTTGATGAAGCTTTAAATATTTTAGATATGTCAAAACTTGCTATTCAAAATAAAAAAATTGTTGGAATAGGTTTTGATTCCAATGAAATTGAAAACTGAGCAACCATTTTTAAACCAGTTGTTAATAAAGCAAGGAATCTAGGTTTAAATGTAACAACACATGCTGCTGAAAATAGTTTTGAACAAGACCCAATTGAGGTTATAAATATTTTAAACCCTGATAGAATTGATCATGGATTATATATTCATAAAAGTTTAGAAGCATTAAAATTAGTTAAAGAAAAAGAAATACATTTATCATTATGTCCTTTGCCTAATTTTTACTCAAAAGCTTGACTTGACCCAAAAACATTTCCTATTCAAGTTTTCTTAGACAATGATATTTCTTTTTCAATAAATTCCGATGACCCTGCATATTTTGGACCTACAACTTTGAATGATAACTATCTTTTAGTTGATCAAAATAATAAAATATCTGAAGAAAAATGAAAAATTTTATTATTAAGAACATTAAATTCAACATTCACTAATACTAGAGAAAAAGAATATTTAAAAGAAAAAATAGAAAACTACTTCAAATAAATAAATGCTTATCTTACGATAAGTACGAATTAAAATTGGAACTGCAACACTTATGAGAAAATAATCTCATAGGAATTGCAGTTTTTTTGATACAAAAAAAGCAACTCCTGACC
>NZ_JNJC01000001.1 GCF_000701525.1 Mesoplasma grammopterae ATCC 49580 | reverse complement strand
GCAATCTTTCCACCAACTGGTGCTGGAATTTCAGAGTTAACTTTATCTGTCTCAACAAAAAATAAAGCATCTCCTTCTTTTATTTCTTGTCCTAATTTAACAAGAACTTCTGCTACTTTTCCTTCAGTAAGTCCTTCTCCAATGTCGGCAAATTTTACTTTAAACATATTATTCTAATTCCTCTCTACTAAAATTTGTAGTCAAGCACTTTTTTAATTGCTTCTACAACTTTCTGTGGGTTCACTTGGTGGAATCCTTCCCCTCTGTCATAAGGAATAACAACATCATATCCAGTACATCTTGCTAAAGGTGCTTTTAATGAGTCAAAACAATTTTCATTAACTGTTGCAATAATTTCTGCAGGTACACCAAATGATCTAACCGCTTCACTAACAACTAATAATCTTCCTGTTTTTTTAACTGATTCAATTACCATTTTTTTATCTCATGGTTGAATTGAACGTAAATCAATTAATTCAATTGATGCTGTTGGGTGAGTTGATTTAATCATTTCAACAGCTTTCATACAATCTACTGTTTGTGCTCCATAAGTAACAATTGTTAAATCATTTCCTTCTTGAATTTTGTAACCTTCACCAATTGGAACTGTATAGTATCCTTCTGGTACTTCTTGTTTAAATGCACGGTATAACTTAGTTGGTTCTAGAACAATAACTGGATCTCGTGATTCAATTGCTGCTAATAATAAACCTTTTGTATCATAAGGTGTAGAAGGCATAACTGTTTTAATACCTGGAATATGTGCAAAGATAGCTTCTAAAGCTTCTGAGTGATGTTCTAAAGCTCTAATTCCTCCACCCATTGGCATTCTAATAACCATAGGAGCTGTTCATTTACCACGGCTTCTGTTTCTCATACGTGAAATATTAGCAATAACGTTTTGTAATGCTGGTAATCCTAAACCTTGGAATTGTAATTCAACAACAGGTTTCATACCATTCATTGCCATTCCTAATCCAACACCAGCAAACATTGCTTCTGAAATAGGGGCATTAAAACTTCTTTCAATTCCATATTTTTGTTGTAATCCTTGAGTAGCTCTAAAAACTCCACCTTCTAAACCAACGTCCTCACCGAAAACAATAACGTTTTTATCGCGGTCCATTGCAACATCAAGTGCTTCAGTAACTGCTTTAATATTATTAATAACTGCCATTAGTGGTGTCCTCCGTCTTTAGTTTCTGGGTATTTAGCAAAAAACTCTTTAGCTTCTGCTAGTTGATCTTTTAAATCATTTGTTAATTCAGCATATTGATAGTTGAATATATCTTCAATTGGGTAGTTTTTATTTTGTTCTACTCAAGCAAATTCAGCTGCAATATGTTTATCTTGCTCTTCGTTTAAAGCAGTTTGTTTTTCTTCACTTCAAATTCCTTTTTCAATCATATAAGCTTTTAATCTTACTAATGGTTCATAAGGAACTCTATCTTCAAATTCACCTTTTGGACGGTAAACGTCTGGTGCATCTGATGATGAGTGGGCTCCAAGTCTATATGTATCAAATTCAATTAATACAGGACCGTTTCCGCTTCTTGCAAATTCAACAGCTTCTTTTGCTACAGCATAACTTGCTAAGAAGTCATTTCCGTCAACTTTAATTGATGGAGTTCCTGTTGCTATTGCTTTAACTGCAATATTTAAAGATTTTGTTTGTTGAACAGTTGGGGTTGAAATAGCTCATTTGTTATTTTCACAAACAAATACAACTGGTAATTCATGTAACTTAGCGAAGTTCATTGCTTCATAAGTTTCACCTTCACTCATTCCACCATCTCCAGTTGTTGTAACTGCTACACCTTTTTTACCTTGGTATTTTTCAGCAAAAGCAATTCCAGTTGCTTGAGAGTATTGTGAACCAATAATAATGTTTGGTGGTAATGAATTAACACCTTCTGGTGCTTTTGCTCCAGCTTCATTTCCTGCTCAATATAACATAATGTTTCTAACTGTTTGACCCATTGCTAATCAAGCTGCGTTATTTCTATATCCAGAAACGAAGAAATCATTTTTTGGATCAATAACCATTGTATATGCAACTTCACAAGCTTCTTGTCCTGTTGAACTTAAGAAAGATAATAATCTTCCTTGTCTTTGCATTTTGTTTTGGTAATCATCTTGTCTTCTTGAAAGATTCATAATTGAGTATGCTTTTATTAATTCTTCATCAGTAATTGATGGAGCTAATTTAGGATTGATGATTTTACCATCTTTATCCATTACACGAACGATTTCATCTTTTTGAGGATCAAATTTTCCTATATATTTCATATTTATACCTTTCTTAATTGAATATTAAATTCAAAATATCTTCTGCTTCAAAGTTATCACCAAATATTTCTTTTAATGCAAACTTATCTAGAATGTTTTTAACTGAGTGATAATCATAATTAACATTTAATAATGAAAATTCTAATGCTTCAGTTCCTATGTATCCTAAGAAGTCTCCATAAATTTTAATATTTTGGATTTTTCCTTTATCAACATTTATTTTAATTTCTGTTAAACCTTTTGATTCTAAGTATTTCTTGTTACTGATTTCAAAATTTTCATTTTTAGCAAAGGTTCAATCACGAGATTGATACTTTTCTTCAAAACATTTATTAATAGCTAATTCATCAGTTTCACTAAATTCGATTCATTTAGTTTCTTCATTTTTTGTATAGCTATTTATTATATTGTTTATAAAGTCAGAAAGTTCAATATTTTTATTTATACCTTCTAAAAGTGCTTTTATATTTGCAACTCTAGCTGGTTTAGATTTAACTTTCTGGTGTTTAATTTTTTCAGGATCTACATTTAAATATTTTAAAATTCTTGGTAATTCAACATCGAACAATAATGTTCCGTGTTGTAGAATTTTATTATTTGTTTTTAATTGCGCATTTCCTGATATTTTATAACCGTCAATTTCAATATCATTTCTTCCTGAGAAATTAGCATTTAAACCTTCAGATCTTAGGTACTGAATAATTGGTTGTAATGCTATTTCAAAGTTAGATTGTGAATTTTTATCATTGTTAACAATTAGTGAATAACATACATTTCCCATATCATGGAAAACAGTACCTCCACCAGTGTTTCTTCTTATAATTTTTACTTCATCTTTCATCGCTTCAGTAATGTTAATTTCAGCATAAGTATTTTGATTTCTACCAACAACAATTGTATTGCTATTTTGTCAAATATACAAAATAGGGTCATTAGTTTGGTAATGATATGTCAAATACTCTTCAACAGCTAAGTTGTATGCTGGATCGTTTGATTTTGAAATAAATAGATTAATCATCTTATTTTTTAAAGTAATTTAATCCTAAAACTTCTAAACCTGCTAATGTAACAAAGTTGTATGGTTTATTGAAATGAGGTAAGAAGAATATATCAACTAATGGTAATTCATCAATAGTTAATTCTTTTTGAATTCCTAATGAAAGCATATACATAATTTCTGTATGGTTATTTTCACTAGCTACTTGAGCTCCAATAATTTTTCTAGTTTTTTTGTCTCATACTAATTTAATTCATGCTTCTTTATAAGTTGACATAAATTCTGGACGGTCTGAATCAGATAATAAAATTGCTTCATAATCTAATCCCATTTTTTTAGCACTTGTTTCACTTACACCAGCTGAAGCCATTTTAAATCCAAATACTTCAATACCATTTGCTCCTGTGAAACCTGGTGATGCTAATTTGTTTCCATTAACAATATTTGCTGCTGCAAGAATACCTGTTCTAACTGCTGTAGTTGCTAATTGAATTGGCATTTCCATGTTTAATGCTTTATTGAAAACTGTTGAACAATCTCCAATTGCATAAATATCTGGGTTTGATGATTGACAGTATTCATTTGTTAAAATAGCTTTTCTGTCATTTAAATCAACAACACCTTCTAATTGTTTAGTTTGAGCAACTACACCAACTGAGAAGATTACGTAATCTGCTGGAATTTCTTCTTTGTCAGTAACAACATGTGTAACTTTTCCGTTAGCACCTTTAAATTCTTTGACACCTTGGCTTAAAGCTAATTTAACTCCAGCTTTTTCCATTCTTTCTTCAACGTGTTTTGTAAATTCTGCATCGTAGTATACTGGCATGATTCTATCAGCAAAGTCAACTAATGTAACTTCTTTACCATGAGCAACGAATGCATCAACTAATTCAACTCCAATATATCCAGCTCCTACAACAGTAACTTTTTTGATTGAATCATCTAAGTTTGCTTGTTGAATTTTTTTAGCATGGTCATAGTTTTTACAAATTTGTACACCTTTTAAATCTAATCCTGGGATTGGTGGCAATAAAGGTCATGTACCTGTTGCAACAATAACTTTATCGTAATTGTCTTCGAATGATTCACCTGTTTCTAAGTTTTTAATTAAAACAGTTTTTTTATCAACATCAATAGAAACTCATTCATGTTTCATTTTTACATTGATTCCTTCTGATTTTAAAATTTCTGGTGTTGCGTAAAATAATCCATTTGGATCTTTAATTTCACCTTTAACTCATAAAGCGATTCCACATCCTAAAAATGAAATAACATCATTTCTATCATAAGTAGTAACTTCGATTTCTGGGTTAAGTCTTTTTAATGTTCTAACTGCAGTTGTTCCTGCATGGTTAGTACCTAAAACAATAACTTTCATATTTTAACTCCTTTTAATAATTTTTATTTATTGGAATAAATATCCAATAAATTTTGTAAATTTATACAATTTTGGAAAATTTTTCAAAAATAACATAAAAAAATAAAAAATATTCCTATTTTTATTATACTCTCTATGGTCTTAATAGCAAACTTTTTTGTTTGTTTAATATTAAAAAAATGGCCTAAAAAGCCATTAATTAACTCTTTTAAAGATAATTTTTTTATCTCCTAATTTTTTAAATATTATTTTATCTCAATTGTTTATTTTATCAAACGTTAATTCAACACCGTTTAAACCAATTTGCTCAATCATATCTGCATAGTTTTCTACAAGTATTGGTTTTAACAAGAAAATCATAATAGATATATTACGTTGCAATGTTGCCATTACATTTTTTAGTTCATCTAGTTTTTTTTCTTTAGCTAAATTTCAAGGCATTGTTTCTTCAATGTATTTATTACATGCATTACCTAAGTCTAATATATTTCTTATTGCATCACTGATTTTATATTGATCCATATTTTGTATATATAAATCAATTGTTTCAATACATTTTGCTGTTAAGTTATCATCATACACAATATTGTCATTTTCAATAAAACCATCAAAATATTTAGTTATCATTTGATTTGTTCTTGATATTAAGTTACCAACATTATTAGCTAAGTGTGCATTAAAAGATTCAATAAATAAATCATCAGTAAAATTACCATCTTTTTCAGTTGGTAACTCATAACCAATATAAAATCTTAAAGCATCTGCTCCATATTTGTTAATCATGTCTATTGGATCAATAACGTTTCCTAGAGACTTACTCATCTTTGTGTCTTTACTTAAAATTCAACCATGACCCAATAAATGTGTTGGTTGGCGTAAACCTAGTGATTTTAAAATTATAGGTCAATATATTGAGTGGAAACGAATAATTTCTTTACCTGCTAATTGTAAAATTTCTGTATTTTCATCAGCTCAAAATTTTTGAAAATTTGAATCATCATTTTGTAAATAGCCAAGAGCTGTTATATAGTTTGTTAAAGCATCCAATCAAACATAAACAACATGCTTTGGATTTTCATTAATAGGTATACCTCATGAAAAAGAAGTTCTTGTTACTGATAAGTCTTTAAGCTCTGGTTTAACAAAAGAATTTAACATTTCATTTCTTCTATATGCTGGAATTAAAAATTCGCTTGCTAAAACTTCATTTTCCATAAACTCTTGAAATAAAGAAGTTTTTAAAAAGTAAGTTTCTTCTTTAAGTAATTCTAATTTTGTATTAGATATTTTACACATATTGTTTTCATCTATTTGATCAGCATTTAAAAACTCTTCACAACTAATACAATATAATCCTTCATAATTGCCTTTGTAAATAAAACCTTTTTCTAATAATAAAGTAAATATTTTTTTAACAGTTTCTTCATGATATGAATCTGTAGTTCTTATAAATTTTGTGTAATCAATTTTTAAAGCTTTTCAAAGTGTTTTAAAACCTTCAACTTTATCTTCAAGATAATCAATTGGTGTTAAGCCAGCTTCTCTTGCTTTTTCTTCTATTTTTTGACCGTGTTCATCACTACCAGTTAAGAAGAATGTTTCATAACCTTGCATGTCTTTATATCTTTTAAGAATATCAGCTAAAGTTGTTGTGTATGCATGTCCTATATGTAAGTTACCACTTGGGTAATAGATTGGTGTTGTTACGTAAAATTTCTTAGGCATATATGATACCTCTTTCTATAATTATTGTTATTTATAATTTTACCAAAAAACAAATTATTTTTTTAAAATAAAATGCTACTATTAAAGAGTAAGAAGGCAGAGGTAGCGAAAGCTTGAGAAATACTCTTAGAACCTGATCTAGTTAATACTAGCGTAGGAAGTCCTAAAATATTTTTTCTGTCTTTTTATGTAGGAGGTTCTTTTACATGAAAAGATATTTTTATTTGAGCATTAAAAAGATAACAACAAAAGATATTGCTGTTATGGGTTTGATGTTATCTTTGTATTTAGTATTAAATTTAATAGCGGGATATAGTATACCGCCATTTTTTATAACATTAAATTTACAATTTATACCATTATTTGTTTTAGCTTGTTATACAGATTGATTACGAACACTAATTGTTGTTTTCTTGGCGGGTATAATAGCATTTTTCATGCCTGCAAACTATGATTCAGCAATTCCTTTGGCATATTTATTTGATTATTTTATTCCGCTTCTTTTAGTTGCTTTATGCAGTGTTTTTATTCCAAGAGAGTACAAACAATACTTAGAAAAAGCAAATGCAAATTTAAAATTTTGAGACAGAGTTAAATTCAACTTTAAAAGAATTAGTTTATGAATTTTAAATAGATGGATTTTTATATTAGTTATAATAATTTATTCATTTTTAGGCTTCTGATCAAAAACTTTTGCGGGCGTTTTATTTTATGGACAATATGCCCCTGAAGGTCAAGGGGTTTGAATATATTCAATGAGTGTTAATGCAGTTAACTCAGTATTTGATTTACTATTATATTTGATAACAATACCAATTATTTGTTATACATTAACACCGCTGGAAAATAAAATATACTAAGACAAAAAACTTTCCTAAGAAAGTTTTTTATTTTTATAATTTTTTTGTTTTTATGAAGTTTTTGAATCACTCAAATGATTTCTTTTTAAATCTATTTCCAGTTCCTTTATGATAATCATCATAATCAACAAATATTAAACCATATCTTTTTGACATTTCATTTGTTGATAAACTAACAACATCAATTGGAGTTCACATTGTATAACCAAATACATCAACCCCATCTTTAATTGCTTCGTTTATTTGTTCAAAATGTTTTGATAGATATTCTATTCTATAATCATCATAAACTGTGTTATTTTCATTTAAAGTTTCAATTACGCCAATTCCATTTTCTGAAATGAATAAAGGCAATTGATATCTATCTCATAGTTCATTTAAAGTTATTCTTAAACCAATAGGATCAATTTGTCATCCCCATTCAGTTGCTTTTAAGAATGGGTTTTTTCCACCCATCATTAAATTACCACCTGCTGCATCTTTTAATTCTTTTGAAATTGTTGATGTCATATAGTAACTAAATGTAATATATTGAATATTATTATTTTTAATTACTTCCATTTCTTCAGGGGTTGTTTCAAATTTAATATTATTTTCTTTGAAATATCTTTTTGAATATGATGGATAATCTCCTTTTACCATTACATCATAGTAGAAATATCTTTGCATTTGTTGAGTAGCTAAATTTTCTCAAATATTTACAGGGTTACAATCTGATGAGTATGTTGTCATGTTAGCAACCATACACCCAATTTTAATATTGCTTGAAATAGATTTTGCTAGCTCAATAACTTTTGCTTGGGCATAAAATTGATTATGTAAACCTTGTCATGAAGCATTTTTATAATCTTCATTAGTATCAAAGTCTTCTCTAAAAATACCTAAACCTGTTGTTGGAGCTAATGTAGCTACGTTGATTTCATTGAATGGTAATCAATATTTAACTAAGTCTTTGTATTCTTTCATAATAACTGTTGCAAATTTAATGTATAAATCAATAACTTTTTTGTTTGATCAACCACCATATTTTTTTGTTATTGGATATGGTACATCATAATGTTGAATAGTTAACATTACTTCCATTCCATTTTTTTTGCATTCTTCAAATACATCTTTATAAAATTTAATACCAGCTGTATTTGGTTGTGCCTCATCACCATTAGGGAAAATTCTTGATCAAGCAATTGACATTCTATAAATGTTCATTCCCGCTTCTTTGAATAAAGCTATGTCTTCTTTATATCTGTGATAAAAGTCAATACCTATTCTTTTTGGGTAATGTAAGTTATCTTTATTATCAATTGATTTTTCATAATCAAATCTTGTATATTTATTTAATTCATCTACGCTTTTTCTATCTAGGTTTGGATTGAAAGGTCTCATTTCTGCAATTGTTAATGATTTTCCTTCCACATCAAATGCTCCTTCAACTTGAGAAGCTGAAGTTGCACCTCCTCATAAAAAATCTTTTTTTTCAAATTTCATATTACACCTCTTTATTTTTTAATTTTGTTCTAAATTCTTTTGGCATTTTATAAATAACTTTATCTTGTAAACCATATCCAATTTCAACACTGTTTAAGGCATTTGAATAAAGTTTTGAATAGTTAGCCAATTCAGAAACAGTTTCTTGATTTTGAATATAATCAATATATTTCTGAATACTTAATTCATTTTGTTTTTTAGCTTTTTCATAAATTAAAACTAATTCAGCATTTTCTTTAACATAATTTTCTCTTTCGTCAGTTATTTTTGTTTTTTCTTGTTCTAGACTATAAGAATTAAATTCTGCAATTGCTTTTTTAATTAGTTCTTCATTTTGTTTTTTAGCTTTTTTCAATTTATTAACTTTGTTAAATAATTTAGTTTTTTGTTTTTCTTCTTTTTCTTCTAATGAAATTAATGAAGTTTCAAATTTTGAAATATTTTGAATGTATTTTTCATATTTTGAATATGCTTCTTTATTTTCTTTAAACATTTCTGTAATTGCTAGAAGTTTTTCATTTATTTCTTTTTTAGCTTTTTCTGATAATTTTGTATTTTTTAAAATTGAGTCAATTTTTTTATTTAATTTTTGTGAGTATTTTGTTTCATTTACTTTTTGTGAATATGTTAAGAACATAAGTCCTAAAGCAACTGCAACTGTTATAACAAAGATCAATGCAAGTAATAGTTGGTTTGTTAAACCATCAACACCAAGAATATATAAGAATCCTGCAGCTGCACCTGGGTTAACTTGAGCAATACCAATAATACCTGAAATTGTTCCTCCCACAAAGGCAGCAACACAACCCACTAAGAAAGGTTTAACTTTAGGCAAGTTAGTAGAGTAAATAATTGGTTCTGTAATTCCAAATACCCCTCCTGGTATAGCTCCTAATGCTACTCTTCTTTCAATCGGGTTTTTAGTTAACAATGCAACTCCTAAACAGGCCCCTACTTGAGCAAATACTGCAATTTGCAATGCTGGCAAAAATATACTTGGTTCTTGTTGAGTCATTAATGGAATTAGCAATGTCATTGCAACTCCCACGTGAACCCCTGTTAAAACAAGTGGTTGTCATATCATCGCAAATAAACCTACGCCTATTCCAAGTGGAATATATCCCAGCCCTTTTACAACATATGTCATACCAAATTCAACTAATGATAATGCCGGTCCAATTACAAATAAAACTGGAACTACCGTTAGAACAACAACTATTGCTGCTCTAAACACAATATCAATTGCTGCTGGCATTCATTTTTTTACTCAAATATCAATATAAACAGCCATAATACCTGCTGCTAGATAAGGTAAAACACTGCCTTCATAAGATTTAATAACAATTGGGTAATTTGAAATTGAGAATAAATATCATCCTCTAGACCCAAATTGCGGATCCATTATAAATTTACCAACCTCATATTCTGATGGATTAGTTATAGCATTTGATTCAGCACCTGTTCCCATAAAGAATCTAGATGCTAATATTATCCCTATTAACAAACCATATAATGGGTCACCACCAAAATATTTTGTTGTGTTATAACAAAAGAACACACCAATTAGTAAAATCCCTGATTTAGATAATACATAGAATATTAATGAGAGCATATCTGCTTCAATTGTTTTATCTCCACTACCCAGATCTACTGTTACACCAATAGTATTTAGTATTGAATAAATCGCAGCGATTATACCTGCACTCATTAAAATAGGAATGTTGGGCGCCATAATACCCGCAATAGCTGCAAATATTTTTTGTGATAAAGTTGAAGTTACAACTTCTTTAGTGCCTTCTGATGTTGTTTCAACTTGAGCATTATCAAGTTTTAAAATTTCATCTTTAACTTTGTAGCACTCACCACCAATAATAACTTGTAATTCTGAACCATTTCAATTAATTCCTTTTACAATAGAGTTTTTTTCTATTTTGGTTGAATCAACAAGACCCTTATTTTTAATTTTGAATCTAAGTCTTGTCATACAGTTATAAACATCAGAAAAGTTTTGTCTACCACCAACTAGTTCAATGAACTCTTTTGCTGTTTTTGCATACTTACTTTCAAATTTAATAATATCTTCATTTTCATTTTCGATTTTAGCTTTCTTTTTTATTTCAGAAGTAACCTCAAAAACACAAATCAATTCGCCTTTTTTATAAGTTCCTTCTTTGAAGTTTTTAATTTTTAATTTTTTATCTGTACTTGTAAAAATTATAGGTGTTTCTGTTGAAAGGTTATTTTCTTTAATTGATTTTAAATCAACTGAAAAAATTTGATCACCTAATTTTACAGACATATTTTGTCGTAAATTAGTTTTGAATGGTTTTCCATTTAAATTAACAGTGTCTATTCCACAGTGAATTAAGAACTCACAACCTTGAACTTCAAAACCGTACGCATGTTTTGTCTCGAAAACCATTGTGCATATTGCATTTTCAAATGGAGATGTGAAAACATTATTCTTGGGTTCAATAACGATTCCGTCACCTAGCATTTTTTCTGCAAAAGTTGGGTCACTGCATTTTTGCATTGATTTAACTTCACAATTTACGGGAGCATATATTTTAATTTCCATATTTTTATTTCCTTTCAATAATATTTTCCAATTTATTGTTCTATTTTGGAAAAAGCAAAAAAAAAAAAAAAACAAGCCCCACTTTTTGTAAAGTACTTGCCTTTATTTAATAATTACTTTAATGACAATTTATTTGCTATTTCATGACACATCATCATAACAGATAAGTTTCTGTTAACAAAAGAATGATCCTGACTAAATTGTATTTGTTCGCATTCAAACTTAACCTTATTCTTTTGTTTTTCACTAATAACTAAAAAGTTTTTTATTTGCTTTTTACTTTTATTTATTTCTTGCAAGAATATTTCTAAAGTTTCGTTATCTCTTCCAGAAAAAAATATAATGTTGACAGATTGCTTTGAGATTTTAGTGTTAGCAAATAAAACATTTTGATAAAGTATTCTAGAATCAATGTCAAATGAAAGTAAAAGTTTATTCAATAAACTAATAGATTCCTGTAACTGATATGAGCCAAATATATTAACTTGTACATTCTTGAATTCAATTGCTTTGCAAAATTTAGCAATAAAGTCTTCATGCAATGATATTCATTCTATTAAGATAGAAAAATTCTTATTTTTTCTAGTTGTCTTTTTAACAAAAAAAGAATTATGGTCTTCTTTTAAAAAAAAAATCATTTCTCTATATCCAGAAAAACCCAAGTACTTACTAAACTTTGTAACAGTTGATTCACTTACAAAACATTCTTCAGCCAACTCTTTTGATTTTTTAAAATTCCCATTCCTAATTGATGCCAATAAACTTACTGACATATTTTTATAAGCAGAATCAACATAACCTTTTGATAGATACTCTAGTTTTTCGTAAAAATTTTCCATAATCCTCCTAGAAATAAATTTTAGATTAGTAAAGTAGTTTACTAAAAAAATATTTCTTACACATTTCAATAAATTAAAACTTATATTAATTATATACAAAGAGGTAAACATATGAAAATATTAAAAACAAAAGATTATGAAAGCATGACTGATAAAACAATTGAAGCTTTCATGGAAATACTTGAAAAAAATAAGCCCAAAGAGCGAATTAATGTTTCTGTAACTGGTGGTAATAGTCCAAAACTATTTTACGCAAAAATAATAAGCATTTTAAATGGACTTACATATTTAGATAAATTACACTTTTATAACTTTGATGAAGTGCCTTTTAGAAATGACCTTTCAACAGGTATTACAAGTATAGATTTAGAAGAATTGCTTTTTAGCAAAGCAAAAATTAAGCAAGAAAATATTCATAGACTAAATGTTCTAAATTATAAAGAACATATAGATCAATTATATAAAGATGGTGGCTTAGATGTCGTTCTTTTGGGAATTGGTATAGATGGTCATTTTTGTGGAAACATGTCTGGTGTTACAAAATTTGGTGACAAAACAAGACTTATAAATAATATTGACTTAGAAGGAAATATTAGCGTCCCTAAACTAGACCTAAACTTATTTCATGATCAGTTTGTAACAATGGGGCCTAGAGATATTATGGCTGCAAGAAATATTATTATGATTGCAAATGGAAAAGGCAAAGCTGAGGTTATTGATCAAATTGTTAATGGTCCAGTTATTGAAAAAGTTCCTTCTTCAATATTAACACTACACCCTTTCTTTACCTTAATATTAGACGAAGAAGCTAACAGTATAGCCAATGCATAAAGAAAACAAACCGATTAAGGTTTGTTTTTTAACATATTAATCTCTTGGTTTTAACTGTGGGAATAATAATACATCCTTAATTGATTCAGAATTTGTTAATAACATAACTAAACGATCAATTCCAAATCCGATACCTGCAGTTGGTGGCATTGCGTGTTCCAACGCTTCAATAAAGTCAATGTCCATTTCAGTTGCTTCATCATTTCCCGCCGCAGCTTCTTTTATTTGTTCATTAAATCTATCATATTGATCGATTGGATCATTTAATTCACTAAATGCATTTGCATATTCTCTTCCGACAATAAACAACTCAAAACGATCAGTGAATCTTGAATCTTCAGCATTCGATTTAGATAAAGGTGATATTTCTTTTGGATGTCCATAAACAAAAGTTGGTTCAATAATTGTAGACTCAACAAATTCTTCATAGAATAAGTTAATAATATGTCCAACTGTATAATTATGTTTTTCAACATGCACATTATGTTTTTTAGCTAACTCTAGAGCTTCTTCAACAGTCATTTCTTTTCAGAAATCTACTCCTGTCACTTGTTTAATTCCATCAACCATATGTAAGCGTTTAAATGGTTTTCATAAATCTAGTTTATGTCCACCATATTCTATAACTGATGATTCGTTAACTGCAGCATTACATTTTCTGAATACTTCTTCAGTTAAGTCCATTAAGAAGAACATATCTTCATATGCAACATACAATTCTAAAGAAGTAAATTCTGGATTGTGTCTTGTGCTCATTCCTTCATTTCTAAAGATTCTTCCAATTTCATAAACTCCATCAAATCCACCAACAACTAATCTTTTTAAATGTAGCTCTGTTGCAATTCTTAAATATACATCAACATCTAGTGCATTGTAATGTGTAATAAAAGGTTTAGCTGCTGCTCCACCTTTTACACTGTGCAAAATAGGTGTTTCAACTTCCATGTATCCTCTATCATCAAGAATTTGTTGCATTGTTCTAATAATTTTAGTTCTTGCTTGGAAAACTCTTTTTGATTCAGGGTTTGTGATTAAGTCAACATATCTTCTTCTGTATTTTTCTTCGATATCTTGAATACCAGCATGTTTATCTGGTAAAGGTCTTAAAGCTTTTGATAATAAAGTATATTCTTTTGCTCTTAATGAAAGTTCACCATGGTTTGTTTTCATCATAATTCCTTTAAACCCAACAATATCTCCAAGATCTAGTTCTCTGAAGTTAGCAAATGCTGCATCACCAATTTCGTCTTGTCTTACATAAACTTGAATATCTGAATCTTGATCTTCAATATTTAAAAATGCTGCTTTATTACCAGCCTCACGATAAAGTTTAATTCTTCCTGCAATACTAATTTCTGTTTGTTCTAAAGTTGCTAACTCATCTTTTTCATATCCACCAAATAATTCAATCAATTGTTTTAACGAATGAGTTCTAACATATTTGCTAACTGTATAAGGATTTGAATTATTTTCAATTAATTTTTCAAGTTTAGCTCTACGAACTAATTCTTGTTCAGTAAATTTTCTTTCTGACATTTTATACCTCTTTATACTTTTCTATAATTTCTTCTAAATCTTTAAAAGTGTTTATTTTATTTGCTTCTTCTTTTAATTGATTTAAAATTTCTGTTTTTGGTAACACTGCAAAGTATCAAGTTAAGTGCTTTCTAAATTCTCTAATTGCGCTACCTTCATCTTGCTTATAATCTATTAACATTTTAGCATGCTTTAATACTGTTTCTTTTCATTCTTCAAAACTTGGTTTGGCTAATTCTTCACCTGTCTCTAAAAAGTGAGCAATTTCTCTAAAGATTCAAGGATTACCTTGGCATCCTCTTGAAATCATTACTCCATCACAACCAGTTAATTCTAACATTGCTTTTGCGCTTGGCCCATCAATAACATCACCATTACCAATAACTGGAATATTTACAGCTTCTTTAACCTCTTTAATTTTTTCTCAATCAGCATGCCCTGAATAAAACTCACTTCTTGTTCTTCCATGCACAGTAATTCCGCTGGCTCCTGCTTTTTCAATTAACTTGGAAACTTCAACAGCATTAACACTTTCTTTATCTCAACCTAATCTAATTTTTGCAGTAACTGGTTTTGATGTATTTTCAACAACTGCTTTTACAATGTCGTATATTAATTCCGGTGTCTTTAATAAACTTGATCCACTCGCTGATCTAACAGCTACCTTTGGTGCAGGACAACCAATGTTTAAATCTATAATGTCACAATCAACATTTTCATCAATTCATTTTGTCGCCACAATAAATGATTCAACATCATTCCCAAAAATTTGCATACTCATTGGGTGCTCTTTTTTTTCAACTGCTAACATGCTAAAAGTTTTTTTGTTGTTATGTGTCATTCCTTCTACAGAAACCATTTCAGCACAAACTAAATCAGCACCTTTTTCTTTTGATATTAATCTAAATGGTGGATTAGATACACCAGCCATTGGCCCTTGAACTAATTTACCTTTTACTTCTACATTTCCTATTTTCATACTTATCCTCTTTTTTCGTTATTAACGTATAAGTCATTATTTATTTCAGTAAATTTTACAGATACATTAACCCCTTCGTTGCCAAAAAAATTGGTTAAGTGTTCAACTAATAAAACTCTTGATTCTTCAGATCTTTTAAGTCAGTCTACTTCAACATAAATTCTTTTATTTGTGTTTTCAGCTACAAAAATATTGTTATTGTTAACCATCATTAAAATTGCTTCAGGTTTTGAAACAATTAAGTCAGCTATCTCATTTATTTTTTTTGAATATTCTTTTACTTTTTCTTCAGTAGTACCGTTGAATTTTAAGATTGGCATAAAATCACTCTTTTCTTTTATTTATTTTAACAAAATAAAAAAAGAACCTCAAAGGTTCTTTGATAAATAATTGATTATCCTTTTGAAGATCCACCAACATCACGTTTTGTAAGACCATTAATAATTCATTTATTAAATACTATAAATACTATAACCATTGGTAAAATAGCCATTATTGAAGCAGCCATTTTAACGTTAATTGGGTCTTGCGCTTTAAATATCTCTGGATTAACATCACCTGTTAAATTCATTAATGCATATAGCATCATAGGAATTGTTCTTCAGTTTGAGTCTTGATCCATTATGGTAATTGGTCATAAAACTGAGTTTCATGATTCAATAAATGAAATAATGAATGATGTTAATATTGTTGCACTAACTGCTGGCAATGCAATTTTTGCAAAATATTGGAAACTTGAAAGTCCATCAATTTTAGCTGCTCTTTTTAAATCTCTATTTAAACCATAGAATGCATTACTCATTAAATAAATTGTAAATACATTACCAATAAAAGGAACAACAAGAGCAAGTAAATTATTTTTTCACTGCATTTTAACAGCTATTCAATATCTTCCTAAAATCAATGCTTCACCTGGAACCATCATAATTGAGAACATTATAATCATGAATACATAATTAAATTTTGTTCTTCAGTTATAAATAGCAAATCCAGCAATTACAGAAACTGTTAATGAGAAACCTGTTGACATTAATGCAATAAACAATGAGTTTGTAAAGAATCTGTAAAATGGAATTGAATTAGTTTGATTATTTGAATCAAGATATGTGAACATATCTTTATAAGCTGTAAGAGTTCAGTGTTTTGGTCACAATGTTTCTTTTACACCTGCGTCAATTTCTGAATAATCTTTAAATGATGTAATGATCATTCAATAAAAAGGGAATAACATAACTATCAACATTATAAATAAGAAAGTATAACCTGAAACATTTGTTCAAATTCTCTTATATCAAACGTCTCCAGACATTTTTAAAGTTTTATTTTTAACTCTTTTAACATGTCTTAAATAGAAAAAATGATTTACTTTTATTTTTCTGTTTGAAAATTTGATAAATCAAGAAAGAGTTAAATTCATTCAAAATCTTTTTATTCAAGATCTTGTAACAATTATTTTTTGTTCTTTTTCATTTCTTTTAATTTCAATATTTTTTAAATCGTTTTCATATTTTGCTTTTTGGATAGTTCTTTTTGATTTGTTTTCTAGCTCAACAATATCAGAATGGAAATCAGAAGAAATAACTTCTACTGAATTCACATTTAAATTAGTTTTATCTTTCATATCTGATTCCTATCTATATTTTTTACTTAAGAATTTACTTAATTTTCTATTTACTAATGTTAATGTAAGGATAATTGCCATCAACACTATTGCTGCGGCTCCACCAGTTCCGTATGAGGCTATACCTCCTCCGGCTGCATTAACTCTTGAGAAAATAAAGTATACGGCTGTTTGCGCATCTGACTTAACTGCGTCAGCATACGTTGGGAATAACCCGAAAGGCATAAATTTGAATGAACCTATGATACCTGTTGTTATCATATAAATAATAACTGGCATTATTTGTGGTACTGAAATTTTTCAAAATTGTTTTCATTTAGGTACACCATCAATTGATGCTGCTTGGTACAATCTTTGATCAACTCTTAATAACGCTGCTGTAAACATAATTATTTTAAATGGTAGCATTCTTCATACACCATAAATAATCAACATTATCATTGCATTTTTTGGTTCTCTTCAATCAACTGAACTTAAACCTATTTTTGATAAAAGTTGATTTAATAAAGAATCTGAACTACTTGCAAAAAGAATTGAGAAAGCCATAGCGACAGCTAATGCTGATGTTACATAAGGTAAGAAAAATGCTGATTGAAAAAAGGCAAAAGCTTTTTTATTTAGCACATTACTTAAAGCTTTGGCTGTTCATAATGCAATTATCAGAGATATTGGCACAGAAACTAAAACATATATTAATGTGTTTCTAAGCGCAATTGGAAATTCTCTTGATGGCTCTGTGAATAAATGTGTAATGTTTTTAATACTTAATAAAAATACACCATTAGCACCATTAGCGCTTAAACCATATTGGAAAATAATAAAGATTGAAAAGTATGAGAATATACATACAAAGAAAATTCCGGGTAAAACTCAAATTAATTGGTTGATAAAATCAAATTTACCTTTTTCCATATTTTTTGATTTATTACCTTTAAATACAGCTCCGTATTTAAGAATGAAACCTTTATCTTTTTTAGGGGTTTCTTTTTCTTGTTGTGTAACTTCTGATGTAGTTACTGGAGTTGCTTTAGAAGCACCGAATTTATTTTCTTTATTTCACTCTTGAGTTTTAGTACTTTTAGATCACTCTTGAGTTTTAGATTTATTTTCAGTGATTCTATTATTCATATGAGACCTCTACAAGATTAGTTTCATCATTAAATAAGTACAAGTCTTCTTTTCTCGCATATAAATCAAGTCTTGAATTATTTTTTAATGTATTTCATTCATGTGGTTCAAGAATAATTGTTACTTCTTCACCAGTTATTAAACGAACTTTAATGTGGTTTTGTTTTCCTAATTGTTCAACAAGAACAACGTCTCCTGAGCCAATGTGAACTTTTCCACCTTTTTTGTCTAATGTTAATCTTTCAGGTCTAACACCTAATGTTCACTCTGATTTTTCAATATCTAATTTCTTAATTTTTAAAACTTCATTTGAAGGTAAAATAATTTTTGATTTATTAATTTTAACGTTTATGAAGTTTACGTTTGGTGTTCCGATAAATTTAGCAACAAATTTGTTTACTGGTTTATTATAAATTTCTAATGGTGTACCGGATTGTTGTAATACACCTTTGTTCATAACAAAGATAGAATCTGAAATACTCATTGCTTCTTCTTGATCGTGAGTAACAAAAATAGTTGTAATACCAACTTTTTGTTGGAATCTTTTAATTCATTCTCTTGTTGTTAAACGTAATTTTGCATCTAAGTTTGATAAAGGTTCATCCATTAATAAAATACTTGGTTTTTTAACTATTGCTCTGGCAATAGCAACACGTTGTTGTTGACCACCTGAAAGTTCACTTGGCTTTTTATTTAATTGATTTTCAATCTCAACTTGTTTAGCTGTTTCAAAAACTAATTCTCTAATTTTTCTTTTTCTTGAATAAATGTTTTTTCTGATTTCTTCTTCAAGTTCTTTTGTTTCAATTATTTTTGATTTAACTTCTAATTCTTTTTCAATCATATTAGGTAGTGCTAAGAACTTATCTTCAATCATGTCCTCAATTTTTGTAACATTTTGAGATAACAATGAATCAACTACAATTTCTTTTTCACTAACATATTTAGCATAATTATCATTTTCAACTGAAAAAATATCAATTCCTGTTTCATTTAAAATTTTTTTAATTTCTTTTTCAGCATTTTCTTTTTGTTTATTAATTACATCATTGTCATTTTTAAAGTTTAAAACTTCTTCAATTTCAAAATCATAATAATTAGTTAAAGTACTAAATTCTGTTTGAGCTGAATTTGAAAGTAAATCTAAATATTTAGCTTCTAAAGTTGTATTCATCAATTGTTCCATTGCATTAAGCTCTGTTAAAACATTGCTTCCTAAAACTATTTTCATTTGATCTTTTAATACAATATTTTTAGGTAAAGTTTTTGATTGTTCTTTAATAAATGAGTTTATTAATTTTAAATTTTGAGAAATATAGTTTTTCTTGAATTGATCAATGTTTTTTTTGATGTCTTTTAATGTTAATTCAATCTTATTTCCTGAAATAATTGGTGTTTTAATTTTTTCTATTACAGTTGTAAAGTAGTCATTAATTTCATCAGCAATTACTGTTATGTTTTTGTCAATAAAATTCTCAGTAATATCATTTTTTTGAATTAAATATTGTTCATATAAATCATTTGAAGCATTGCTAAAAATATTTAATTCTAATCCTAAAGTTTTTTCTTCTTTAATTATTGATTTTTTAGTTGTTTTACTTGTTTTGATTAATTCACCTAAATGTTTTTTATTTTTTGATAAATTATTTGAATTTGTTGATGCATAATGTTTGATTGTATTTTTAAATCTCATATCTAAATCATGAAGCATAACTGCTTTATAATTATCTGCAATAACTTGTTCCATTGTTGACGAAATCTCGTTGAATTTAATTTTTAATTTATCATATAAATAACTAACTAAGTGATTATTTATAATTGTTGTATTTTCTTTATCTTTAAATAATAAATCTACATAGTTAACAATAGAGTCCTTATGCTCTTTTAAGAATAATCCTTCTAATTGAGAGATTTTGTTGTTTATTTGTTTTAAAAAGCTTTTTAAATTATTTGTGAAATCATTTTGTTGTTTAATGATTAATTCATAACCTTTTGAATCATTTAAAGCTTTAAGTCTACTTTTGTACTTGGCGTTGTCTGATGATAATTCAGATTTAAAGTCTTTTGAGTGATATAAAGGGTACGCAATGTTTTTAAATACACTCATGTGTGTATATAAAGCATAACTTTGGAAAACTAGTCCAATATTTCTTTTTTGACTTGATTTATGTGTTACATCAACTCCATCAAAAAGAATTTGACCCTTTGTTGTATTTATTAATCCAGCAATAGCATTTAAAGCAGTTGTTTTTCCACAACCTGATGGTCCTAAAAGTGAAACAAGTTCACCTGAATTAATACTTATATTTAAATCATCAACCGCTAAAAAATTACCATAGTCAATTGTTATATTTTTTAATTTAATACTCATTTTTATTTACTCCCTTTTTTGACTTTCATTGAAATGTCTATTTGTTTAAACATATCTGTTCCTGAATTCTTATTCATTCAATACCCGATATTGTAATATTGACCTCTTTTACCATTATAAGATACAAGTTCACTAAACTTATGAGAAGCTCTTAAATCAGTTATAGTTTCTCTACCAACAGTAGCTTTATCAATTGATGATCTTATTTCTTGACCTAATGGGTTAGGTTTTGAGGAAACAAGAAGTGTTTTTTCTGAAAGATCTTTTTCTTCATCTAATGAAACACTATTATCATTTTCAATCATTTGTGAAAGATAATCATCTATAAAACCAGCATTTATTGAATTTGTACTTGCTCTAGAGTCAGCTGATACATATGGTTTTCCATCCTTACCTGTTCCTGTAACAGTTAAAGGTTTAAATACAGTTTTAATTTGTTCTGGTGTTGGTTCTGTATCAATTCCTAAAATGCCCTTTGTTGCATTTATAATATCTTGGTTTTTAATTCAATCAGCTGCTTCATTATCATAGTATCCATCTTTATTTTGTACAGCTTTAGAGTTATCAAATTTACCATTTACATAATTTTGATAAACTGCCATACCTTTCTTAGAAGTTGGCATATAGTTTGTTCTTAAACCAAATCTTGCAGATATTTGAGGTTGAACCATATATTGTAAAAACATTGTTACTGTCTTTTCTTTTTCAGCTGTATTACTTCCGTTAGATTTAAATCCTGCAATACCAGGCCCTTGAGACATGAATGCATTACCTGTGCCCTTACCTGAAGCTGATGGTGCTGTTAAAAGGTCTGCATTTGTAACAACTGCTAAATCTGCATTATTCTTATCTTTTATCTTTTTAGTAAAGTTATATGAGCCCGCAGATGAGCCCGCAGCCATAAATGTTGTACCATTTGCAAAATAAGTACTTGTATATATTTTCTTAGGCTCTGAAACACTTGTTGCAAAAGTTCCATTTCATTGTTCTGTATAAGTATTCAATTTATCATTACCATTAGTTAAAGCAAGATCTCTCATTCCGTCAAGATAAGCTAATGTATTTTCTGAACCTATTCATTCATCATTTAAGACTAATTTAGCTGCCTGACCTGTATATTGAACAGAATAGAAAAAGTCATTATTCTGATCATTTGTATCTACAATTTCATTTCCAGATGTTGCTGCATAGTCCATGAAAAGTTTATTCGCAATACTATCAACTGCAAATGAAAAATTTTTATCTTTTGAATTATTTCCTTTAGCACCTGAAACACTTGTTACATCGATCGGTAATTCTTGTTTGGCTTGTGCTAATTTATTATAATCTTCAGCAATTTTTAAAATTTTATCAATGTCTTTAAAAATTTCTCTTATACCTTTCACTAACTCAGTTTCTGTTTTCCCTGCTAATTCAGCAACTCAGTTTGTAGGGTTTAATTCGTCTGAAAGATTAATTTGTTCTGTTGAATTTGAAATGCCTAAAATTTGTCTAGATTTTTCTTTGTCAAAGAAAGATATTTTTGTTAACGCTCCAGTTGAATTAGTTAAAGCACTTCTTTTGTCTTTATTATATTGTTCAAAATTTGTTTGTATTATATCTGCATTTGCTTTATCATATATTCTTAAGTAGTCTATAAATAAGTTTACATTAATTACTGAAACGTCAAAAGATTTACCAAATGGAAGAATAAGTTGTTCTCCATTATATTGCCCTTCTTGAAGAAAAGAGTTTGATATTAAATCTTTTTCAAAATCATCTCAAGCCTTTTGGCTTTCCTCAGTTACTGCTCCTTGTGTTTCACCTGTCATTGATTCTTTCATATCTCTTGTTCTATCACTAAGTTTTGTACTCTTGTAAAGAGACGCTTGATCAGGATATGAAACATATAAATCGGGCAAATTATCACCTGACAAAATTGCTGATTGAATTGTCCCACTTGGTTTTCATTGAACTTTGATAGGTACAAAGTTTTCATCATCTTGGTGTAATTGATTAAATTCATTAACTATTTCTCTATACCCGTCTTGGATATATGTTGAACCCGCACCAATTGATTCTCCAGGCAGCAATAAAACAACTTGTTTCTCTGGTTTTACACCACAAGAAACAACACTCATACCTGCTGTTGAGACAACTAACGCGGACGATAATGTAATTAATAGTTTCTTCATTTTATAAATTTCCTTCTTTTTTATATATTTAATTTAACAGCTTAAAAATATCATACTCTCACATAAATATTTACAACTCTTAATAACACATTGAGTGTTTTTTTAAGGCCTGCTTTATTTCAAAATTATTATATTATAAATATTTTCTTTATTCTTTATACTTAGCAAAAGATATTTATATAAACAAAATATTGTGATATTATATGAAACTATTTTATGTTATTTCTAGTTATTTCTATATTCCTGTAAAACTCAGATTGATTTGATAATATTCATTTTTCAATCAAATAATTATTTTTTCTATCTTCATATGGATCTAGAATATCTGAAAACTTAATGTTTTCTCAATTTTTTAAATCCATTACTCCATTGTTAGGGTCAATTGAGCTCTTTAGTGACGATCTCATAATATCTGTGGTAGGAATTGCTTTTGATGATACTAAAAGAGTTACTTCTTCATTTTCTGAGTAATCTTCAATATCTTTCTCAGATTGAATTTTAGGTTCTAAATATTCGTTTATTAAACCAGTCATAACAGGACTAACTGTTGCTTTTGGATCTGGATTACCTTTAGCATCTTGAATTTGAGAAAAATATTTATATATTTGTTCATCTTTAACATCTTCATTTTCTCCTAAACCTTCAATTACTCTAACAGCATCTTCTAAATTTTTTCTTCCTTCTTCAACTATTCCGGTTTTGTTATTATAACTACCATTTACATAATTTTTGTATATTTCCATACCTGACTTAGTAGCTGGCAAGTAACTAGTTCTTAAAGCAAACCTTGCAGCTGGTTTTGGTTGCATCGTATAGTTAAGGAATCCTGTCACAGACTCTTCTTTTTTATCTTTATTTTTTCCATTAGATTTAAATCCTGCAATGCCTCTACCTTGTGACATAAATACATGGCGATTAAAATTATCTTTATTAGATTTTGGTGCAGTCAATAAATCAGCTTTTTTATTTGGTGAAAAATAAGTAGTGGCTTTTATTTTATAACCATTTAGATTAATTTCATCATCAACTTTTTTTTGTTGTTGAGCAAAATATGGATCATTAGCAGAAGAAGCAGAACCCATAAACATAGTTCCTTTTATAAAGTCACTTGTTATTCATGATTTAACATTAGGCGTATCATATCTAGCAACAGACATTACACCGTTTCACTGTTCTGGAAAAGAAAGTGCACTAGAATTACCATTTAATTTTGCAATATCCTTCATACCATCCAAAAACTCAGTTGTTTCAATAAAGCTTTTAGAATTTTCATTTAAATTTATTTTTGTTTTATTTGGTGAAAATGTTGAACTATATCAAAATTCATTATTAGGATCTTCAATATTTATAAGTTCTTGTGGTGTTGTAGAAGAAGAGGCATAATCCATAAAAAATTTATTATCAACAGAATCAATACCGAATCCATAATTTTTAGCTTGTGTATAGTCTAACTTATCTGAACTGTTATTTACTTCTTTTAGTTGACAATCATTTAAAAATTCTCCATTAACACTTATTGCATCTCTATTTGCAATTTTTACATCTATAGCACGGTCAGTGTGAACAATCGCATTCATAAATTTTGTTAATAATATTACATTTTCTGTTTTTGCAAAAACATCTTTTATAGCTTTTTGGACATCTCCATTTTCTTTTGTTATTTGGCCGTTTGATATTCCAGCTGTTTCTAAACATTTGTTAATAACTAATATTAATTCTTTGAACTCATTTACGGATAGTTTATTAGCTACAACTCATTGTTCGTTTATTTCAAGAGAACTACCGAATATTTGATTGTTTGATGTTTCCGTATCTCCGCCTAATTCTAATTTACGCTCAGTTTCATTAAAATTATTAAATGCTATTTGCAATGCTTCTGCACTTTCTTTATAATCCTTAACATGAGATACAAATTGTATTCAAGTATTTACGTTAATAACAGATATATCAAAAGACTTA
This sequence comes from Mesoplasma grammopterae ATCC 49580, assembly GCF_000701525.1. GTDB lineage: Bacteria > Bacillota_I > Bacilli_A > Mycoplasmatales > Mycoplasmataceae > Mesoplasma > Mesoplasma grammopterae. The sequence goes on along the minus strand of NZ_JNJC01000001.1, from coordinate 305,282 downwards.
CCAAATGGAAGTACTATTTGTTTATCCTGATATTTACCTTCATTCATGAATGCTGGTGTTATTAAATCGTTTTTAAAAGATTCAAAACCTTCTTCACCCATAGAAACTTCCATATCTCTTACTTCGCTTCCAACTTTAGTACTTAAATATGTAGACGCTGCATCTACATAAGATATATATAAATCAGGTAGATTATCACCAACCATTATTGTGTTATTTAAATAGTTTGAATCTTTTCATTGAACCTTTACAGGAACAAATCCTTCAACGTCTTTATTTAACTCATTATATTCATCAGCAATTTCTTTATAAGCAGTTACCTTTTCCAAATCACCAGAAGATTGTGTTGGACCACCAATAATTGCAAAAATAACATTTTTTTCAGGTTTTACCCCACATGAAACAACACTCATAGATGTTGTTCCGATCATTAATATAGAAGATAGTGTCAATAATAGTTTTTTCATTTTATTTTGAACCCTTTTACTTTGTATTATTATAATTGTAAATGTTTTTTAATAAAAAAACAAAAAAAGAACCATTATAGGTTCATTTTCTATGATCATTCAATTGATTTTGGATCAGCTGGTTTTTTATTTTTTTGTAAGCTATCAATTAATCCATTTTTAATATGAATTACAGTATTAGCTATTTTTGCAATGTTAGGGTTATGAGTAACTACAACAACTGTTGTTTTTTGCTCACGGTTAACTTTTACTAAAATTTCTAAAACTTTACGTCCCATTTCTTCATCTAATGCACCTGTTGGCTCATCGGCAAACAATATTTCAGGATTTTTAGCTAATGCTCTAGCAATAGAAACCCTTTGTTGTTGCCCCCCAGACATTTGATGAGGATATTTATTCATTTGTTCTTTCATTCCAATTGTTTCAAAAATTTCTTCAATACTCATTCCTTGTTTATTTTTATTAGCAAGGTTTTGTCCAACTTCAGCATTTTCTTTTGAAGTTAAATTTGTTAATAAGTTGTATTGTTGGAAAATAAATCCTACATTTCTTCTTCTGAATTTTGTTAAATGTGAATCTTTTAATAATGATAAGTTTGAACCTAAGATAAATACATCACCCTCAGTTGCTTTATCTAATCCTGATATAACGTTTAAGAAGGTTGTTTTTCCAGAACCTGATGGTCCTAAAATAACGATAAAATCACCTTTATCTAGTTTGACATCAATGCCTTTTAAAATAGGAGTTTCTAAATCCCCTGTAATATATGATTTTCTAACATCCTTTAATTCAATAATATGTTCTAAAGTGTTTGGTTTGCAGTTTGTTGTTGTAACTATAGTACCTTCACTTAAAATGTCTTTAGAATATTTGTTTGTTAATTGTTTTTGATATTTATTTTTTTGTTTTAAACCTTTAACACCTTTATCAAAGTTTGTTTTAGGATCAATTTCAATAAATTCACGCTTTGCTTCAGATTCTGCTGTTGGTTCAAAAACTTGAATTTCCCTAGTTTCAGAAGTTTTTGAATTTTTACCTACTTTAGGTGTTTTTTCAGTTTGAGTTTGTCCCATGTTTTTTCTCTCTTCTTTAGCAATTTTTTCATCTTCTGCTTGTTTTTGTTTTGCTTCAAATTCTGCTTTTGTTTTTAATTCTTTTTGAATTTTTTCATCTTCAATTTTCTTAGCTTTTTCTGCAGTTTTTTTCTCTTCAAGAGCTAGTTTTTTAGCAACTGCTACTCTCTCAGCCTCTGCTTCTTTTTCGGCTTTCGCTTTTTCTGCAGCTGCTTTTTTCTCTGAAGCTACTCTTTCAGCTTCCATTTTTTTAGCCTTTGCTTCCGCTTCTTGTATTTCTTTTAACTCTTTTTCTTGTTTTTCCAATAAAACTTTCTCTTTTTCTTGTTGAATTTGTTCTTGATAAATCTTTTTAGCTTCTGCTTTATTTTGTTTTTTCAATTTTTTATCTTCAGCAATTTTTTGTTTTATTAATTCTTTTTCATTTATTTTATTAATTAATTTTTCTTCACTTTTTGATAACGGTTTTTTTGTATTTGAATTTGCTACAACTGTTGAAGTTTTTGGTTCAACAACTTTTGGTTCAACAACTTTTTTAGTTGGTTGTTTAAAGCTTTTATTTGTTGAATTGATAGCTTCTTTATATTTATCAACTATTTCTTTATTATGAGCTGATTCATTTTTAACTCGATTAGCTTTTTGAGCATTAACAGTCTTTGTATTTGCGGCTTTTGATCAAGTGTTTGAGCTTGTGTTTTTTTTGTTATTAGCCATTATTATCCCTATTCTTTCCTTAAAAATTTATAAAATGTTAAAACAATATCTCAATAATTTTATCATTTAAATAAAAAAACAAAAGATTTTTGGCAAAATAAAAGGCCAATCTATTGTTATTTTTATATTAAGTTTTTAAGGCTTTTATTATTTACAATGTATTCTTTATTACAAAAATCACAGATAACTTGGACATCTTCTTTATTGTCTATCAATTGTTGAATTTCATTTTGTCCCAATAATTTTACTGAATCTAATATTTTATTTTCATTGCAAGTGCACTCAAAAATAATTTCTTTGCTTTCTAATATAACTGCATCTTCAAATATTTCTTTTATAACTTCGTTATAATTTGTTGATTTCATCAATACTTCACAAATAAAGTTTGTATTACCTAACTTTGAATCAAGCAAATCTATATCATCTTGAGTATGTTCAGGTAGTAATTGAATTAATATACCTACAACTTTTTTTACTTTTAATTCATCATCCAATTTAACTTCACTAGTTAAAAGAGATCCAACTTGATTACTATCTCTTAAAAAATCCATTCATATATGATCTATATTTGGAGAATCTGTATTGATTGTTGAAATATATGGTTCTTTTAATCCCATATCTCTACTATTTAATAATTGCCCCTCAGTACCGACAGTGGCATAAACGGGATTATTACTTAATCTAGGAATATATTCTTCTATATCAAAATCTTTAACTTGTGCATATGCTCTAACTTTATTGTTTTGAAATTCAGCAATCATTTTTTTAACTGCTCCATTTTTTGAAACATAATTTGAATTAATTTTTGCAAGTTCTTTATTATCTAAAGAAATCAATGTGTTACCTAAAGTGAATTTTGATAATGCAATACTAATGAATGGATTTGATTTTTGTAAATCACAAATTTCTCTCATACTTTCACTAATATCTACTATTGCTATTTTTGCGTTATGTTTATGGCTTATCGCCCTTACTTGTAAATCCATTTAAACATCTCCTAACATTTTTAAATTTTACCTTATTTTTATAATAAATATTACATTATAGTTTTCTATCTAATAAGAATAGATTTTTATAACTTAATTTGTATTATAATTTTAAATAGCAATCACACAGTGATCTTGGAGGAAAAATGTTAGATATAAATTTTATAGAGAGTAATTTAGTTAAAGTAAAAGAACAATTAAATAAAAGAAGCGGTGACTATTCATTAATTATTGATGAGGCTGTTGAATTAAATGTTCAAAGAAAATCAATTTTAAAAGAAGTAGAAAATCTTAAAGCCAATAAAAATAACTTATCTAAACAAGTTGGTGAATTAATGCGAAACAAACAAAGTGATGAAGCAAATAAAATTAAAGAAGAAGTTACTTTAATAAATTCTAAAATAGAAAAATTAGATGATTCATTAAAATTAGTTCAAGAACAATTAACAAATAAATTACAAAACATTCCAAATATTCCTAATGATAATATGCCAATCGGGAATGATGATAATGATAATGTCGAAGTTAGACAATGAGGTAATGAATTAATTAAAAAACACAATACTCCTCACTGAGATATTGCGGATAAACTAAAATTAGTTGATTTTGAAGCAGGTCCTAAATTAAGTGGGTCAAGATTTGTTGTTTATACTGGTTTAGGAGCAAAATTAGTAAGAAGTTTATCTAACATATTATTAAACGTTCACACAAGCAAAGGTTATAAAGAAATAACAGTTCCACTTCTTGTTAATCTTCAAGCAATGTATGGTACTGGTCAATTACCAAAATTTAAAGAAGATGCTTATATAACAACAAACGATCAATATTTAATTCCAACAGGTGAAGTTCCACTAACTAATTTACATGCAGGTGAAATTTTAGACCTAAATCAATTGCCAATTCACTATACAACTTATTCTCAATGTTTTAGACAAGAAGCTGGTAGTGCTGGTAGAGATACTAAAGGTTTAATAAGATTACATCAATTTAATAAAGTTGAATTAGTAAAAATTACAAATCAAGAATTAAGTGAAACAGAACTACAAGCAATGGTTAACGATGCAGAAGCTATTCTTCAATTATTTAACTTGCCATATAGAGTTGTTGAACTTTGTACTGGCGATGTTGGTTTTAGTTCAAGTAAAACATATGATCTAGAAGTTTGATTCCCAGAACAAAATAAATATCGTGAAATTTCAAGCTGTTCAAATTGTACAGATTTTCAAGCAAGAAATATGCAAACTAGATATAGAGACGTTAATGGTGAAGTTAAATTAGCACATACTTTAAATGGTTCTGGAGTTGCTATAGACAGATTGATTGCTGCAATTTTAGAAAACTATTGAGATGGAGATAAATTAATTTTACCTACTGTTTTAAAACCTTATTTTGATAACAAAGAATTCATCGATTAAAACACTTAGAGTGTTTTTTTATTTTGTTTTCACTTTTAAAATTTTTATATTAAAATTATTTTTAATCTTATAGAAAGTTAAAACAATGAATACTAAAAAAACTAAAACTAAAACGTTTGAATTTTTAACTCTTTTCGTAATGGTTATTGGAACTGTAATTGGTTCTGGTATTTATATGAAAAATAGTGAATTATTAAATCAAACAAACAACCCAATAATTGCATTAATTCTTTGATCATTTGTTGGTGTTATTTGTATCATGTCAATGATTGTTTTTATTGAAATTTCATCATCAACAAAACATTTTGGTAATGGTACATTGGGGAACTGAGCTAAAATATTTATAAATAGAAAAACTGCTTCTTTCTTCTCTATTATGTATGGATGAGTTTACATTCCAAGCACACAAAGTGTTTTTGTGGCTGGGGCTGTTAACTATTTATTATTAGCAATTGGTGCTCCAATTACAGCTTATCAGCAATTACTAATTTATTTAGTTGTTGGGATAAGTATATTTATTACTTGTACAATTTTGTCTATATATAAAAGATTTATTAATAGAAAAATTCAAGTTGTCGGTATTTTAATTAAATTTTTACCTTTACTAATTGCGTTTATTGCAGGTTTTATTTTAATTGACAAAACTGGTGGTACAAGTGCATGATGAAATGGTGGATATGACAAAAATACATGAGGAACAAATGAATGATCACCAATCCTTTTTCTAGGCGGATTTGGTGGAATACTTTTTGCATTTGATGGATATGTATATATTGCTAATGCACAAAAAACTGCAACAAATAAAGATGTTGTTCCAAAAGCTTTATTCGCAGGTATGATATTTGTTGCTATATTTTATGTACTAATGGCCTTATCATTATTTATGGGTTCTCCAGACGGATCAATTGTTAAGTTATTAGAAAAAATGTTAGGTGGTAAAGAAAGTAATGCTGCCAGAATTATCTCAAACTTAATACTTATGAGTATATGTTTATTAGGGTCAAACATATTTGTTGATATAGCTATAGTTGATTTAGCATCTGATGCTAACAATAAAACAATTTATACAAAAAAAAGAAGTATAAACTATAAAGAAGCTGGTTTCATACAAATGATAATCTTTATTGTTGCTTACACTTTCCTAATAACTATAGGTATTTGTACAACAAGAGATGGATGAGATGGAATAGGTTCAGCCGTTGGCTCAGGAAGCATTGAAAATGTAGAAGAGTTATTAAATAGACCAGCTGATTATATAAATTGATTTTCTTCTGGAACTAGTGCATTAGTTTTCATAATGGTATTAGCTGTTATGGTAGCTGGTGTTGTTAATAGATTCACAAAGAAAGTTAAAGTTGAACAAACTAAATTATTTATGGTTTGCGGAATTATTTCTTCATTCTTTATGGCTATATTTATTTTCTTTGGAATTTTTGCATTTATTTGAGAGCCAAAAAACATTGCTAAAGGTGAATGAGAAATAACTGAGTCAGGAATGTGATTCTTAATTATCTTAGTGGTTTCTTTAGTTATTAATGTTATTGTTTTCTTAATTCAAGAATATAAATTTAAAAAAGATCCATATTTAGATGGATGAGATGGTGAAATAAATCCAAACATTGAAATTGAAGATAGCATAAGTATAAAAGCTGATTTAATTTATTTAAAAAATAAGGTTTTCAAAAGAAAACAAAAATAATACATTTCAAGGGTACTAAAAGTACTCTTTTTTTTATATAATCATTTTACTTAACAAATTTTAAAAGATTGGGGTTAATTCTGATGAAAAACGATTTTAAATTAAAAAATCCTTTCAAGAAAAATAAAGATGTTCTATCAACAAAAGAAAAAAAACAATTTAAAATGCTTTCTGCTTTTACAATTCTTTTGTTAATCATTGCAGTTATTATTTTTATAAGTTGAATTCTAAAATGAAGTGGCACAACCGTTCATATTAATGAGATGCTGGATGAAAATGGAAATAAAATTCCTGCTCATGATGAAGAGATCGTTGCTTTAGGTATATTTGATTTATTTATTGCTCCTATTAATGGATTTGTCAGTGGCGCTGAGATTATTGTTTTCTTAGTTGCTTTAGGAGGATTTTTAAATATTGTTATTTGTTCTAAAGCATTAGAAGGATTTTCGCAAAATATAACATCTGCGCTAAAAGGTAAAGAAATATGAGCAATTATACCTTTAATGGTCTTCTTTTCTATAGTTGGTAGTGCAGAAGGTATGGCAGAAGAATCTTTAGGATTCTATATGATTTGTATTCCTTTAATGATGGCAGCTGGTTTTGATAAATTAACTGGTTTTATGATTGTTTTACTTGGTGCTGGTGTTGGTGTAATGAACTCAACAGTTAATCCTTTTGCAATTGGGGTTGCTGTTGACACAATAAATGGTTCTGGTGCTGGTATTGAGACATCTGTTGGTGATGGTTTAGTTTGAAGACTTACTTCATGATTTGTTATGACAACTGCATCTATAGTTTTTGTAATCTGATATTCATGAAGAGTTAAAATGAATCCTCAAAAATCAGTTGTTTTCAAAACAATGGAAGAAGATAAAAAATTCTTTTTAAATGAAGCAGCTGAAAAAATTGATATGAACTGAAAAAGAAAATTAACTTTAGTATTTTTTGGATTAACATTTATATTAATGATTTTCTATATGGTCGGTTGAGATAGTATTTTAGGTTATGAAAATAATTCTGAAATTGAAAGCACTTGAGGACCTTTTTATAAATTTGGGCTTTGAATTAATACACATATTCCTTATTTATCTAGTCAAGCTGAAGGTTTTGGAAATGGTGGATTTATTGTTGTTTCAGCAATTTTCTTATTATCTTCAATTGTGCTTGGATTAGTTAATGGATTAGGTGAAGATGGTTTCTTAGATCAATTTATGGCTGGAGCCAAAGATTTATTTGGAGTTTGTTTAGTTATTGCTGTTGCAGGTGGAATTGGTTGAGCACTTGAAAAATCACTTATTCAACAATTGGTTGTTTCTGGGTTAGCTAGTTCAATTGGTGGGATTAATTCATCAGTTGGTATCCTAATTATTCTATTTATATTATTCATTCCTCTTTCATTATTTATTCCTTCAACATCAGGGTTTGCCAGAGCAGTATTCCCATTACTAGGAGGAGTTCTTGCAAAAGACTCAGAAGTATTGGCTAGTGGTTCTATAACTGCTTTTTCTATGGCCAACGGATTCATAAATCTATTTACACCAACATCAGGTATTATAATGGCTGCTATTGGTATTGCAAAAATAGATTACACAAAATTCTTTAAAGTTATGTGACCTATATTAGTTATTCTGTTTGTACTTTCAGTTATTATGATTTCAATTGGTGGTGCTATTGGTGGAAATATAGCTTAATCAATTAGATTCTTCGGAATCTTTTTTTATTGCTAAAATAGTATAATAAATAATAGACGACAGGGAGATAAGCATGATTAATTTAAACCAAACTATAGTAGCACCAACAACCAATATATCAACACAAGCAATTTCTTTAATTAGAATAAGCGGAGATGATAGTTTTAATATTATTAATAGTTTATTAAAACTAAAAATTAAAGAAGAAAAAAATATTTGAGTTAGAAAAATGTTTGATGGTGATGAATTAGTGGATGAAGTTGTTATAACATCATTTGTTTCTCCTGCAAGCTTTACTGGTGAAAACGTTGTTGAAATCGCTTGTCACGGTGGTATTTTAAATACTCAAAGAATAATTAATTTAATTATAAAGAATGGTGCAAGAATGGCGAATAAGGGTGAATTTAGTCAAAGAGCATTTTTAAATAATAAAATAGATTTAATTCAAGCTGAGGGTATTAATGATTTAATTTTTGCTAAAAATGAATTAGCTTTAAAGATTGGTGTTAATAATATGAGTGGTGCTCATAATCAAAGCATTATAAATCTAAAAAGCAATTTATTAGACATTATTTCTAGAATTCAAGTTTCAATTGATTACCCTGATTATGATGATATTGAGGGAAGCAGTATTGAAGATTTAACAAAATTTCTTTCTGCAATAAACGATGAAGTAAAAAGTTTATTAAAAAGATCTAAAATGGCAATTAAAAATACTAACGGTATAAAAACTGCGATTGTTGGTAAAACAAATGTTGGTAAATCTTCTTTATTAAATGCACTATTAAATGAAGATAAAGCAATAGTAACAGATATTCATGGAACAACAAGAGATATTGTAACTGGAGAAATTAATTTAGAAAATATAAGTTTAAATTTAATTGATACAGCAGGAATTAGAAAAACAAATGATATTGTTGAAGGTTTAGGGATTGAAAAATCTTTAAAAATGATTGATGATGCAGAATTAGTTTTATTTGTTATTGATTACAATGCAATAGACGATGAAGAGAACAAAAAAATCTTTGAAAAATTAGAAAATAAAAATCATATTTTAGTTTTTAATAAAAGTGAATTAATTAGCAATGAAGAAAAAAATAAAATAAAATCTTTTCAAAGTAATTTTGTTTTTACTAGCGCGATAAACAACGACGTCGATAATTTAATAAATAAAATTGAAACCATGCATATGAATGAAGAACTTATTAAAAACGATTCTTTAATATTAATCAATTTACAACAAATTTCATTTGTTGAACAAATAATGCAAAGATTACAAAAATCATTAGACGCAATAATTAGTGGTATGCCAATAGACATAATTAATGTAGATCTTCATGAAGCTTGAAATCTCTTAAATCAACTAATAGGTGAACAGTATGATGAAGAAATAATTGACAATATTTTTAAAAAATATTGTTTAGGTAAATAATTCTTATTTAATAATACTAATTTTAAGGAAAGGAAATTATATTATGAAGAAAATCTTAACTGTACTAACTTCTATGTTTTTAGTTATTACAGCTCCTTTAAGTATGGTATCTTGTGGAGTAAATGAACTACCTGACTCAAGACCACTTAATTGATATACACCATATAACTCAAAAAATGGTGGCCCGAATGTATTTGCAAATGATGCTTGTTCTATCCTATGAGATGAGGAAAAAGAATTATTTTATAGTTGAATGTTATTTAGAGATAACAAAACTTCAACTTCTGGTTGAATAGAAATGACATCACCAGATTTAAATGTATGAACCCAAAGTGATTATAGAATTAAGCCCAGAAAACATTTTGATAGAAAAAGTATATTTGGAAATACTGCTGCATTTGGTGGCTCTGTTTGAGTTGACAATGAAGGTAAGTTTTTTGATCCAGGAGATGTAGTTTTTGTTATCACAATGAAAGACGGTATGGTAATACCATTGGACAAAGAAAGTAGAGAAAAAGATATGACACTAAATAAAAGCGGTATAGCTTATTTTGTTTCTCATGGACTTGGTAATGAAATATATACTTCAGGAGTTTTATCAAAAGATAACATGAATGAAGATGGTAGTGGTAATTGAAGAGACACAGCTGTTTTCCAAACAGATGATGGAGTTTACTTTGCAATTTCAGCTAATAATCGTTTAGAATTTTGAAGAATAAATAATTTTGGGAATAAACCTGAAGATATAGGCAAAGAAAAAATCACTAAAGTTAATGAACTGTTTGTTAGAAACTTAGGTGTCGAAGTCCCTAATGTTGTTAGAATAGAAGAAAATTTGTGATATGTTTCTGCTTCTGTGCAAGATAATCCTTTTAAAGGTCCATATCAATCTGCATGATGAACTTTATGTCAATGAGATAAAGAAAAAGGGTTTATTCCTGTTAAAAAGAACGATGCAGGTAATTTTGAAGAGATTGAAAATATCAGAACGGTTGCTGCTGCATTAGAAATTGAAAAACAACAACCACATAATAAAGTTATTGATTGAAATCTAAGTGAAAAATATAAAGATATGATTGATATTTGAACACCAAATGAATATGGAAGTGAAGGTTATGCGCAAAGAGTTGTAGATCCTTATCAAACACAACACAATGCTAATGGTGAATATGCTGATTTTTTAATAGCTCGTTCTATGTCACATAACTGAGCATATAATACAAACATATTACCTTGAAAAGGTGGCTTATATGGAAGTGAAAAAATTGAATTTACTAACGGTGATTTAACAAAGTTTACTCCTTATGATAAATTTGGTGCTTATTCGAATAATGGAACAGCGGTTTACAACTTAAAAGGATCAGATTTCATAGAACCTTACGATATGTACTTCAATGATGAATTATTTTCGTTTTATTCAAAAGATGGAATTATAAAATGAAACAATCAAGTTTCTACAAAGTTAAAAAAATGAACAACAGAAGGTGGTAATATTGATAATGAAGACGATATTAAAATTGTTTGAAATAGAACAACTCTGACTTTCTGAAATGAAACAAAAGCATGAAATGCGCACTTTATGTTGCCTCAAGGAACAACACACAAGGTTAAAAGTGGAGCAATGTCAATAATCTAATGTTTACTAATTGAATATAAAAAAACACTCTAACATTACAGAGTGTTTTTTATTTTTAATCTTCTTCGAATTCTTGGTTTTCTTCTCCGTGTTTACGGTACTCAAGCATTACTGCTTGTATTTTATTACCTTCACTTAAGCGAATACCTCTAACTCCCGCTGCAGCTCTTCCTAAAACAGGAATATCTGATGCTTTAGTTTTAATTAAATTTCCATCAGTTGAAATAATACATACTAAGTCAGTTTCTCTAGCTGCAATAATTGATTTAAAGTCACCTGTTTTTTCATTTAGGTTCATTACTTTAATTCCTTTTCCATTACGGCCTGAAATTCTATATTGATCAATATTTGTTTTCTTGAAACTTCCTTTTGATGAAATAGTTGTTATATTCTCAATTCCAAATGAAGTAACTGCTCCAACCACAACATCTTTTTCATCAAGTTTAATAGCTTTAACTCCTGATGCTGTTCTTGAAAGTGGTCTAACAATATTTTCTTGGATTCTAATAACTTTTCCTGATTTATTAGCAACAAAAATTGTATCTTCTCCAGTTGTAGCAAATACTGTTACTAATTGATCGTCTTCTTTTAAGTTAATAGCAATCTTACCGTTCTTGTTAATATTATCAAATAATGAAATATCTGTTTTTTTAATCATTCCTTTTTCAGTAATGAAAGTTAAGTAATTCATTTTTTCTTTTACATTTCTTAATGGAAGAATAGCTGTAATTTTATCTCCAGCTGTTAATCCATTTAAGAAGTTAACAATTGGTAATCCACGTGCTGTACGTGAGTATTGTCTAATGTTATATGCTTTTGTTCTAAATACTTTTCCTGAATTAGTAAAGAATAATACTCAGTCACGCATTTTACCCATTGTAGCAATTACAATTGGGTCTTCATTAGATGAGTTAACACTAACTCCTCTACCACCACGTTTTTGAACTCTAAATTCTTCTGGGTCAACACGACGAATATATCCTTCATCACTTAAAAGAATCATTGTTTTAACATCAGGAATTAATTCTTCATCTTCGATGTCCATTAATCCTTCATCAATTGTTTCAGTTCTTCTGTTATCACCAAATTTTTCAGCAATTTCAGATAATTGATTTTTAAGAACATCATTTTGTTCTGTTTCATCAGAAATTAATAATGTTAAATAATCAATTCTTTCTTTGATTTGAGCCATTTCTTGTTGGATTTTTCCACGTTCTAATCCAACTAAACGTTGTAATCTCATATCTAAGATAGCTTTGTTTTGTTCTTCATCAAATCCAAACGCTTGTGTTAATTTCATCTTAGCTTCGTTTGACTCTGGTGAGTTTCTTAAAATATTAACAATAGCATCAATGTTATCTAATGCAGTGTCTAAAGCCTCTAAGATGTGGAAACGTTTTTCAATTTTATCTTTTTCAAAAATTGAACGTTTGATAATTACATTGATTTGGAAATCAACATAATGTTTAATGATTGATTTTAAATCTAATAACACAGGAATGTTATTATGTAATGATAGTAAGTTTAATGAATATGTTGTTTGTAAGTTAGTAAATTTATATAACTTAGATAAAACAACATCTGGATTGGAATCACGTCTTAATTCAATAACAATTCTAATACCTTCGTAGTTAGATTCATCACGAATATCTGAGATACCTTCTAATTGTTTTGTTTTAACCAATTCAGCAATTCTTTCAATTAATTTAGCTTTATTAGTTTGGTATGGAATTTCAGTAATTATAAATCTTGCATGACGATCATTTTCTTCAAGAGCTACTTTAGCACGAATAGTTACAGCACCTCTACCTGTTTTATAACCTTCACGCATTCTGATTCCATTTGTCATTAACGCACCTGTAGGGAAATCTGGTCCCATAATGTGGTTATCTAAAATTTCATCAATTGTAATATCTCTATTATCAATGAAAGCATGAATTGCACTAATTACTTCTCTTAAGTTGTGGGGTGGAATACTTGTTGCCATCCCAACAGCAATACCCATAGCTCCATTGGCTAATAAGTTAGGGAAGTATCCTGTTAAATAAGCAGGTTCTCTTTCACTAGCATCATAGTTATCAACAAAAGGAACAGTGTTCATATCAATATCTTTAATGATGAAGTTTGATACTTTAGCTAATCTAGCCTCAGTATAACGCATAGCGGCAGCTCCATCACCATCGATTGATCCAAAGTTACCATGTCCATCAACTAATGGGTAACGGTATGAAAAGTCTTGAGCCATTCTTACCATTGAGTCATAAACAGCTGTATCACCATGGGGGTGGTACTTACCAATTACTTCCCCAACAATACGTGCTGATTTTTTGTGTGGTTTATCTGCAATAATACCTAAGTCATTCATCGCATAAATAATACGACGGTGAACAGGTTTTAAACCATCTTTCAAGTCTGGAAGCGCACGACTAACAATAACAGACATTGAATATTCTAAAAAGTCTTTTCTAACCTCAGCAGCAATATCAATACCCTTGATTATACCGTGGTTATGTTCTAAGTTTTTTTCACTCATTTTAATTCACCTTTTCTATTCTTTGTCTAGAAGTCAATGTTTTCAACAAACTCTGCGTTTTCTTGAATATAATTTCTTCTTAGCTCTGGGTCTTCTCCCATTAAGTCTGAGAAAACTTCATTAGCGATTGCAGCATCTTCTAATTTAATTTGTAACATTGTACGTTTTTCAGGGTCCATTGTTGTTTCTCATAATTGGATTGGATCCATTTCTCCAAGTCCTTTGTAACGTTGAATTGTAAATCTTGAATCTTTAAAGTCACCTGCTTTTAATTCTTCAAGTTCAATATCACTATATGCATATGCAACTTTTTTACCTGCTTCAATTTTGTAAAGTGGTGGTTGTGCTATGTATACGTGACCTTCGACAACTAATTGTTTCATGTATCTATAGAAGAATGTTAATAATAACGTACGAATATGAGCACCATCGACATCGGCATCAGTCATAATAACAATTTTTCCATATCTTAATTTTGATAAATCAATATCTTCTTTTATACCTGTACCAATTGCTGTAACAATTGATTTAATCTCATTATTTGCAAAAGCTCTAACTTCAGCAACACGTTCAACGTTTAATACTTTCCCTCTTAAAGGTAAGATAGCTTGGAATCTACGGTTACGTCCAGTTTTTGCTGAACCTCCGGCTGAATCCCCTTCGACTAAGTAAAGTTCAGCAATTTCTGGATCTTTACTTTCACAGTCTGCTAATTTACCAGGAAGTGAGAATGTATCTAGAGCTGATTTTCTTCTAGTTTCTTCTCTAGCTCTTTGCGCAGCTATTCTAGCTTTTTGAGCATTTGCATTTTTATCAATAATTGCTTTTGCATCTTCTGGTGATTTTAATAAGAATTCTTCAAATGCATCACCAACTACAGCATCAACAGCTTTTTTAGCATCAGGGTTAGCTAATTTTGTTTTAGTTTGCCCTTCATATTGTGGATCAGTATGTCTAATTGAAACTATACATACCATTCCTTCTTTAATATCATCTCATGAGTATTTAGCAGCTGGTTTATTACCTGTTGCAACTTTTTCAGCATAACGGTTAATAACTCTGACTAAAGATTGTCTTAAACCATCTTCATGAGTTCCACCTTCATGAGTATTAATATTGTTAACAAATGTAATTAAGTTTTCTTGATATTCTGCGTTGTATTGTAATGCAACTTCAACTTCAATATCATCATGTTTATTATCAACGTAGAAAATGCTTGGGTTAATTTTTACTTTTGTTTCATTTTTTTCTTTTACATAATCCAAGATACCATTTGGGAAGTGGTACTCTACATGTTTATCAATTCTTAAATCGTTTAATTCAATTACTAAACCTTTATTTAAATATGAAAGTTGTTTAACTTTATTTCTAATTGTTTCATAATCAAATTCAGTTCCTTCTAAAAAGATTTCTGGATCTGGTTTAAATCTAACAATTGTTCCTGTTTCATTTGTTTCACCAATGATTTCAATTTCAGTTTGTTGAGTTCCCCCACCGCTAAATATTTGATGATGAATTTTACCTTCACGTTTAACTTGAACATCAACATATAATGATAAGGCATTAACAACTGAGGCACCAACCCCGTGTAATCCTCCTGAAATTTTATATGAATCTGAGTCAAATTTCCCCCCAGCATGTAACTGAGTAAAAACTAGTTCTAAAGCTGATTTCCCTGAGTCAGCTTGAATACCAACAGGAATACCACGTCCATTATCTTGAACAATGATTTCTCCTTCTTTAGTAATAGTTAAAATAATTTTGTTTGCAAACCCTGCCATTGCTTCATCGACTGAGTTATCCATGATTTCTCAAACTAAGTGGTGTAGACCTGCTTTAGATGTTGATCCAATATACATACCTGGACGTTTTCTAACAGCTTCTAAACCCTTAAGAACTTTAATCGATTCAGCACCATAATTTTGTTCTGCCATATAATTTGTTCACCCGTTTCTTTCTAAGTTTCCTTAATATATATTATATATTAATTAAGCCATTTTTACTATAAAAACAGGCAATGGAGTTAAAACCCATAAAAAGTACTGATTTTTAATAAAATGCTTAAAAAATGCCCTTAAATTGCTTTATTTTAAGTTTTTAGTGCAAATAAAAATTAAAAAAGTAGCAAAAAGCTACTTTCAATTACAAAATATTATCTAGTTTTGTTGTAAATTCTAATAAAGTCTTCTAAACCAACTACTTCAGGTCTTAATGATTTATCAATATTAAGGTTATCAAGGATTTCATTAGCTTTTGTTTTGTCATTAGTTACATTTGATAAATTATTCAATATTGTTTTTCTTCTGTTATTAAATATTTTTCTTAAAAATGCTAAGAATTTATCTTTGTCTTTAATTTGTTCAGTGTATTTATTGTTGAATGTTAATGATATTATTGCAGAATCCACTTTTGGTACTGGGTAGAACATATGTTTTGGAACTGTAAACTCATATTTTTTATCTGCATAAAATTCACAAGCAACTGAAAGGTTATTGTAATTATTTTCACCTTTATATGAACACACTCTAATAGCAACTTCTTTTTGCATCATGAAAACAGCTTTTGTTAACTTATCACTTACATTTAATGTTCTAAAAAGTATTTCGCTTGTTATGTAGTAAGGCATGTTAGAAATTATTGAAACTTTTTGATTTTCATGTTGTCTTTTTTCTTTTATTAATTTTTCAAAATCAACTAATAATACATCTGAAAGAAATAATTCGAAATTATCATTTGGTATTTCTTTTTTTAAAATGGATTCCATATCAGTATCTATTTCTATTGCTACTACCTTGTTATATTTTTGTGCAAGTAATTTAGTTAATGCGCCTGTTCCTGGACCAATTTCTATAATTAGTTGATCTTTATCATCACCCAATATTGAAACTATCTTATTAATTAAATTTTGATCACTAATAAAGTTTTGACCAAATTTTTTCTTTGCTTCAACTTTCATTCTACTCACCTATTATTTTTTCTATATCTTTAGCTTTTAAATTCATTCAATTTAGTCATTTGAATAAACTCTTTGAACTCATATCTTCACTCAAACTAAAATGATTAGCGATTATCACTCTGTTTGCTTTTATGTAAAAATCATTTTTCACATATTCATCTCAAGAAATTGAAATATTATTTTTATTATACGTAATTAAATTATCTAAAGCTTTTTTAATAGCTTCTTCACTTGCTTCAGCTAAGCCTATTTTTTTAGAATTTTTATCAATGTCTTGTTTTGAAACAAATGCATTAAAAACATCAACATCTAAAAATTCAATTATTGTTTCTCTGATTTTTTTACCTGGTCCGTCTGGATCTGTAAAAATTATAATATTATTTTTTTTACTTAATTCTTTTATGGAATTTAATTTTTTATCATCAATTCCTAGTCCATTTGTTTCAAATGTTATTAAATTTTCGCCATAAATTTTCTTTAATTTTTGTGAATCTGATTTACCCTCAACAATAATTATTTCATTTGCCATTAATTCACCTATATCTAACATTAAGTTTATTATATACTATAATTAATGTGAGAAAAGTGAGGAATATTATGAGTGATAAAAAAATAGGAATAGTTTTTGGTGAAGAATTTACAAGAATAATTTCATCTGAGAAAGGTAAAATCTACGATGACTTCAGTTTAGTTTGTTGAAACGTTTTAACAACTGAAATTGTTTTATATGGTCGTGATGTTAAAAATACTATTGGTAGACTAGATGATCCTTTAAAAGTTGTTAATATCCTTGATAAGTATGTTATTCAAGATTTAGAAATCTTTAAACAATATGTAACAATACTTGTTGAAAGATTCAAAGATGAATTTGATGGAGCTAAAATTGTTATATCTTGTCCTAACTCAGATAATGACTTCATTCAAGAATTCTTCCAAAATTTATTTAACGAAAATACAAACTTTGCTTCAATTTCTTTTTCTCCAAGAATAATACTTTCTGCTTTAGGTGCTAATGCAGATATTAAAGATGAATACGGAGTATTAATTTTAGATATTAATCAAGCTTATGCTAAAGTTGCTTTAATTGTTGAAGGAAAAATAATTAAAGAAAAAGAAACAATTTATGCTGAGAAATTTTTAGATGATTCTTTAAATCAATTTATTAAAGAAGAATATTCTATTTCTGTTGATAGCGATATGATTGAAAAAATTAAATGATCACTTGGAACAATTATTAAATTAAGAGATGAATTAGAATTAAGTATCATTGGTAAAGATATTATTACTAACGAAAGAAGAAGTGTTGTTTGTGTTAGCGAAGAATTTAAAAAGATATTTATTAAATCTTTTACAAACTACAAAAGTTTAATAACAACTGTTTTAGAAAATTCTTCAGCATTAGTTAGAAGTGGTGTTGTTAAAAACGGATTATATGTTACTGGTGAATTAGCTGGTATAAGTGGTGTTAAAGATTTCTTTGAAGATTTCTTTAACTTCCCAGTTACTATTTCAAAAAAACGTGGATATTCAGATATTGAAGGTTCTTTAAAATTTAATAATGCAAAAAAATAAAATCAGGAAGTTTCCTGATTTTTTATTATGCATAAGTTGGTAAAACTACTTGTTTTAAATCTCTTTTTTGTGCTCCTGTTATTAATACAGGTTTGTTTTGAGAATTAAAAGTTAAATGAATTAATTGATCATCAAAACTTCTTATAGCTTCAATTAAATATTTTGTATTAAAGTTAATATTTAAGTTACTTGAACCTTCATATTTATATTCTGTAAATTTTTCTTCATATTTAACTGTTTCAGCAATTGTTGTTTTTAATATAATTCCACTTTGCTCAATTTCTAAATTAACAACTGAAGTAATGTTTTGATCATTTGTTAATTCAAATCTACTTAAAACTTTTAATAATGTTTTAGCTTTTAATTCTAATTTAATTTCATGTGTTGTAGGGAAAGCTGAATGAACATTTGGATATCTTCCATCAATTAAAGTAGATTGCAATAAATCATTATCTAATTTAAATGTTGCATTAGTATCATGTATTATAATTTTAAATTCTTTAACGTTTTCTATTAAGTTTCTTAATTCCATTAAAGTTTTGTATGGAATAATAATATCTACTTCCTGATTAGTTGCTTCATTTAAAACAATTTCTTTTAAACTAACTCTAAATAAGTCAGTTGTAACAAATGATATTTTGTTATCTTTTATTTTTAAATTCATTCCAGCTAAAACAACTTTTTGGTTTCATTCATTAATTGAACTTATAGTTTGACTAAGTGTGCTTTTAAATTCTTGAGAATCAATAGATAATTCTAAACCATTTTCAACAAAACCAATTAATGGGAATTCTTCTACATTTAATATAGAAACTTTTAAATTTGATTTTTCTGTTATTATTTCTAATTCATTTTCAGCAAATGTAGAAAGTGTTACAAACTCACTGTCTAACTTTCTAAGTAATTCTAAAATAAATTTAGGTTTAACTAATATACGTCCTGGTTGTTCTATGATTAAATCTGAGTTTTCATTATTTAATTCAGCTTTAAAAGATGTAGACGTGTTTGATGAAACTATAACAAGTTTATCAAAACTAACTTCCATGTAAACCCCTTGTAATGCTGGGTTAACATTTTTTAGTTCAATTAATTTACTTGCCTTTGTTAGTTCATTTAATAGAACTGATTTATTTATACTTAATCTCATATAACACCTCTTATGTACAATATATATTATCTCATATTTATTAAATAAAAACAAAAGAAACACGTATGCTTTTATATATTATATTATTCTTTATATAAGTAATATTTATAATGCAGTTGATATGTGGAAAACACTCACAAACAAAGATAAATAAAGGTTTAAGCCACTTTTTATTCAACAAGTTTAAATTCTTTTCCACACAAAAAAAGATGTAGATTAACATCTATTTTCCTATTATTTCGTTTTTTAAAGACTCAACTATTTTTTTAAATTCTTTTTCTTTATATATTAATTTTTCAATACGCGAAATAGCACTTAAAACTGTACTATGATCTCTTCCACCAAATTCTGCACCAATTTGAGTTGATGTATGGTTTAAAATTATTTTTGCAAAATACATAGAAAGATGCCTAGCATTTTTTATAGCAGTTGTTCTTGCCTTACCATCAATAGCTTTTATAGTAACATCGTATTTTTTAGCAACAACTTCTTTAATTTTTTTAACATTTAATAATCCCAAATTAGCTGAAGGTGTATCTTTAAACAAGTCAATAACATCTTCCAAGTCAATAATGTGACCTAAATCGTTTTGAATACCAAAGAAAAGTAATCTATTGACTAAACCTTTGATTTTTCTAACATCATCGCTAAAGTTTTGAGCTAAGTAAATAACAGCATCTTCTGTAATTTTTTGTTTTAAACCTTGCTTTTTAATTTCAGCTTCAATTATCAATTTGGCAGTTGGAATATCTAAAGCATTAATAGGTGTTGATAAACCAGAATTAAACCTAGTTATCATTCTTTTATCAAAACCATTTAACAATTCAGGAGTTTTATCACTAGAAAAAACTAATTGTTTACCATTTTCAGTAAAATTATTAATAATGTTAAAGAAAAACTCGTTTGTTTTATCTTTTTTACTTAAAAATTGAACATCGTCTAAGATAAAGAATTCATTAGAATTTATCTCAGTTTTTAATTCTTCTATTTCACTTAAATCACCTTTATTTAAAGCATTAACAATTCTTTTTGTGAATTCTTCAGATGTTAAATATAAAACTTTTTTACCATTTAATTCTGCTTGATTTTTAACAGCTTGTAATAAATGTGTTTTACCCAGTCCTGAATCTCCATAAATAAATAAAGGATTAAAACTCATACCAGGGTTTGCAACAACATTTTTAGCAGCTAAATTAGCTTGTTTATTACTTGATCCAACTATAAAATTCTCAAAAGTAAGTGCATTTTCAGGTAAAACAGTATTTGCGGGTTCTTTTTTATTCTCTTTTTTTGTATTTTTTTCAAAAATTTCTTTAGTTGAAAATTCAACAGACACATAACTGCTTAAAACAGATTTAAATTCATAAATAAACACTTCTTTAAATTCATTTAAAATAGTTACACCAAGATTAGATCTAACAAGGATTATAAACTCTGTATTTGAAATTTTAATTAATTCTGAAGTAACAATATATTCTTCAATAATGTCTTGATCTATTAATTTTTCTTTCTTCAACTTATTAATTAATTTTTCTCATAGTGCTTTTGTTTCCATATTAAATCCCCCATAAAATAAATTAAAACACATAATAATAAAAGTTTTCCACAATGTGTGGATAAAAAAATATTTTAAAATGAAATAAACATAATGAATAACGACAAAAAGCAATAGTTTAGTATTTATATATCTTTTTTCCACTTTTCCACAAAAGGTTATAAAAAATGTTGAAAAAATTCATATAAAAACACAATGGATGAATTTTCTTAAAAATAACAATAAAAAACTATACTTTTTCCAGCACTTATATTATAATTAACAAGAATTATCAACTTTAAAAGGGGGTTTGAATACAATGAAAAGAACTTGACAACCATCAAAAATTAAACACGCTCGTGTTCACGGTTTTAGAGCTAGAATGGCTACTAAGAATGGAAGAAAAGTTATCAAAGCTCGTAGAGCAAAAGGTAGAGCTAAATTAACTGCTTAATTTTTTTGTGTAATGAAAAATAAAAAAATTATAAAAAAGAATTTTGAATTTCAAGAAATAATAAGTAAGCAAGAATTTCATAGAAATTCTGCATTTGTAATTTATTATTCTAAAAACGATAAAGGATATTTTAGATATGGTATAAGTGTTGGTAAAAAATTAGGCAACGCAGTTACTAGAAATAAAATTAAAAGACAAATTAGAATGATGATTCAAGATCAGATAAAAATATTGCCTGAATTCTCATACGATATCATAATTATCGCAAGAAACAGAATGATGCAAAATTCATTTGATCAAAATCAAAAGGAATTAAACAAATTAGTTGTTAGATTTTTAAAATAGCAAGGAGGTGCTAATTTTGTATAATGAAAATCAATTATTTATGTCTAACCCAAAGAAAAACGGGGTTATGTCATACATGAACTCAAATAGCACCACAAAAACAAAAAAAACTTTTTGACAAAAAATGTCAGACAGTAATGATAGAAAAAGAATATTAAAGTTAATTTGAAAATGATTTAAAATTTTAGGATTTTTATTCATTATAATCTCAATGATTTGAGGTTGTGTACAAATGTATCAAGATCCATATTTAATTCAAGAAGTAACAGATATGACTGGTAGAAGAGTATATATGCCAGGGGTTTCATTTGAAATAGTTATTTCCGCATTGGGTGAAAAACCTTCTCAAAACTGAGCTGTTATTGTAACAGGTTTAAATGGACAGCAATATGCTTATAATGTTATTAGTTCATGATCAGAAGCATTCTCAAAAACAGGCTCACCTTTCTATGGATTCTTCGTTTATCCAACAGCCTTATTACTTAACTCATTAATAAAAGGTATGTCCGGAACATTGAATCCAGAACTAGGTAATACAAGTTATGGTGTATCAGTTATATTTGCTATCTTGTTTACAGTTATTATTATTAAATCTATTTCGTTGGCATTTACTTGAAAATCTCAAGTAAATCAGCACAAACAACAAGCTTTCCAATTAAAACAAGCTGACATTCAAGCTAAATATAAAGGTGATAAATCACCTCAGGCAAGACAAAAAATGTCAGCTGAGATGCAAGCTCTTCAAAAGAAGGAAGGCTTCTCACCATTTTCATCAATGGCAGGGGCTTTCGCATCAATGCCATTCCTATTCGCTATTTATGCCATTGTTAGATCAACAAAATCATTAAAAATTGCTAACGTAGGTATGATTGCATTAATTGAAAAACCATGATCTCAAATGTTAAATGGTGAAGTAATCTATCTATCACTACTTGCTGTTTATTTACCATTGCAAATCATCTCAATGTTATTACCACTTGTTTTACAATCAATTAAACAAAAATCAATAACATTAACTGAAGCACAAAGAAAATCACGTAAAAAACAATTTATCATGCAAGGTGTATTTGCCTTTGTATTTATCTTTGTTGTTGCGTCAGTTGCCTCAGGGGTTGCAATTTATTGAATATTCTCATCAACTTTCCAAATAATTCAAACTCTAGGTTTCTTCTTCTGAAATCAACACAAAGCAAATCGTTCTGTGCAAGAAGTTCAACGTAGAAAACGACAAGAAGAAAGAAGATTAACAAAACTAAGTAAATAATTTAAATAACAGGAAACTGTTATTTTTTTATTAAAAATTAATTTTAAATAAGGCATTAAATGTATAATTTTTGTAGAAGCAAATATGGAGATTTTTATAATGAAATGATTATTTACAGACTTTGATGGAACTTTAAGAAACAGTAAAAATGAAAAAAATATAATATCTGAAAAAGATATGAATTTTGTTAAGAACTTACAACAAAAAGGAAATAAAATAATAATATCAACTGGTAGACCTTTTGAGCATATAGATAAACATATTAAAGAAACCTATCCTGATTTTTTACCTGATTATTATTTAACTAATGCAGGTGCAGCTATATATGACAATCAAGGAAAAGAAATTTTTTCTCAATATTTAGATGAAAATTTATCAATAGAAATAATCGAATTTGTTAAAAATAATAGAAGCGAAATATTTAGTCTTGTTTATTCATTTAAAGGTGAAGAAGATTTCTTTTATCATGACTTTTGAAAAGAAGGGATGGAAATAACTTTTATGGGTATGAAACCACAAAATAGATCTTTTGATTACATAGATGGTAAACAAATAATATGTTTTAAAATGAGTTGTACACCATCTGTCTGAACAAAACTTATGCAAACACTTGAAAATAAAAATTTAAAGTTTAGTTATGTTTCTAATAATTTAAAAGAAATAACTTTTAATGAGATACATCATGCAAATGTTTCTAAAGGTAATGCAATAAAAGAAATGGCGAAAGTTTTCAATATATGTAATGATGATATAATTGTTGCTGGTGATGATAATAATGATTTATCAATGTTTAAAGAGTTTTATGACAATTCTTATATAGTAAGGCAAGAACATAATGAAAACATAAGAGATAAAGCCAAATTTATTATTGATAGTTTGAGTGATATTAAATTGGATTAGTTTTAAAAAAGCAATTTTAAATGTATAATAATATTGCCGTGATAAAGATTACGCCCGAATGAGTCAGGACCGGAAGGTAGCAGCTATAAGGGAATGTGTCTTGTATCACGGTTTTTTGTTTATAATTAAAATATGAAGAATTTAAATAAATATATAAATAAAATTAAAGTTAAAAATAAATCAAAAGATATACCAGTTTTTTCTTGTTTAATAAAAGACAATAAAATAGTTTTTAAGTCAAAAAATAATAGTTATAAAATTAAAAAAATAACAGGTCATGCTGAAATAAATGTTATGAACAAGGCTTTTAAAAAAATAAAAAATGGTAACCTTTCTGAATATACACTATTTACAACTTTAGAACCTTGTTTGATGTGTTATGGTGCAATAAAACAGGCAAAGATAAAAGAAATAATTTATTTAACAGAAAATGTAAAGTTGAGTTTTAGAAACTATGTGAACATAGATCAAATTAAAGTAAATATGCTTAAACTTGATGATGAAGAACTTCAATCAAAATACCAAAAAATAATTTCAGATTTTTTTCAAATGAAAAGATAAGATAGAGCAAAGCCCATAGGGCTTTTTTATTTTAAAATAGCTATATTATTCAGGCTTTTGATCAATATTAAAATTAGTATTGATTTATATGTTAATTACACACAAGAGGTTTATAAAAACACTCAAAAATGTTAAAATTAATAATAAATATAATTTATTAGTTGGAGGATTCATGGAACAAAATAAAGCTTTATACAGAAAATATAGACCAAGTAATTTTGGTGACATAGCAGGGCACCAAAATGTTGTTGAAATATTAAAGAACGAATTAAAAAATAATAAAATAAGTCACTCATTTCTTTTTGCAGGTCAAAGAGGAACTGGAAAAACATCAATAGCAAGAATTTTAGCCAAAAGTGTTAATTGTTTAAATATTAAAGATGGACTTGCTTGTGAAGTTTGTGAAAGTTGTATAGCTTCAAATGAACAAAGAAATCCTGACATTATAGAAATGGATGCAGCATCTAATAATGGTGTTGATGAAATTAGAGAAATAAAAAATAATATTAATTCATTACCGTTTATAGGTAAATACAAAATTTACATAATAGATGAAGTTCATATGTTAACAAAAGCGGCTTTTAATGCATTACTTAAAACACTTGAAGAACCTCCTGTTCATGCAATATTTATTTTAGCAACTACTGAATATGCAAAAATACCAGCAACAATACTTTCAAGATGTCAGATATTTAATTTTAAAAAAATAGACAGAATATCATTGATGAATAGATTAAGTTTCATTTGTGAAAATGAAGGATATACAATTGATAAAGCTGTACTTGAAGAAATAGCAATTATTTCAGAAGGATCACTAAGAGATGCATCAAACGTAATTGAACAATTAATGACTGTAACTTCAGATCATATAACAGTTGAAGATTTAAAATCAGTTTTTTATGTTGCAACAAAAAATGAAAAAATGAAAATATTAACTAATATCTTAAATAATGATCCAGCAACAATCATAAATTATTTTGAAAAAGCTAATAATCAAGGAATGGATTTTGATGTTTTCACTTTAAGTTTAATAGAAATAATAAAAGAAATAATTGAGTTCAAATTTACAAATGACGAAAATGTTTTAAATATGTTAGACAAATCTGATTTAAATGAATTTGCCAAAGTAAATGTAAAGTCATTATTTGAAGTGGCTGATAATTTAAGTGAAGCATATGCAAAAACAAAAGGCACAAATATTAATTTTAATTATTTATTAATTAGCTTATTAAAAACTTTAAAAACACCAACTGAACATAAAATAAAAATTGAAGAAAGTGTTTCAACAATTCAAGAAAACATAATTGTAAAAGAAGTCATTGATGAACCAAATCATATACAAGAAACAGAAAAACAAATTTTAATAGAAAAAGTTGAAGAAATAAAAGAAGAAGTTATACAACAACCAATACAAACATTTGAAGAAGAAATTACACAAGTAAATGATATTGAAATAAAGGAAGAAAGTGTTTCAATAAATGATGATTATGAATTAAAAACATTAACAAATTTAAAAATACAGTTAAATAAAAATTTAGTTGATAATGAAGAAAAGAAAACTTATAAAGTAGAAATTAATGAAGTTATAAACTTATTAGTTGGAGCCAATAAAAATAAAAGAGAAGATATTGAAAATAAAATAAATAGCTTCTTTAAAGTGGATGAACAAAATAATTTATTAAATCCTGATTTAGCAAAAAAATATATTAATCTTTTCAACTTTAAAGTTATAGCTGCATCTCAAAATGAAATCCTTTTAAGAGCTGATGATTTTGAGAATGTAAATAATCTATTAGTATTTTTACAAAATGAAGAATATAGAGAGTCTATTCAAAAAGAATTTGGAAAAGCTTTATTTTTACCAATTGATGAAACTCTTTGAAATGAAGTTAAAATATCATTTAAGAGACTTAAAGAAATTAATCAATTACCAAGTTATGAAGAAATAAATTATGATTCATATTTTGACAAGAAAAAACAATCAATGGTGCTAAGTCATTTTGATGACAAAACAATTGAGGCAGCATCAAGATTATTTAATATAGATGAATTAGAAATAGAGGATTAGTTATGAATAACGAATTGTTTGAAGAAATTATAAATAATGTAAATAAAAACAATGGACTTACTAAAAAGACAAGTGAGAGATTGGTAAATAATTTAATTATAGATAAATTTGCTTTAGACAATTTTTCTAAACAATTAAATTTTATAAAAGACAATTTTTCTATTTGTCCTATTTGCAATTACTATGAAATTAAAAATGAATGTTTAATTTGCTCAGATGAAACTAGAAACCAGAATGTTATTTGTGTTGTTGCAAGTCAACTTGATGTTAATAATATTGAAAAAATAAATAAATATAAAGGTCTTTATCATGTACTTGGATCAGAAATAAATCTAAACAAAAAAAGATCACCATCAGATATAAATTTTGAAAGCTTATTATCAAGAATTGAAAAAAATACTGAATTGATATTAGCATTAAATGCAACTTTTGAAGGAGAACTAACAACAAATTATATTTATCAATTAACTAAAAACATGAATATAAACATAACAAGAATAGCAAAAGGTATACCAATGGGTGGCAGCCTTGATTATATGGATGAAACAACACTTGAAAGCGCATTTAAAAATAGAAAGAAATACGAGGTTTAATATGTTCATAACAATTGAAGGAATGGATGGTAGTGGAAAAACAACTGCATTACAAAGAGTAAAACAATATTTAGAAGATTTGAATTATAAAGTAGTTATGACTAGAGAGCCTGGTGGGCTACCACTATCTGAAAAAATTAGAGAATTAATTTTAAATAAGGATGGTGTAGGAATGGAACCTTGAACAGAGGCTTTGCTTTTTATTGCTGCAAGAAAAGAGCACCTTGAAAAAGTTATCAAACCTTATCTTGAAAAAGGATATATAGTTATATCTGACAGATTTATGGACTCAACAACCGCATATCAAGGTGGAGCTAGAGGGCTTGGAGTTGATTACTTAAATGAGTTACAAAAAAATATTCTTCAAGGATTTCTTCCTGATCTAACTTTATATTTTGAATTAAGTTTTGAGGATGCTGAAAAAAGACTTTCTGCAAGACCTGAAGAAAAGAATAGATTAGATGAAGAAGGAAGAAAGTTTAAAGAAGCAGTAAAATTAGCTTTCGAAGAATTAGTGGTTAAAGAACCAAATAGAATAACTGTCATTGATGCTTCAAAATCACCTGAAGAGGTTTTTGAACAAACTAAAAAAGTTATCTTAGAAAAGATTGAATTATGAAAAAAAGAGAAGCGTTAGAAAAATTTGTTGAGCAATTAAAAAATAAAAAGATGTTTAGCTCTATATTAATTTCAAACGATAATCAAGAAGCTTTAAATGATTTTGCAAACAATTTATCTAGAACAATTTTTTGTGAAAACTTAAGTACTGAAAAAGATTCTTGTGATAACTGCAAAAGATTTGAAAATAAAAGTTTGTCAAATTTTGTAGTATTAGGAGATGGAAGTCTTGCAATAAACAAAAATGATGTTGTTGAGCTTATGCAAAAGTTTTCTTTGACGACTAATGAAGTTAATAAGTTTAAGGTATATGTTTTATCTAATGCAGAAAATTTAAAAAATGAATCTGCAAACTCTTTATTAAAATTTATTGAAGAACCCCCTGAAAATACAATCGCTATTTTATTAACTAAAAATAAAAGTCAAGTTTTGCCAACTATAAGATCAAGATGTAAATTAATTGTTTTAGAAAATGAAAATCAAGATCAATCATCTAAAAATATTATTGAAGAACTTTTAGAAAAAGATAAAAACTCAATTTTACTTGCAAACACTAATTTAAAAAAGATTGATAAGTCTGAATTAATTGCTATGCTAGAAGTTGCATATAATAGAACAATAATAAAAAAATATTTAAATGTAGCAGAAGCAACATTGCAGTTAATTAATGATTTAAAATTTACATTTCAAACAAATTTAGCAATAGATGTTTTCTTAATACATATAAGTGAGGTAGTGTAATGAAAATTTTAAATGACCTTTTAGGTTATGAAGATAGAAAAATTTATCAAGATTCAGAAATGTTTAACTTCACATTAGATAGTGTATTGATTGCAAGATTTATAAATTTTAAAAGTAGTATTAAAAAAATAGTAGACTTTGGCACAAATAATGCAGTAATTCCTTTAATAGTTTCTAAATATACAAATGCAAAAATTGTAGGAGTAGAGATTCAAGCAAAAGCTGCTGAATTGGCTATTGAAAACATTGAGTTAAACAAGTTAACAGAGCAAGTTGAAATTGTTAATTCTGACATTAAGACTTATGCAAAAGAAATGGCAAATAAATTTGATGCAGTAATATGCAATCCCCCCTTTTTTAAAAAACATGAAGAATCAAAAGTTAAAAAAATTAGTGAAGAAGTTGTAAATGCGAGACATGAAACTTTAATCACTTTGGAAGAAATAATTAAAAATGCAGGTTTAATTTTAAAAAATGGTGGATCATTCACTTTAGTTCATAGACCTGAAAGAATTGGTGAAATAATCAATTTAATGTACAAATATAAATTTGCACCAAAAAGAATGCAGTTTGTTCACTCAAAAGCTAATGATGAAGCCAAAACTGTTTTAATAGATGCTATATTAGAAGGCAATGAAGGTATGCAAATACTTAAACCGCTTATTTCTCATAAAGATGATGAATCTTATACAAATGAACTACTAAGGTATTTTAAGGATTAAGGTATGGAAAGATTTAAATTAAATACAACACTTTCATATCTAGTTGCTGTGTCAGGTGGGCCTGATAGTATGTTTATGTTAAACGAATTAATTAAAATGAATATCAAAGAAATTGTTGTTTGCCATGTTAATTATAATTTCAGAGAAGACTCATGAAAAGATCAAAAACTAGTTGAAGATTTCTGTTTAAAAAATAATTTAAAACTTGAAAAACTCGTAATTAGTCAAGATTATTCAAAACTAAAAGAAAATTTTGAAAGTTGAGCAAGAAATGTTAGATATGATTTTTTTGTTGAAATGTCAAAGAAATATAATATTCAAAATGTACTTATAGCACACAATAGAAATGATTTAGTTGAAACATTTTTATTACAACAAGCCAGAAAAGGATATGTTAAACATTATGGTTTAAATAAGACTTCTACTTATAAAGAAATAACAATTGTTAGACCAATGCTAAATATTTTAAAATCTGAAATTCTTAAATCATTAAAAGAACAAAACATAGCATTTGCCATTGACTCAACTAATGAAGATGAAAAATACAAAAGAAATAAAATAAGAGCAAATCTATCTGAATCAACTTTTAATGATTTTGAAGAAACAATAAAAAAACTAAATAAAAAATTAGAAACAATAAATTTAGAAGTTAATTGATATGTAAATAATAATATGTCAGCTGATGAATTAAAGATAAATAAAAATTTACAGGACCAAGATCTAGAATTTATACAAAGAACAATTTATAAATGATTAGAAGTAATTAGAAAAGATTTTGTTATCCAGAATAGAAGAAACAAAACTATTTTTGAAATTGCTAAAAATATTAAAGTTTCAGAAAAAGTTTTTTGGGAAATAAATATAGGTGAATATTCAATAATAAAAGATTATGAAAATTTATTTATTATTGAAACAAAAGCTATACAACCTAAAACAATTTTAATCAAATCAAAAGAAGATTTATATTTGTCAGAAGAATTTATAAATTGATTGGATTTATTAAATGCAATTAAAAGAAATAAGGAAAATTATCCATACATAATAACAAATGATTTTTTAACTTATAAATTAAATACTTATACATTTGGTAAAAAAACAAATAGATATTTGATTGATAAAAAAATAAGATATAAAAATAGAATGCTAAAAGCTGTAGTTTACAGTACTAAAACAAAGAAAATCTTAAATACCATTAAGTAGAGTAATAAAACAAATAATGGTATTATTAAAATAGAATAAAAATCTTGAGATGGAGGAATAAAATGAAGACTAAAAAAAGTAAGTCAACTTTATGGTTTTGGTTAATAATCTTATTAGCTATTATAGTTACAATTATTATTATTGCCGTTACTGTTAAAGGAACAACTCAGGTTATAAGTGGAACAACTTTTGAATCATGATTACTAAAACACAAACCAGAAACTAACCCAAGTTCAGATCTGTTTTGAAAAAACGTAATTATATATCAAGGTTCTAATGGAACGGTTGTTGTTAAAGGATCATACCTTAATGAAACGGGTGGTAAGTTTGTTAATTTCGTAGCATACTTAAACACAACTCAGTTTGATAGCATAATGAAAAGCATAGGTTTTGAAACAGCATTCCCATGACCTTCACTTGTTTATCAAGGATCTGTAGGAATGGCGCTATTAGTTTCATTAGCACCATTATTAATTTATGTATTATTATTTGGTGGAATTATTTGATTCATGATGAAAAGTTCTTCTGGAGCCGGAGCTGGAGCAGGTAATATATTTGGTATGGGTAAAAATAGAGCTCGTGCTGAAAAATCAGATGTTAAATTTGCTAACGTAGCTGGAATTGAAGAAGAAAAATCAGAATTAGTAGAATTAGTAGATTATTTAAAATTCCCTGCAAAATATGCAGAAGCTGGAGCAAGAGCGCCAAAAGGTGTTCTAATGGAAGGTCCACCTGGGACTGGTAAAACATTACTTGCTAAAGCAGTAGCTGGAGAAGCTGGAGTTTCATTCTTCTCTATCGCTGGATCAGAATTTGAAGAAATGTTTGTTGGGGTTGGTGCAAGTCGTGTACGTGAAATGTTTAACGATGCTAAGAAAGCCGCTCCTGCAATTATATTTATCGATGAAATTGATGCTGTGGGTAGAAAAAGAAATAATGGAATGGGTTCAGGTGGAAATGAACAAACATTAAACCAATTATTGGTTGAAATGGATGGATTCGGAACTAACTCAGGAATTATTGTTATGGCTGCTACAAACCGTGCTGATGTTTTAGACCCAGCCTTATTAAGACCAGGTCGTTTTGATAGAGTTATCCAAGTATCTTTACCTGATATTAAAGAACGTAAAGCTATTTTAGAATTACATGCTAAAGGTAAAAAAATTGATGGTTCTGTTGATTGATATAGAGTTGCTGAAAGAACACCAGGTTTCTCAGGTGCTCAATTAGAAAACGTTTTAAACGAAGCTGCTATATTAATGGTTAGAGAAAAACGTGACATTATTACAATTACTGAAATTGATGAAGCTATTGATCGTGTAGTTGGTGGGCCAGCTAAAAAATCAAGAGCAATGACTAAACAAGATAAAGATATTGTTTCATATCATGAATCTGGGCATGCTTTAATTGGTTTAAAACTTGATAGTGCATCAAAAGTTCAAAAAGTAACAATTATACCTCGTGGAAATGCTGGTGGTTACACAATCATGACTCCAAAAGATGAAACAGTATTCTCATCTAAAAAAGACTTATTCGCAACTATTGCAGGTTATTTAGGTGGAAGAGCCGCTGAAGAAATAATGTTTGGTAAAGAAAATGTTACAACAGGTGCTCACGATGACTTAGATAAAGCTACAAATATAGCTAGAAGAATGGTTGTTCAATTTGGTATGTCAAGTTTAGGTATGACAAAATTCTTAACTATGGCTGAAGAGTCATACGGTAAAATGGAAGGTACTTATTCTGATGAAACAGCAGCTAGAATCGATGCTGAAATTTCAAAAATTCTTGAAGAGTCATACAAAATTGCTTTAAAAATAATTAAAGAAAATATGGAAACTTTAGAATTATTGGCAGAATCATTAAGAGTTTTAGAAACTATTACTGCTGAACAAATTGAATACATTAATGTTAATAGAAAATTACCAGAAGAAGTTTTAGAACAAAAAAACAGAATGGCTAAAGAGGATGAAAAAATCAAAAAAGGTGAAATCATCGACATTAAAGTAGAAGATTTAGATATTGAGGAATAATAAGTATGAATATTATTAAATTAGCAAATGAAGTAGAAGTGGCAAAAAAAGCTGCAGAAATAATTAAAGAAGAGGTTAAACAAAATAAAAATGCTGTTTTAGGATTAGCAACGGGTTCATCTCCAATACTTACATACCAAAATTTAATTAAAGCTTTCAAAGCAAATGAAGTTTCATTTAGTGATGTTAAGACTTTTAACTTAGATGAATACGAAGGTCTTCAACCAACACACCCACAATCATATAGATATTTTATGAATGATCAATTATTTAATCACATTGATATAAAAATAGAAAATACTTATGTGCCTGAAGGTATTAATAATGTAAGACCTGAATCTTATGATGAATTAATAAAAGAAAATGGTGGAATTGACCTTCAATTATTAGGTCTGGGTGTAAATGGACACGTTGGTTTTAACGAACCAGGAACATCATTTGAAAGTTTAACAAGTGAAGTTGATTTAGCTCAAGAAACTATTGAAGTTAATGCTAAAAAATTCTTTAATGGTGACTTAAGTGAAGTGCCTACAAAAGCATACTCAATGGGGTTAAAATCAATAATGAATGCTAAAAAAATATTACTTATTGCAACAGGCGAAAGCAAAGCAGAAGCAATAAATGCATTGCTTAATGCTACAATATCTGAAGATTGACCTTGCACAATTTTAAGAAATCACAAAGATGTAACAATCATTGTAGATTCTGAAGCAGGTAGATTAATATAGAATTAAAGAGATTTTGATCTCTTTTTTTATTTGTTTATTTTGAAAAGTATTCTATAAAAAAATAAAACATTTAAAATTAATTAAAAGAGGTGCTTTATGATACTTAAAAATGCAAGAATAGTCTTAGAAAATAAAATAATTGAAAGCGGACAAATTCTTATTGAAAATGGACAAATATCACAAATTTCTGAAAAAGAAATAGTTAATAAAAATGAAAAAATATTAGATTTAAAAGGCAACACAATTCTTCCTGGTTTCATAGATTGTCACGTTCATGGAGGTTATGGTGTTGATTTTGAAACCGGCGATGCAAATAGATTTGAAATATTTTCTAAAAACGTAGTGAAAGAAGGTATTACATCTTATATTCAAGCAAGTGTTACAAATAGTTTAGAAAATAATCTTAAGTATTTAAAAGAATTTTCTGATTTTTCTTTATCAAAAAATAACGGTGCAAAATGCTTAGGAATACACATGGAAGGGCCATTTATTTCTGCGGAAAAAAAAGGTGCGCATGACCCAAAATTACTTGTTAACCCGAACATTGAATTAATGCAAAAATTTATTCAAACTTCTGGTGATAATGTAAAAATAGTTACTTATGCAACAGAACTACAAAATGGTGAATTTACGAAGTATTTAATTAATAATAATATAATCCCTTCTGTTGGTCATACAAATCAAGAAGCATGAGAAATAGAAAAAGATTATAATTTAGGTTTAAGACATGTAACTCATTTATTTAATGGAATGAGTGGAGTAGATCATTATAGACCCGGATTAGCTGTTTCT
This sequence comes from Mesoplasma grammopterae ATCC 49580, assembly GCF_000701525.1. Taxonomy (GTDB): domain Bacteria; phylum Bacillota_I; class Bacilli_A; order Mycoplasmatales; family Mycoplasmataceae; genus Mesoplasma; species Mesoplasma grammopterae. The sequence goes on along the minus strand of NZ_JNJC01000001.1, from coordinate 271,408 downwards.
GCCTTAAATCATAAAGATATGCTGGTTGAAGTTATATCTGATGGAATACATTTGAAAAAAGAAATATTAGATCTAATTTATAAAACAAAAGGGCCAGAAAATATTTGTATAATTACTGACTCAATTAACGCAAAAGGATTAGAAGATGGGCAATATAAAATTGGAGATTTAGAAGTTGTTAAAAAAGGTATTGAAGTAAAGCTAAAAGGCAATGGAGTTTTAGCTGGATCAGGAGCTACATATAATCATAATGTTAAATTTTATAAAGAATCATCTGACATTGAATTAACAGATTTAATCAAAATGACATCTATTAATATAGCTAAACAATTAAATATATATTCTGAAACAGGAAGTATTGAAGTTAATAAGAAAGCAGATCTTGTTGTTTTAGATAAAGATTTTAATGTACTATACACATTTGTTGAAGGGAATAAAGTATATGCAAAAAAATAAAGTATTAGAGGTTATAGCAACTGATATGAAAGACATAATATAATTAATTTGTCTAACGCAGATAGAATTGAATTTTGTAAAGAACTTAAAAAAAGTGGATTCACTCCAGACTATGAAGATATAGAAGAAGCATGTAAAATTTTAAAACTTCCAATCAGTGTAATGGTTAGAAATACAGATAGAGATTTTTGCTATACAGATGCTGAGTTTAATCAGATGTTAGAAGATATAAAGTTTATTAATAAAACAAAAGCTAATTCCATTGTTATAGGAATATTAACACCTGATAATAAAATAGATGTAAAAAGAATGAAGATTGTTAAAGAAAACTTAAGTGAAAATATTAAAATAACTTTTCACAAAGCTTTTGATTTAGTTGAAGATAAAATTGAAGCTGTTAAATTATTAGAAGATATTGGTATTTCAACTATTTTAACAAGTGCAGGAAATAAGATTGATGATAATTTAGAATTATTAAAGCAATTAACAAATAGTACTAAAATAGAAATTCTAGCAGGTGGTGGAGTTAATTGAAACAATTTTACTAATGTAAAAGAATGTTCTAATTCTATTCATATAGGAACACTCGCAAGAGTTAACAATAGTTGAGATGACAATTGTGATATTGATTTTATAAATAAAGCGAAAAACCTTTTAGCCAAATAATGGTGTGATTATTAAGAATCTCTTTTTGAGATTTTTTCTTTTCTTGCTTATTCATAAAAAAAGACTAAAATTAAATAGACATAAAACTAGAAAAGGAGAATTGCGATGAATAAACATTTTGATGTTATTGTTATTGGTGGTGGTCACGCAGGTGTTGAAGCTGCCTTGGCATCTGCAAGATTAAACAAAAAAACAGCATTAATTAATCTTTATAAAGATAGAATCGCCGCAATGCCTTGCAACCCTAGTGTTGGTGGACCTGCAAAAGGTATAGTTGTAAGAGAAATTGACGCATTAGGTGGCGAAATGGCAAAAGCTGCTGATAAAACAGCTTTACAAACAAAACTACTTAATTCTTCTAGAGGGCCTGGTGTTTGAGCATTAAGAGTCCAATCAGATAAAGAAGAATATTCAAAATATATGCAAAAAATTGTTGAAGAACAAATGAATTTAGAATTAATAGAGTCTATTGCAACAGATCTTATTATTGAAAATAATACAGTAACGGGTGTTTTATTAAAAGATGGAGAAATTTTAAAATCAAAATGTGTTGTTTTAACAACGGGAACATATTTAAAATCAGAAATCTTAACAGGACATGAAAAGTTTTCTTCAGGACCAAACGAAGAACCAACATCTAATGGAATAAGTGAATCTTTAAAAAAATCTGGAGTTGAACTTTTTAGATTTAAAACAGGAACTCCTCCAAGAATATACAAAAACTCTGTTGATCTTTCTAAAGCTATTAAAGAACCAGGCACTGATGCAAAATTAGCTTTCAGTTTTTCTACAAACGAATACACACCAATTGAAGAACAAGAACTTTGCTACTTAATTCATTCAAGTTCTGATACAAAAAAAATAATCGAAGATAATTTGACAAAATCAGCAATGTATTCAGGTAAAGTAGAATCTATAGGCCCTAGATACTGCCCAAGTTTTGAAGACAAAATTGTAAGATTTTCATCAAAAGAAACTCATCAAATTTTTATTGAACCAGAATCAATTTCAGGTGATGCTTGATATATTCAAGGATTTTCAACTTCAATGCCAACAGATGTTCAATTGTTAATGATAAGATCATTGCCAGGTTTTGAAAATGCTGAAGTAAAAACTTGGGCATATGCCATTGAGTACGATTGCGTAAATCCTATGCAATTGAATCCCTCATTAGAAATTAAGAATATTAATAATTTATTTACAGCAGGTCAAATAAATGGAACTAGTGGTTATGAAGAAGCCGCTGGCCAAGGATTAATTGCTGGTATTAATGCATCTAGAAAAATTGATGGATTAGATCCATTAATTTTAAGAAGAGATGAAGCATATATAGGTGTCATGATAGATGATTTAATTAACAAAGGTGTATGGGAACCTTATAGACTTTTAACAAGTAGGGCAGAACACAGATTATTGTTAAGAAATGATAATGCTGAACATAGGTTAAAAGAAAAAGGATATAAGATAGGCTTAATTAAACAAACAGAATATAATGAATACTTGAAATACACAGAAGAAATTAATAACGCAATAAAAGAGCTTGAAGAAATCAGATTTACTCCCAAGTCTGAACTAGCAATAAAATTAAAAGAATTGGGTCAAGCAGACTTAAGTCATGGATATAGTGGAATTGAAATTTTAAAAATACCAACTGTTGATATAGAGGTTATGATTCCGTACATTAGTTCTTTACAAAACCTAAAAAATAATCAGCTTCAGTCTATTGTAATAGAAACTAGATTTGCCGGTTATGTAAAAACAGAAAGAAAAACTGTTGAAAGACTTGTTAAGCTTGAAAAGAAAAAAATACCTTTAGATATTGATTATGATAAGGTTGAAAATTTAGCAACAGAAGCTAGACAAAAGTTAAAAAAAGTTAAACCATTAAACATAGGACAAGCTTCTAGAATTACTGGAGTTAACCCTGCAGACATACAAATGTTGCTGTTTTATCTTAAAAATAACTATGCATCCGAACAAAAGTAACACTAAAAGTTCACTCACCAAAATAATTGTTTATAATTATATAAAAAAGAAGGAGGCATAAACATGTCAATCGAAATGAAAAATAAAAAACATACAAGAACCATTGCTTTAATATTTCTTTTAGTTTTATTTATAGCTTTAATATTTGCATTTAAACTTATAAACCAAGCTACAAATGGAACATCACAATGAGCACAAACAATCGCAGGTTCTGGATTAATAGAAAGTAAACACATAGATGCAGCGTGATTTACAGATAAAGGTCTAAGTCACTTTTTAACAGGTCCAATGGGATTTAAATCATTTGCTCAATTCAAATTAGTGGCAACTGTTGGGACAACAGAAACATACAGTACATTCTTGTTGCCAATTTTTTGGGATTTATTAATTAATTGAATAGCTCTTGTTGGAATCATATTCTTAGTAGTTTCAATAATATTGAGCTTTGTAAACGAAAATAAAATTAACAAAATCCTTTCAGAAAAAGGAAGTACAACTGCTATTGAAGAAACTAAAGAAATTACAAAAGAAGAAATTAAGCAAGAAGCAATTGAATTAGAAGAAAAATTAGAAGAAGAAATTATTGCAAAACAACCAGCTAAGAAAAAAGCTAAAAAACCAGTAGCTAAAAAAGTTGAAGAAGTTAAAGTTGAAGAAGTTAAAGTAGTAGCTAAAAAACCAACAACTAAAAAAACTACAGCTAAACCAGTAGCTAAAAAAACTACAGCTAAACCAGTAGCTAAAAAAGTTGAAGAAGTTAAAGTAGTAGCAACAGCTAAAACTGAATCAAAATATGTTATTAAAAAACACTACAATCAAGTTTCAAAAAAAGATCTTTTAATTAAGTTAGAAGAAACTCATTCTGAATTTACCAAAAAATCTGTTAAACAAGTAGTTGATAGTGCTTTTGAAATCATGAGTAATGCAATTTTAAATAATGAAGAAGTTTTAATTTCAAATTTTGGAAAACTAACAAAAATACATAAGGAAGCAAAAAAAGGTATTAACCCATCAACAGGTGAAACAATTGATATTTCTGCGTCAAATACAGTTAAATTTAAAGCCAATAAACATTTAAAAGAAAATATGTCAAAAGGTAAATGAACAGGTTTAACAAAAGTTAAAAAAGAAATTAAAAAATAATTAGTAAAAAACGCCGCTGGTGTTTTTTATTTTGTCTTTTATTTATAAATAAAAAGAGATATAATATTTCAAACAATTGAATAAAAAAACTTATACATGACAACATAAAGGGTTGTCGACCTGCCTTAGGACCTATCCAAAGACTATAAGAGCAGAGGTTTTTTAATTAATAAGAAACCTTTTTTTATTTTGTTTAGAAGGAGTATTAATGAAAAAACTATTATTAGCTTTATTGAGTACTACAATAATAAGCACTAGTGCCACTACAGTAATTTCTTGTGGAACAGAAAAACACTTTGGTGAAATCTATTTAATTACCGATTCAGGTAAAATAGATGATAAATCTTTTAATCAATCAACATACGAAGCTGGAACAGAGTTTGTTCAAAAAATTTTAGGAATAAACCAAAAAATTGCATACATACAACCTGAGTCAACAGCGCCAAAAACAATGAAAAGAGCTTATAAAACAGCTGAAAGCAACAATGCAAAAACACTTTTACTTCCAGGTTTTCACCATGCAATGCCTGGGGAAGGTGAACACCAAGCTGCAGAAGTTATGAAAAACTCAGGATCTACAATAATATTAGATTCAAACACCGCTGCAAACAATGAAATAGGAGTTGTGTTTAGAGGAGATGTTTCTGGATTCTATGCCGGAATGTCATCAATAATATATTCATTAAAAAACGAAAATTATGCAAATAATACATTATCAATAGGTGCTTATGGTGGAGTTTCTAATCCAGCATCGGTAGATAATTTTATTGTTGGATATTTGGCTTCAATAGAGGTTTACAATCATTTAGCAAAAAAAGATGAAGAGTTCTTAAATTATTTTAATATCCCTGAAGCGGCTAGAAATGTAACTGTTACAAAAGCTCAAAAAGGTTGACCAAAATCCAAAGATGATACAACATGGTTTTCAAATAGTTTTCTTATAGGTCAATCAAAACTAGTATTAGATAATTTAAGAGACACTTCAAAATCAATCAAGCCAAATGTTTTAATGCCTGTTGCAGGCCCTCAAACTTCTGATGCGCTTAGTTATGATACATCTTGAAAAGTGATTGGGGTTGATACAAATCAAGCAGAATCATATGGGAAAGATGCTGAAAATAGGTTCATTACTTCAGCAGAAAAAGATTTAAAAAATGCAGCAATAGTTTCTTTGGCTCACACTCCGGAATGAATGTATAATGAGCAATACCCAGATATTTTGAAAAAAGTGGATGAAGGTTTTAAAGATAAAATTCAAATAACAAAAGAAGTTATAAATGATAATAAATCAGAATTTGTGGATGTAAACATAGGTGACAAAGAACTTTGAACAGGCACTGATGTTTGGGTTAACGGAACAATGTCTTATGGAGGATCAAATCTTTTAGATGAAGATTTAGCTATCAAAATTAAAGAATACTTCACTGCAGAAGCTCTAACAGAAGCTTCAAAATCATTATTTTCTAAATATATCAATGGAACAATACCTTCAACAGGAACTATAATCGCGCAAGAACCAATTGATGATTACACCAAAACCATACTAAACGAACTTAACAAAAGTACAGAAAAAATCAATGAGTAAAGGAGAATCATGAAAAATATTAATGCTGTAGAAATGAAAAATATTTCAATGGTTTTCAATAAAAAAATCATTGCAAATAAAAACATTAATTTAGATGTCAAAAAAGGTGAAGTACATGCTTTAATGGGCGAGAACGGTGCAGGTAAATCTACATTAATGTCAATCTTGTTTGGAATTTATGAGCCAACAGAGGGAAATATATTTATAAACGGCAAAGAAGAAATAATTTCTTCGCCAGTAAAAGCAACTAAATTAGGAATAGGAATGGTTCACCAACATTTTAAATTGGTAGATATATTTCCTGTTTGAAAAAACATAATTTTAGGTTCTGAAGAAACTCAGTATAAACAAATAATTAATAAGAAAAAAATTATTGAAGATTTAACTTCAATAATGAAGGAATATAATCTTGAAGTTGATTTAAATGCCAAGGTTAAAGATATTTCTGTAGGAATGAAACAAAGAGTAGAAATATTAAAAATTCTTTACAGAAAAGCTGAGATAATGGTTTTTGATGAACCAACAGCTGTTCTAACACCATCAGAAATAGATGGTCTTTTAAAAGTGATAAAAGAATTAAAAGGGATGGGAAAAACAATAATTTTAATAACACATAAAATGGCAGAAATTAAAGAAGTTGCAGACAGAGCGACCATAATCCGTAAAGGACATTATGTTGGAACTTTTGATGTTAAGAAAACTTCTGCAAGCAAATTAGCAGAAGCCATGGTTGGAAGAAAAATAATTGAAATAAAAAATACTCATAAACAAAATAACAATGAAGACTTAATTCTTATTAAGGATTTAAACGTAAAAAAACATAGTAATAACAAAGTTTTAGGTTTAAAGAATTTTTCAACGACAATCAAAGCCGGAGAAATTTTGGGAATAGCTGGTGTTGAAGGGAATGGACAAATAGAATTGGCTGAAGCATTAAGTGGAATGACTAAAGTTGATAGTGGAAAAATATATGTCAATGATAAAAACATTACTAATGAATCAATAAGCAAAAGATATAATGTTCATAAAATGGGGTTTATTCCAGAAGATAGACATAAATTTGGTTTAGTTTTAGATGCAAATTTAATTACCAATGTTGCACTTCAAGATATTTCAACTAAGAAATATAGTAAGCATGGTTTTATAAACAAAACTGCAATGCAAACTCATATACAAAAAATAATTAGTAAATTTGATGTTAGAAATGCTGATGCAGGGTTTGCGATAGCTAGACAACTATCAGGTGGTAACCAACAAAAAATGATAATTGGCCGTGAACTTTCAAGAGACAACAATTTCATAATAATATTTCAGCCAACAAGAGGTTTAGATGTGGGTTCAATTGAATTTATTCATTCGGAAATATTAAAAGCAAAAGAAGAAGGAAAAGCTATTTTATTAATTTCATATGAGTTATCAGAAATATTACAACTATCAGATCGCATTTTAGTTTTAAATTCAGGTCAAGTAGTTGGAGAAATTTCGGGTAAAAATGCAACAAGGGAAAAATTAGGAGAGATGATGGTTTCATCGATGGTGGAGTAATTTATGAGAAAAATTAATCAATGAAAATTTAAAACAAAATCAATAGCATATGTTAAATCAACCACTTTTAAAACAAAAACTTCTTATGTCAAAGTATCATTCATTTCAATTATCTTAGGATTGCTTTGTGGAATTATATTTTTATATTGCTTTGGTATGAATGGGTTTGGTTTTATTTTCAGTAGCTTAATTAAACCTTTTACTTCACCAGTTGAACCAGAAGGGACAGTTATATTATTGGCTGTATTTATACTTTTGGGTCTTGGATTAGCATTAGGTTTTAGAATAAAACTGTTCAATATGGGAGGTAGTGGTCAAGCCATAGGTGGTTTATTAATAACATATCTATTCTTGAATGCTGTAACAGGTGGTTCTGATTTCTCTAATTTACCTGGTGGATATGGAATTTTATTATTTCTAATTTTTATAGTATCAGGTGCAATAGTTTCATCACTTACTGGGATATTAAAAGTTTTATTCAATATTCATGAAGTTGCAACTTCAATAGTTATAAACTGAGTATTATGATATTTACTTAAATATGTTTTATTTATTAAATTTGATACTCAATTAAACTCACCAAATTTACCTGAAGTATTTGGATCACAATTGTGAGTCTTTGCAATTTTCTTTGCAATAGTTTCAATAGTATTGGTATTTGTTGTTTGTGAAACTACAACAGTTGGTTATAAATATAAGGTTGTTGGAACTCAATCTACAGCAGCTAAATATGCAGGTATAAAAACAAACTCATTTATTATTGGTGTAACAGCGTTACAAGGGGTATTTATATCAGCTGCTGGATTTTTTTATTATTTTGGATTAAAGAGTAACATATCTGTAACAAATGACATTATGCCTTTATTAGGATTTGATGGTATACCAATTGCATTAGTAGCATTTAATAACTTCTTGGGAATAATACCAGTTGCAATATTGTGAGCTGTTTTAAAAGATGGAATTCAATTAACTATGAATTCACCTCAATACATGGGACTTCCTTCAGAAACATCAGATTTATTATTTGGAATAATAATATTGTTTTCAACTATGTATCTATTATTAATGAAAATAAATATTTCTAATTATGTAAATATTATTATTCATAAAATTAGAAATCCAAAATTTAAATCTGAAATTGAAATTATAAATTCTCATGTTAAAGAATTGAAAAAAGAAAAAAATATTCTTATTTTGAATTTAGATTCAACAAATGAAAAATTAAAAATAAAAGAGTTGAAAAAGCAAAAACAAAATAAATCAGAAAATATTGAAATTTTTAGAAATGAATTAAATAGTCTAACAAGTGAGTATAAAGAAAATAAAGCATTCCAAATCTCAAAAATTAAAAATAAAATAAAAGATTTAAAAATGGAAAAACACTTACTTATAAATAAAGAGTTAGATAAATATAATGAACATTCAATTAAAGGTTTGAAAAAAGTTTATGAAGGTAAATACAATTCTACAACATTTCCTATTTTGGATCAGGTTGTTTCACTAGAATCTGAAATACAAAATATAAAAGAATCTTTATCAAACTCAAACATTAAAGAACAAGAAAAATTAATAGCTAAGAAAAATAAGTTAGAATTAAAGGCTGTTTCTTTAATTAATAAGCAAGAGTCACAAATAAAATATTTTAAAAATAATTTTGCATCAACAAAACAAGAAGCGAAAACATATTTAAATGATTTAAAACTAATTTATAAAAAAGAAATAAAAGAGTTAGAAGCAAAAAAAGCATCTAGAACATTTAAAAAATTAAAAATTAGAAAATTAAAAATCGATCTACTAGAAAAACAAATGGAGGTTGTAAAAATTTATGGAAGCAATATTTAGTTTAGCATTAGGATTTTTTGTTGTTTTCACATTAGCAGCTATATCAGGAATGTTTTCGGAAAGATCAGGGGTTGTAAACCTTGGAATTGAAGGTTTTATGACAATCGGTGCTTTGGCATATGTATCATTTTGCTTTATGGTTAAAAAAACATCAAATAACGTTGAAGACTTACATGTCTTATACTTATTAGTTGGTGCATTATTTTCAATGGTTGTTGCAGGTTTATTTTCATTGCTACAAACATTAATGGTTTTAAAATTAAAAACTGATCAAATTATTTCTGGTACAGTGATTAATTTATTAGCGCAAGGTATTGCATTATTTATTGTTCATATTCAAGGATTCGGAACTGGTGGTACTATTTTAGGGTCACTAAGTCCTAAGCTAATATCATTAAATTACTTTATTGCTTATGCCATATTTACAATGCTAGTCACTGTTACAATAGGTTTATATTTTACTTTTACAAAAGTAGGTACGAGACATATAGCCGCTGGGGAAAACCCACAAGCCCTAGACGCAGCAGGAGTTAAAGTTAATAGATATAGATTTGTTTGTATAATTATTTCAGGTGCTATAGCTGGTTTAGCAGGAACAATGTTTGTCGTTACCCAATCACTTCAAAATTTTAATGGAAGTGTTCAAGGATTAGGATTTATTGCATTAGCTATTATGATAATTGGTCAATGAAGAGTAAGCTTAATTGTTATGTTATGTATAATATTTTCAATAATGTTTAGCATTGGTCAAAAAATTACGGGATGAAACTCATTACCAAGAGCACTTCCATTCATCATGTCAATTGTTGTAATGGTTATTGCATCAAAATGATCATCACCGCCTCAAGCAAGTGGTGTACCATTTGATAAAACTTTAAGATAAAATAATATTAGAAAAAAGAGGAATTATTATGACACCACACATTAGTGCAAAAAAAGAAGAAATTGCAAAAACTGTTTTAATGCCAGGAGACCCATTAAGAGCTAAGAAAATTGCTGAAACATATTTAGAAAATGTTAAGTTAGTTAACGAAGTTAGAAATATGTTCATGTACACAGGAACATATAAAGGTATACAAGTAACAATAGCAGGAAGTGGAATGGGTTGCCCAAGTATTGGAATATATTCATATGAGCTATTCAATTTTTATAATGTAGAAAACATTATTAGAATTGGTTCAGCTGGAAGTTACAAAGAAGAAATCAAAGTTTATGATGTTTACAATGTAAAAGAAGCGTATGGAGATAGTAACTATGCTAAATTAGCAGCAAATATTGATGATAAAGTTATTAAAGCAGGAGATAAACTTTATTCATTGATTGAAAAAATTGCTAAAGATAAAAAAGTTAAAACATTAACTGGAAGAGCACATTCAGCAGATGTATTTTACCGTCATGATGATATTACTGAATTTGTAAAAGAAAACAATTTAGATGTTGTTGAAATGGAATCAGTTGCTTTATTTGCAAATGCAATAAAAGCTAAAAAACAAGCTGCATGTTTATTAACAATATCAGATAATTTGGTAACAAAAGAAGTTACAACAGCCGAAGAAAGACAAAACAATTTTATGCAAATGGTTGAAATTGCTTTAGATGTTGCTGTTGAATCTAACTAAAAATATACTTTTTAAAGGCACATTTATATGTGTCTTTTTACTTGGACTTGTTTTGCCTCTATTTTTTTGATATATTTTTTTATAACTAACTTAAAAAAGAAAGAGAAAAAATCGATGTTTAAAAAAAGAGATAAAAGTTCTAAGGTTTATGAATTTTGATACTTATTTTTACTTATTGTAGGAATTTGTATTGGTTCAGGAATTTATGCTAAAAATAAAGAATTATTAGAACAAACAAAAAGTCCATGAATAGCAACTGTATTATGACTTGTAATTGGTTTAGTTTGTGTTATTTCAATTGTTGTTTTTATGGAAATAGCAAAATCAACTGAAAAAGAAGGAAACGGAACAGTAAGTAACTGATGTAAATTATTTATTAATAGAAAGTTTGCGTCATTTGTTTCTGTATTATATACAACTATTTATATGCCAGCTTATCAATCAATATTTGTGAGCTTAACTATTGCGTATTTTTTAATGGCGACGGGTTTAACACCAAATCCAGGTGCACTTTTAAGTATTTATTTAATATTTGGAGTAGGTCTTTATGTTTTATTTGCATTTATAAACATTTTTACACCTAATCTATCAAGAAAAATGCAATTTTGAACAATGTTCATAAAATTCATACCTTTAATTTTAGCTTTTTTTGCAGGTTTTATTTTATTTGCTATTAACCAAGGTGGCAGCGGAATGAGTATTCCTATGGAAGAAGGGCAAACTGAACCGACTAAATTAGTTTTCATGAATTTTTTAGGAGGAATTGGTGCAATTTTATTTTCATTTGATGGTTATATTTTTACAGCGAATACTCAAAAAAGTGCAAAAAATAAAAAAGTTGTTCCAGTAGCTATAATATTAGGATTACTTTTTATAACTTTATTTTATGTTTTAATGGCTTTTTCTCTTTTTTTAGGAGGAGATGGAACAGTTCAAACCGTTTTAGTTAAAGTTTTTTCAGGATTTAAAGATACTGATAATATGAAAGCAAGAAAAGCAGCTGAAATAATCGTGTTTACAATAATGTTCTTAATATTTTTCTTTAACATAAATATGTTTACTCACTTTGGGACTTCAAATTTATTATCTGATCATAATATGAAATTGATTTATTTAAAAAAAGGCAAAGCAAGTTTTAAAACATCTGCTTTTACTCAATTAGCAATTTCTTGTTCATTTTATGTTGTTTTAATTTTATTAGGTGCTTTAACTAATTGAAATAGTGGATCTATAACAGGTCCTATTACATATATTGAAAATATGTCGTCAGCTTGCGTTGTTTTAATATTTGCAGTTATTGCATTTTTAATTATTTCAGCAATGATTAATAGAAAAACTCAAAAAGTTAAAGTTGAAAAAGTTAAGTTTTTTTGACCTGCTGCTATTATTTCTTCTGTTCTATTATTATTTTTTACAACTTGTGGGTTTATTGTTCTTTTAGCACCACAGTTAGTCAATCCTGAAAAAAATGATTGAACTACAAATGGTGGTATGATGTTTACAATAATTTTTATTATAACTTTGGTTGCAACTTTTGTTATATGATTATTACAAGAAAGAATGTTCAAAATAAATCCATTTGAAAATGGATTTGAAGGCGAAATTGATAAAAACATGAAAGTTAATAACTGAATGGCAGCCAAAGAAGCCCAAGAACTTAGAGAATTAAATAATGAAACAAAAGCAAAAATTAAATCTACCTAATTGATTGACTCTAATAAGATTACTTTTAGTTCCTGTTGTTGTAATGCTCGTTATATCAAACATTTGTTATTGAGATAAAAGTTATATAATTGGAACTTGTGCTTCAACATTCCACATAACATTAACAATGCTATTAGCTGGTATTGTATTTATCGTAGCTAGTTTCACAGATTTTTTAGATGGATACTTAGCCAGAAAGAATAATCAAGTTACAGAATTTGGGAAATTCTTTGATCCAATAGCAGACAAATTACTTGTTAATGCAACTTTAATTTTATTCGCTTCAAGTATTTCTATTATACCTGTTTGAGTAACTTTAGTCTTAATCCTAAGAGATATATTTGTAGATTTTATTAGAATGATATTGAGTTCAAAAAATATAACTTTATCTGCAGGAATTTTTGGAAAATTAAAAACAGTTTTTCAAATGATTGGATTATCAATTTTATTCTTTTTTAGCTCATTTACTCTTGATATAGAAGTTTGACAAGAACAGTTGATTTTAATTCCAATGTATATAGCTGTAGCATTCAGTTTATATAGTGGTTTAGATTATTTCTTAAAAGCAAGAAAAAATTTATTTTAGTAAACAAAAGGAACTTATGTTCCTTTTTATTTAGCAATCAAAAAAGAAGGTATGTGCTATAATAATTTAAGTTAAAAGAAGAAAAGGAGATGTGAACAATGTTTAATAATTGAAAAATTTTTGAAGATAATTTAGGCTTTGTTCCATCAGAAGAAATAAAAGATAAATTAAGTGAGTATTATAAAATACTTGTTGAAGAAAACTTAAAATATAATTTAACAAGAATAACAAATGAAGAAGATGTTTATGAAAAACATTTTTTAGATTCTTTATTATTTACAAAGGAAACAAAAATTGATAATCAAAAAATTATTGATATTGGAACAGGCCCTGGTTTCCCAGGAATAGTTTTAAAAATATTTTTTCCTGAAACAGATATTACTCTAATTGACTCAAATAATAAGAAGATAAATTTTCTTAACATTGTAATTAAAAAACTAAGCCTAAAACAAATTGAAGCAAAACACGCAAGAGCAGAAGAATTGGCTAGAATTGAAAACGAAAAATATGATATAGCAATTTCTAGAGCAGTTGCGTATTTGGATGTGATTTTAGAATTAGCTGTTAGATTCTTAAAGGTTCAAGGAAAATTAATTTTGTTAAAAGGACCAAGAGCTGATGAGGAAATCACAAACTCAAAAAATATTGATCAAAAACTTAAAATAAAATTAATTAATAAACAGTCTCTTGCTGATACAGGTTTTGGAGAAAGAATAAATTTATTTTATGAAAAAGAAAAATCAACCCCAGAACTTTACCCAAGAGAATATGCAAAAATAGTTAAAGAGAGCGGTAAAAAATAATGCATACAGAATTACAAATTGGTGATTTAGTTGTCTTTAAAAAATCGCACCCAAGTGGAACTATAAAATGAGAACTAATTCGCATTGGTGCGCTATACAAATTTAAAAGTACTGACAAGTTTGATTTATTTATAGAATTAAGAAGAAGTGTTTTAGATAAACAAATAAAACAAATATTAAAAAAAGAAGGAGAATAAGATGAGTTTAAAAGTAGGAATAGTAGGATTACCAAATGTAGGTAAATCAACTTTATTTAATGCAATAACAAATTCAAATGTAGAAGCAGCGAATTATCCATTTGCAACAATAGAACCAAATGTAGGTGTTGTTGAAGTTCCAGATGAAAGATTAGATAAAATTAATGAAATATTTAGTTCAAAGAAAAAAATAGCTACAACAATTGAATTTGTTGATATTGCAGGTTTAATTGCAGGAGCATCAAAAGGTGAAGGTTTGGGTAATGCATTTTTAGCTAACATTAGAGAAACTGATGCAATTTGTGAAGTTGTTAGATGTTTTGAAAATAAAGATATAACACACGTTGAGGGAAGTGTTGATCCAATAAGAGATATTGAAATCATAAACTTAGAATTAATGTTATCTGATGAAGCCACAATTAAAAAACGTATTGAAAGAATAACTCCAAAAGTTCGTGGTGGAGATAAAACTTTGGTAGCTGAAATGGAAGTTCTAAAAAAGGCTGCTGAATGTTTAAATTCAAATAAACTTTTAAATACATTAGAATTAAATGATGAAGAAGATAAAATTCTTAAAGGTTTTCAGTTTTTAACTGCAAAAACTTTTATTTATGTTGCTAATGTTAATGATGATGAATTAATTGAAGACAATGAATATGTTAAACAAGTTAAAGAATTTGCTTCAAATAATAACGCTTCAGTTGTAAAAATTTGTGCCAAAATTGAAGAAGATTTAAGCGAAGCAACACCTGAAGAAAAAACTGAGTTTTTAAATGACTTAGGTGTTAAGTATTCTGGTTTAGAACAAGTTATAAAAGCAGCATTTGAAGCACTAGACTTAGAAACATATTTTACAGCAGGGCCACAAGAAGCTAGAAGCTGACAATATAAAAAAGGGTGAACAGCACCTCAATGTGCAGGTGTGATACATACCGACTTTGAAAGAGGCTTCATTAAAGCAGATATTTATAATGTCCAAGACCTTATTGAATTAGGGGATGAAAAGAAAGTTAAAGAATCTGGAAAAATGCGTCTTGAAGGTAAAGGTTACATAATGCAAGACGGTGATGTTTGTTTCTTTAAATTTAATGTCTAGTTTAAAAATTAAAAAAACGTTGTCATACCAAGGCAACAACTTAAGCTATACAATTACATATAAAGAACAGAAACACATCATTTTAAGAGTTATACAAGGCGAAGTTAGAATTAGTGCACCTATTAATACACCTGATTGAGAAGTTGAAAAAATTATTTATAAAAATATTTCAAAAATAGTTTCAGTTCAAAATAAACATATAATTGCATCAGTATATGATTTCAATACTTTAAAACCTTGAGTAAAAGTTTTTGACCAAGAGCTGGAAATAATAATAGATGAAAATTTAACAAGATCTAAAATTGAAAACAATAAGATTTATATGAAAAATTACTTTAACCAAGAAGAACAAGTTAAAAAGCTTTATAGTATTTTAGCTAAGCATTATAAAAATTGATTCATTTCAAGAACAATTGATTGAAGTTTGAAAATGAATGTTCAATTTAGAAATGTCAATGTTAAACTTATGAAGGCTAAATGAGGATATTGTTTGCCTAAAGATTCTAAAATAGCGTACAACACAAAATTATTGCATTTTAATGATGAAATCATTAGTTATGTTATCATTCATGAGTTAACACATATTTTACACCCAAATCACTCAAAAGAATTTTGACATTTCGTTGAAAGATATTGTCCAAATTATAAAGAATTGCAAACTCAATTAAATTCAACAGGAATATAGATTTTTTATCTTAAATAAACTATAATAAATTTTAAGATTTATTGGAGGTATTTTTATGAAAACATTAATTAAGCAATTTTTTAAAAATCCACCAATAATCGAAAGCAAGTTTTTAACAACCAAATAATCGTCTTTTATAGACGATTATTTTTTTTGTAAAAACGGAAAGAGGTGGAAAAATGAAAGAGTTAAAACAAGAAGAAATAGGTCTTGCTTTAGAACCAAGAGAAAAGCCAAAAAGTTATGGACAATGATTTGTATTTTCTATTCAACATGTTTTTGCTATGTTTGGATCAACAGTACTTGTTCCTATTATTATAAATGGTCTTGCTAAAGAGGTTGTGATGACTTCTTCAATGGCATTATTTTGTTCTGGTGTTGGAACATTAATATATATTGCTTTAACAAAAGCAAAGGTACCAATGTATTTAGGTAGTTCATTTGCATATATGACAGCAATCGGAATGAATTATCAAGCATATGGAAATTCGGTATTTGTAGCCATAATGGTTGCTGGATTGATTTATATATTATTTGGGATATTAGTATATTATTTAGGTACTGGTTTTATTGAAAAAATATTTCCTGTAATTGTTATAGGACCTTTAATAATGGTAATTGGTTTGAGTGCAGCACCATCTGCATTAGCCAATGCGGGTATAACAAGTGCAAAAAGCTGAAGTGATTCAGCAAAGGGATATGCACAATGAATTGCAGCACTAATAGCAATATTTACTTTTATGGTGACTATTATAGTAACATTGAAAGCTAAAGGGATAGCAAAAGTTATTCCAGTTATGATTGGAATATTATCAGGATTTGTTTTGAGTTTAATTATTCATTTTTCAATGAAAAATTCAACATTAATAGATACAACAAAAATAACAGATGTATCTCAGTGGGAGTGATATCCTTCATTTAAACCATTATGAAAACAAGAAGCCAAAAATATATTGCCAGCGATATTAGCAATATCACCATTAGCAATAATTGCAATGGCAGAACATATTGGTGATCATATAGCAATGGGATATATAACTAAAAAAGATTTTGTAAAAGATCCCGGTATACATAGAACACTTATCGCAGATGGTGTTTCTATAGTATTTGATGGTTTAGTTGGTGGCCCACCAAACACTACTTATGGTGAAAATACAGCAGTTATTGGTATGACAAAGGTTGCATCTGTGTGAGTAACTGGAGGAGCTGCGGTAATAGCTATAATTTTGTCATTTGTTGCACCAGTTAACCAAACAATATCAATGCTACCAGAACCTGTAATGGGTGGTGTTGGAATGATTATGTTTGGATTTATAAGTATTAATGGTGTAAGAATAATGGTAACAAGTAAAACAGATTTTATGAATATGAGAAATGTATTTATATCAGCTACAGTATTAGTAATTGGAGTCGTTCTTAGTGTATTAGGTGAAGGAATAGACATGGGTTCATTCAATTTACCTGGATTGGGGCTAGCTGCATTTACAGGTATAATTTTAAATTTAATATTACCGACAAAATTAAATGAAGGTTTCATGTGTATAGAATGAATAAAATCTAAATTTAAAAAATAAAAATTTTTATTTTAATTTATTATAAGGATGATTATTGTTCGCAATAATCTCTTTTATTTTAAAACCTTCTTTTCAGTGAACAGGATAAATTAAATGCTCACCAAATTCGTAACCAATAGATTTTATGATATCCAAATCCATCAATAAAAATTGTATCTCCCACAAACAAATATTAGATTTAGCAATTGCAAGAGACATACATTTACACAAAATAGCTGAAAACTTTATAAATGAAAAAACAACAGAAAATTGTTGTGAAATCAATTCACATTTTGAAATAAAAGATTGATTGTTATGAGTTTTAAACAAAATTTTTAATGACTATCCTGAATCTGAAGGGTGAGAAATAATAAGCGAACTTTCAATGATAGGAAAAGAATACGTTGAAATACTTGATTTATTACTAATAAATACAAAACTTAAAAAGTATGTAATAGGAGATATTAAAACAACTAAATTACTTGTTAAAAACAAAGAAGCATTACAAGTTGTTTTATACAATGATTTACTAAAAGAAAGATTTAAACAAGTAAAATTTTCAGGTTTTGTGTTACAAAGTTTTTTTGTTATAAATTGTAATCTAATTAACAAGCAAATATATTTGATTGATGAAGAAACTTTATTAAAATCTTTAAAAATATAATAAAAAACAAGGTTTTAAAAATCCTTGTTTTTTATTTTGTTTCTTTTGCTTTAGCAACGTATTCTAATCATGAACCATCTTTTTGTTCGTATTCACGATATCCACATTTAGTTGTTGTGAAGTTAGAACAACCTCTACCTCTACCAAATTTAGATTTAATAAATACAAGACTACCTTCATGACATCTAGGGCATTTTATGTCACTAGTTTTAGCTTCTTGAATTTGAGCTTTAACAGATGCATTTAAGTCTTCATAAATTGTCTTAATTCAATCTTTGTAATCAAATTTACCCTCTGCTATCTCATCTAAATTCTCTTCCATTTTAGCTGTGTAGTTAACATTGAAGAAATCTTCGTATTTATCATATAAAAACTCCTCTGCTTGATACCCTTTTTCAGTAACTTCAAACGGTTTACCTCTATGAGGTATTGCATATTCACGCTCTTTTAATTTTGAAAGAGTTGGAGTATAAGTTGAAGGTCTTCCAATACCCAAATCTTTTAGTTCTCTAACCAAACTTGCTTGGTTAAACATTCTTGGTGGAGATGTTTTAGCCTCTTCTATGACTATTGCGTTCTTATTTATTGAGAAAACATAATTTTCCTTAAATTCAAAGGGTGGCTTAATTTCATCATCATTAGAAATTTCATCATCATTTTCATCAAGCTCAACATCCTCATCAGTTTCAAATTTATCCAATTTGTTGTATCCTAAATCCAATACTTCTTTTCAACTTTGCTTAAATTCATAACCGTTATTTCAGAAAGTTCAGTTGTGATAGAAACCACTAGGACCTTTCATTAATGATTTAACTGTATTTCATCAAATTAAGTTATACAGTCTTATCATATTTTTGTCTTCTATTTGTGAAGATATGTTCTCTGGTCGTTGATTTAAATCTGTTGGTCTAATTGACTCATGGGCTTCTTGCGCATTAGCTTGAGTTCTTACAGGGACAGCTTCTTTAAAAAGATCACCTTTAAAATTTTTATCAATGAAATTCTTAGCTTCAAGAACAAAATCACTAGAATATCTATTAGAATCTGTTCTTATATATGTCACAAGTCCTGCCTCATAAAGTTTTTGAGCAGCAACTGTAATTTGAGCTGCACTCATTCTTAATTTACTAAAACCGTCCTGTAGCAAACTAGCTGTTGAATAAGGCTTAAAACTTCTTACTTCAAATTCTTTAGCTTTATATTTTGTACATTTATAATCTTCACCTAAGTTATTTATAATAACTTTAGATTGTTCTTCAGAAATATAATAATTTTTTGGATCATTTATAACTAAGTTATTATCGTCTTTATATAAAAATAATTTAACATTTTGTTTTTGATCTATAACAAAAATCTTTTTATAAATAGTTTCAATGAAAGCTTTAATTATTTTATCTCTATCAACAAGTATTTTTAATGCTGGTGTTTGAACCCTACCTGCACTTAATAACCCCGTACTTTTTTGAAGAGAATTAGAAACCATATATCCGATTATTTTATCTAACATTTGTCTAGATAACTGTGCGTTAACTAAATCTAAATCTGTTTCTCTCATTTCACCAAAAGCCTTAACAACAGCACTTTCAGTAATTTCATTAAATGTTATTCTTTTTATTTCTTTATTATCTTTAGCAAAAAGATTTGCTAAATGTCAAGCAATAGCTTCTCCTTCACGGTCGGGATCGGAAGCAAGAATAATTTTGTCAGCACTTTTACCAGCCTTCAGAATTTCAGAAACATTCTTTTTCTTTGTTGTTTCTATTTTAAATGTTGGCGTCATTGTTTGAAGGTCTATTCCAAGCCCTCAAGGTCCAGAGTCTGCTATTCTGTTAATATGACCACCACTAGCTAAAACCTCAAAAGAATCTTCTTGAAAGTTTTTTTCTAAATAATGTTTAATCTTTTCAACCTTTGATGGTGATTCAAGTAATACTAAATATTTTGCCATGTCCACACTTCTTTCATTGATTAATTTAAACCTTTTCTAAACATAATTTCAACTAAAATTTATTTTTTTCATTTTAGGCTTATATATATTATTAAATTAAAACTATAGTTTTATAATAACTTTTTACTTTTTAAAAAATAAGACTATAATATTAATAATTTCAAAAATGGAGGCAAAATGAAAACTGTTATTATTGGTGGTTCAGCAACAGGTATGGGTGTTGCAGCTAAACTTAAAAGATTAAATGAACAAAATGAAATAGTTGTTATTCAGGATAAGGATTATGTTTCGTTTGGAGCTTGCGGAATACCATATTATATAGGTCATAATTTTGAAAATCCAGAAACCTTAATTGCAAGAAAGATTGAAAAATTTGAGGAGTCACAGATTTCTGTTATTAGTAATTCAAAAGTAAACAAAATTGATTTTGAAAATAAAAAGGTCATTTTTGAGGAGTCACAGATTTCTTATGACAATTTAGTTATTGCTGTTGGTGCAAAACCAATAACTCCTGAAATTAAAAATATAGATGCCAAAAATATATTTACTGTTAATTCAAAAGAAGACGCGATTGAAATTAGAAAAACAATCAATGATGATAGTAACGTTTTAATAATAGGATCAGGTTTAATTGGTTTAGAAATGGTTGAAAATATTAAACATAGTACAAGAGCAAAAATATCAATTATTGAAAAAGCAGATAGAGTGTTAAAAAATTTATTTGATGAAGAGTTTTCTGAATTAGTAGAAAAAGAAATTTCAAATCAAGAAATAAAGCTATTTAAAAATAATGAAGTTATAGAATTTGTTAAAGATAATAATGGCAAAGTAACTGGCGCTAAAACAATTAATGGTGAAATAATAAAATGTGATGTGGTTATTTTAAGTATTGGTGTTACACCAAACACTTCATTTTTAAGAGATACTAATTTAGAGTTAGAAAATAATGGTGCAATAAAAATTAACGAATATTGTGAAACGAATATTCCTAATGTTTACGCAGGCGGAGATTGTTGTAGCAGTTTAAGTTATTTATATAAAAACTCAAAAACATTTTATTTAGCAACAGTAGCAAATAAACAAGCGAAAATAATAGCAAATAATATTAATAAAAATAAATCAAGTAAATTTGTTGGGGCATTAGGAACAACAATAATAAGATTCTTTGATTTAGAGTTAGCGAGAACCGGTGAAAATAGAATGTTTATTGATATGAACAGTATTGAAACTAAAGAAGTTTTAATTAAAGATAAGGATCACACTAATTATGTAACTGGTCAAGAAGATTTATGATTGAAAATAATCGTAGATGTTAAAACTAAAGAAATTATTAACGTGCAAATGATAGGAAAAAATAAATCTGTTTTAAGAATTTATGGATTAGTTGGTTTAATTTGGGCAAGAAGTAAAGTTGATGAAGATTTAGAGCAGATTGATTTACCATACTCTCCACCGTTTTCAAGAACAACAGATATTATTCACATTGCTTTAAGTAAGTTAATATAGATTAAATAAAGAGAAAAAAGAGGATATAAAAATGTTATTAAGCAGTTTTAAAGAAACTTTCCTTCAAAACTTTTTAAGCATAAGCACATGACAATCACTTTTAGCGATTGTATTGTTTTTTGGTTTAATGGGTGGGTTTTGATATGGATTAAGACAAATAAAAATTAAGTTTGTATACAGAATATTTATAGGTATATCTATAGGTTTAATATTTGGTATAGCAATTCAAGCTATTATAGGTTTCCCTGGAGGTTCATGATTTTCACATGATGGACAATCAGCTTGGGCGCTTGTTGATGGCAATTGATTAGATATTTCTAAATATTATATTAAAGGTAGTAATGATTATGTCATGATTTCAACTATTGTGAATAAACCAGAGGCAGCTCAACTTATTCAAGGTGAAATATTTATGCCAGACTCTTCTCTTGTAGAAGGATATAAGGTTGCTTTCGTTGGTTCTGTTGTCGCTGAAAAGTCAATTAAGTCTGGAATAGATTGAATAATTGAATTTAATACATGAGCATCAATGTTAAAACAAATATTTATTAATGGTATTTTATTAATTACAATACCAGTTGTATTTATTGCAATCTTTAGAGTTGTTGCTAAACCTGGAAGTAAAGGCTTAGGAAGAATATCTGGAAAAGCTGTAGCTATTTTATTAATAAATGTTGCTATTGCATTTACAATTACTTTTTGAATAGGATACGTATTAAAAATTGGTAAAGGATTAAATTTTGATCAACAAATACCTGGTGGTTCTGGAAGAACAGATTCTAAAGCTTTACCAGAAATAATTTGGGGATATATACCTTCTAATTTTGTTGCTACATTATCTGCAACAGCAATCATACCCGTTATTGTGCTTGCTGCATTGGTTGGATATGCAACAACATTCGTAAGAAAAAAACATCCTGAGTCAATGGATAATTTAATGAATTTCATGGACAGAGCTTGAGATATAGTTATGTCTATATTAATGACATTTATGAAAATAATGCCATTAGCAGTAATGGCCATGTTGACAACTTCAATTACAACAAGAGCTATAGGTGCACTTGCTTCTATAGGTTTAATATTAGGCGTTGGATATTTAGGTTTAATAATTATGTTAGGTGTTATGACTTTAATTTTATTCTTATCAGGAATTAATGTTAAAGCTTGATGAAAACATGCTTGAAGACCTTTTGTTCAAGCTTTCTCAACACAGTCTTCAAATGCAACACTGCCAGTAACTATGGACACATTGTCTAATGGAATGAAAATTAAAGATAAAGTAACAAGCATAGTAGCTCCACTATCTACTTCACTTGGACTTGTTGCTTGTGCTGGGGTTCAAGCGGGATTAATTACTTCTGTTTTATACACAGGTTCTGAAACTGTTGCAACAATGAACATATTTGCATTCTTTATATTAGGACTATTTACTACAATTGTTGCAAGTATTGGTATTGCCGGTGTTCCAGGTACTGCAACTGTTGTAACATCTGCCGTTTTAAATGGAATTGGTTTTGGAGCTTTCTTTGCTCCTGTGTATGCAATTTTTGGTGCTATTGATGGTTTATTTGACATGGGTAGAACAGCAACAAATGTTACTGGTGGAATTTTTGCTGCCACGCTTGTTGCAAAAGATGAATTATTATTTGAAGAAGGTACAGAGTTAATATCAGAAAAAAAATTAACAGCATTAATTGAAAATAAAGAAAAAAAAGAAAACTTAAAAAAAGCGTCAAAAGCTAAAAAGAAAACAAACAAATAAAAAAATTGATAAAATATATAAAGTTTGAAAATTACAAAGGAGAATACATGACTAAGTTCAGATTAAGATATGCGCCATCGCCAACCGGTTTCTTACACATTGGAAATACAAGAACAGCTTTAATGAATTATTTATTTGCTAAACATTATAATGGAGATTTTATTGTAAGAATAGAAGATACTGATTTAGAAAGAAATGTTGAAGGAGCAATTGAATCACAATTTGAAAACTTAAATTGACTTGGAATAAATGCAGATGAATCATTTTTAAAACCTGGTGAAGAGAAATATGGTAAGTACATGCAATCTCAAAAATTTGGTAGATACGAAGAACTTGCTGAAAAACTTATTTCAATAAAAAAAGCATATCGTTGTTTTTGTACAACTGAAGAATTGGAAAAAGACTATGAAGATCAAGTTGCAAAAGGTATAGTTGCTACTAAGTATTCTGGAAAGTGTGCAAGATTAAGTGAAAGTGAAATTGGGTCAAATTTAAAATCGAATAAAGATTTTTCAATTAGATTTTTAGTTCCTGAAACTACTTTGAATATTAAAGACTTTATAAAAGGTGAAATTACTTTTGATTCTAAAGAGTTAGGAGATTTTGTTATTTTAAAAACTAATAAAATAGCGACATATAACTTTGCTGTTGTTGTTGATGATTTTGACATGGGAATTTCTCATGTTTTAAGAGGTGAAGAACATATTTCAAATACACCAAGACAAATTTTAATTTATCAAGCTTTTGGATGAGAAACTCCTCAATTTGGACATATGTCATTAATTGTTGATTCTACTGGTAAAAAATTGTCAAAAAGAAGTGGTAATGCTTTATTTTTCATTGAACAGTATAAAAATCAAGGTTATTTACCAGAAGCAATGTTTAATTACATTTCTTTATTAGGTTGATCACCAATTGGAGAAAAAGAATTGTTGACTAAGCAAGAATTAATTTCAATGTTTGATGATAAGAGATTTAGTAAATCTCCTTCAACATTTGATATGACAAAAATGAAGTGAATAAATTCTCAATATATGAAAGCCTTATCTGAAGAAGAATATTTAGAATTTACTAAAAAATATATTAATACTGAAATGTTTAATACTAAAGATAAATCTGAAGATTGACTAAATCAAGTTTTACTTTTATTTAAAAAAGAATTAGAGTTTGCTGATCAAATCAATAATCATTTAAATATATTCTTTAATGAAGTTGATGTTACAAGTGAAACAATTGAAATATTGAAAACAATTGAAGAACACGAAAGTGTTATTAAAGAATTTGAAACACAAATATCTACTTTAAACGAATGAGAAATCGAAAATATTAAATCTTTAATTAAATTAGTTAGCGAAAATACTGGTAAAAAAGGTAAACATTTATTTATGCCTATCAGAATTGCTTCTTCAAGCTCTGAACATGGGCCTTCACTAGCTGATGTTATTTATTTATTAGGTAAAGATAAAGTTTTAGTAAACATAGCTAAGGTTAAATAGGTAATTATTATGGAAAAAGTTTTTAGAGATAGTATTCACGGTGACATATTTATTCATGATGAGATTTTTATGGAAATAATTAATTCACCAGAAATGCAAAGATTAAGAAGAATTCTTCAATTAGGTGGAGCTCAATTTGCTTATGCTGGAGCAACACATACAAGATTTACTCATTGTTTAGGTGTTTACCATATCATTTCTCAATTTCTTAAAGCGCCTGATTTTGAAAAAATATCAGCTAAAGAAAAGAAAATAGTTTTACTTGCAGGTTTAATGCACGATATTGGTCATGGCCCGTTTTCTCATACATTTGAAAAAATAAGCAATAGAAGTCATGAAGAATATAGTGCTGATATAATTAGAAATCCTGAAGGAAACATTTCAAAAATTCTAAAAAAACACAAGATTGATCCTGAAGATATAATTGCTATACTAGAAGGTAAATATCCAAATAAAGTTTTAAATTCATTAGTTAGCAGTCAATTAGATGCAGATAGAATAGACTACTTGATGAGAGATTCATATTATTGCGGTGTTAATTATTCTTCACTAGATACAGAATTTTTAATTAGAAATGTTAGAATTATGGATGACAAAATTATATTTCCTAAAAAAACAATTCATGCAATTGAGTCATATTTACTTGGAAGATACCACATGTATAAGCAAGTTTATGAACATAAAATATCAACAGCTTTTGATGTAACACTTATAAGCTGATTTGAAAGAATTGTTGATTTAAATGAAAAAGGGTATAAATTTTTGGATGATAGAATAAATAATTATTTTAGTTATATTTTTAATGGACAAAATATTCCAATACATTTATACTTAATTTTAGATGATTTTACAATGTTTGATATCATGAAAAGTTGTCAAAAAGAAAATGACCATATTCTTAATGATTTATCTGATCGGCTAATTAATAGAAATTTCTTAAAATTAAAAGAGGCAGATGAATTTAAAATAAGAGAAATTAAAACCTTATTAAAAGAAGACGGCAAAGATCCTAAATACTATTTTATTGAACCTAAGGTTAAAAAACCTAGCATTTATAAAGATGGTGTAACAGATGGCAAAGATCAAACTATTTATATAGTTGACAAAAACAATGTAGTGAAATCATTAACTAAATTTAGTTTATTGGCTAATACAGTTAAATTAATTGAAGATGAAAAAACAATTAAAAAATACTTTTTTCCAAAAGAAGTAATGTAAATATAGAGAGTAAGGGTGAATAGAATGGAAAGTTTATCAAATATTGACTTGGCTTATGAGCTTTTAAGAAAACGTAAAAGTCCAATGAAATTAATGGCTATTTGAGAATCAATCAAAGATAAAGCAATAAATCACAAAAATGATGAAAATGAAGCTATTGCAGATTTATATAGTGATTTAGTTCTTGATGTTAGATTCGCTCTTTCTACTAAAGGTGAATGAGCGTTAAGCGACGACTCAAAAATTGAGGACATCAAGAAAAAATTTGACTCAAAACCAGTTAAAAAGAAAAAAAATGAATCTGATGACGAAAATGATGAAGTGGTTTCAGAAGATGAAGATGATGAAAACCCAGAGGTTTATGATGACCTTTTTGTCGAAGAGGAAGAAGAAGATTCAACATCAATTTATTACAATGATGATGAAGATAGTATGTAATAATTAAAGAAAAGTTGCGACTTTTATGTTTTAGCAACTTTTTTTATTTTTTTAAAAAAAGGAGATAGTATTATGGCAAAATTTGTGTTTGTAACAGGTGGAGTGGTTTCTGGCTTAGGTAAAGGAATTACTGCAAGTTCATTAGGTAATTTATTAAAAGCGAGCGGGTTAAAAGTCTTTATGCAAAAATTTGACCCTTATTTAAATGTGGACCCAGGAACAATGAGTCCATATCAACATGGAGAAGTCTTCGTAACTGATGATGGTGGAGAAACTGATTTAGATTTAGGTCATTATGAAAGATTTATAGATGAAAAGTTAACAAAAATGTCTTCAACTTCAGCAGGTAAAATTTACTTAGAAACAATTAATGCTGAAAGACGTGGGGATTGAGGTGGACAAACTATTCAAGTAGTTCCACACATAACTGATTCAATTAAAAATAAAGTTTACCAAGCTGCTAAATCATCAGGTGCTGATGTTATCATTTCAGAAATTGGTGGTACTGTTGGTGATATTGAATCTCAACCGTTCATTGAAGCTATTAGACAAATAAGAATGGAACAAGGAAAAGAAAATGTTGTGTTTATTCATGTTGCTTTACTTTTATATCTAAATGCATCAAAAGAATACAAAACAAAACCTATTCAAATGTCAGTTAAAGAATTATTAAGTTTAGGAATCCAACCTGATATTATTGTTCAAAGAACTGATAAACATTCTTCAAAAGAAATTAAAGAAAAAATTTCATTATTTTGTAATATTCCTACAACTAATGTTATTGATGCAATCGATAAAGAATCAATATATGAAGTTCCTTTAGAAATGTATGAGCAAAACTTACATGGTTTAGTTTTAGATCAACTGCAAATTAAAACTAAAATAACAGACATGGAATCTTGAATAAAATTCTGTGAAAAAATAAAAGCATCAAAAGAAGAATTCGAAGTTACTTTTGTAGGAAAATATATTGAATTACAGGATGCATATTTATCAGTTATTGAATCTTTAAAAATTGCTGGATATGAATTTAAAAGAAAATTAAAAATCAATTGAATTCAAGCCGATAAATTAAATGAGTCAAATTATAAAGAAGTTTTACAAAATGCAAAAGGTATTTTGGTTCCTGGAGGTTTTGGAGACAGAGGAATCGAAGGAATGATTTTAGCTTCTAAATTTGCTAGAGAAAATAGTATTCCATATTTGGGTATTTGTTTAGGAATGCAAATTGCAACTATTTCAATGGCTAGAGATTGATTGAATTTACCAGAAGCTAATTCAACTGAATTTGATAACTCAGGAGCTGTTCTTATCTTTGATTTCATCAGAGGAATAGATGTTCAAAATTTAGGTGGTACATTAAGATTAGGAGCATTCTATAAAACAACAATTAAAGAAGGAACAAAAGCTGAAAAACTTTATGGAAGTAGAGAAGTTTTTGAAAGACATAGACATAGATATGAATTTAATAACGAATACAAAAAACCATTAGAAGAAAAAGGTTTAGTGTTTTCAGGTATTTATGAAGAAAAAAAATTAGTTGAAATGATTGAATTACCAAATCACCCATTTTTTGTTGGTAGCCAATATCATCCTGAGTTTACTTCAAGACCAAATAAACCAAATCCATTATTCAAAGGATTTGTGGAAGCTATAATTATGAAAACAAAATAAAAATCTCTCGAAAGAGATTTTTTTATTTCATTTCATTTCATTCAGAAATTAAATCATTTGTTTTTTTTATTAATTCTTTTTTGTTTTTAACAAAATCATTTGCAACACTATTAAATATAATATCTGCAATAAAAAGTTGAGCGGTTTTTGATGAAATAGATGAATATCTTTCTTTTTGATCAATTGTTTTGAAAGTTATCTTATAAGATGGTTCATATTCTAATATTGTTGTATCTTTTGTAATTAATAAATTTTGCATTTTATTTTTATAACAATAATCATAAATAAATTTTACTTCATGACTTTTTAGAGAAGATGAAATTAAAATAACCAAACCATCATCATTAAAAGTTGATAGAATTGCTAAAACACTATGAAAATCTGAAAAGTACGCACAGTTTATACCTGTCTTTTTTAAATTAGTATTTAGCTCTTGAGCGGCAAGTGCACTACTTCCAACACCGTATATTAAAACAACCTTTGAAGTAATAATTTTTTTAGTTATTTTATCAATTTCATTTTTATTTAAAATATCAGATGTTTCCTTTATTGTATAAGAATTATATGTTGTAATATTTTCAATGATTTCTTCAATTGTAGTTCCATCGTTTATAATGTAGCTTTTATTTTTTTTAATATTTTCTTCATTAACATATAGTTGTAAATCCTTAAAACTATTAAAACCCATTTTTTGTGAAAATCTTGAAACAGAAGAAACAGAAATACCAACTTTTCTTGCAATAGAGTCGATACTAATTGCCAAAAAATCACTTGTATTCTCATTTATGTATTTAATCATATTGTTTTTTGTTGAATCGATATTTTCTTCTTCATCAATTTTAAAAATTTCTTTATTCATTTTAAATAATGCCCCATTATTCTTTTTTTTAATTATACATCATTAAAATTATTTCCAATTAGGCCAAGTTAAAATGCTTGTTTTTTAGATTAAAATAATAAGGAAATAAAATAAGGAGTAATATGAAAGTAATTAAACTTGAAAATGAAGAGCAAGTCGGACTTGAAGCTTCGCAAATAGTAATAAAAAAAATAAAAGAAAAAAATAATATAGTGCTTGGATTAGCAACAGGTTTTACTCCAATACCTTTATATAATAATTTGATAAATTTTTACAATCAAGGAGAAGTTGATTTTGCATTAGTTAAAACTTTTAATTTAGATGAATATAAAGGACTTGAACCAACACACAGTCAATCTTATAGATATTTTATGAATGACAAATTGTTTAATCATATTAATATTGATTTAAATAATACACATGTTCCAAGTGGCATAAATGTTGAAAATCCTTCAGAATATGATTCTTTAATTAGTAAAAATGGTGGGGTTGATTTACAAATATTGGGTTTAGGAATAAATGGCCATATTGGATTTAACGAACCTTATACAGATTTTGAGTCATTAACTTCAGAAGTAAAATTAACTGAATCAACAATAAAAGCAAATTCTAGATTATTTACAAATATTGATGAAGTTCCAAAAAAAGCAATTTCTATGGGCCTTAAATCAATTATGAATGCTAAAGAAATAATTTTGTTAGCAACAGGTAAAAATAAATCTAAAGCAATAAAGCATTTAGTTCAAGGCGAAATTTCTGTTGAGTGACCTTGTACAATATTACAACAACACTCAAATGTGATTGTTATAGTAGATGAAGAAGCTGCATCTCAGTTAGGAAACAAATAATTATGATATTAGAAATTATTGCAAAAAATTTAGAAGATATTTTACATATAAATAAGTCAAATGCTGATCGTATTGAATTTTGCACAAGTCTTGAAGTTGGCGGATTAACTCCAAGCTATGAAGAAATTAAGCAAGCTGGTGAAAATTCTAAGTTACCAGTAAATGTAATTTTAAGACCTTCAGCAAGAGATTTTTATTATACAGAAGATGAATTTGAAAAAATGCTAAAAGATTTAAAATATATTAAAAATACAAAAGTATCAGGTATAGTGGTAGGTATAATTACTCCTGAAGGCGAAATAAATATAGACAGAATGAAAAAAATAATGAAATTAAAAGGTGATAAAACCGTAACATTTCATAAAGCGTTTGATCAAGTTAAAAATTTTGAAAAAGGAATTGAAACTCTTTACTCATTGGGCGTTAATACAGTATTGACAGCGTGTGGTGAAACAATAGAGTTAAATACAGAAAATTTGAATAAAATTAAAAATTTAAATAAAGTGACAGTTTTAGCGGGTGGCGGAGTTAATGAAAAAAATATTTTAAAAATAATACCAGTCGCAGATGAAATTCATATAGGTACAGCTGCAAGAATTGATGGAACTTGAAACTCAGGAATAGATATTGATAAAATAAACAAATTTAAAAAAATAGTAAAAAAATAGTAATTAAATTACTATTTTATTTTTTATAAATAATTTTTCCTTTGCCAATTGTTAATAAAACTTTTGGTTCATTATCAAGTATAACTATGTCGGCAAGCTTCCCTACTTCAATTGGTCCTGTATCAGATAATTTCATTTGTTTAGCAATATTGGTTGAAGCCATTTTTGCCAAATCAGTAATTTCCAAATTACAAACTCTTTTATAATTTCTAACATTGTGATCAAAAGTTGCTCCTGCTCCAGCAAGAGCCTCATTAGAACTTAATTTTGCTGTCATACCATCTTTAATAACTTCTAAATTACCTAATTTATATTTACCATCATCTAAACCCTTAGCGTTCATTGAATCTGTTATTATAGATATTTGATCTGGGCCTTTAATTTTGTAAATTAATTTTAATACTTCATCATCTATATGAACACCATCAGAAATAATTTCTACTAAAACATCAGAATAATTTAAAGCTGCTGTCGTTAAACCTGGCCTTCTTTGATCAATACCACTCATTGTGTTAAAAATATGACAAATATGTTTAACACATAATAAATAATCTTTTTTTGAATTGATTAGCCTCCATATTTGATTGGCCAATACTTTGCAAAATGTTATTAGCAATACAATATCTAGTAAAAGCACCATCTTGTAAGTCAGAAGCAAATGTTATTATTTTTATATTGTTTCCTGAAATCGCATTTCATTTTTTAGTTAGTTCAATATTTGGTGGTGTTAATAATTTTTCATCGTGAGCTCCTTTTTTTCTGTTGAAATAAAAGGAGCTCCCATATGAATTCCTAAGCATTTAGCACCTTCGTTTTTGTCTTCCATAAATTTTTTTGAATTCTTTTAAATATTTATTATTGTCTATTTCACAGTTTGTTACTGTAGCTTGATAATATTTTGTTATTCCTTCTTTAGCAACACTTTTGAAAATATTTCAAATCTATTTTTATTTCCTGTTTCAAAATCAACACCATATCCACCATGAACATGACAATCAATGAAACCTGACATTATTCATGAATCTTGAACATCAATTCCTTCTAAAATTGTAGAACCTTCATTTATTAAAAATATTTTATTATCTTTTATTTTGATATATCCATTTTCGATTATTTTTTCTAGAGTTACAATCTTTCCATTTTTAATTAATATAAACAATCGCTCCTGTTATATATTGATTATACATTTGGTAAAGAAGCAATAAAAAAACTAATTATGAAAATAATTCTCTTTTTGTATTGTTTTTTAATATTTTGACGTAATAAAAAAAGCGCTTATAAACGCTTTTTCATTTTATCGTTTAATTGAGCAAGCCATTCTAAAATAAGTGTGGCGAATTCCTTTTATAACAATACTATATGTTGTAATGTTTTCAGGCACAGCTATTCCAGGATAACCTGTATCTCCTATATGATGAATATCAGTTCCACACATTTTAGCATTTAATGCAATTGTTTTTATTGTTTGTGAGTCAGCCCCTTCTTGAGAAGTACCAATTGATGTCATAGATAATAATCCCAACTCATGAATAAGATTAATTTTTTTTGATATTAAATCAACTGTTGTTCCGGGAATTGTCCCTGGTGCAGGAATTAATATAACATCAGCTCCAGCAAGTTTTAATTCTCTTATTTCTTCATCTTTAAGTATTGCATCTCCTAAACCAGCTCCATGCATTTTTCCAGCAAAGATTGCGATATTGTTATTAAAAACTTTTTTAATTTTTTTTGTACATTTAACAACTTCTTCATTTGTTATTCCATTTCCAGGATTTCCTGTTAAAACAATAAAGTCAACTCCAAGTTCTTTTAACTTTTTAACATTTTCTACAGTTGCGAATCTTCCTTTAGTCATTTTTCAAAATTCTTTATTCTGATCAGAAAAATTTGGATCAACAGGTTCCAAATTTACACCAATTGATCTACCTGTAAATTCTTTTAACTTTTTAATTAATTCAAATGGTTTAATTTCTTTAGGCATTCCTTTTATTTCAGGTTTTTCAGCATCAAATAAATTTAATAATAAAATATCTGCTCCCATTGCGGCAGCTAATTCTGAATTTGTTATAGTTTGTAGTAAAGGATTAAGTGTAACTATATTTTCACTAACCAAAATCCTTCCTTCGCAATTTTTTATTGACTGAATTAACTCACTTGAATTAAGTTTTTCAATCTCTGAAGCAGTTAAAGATAAATATCTCATATTATTCCCCCTTATATCTTAATAATACCCAATTCAAAGATAAAACAAACTAAGTTAATGTATTTGGAATTTTTTTCTATTATGCTATTTTTAAAACAAATTTCTCAATTTAATATTAAAATCAAGATAAATGTATTTTTAAGAAAAATCTTATTGAATACAGAATAAAAATATAAAACACACTAAAGAATTTTGAAGGAGATAAAATGATTAAATATAATTTAAATAAAATTACTTTATTAGCAGCTGCAGAACAGACAAATAAAATTTCTGAAAAAGCAGGATGATTATTTCTTTTAGGATCATTATTACTAGTTATTCTGGCTATTTTACTTATTTTAATTACAATTTCTTATTCACGTAAAAAGAAATACAAAAAGGAACAAACTTTTAAAATTGTTTCAGGAAAATATAAATATATGGACATAGGATCAAGTTATGCTTTTTATTTTATGATTATTGCAACAATAATAGCTGCTATAGTTATGTTTGCAATAGGAATATCGGGTGTAGCCTAAATTATTTTTTTATTTCTATTTATTCTAAAATATAGTGGAAAAAATTTCCTTATCATTTTTTTAACATTATTTTGTTTTTGAGTAAAATTATTTTGAAAGGAGATTTTCATGTTAACACAATTAAAACAAAAGCATTCTGAATCTAAAAATAGAAAAAAGAATGCTTTAAATACAAGTGGTGGCAGCAAGTGAAACAAAATTTTAACAAAATTACAAGAACTTGGAAAAGCTTTAGCATTTCCAATTGCAGTTTTACCTTTTGCCGCTATTTTAAACAGATTTGGAGCTCTTGGAGTTACATATACAACTGATTCGACAGGTGCTATTTTAGATGGAGTTGGAAGTTCAATAGGATATTGAATTTCATTTGTAATTCAGCAACCTGGTCAAATTGTTTTTGATAACTTAGCTTTACTTTTTGCAATTGGTATAGCGTTTGGTCTTTCAAAAGATCATAGAGGAGAAGTAGCTTTAGTAAGTGCAGTATTTTATATTGCATTAATTGCATTAACAAGTGTAGAAAGAAGTTTACCATCAATGATATATGGTAAAACTTTGGGATTTGATATTTATAAACCAATTCTTGATGATGCCGGAAAAGTAATCGGTGTTGAAGTATCAGGAAAACTATCTGGACTTTTTTATGTTCCTATTAACTCAACTTATGAAGGAGCAAATGGAGAACTAATTAAATATGTTTCAGATGGTGCATACGTTTTAAATATTGGAGTTTTAGGAGGAATTACAGCAGGTTGTTTATCAGCGTTTTTCTATAACAAATATAAAGATATTCAATTACCACAAGCTCTTTCATTTTTTAGTGGAAGAAGATTTGTTCCAATGGTAGCTTTAATTGCTGTAATACCAACAGCATTACTTTTTTCAATAATTTGACCTTGAATTCAGTACGTATTAATGTTATTTGGAAGAGCTGTAGCTGACCCAACTAATCCAGCAGTTGCGATTCCTGGTACAGCTATATACGCTATATTAAATAGATTATTATTACCTTTTGGTTTACATAACATTTTAAATACATTCTTCTGATTCCAATTACCTATTCAGGGACATATAATTGATCCGATAACAGGTAATGCAGGAGCTGAAACTATTGTTAATGGTGACATTAATGCATTTGCTGCTGGAATTGAAGGATCAGGATTATTCCAAGGAGGATTCTTCCCTGTTATGATGGGTGGTGTACCTGCAATTGCAATAGCAATGATATGTACAGCTAAACCTGAAAATAGAAAAGAAATCGCAGGATTCTTAGGCGGGGTCGCATTAGTTTCACTTGTTTCAGGAATAACTGAACCAATTGAATTCTCATTTGTATTTATTTCTCCTATATTATTAGTAATTCATGCGTTACTTGCTGGTGTTTTTGTAGCAATTTCTACAGGTATGCAAATTCAATTAGGATTTGGATTTAGTGCAGGATTAATTGATTATATTGCATCATTTGCTCAATCTTGAGGATTTGCAGCTTCAAAAGAAGGTGTGTTTAAAATTACATCTAACCCATTATGAGTTTTATTATTAACACCAATAGCTTTTGGAACATATTTTGGAATATTCTATACAACAATTAAAAAATTAAATCTTCCAACACCAGGAAGAGAAGAAAATGAAGTAACTGTTGCATCTAAAGATAAAAAACAAAATAATGCAAAAGCAGAAGATAAATATCAAGTAATGGCTGAAAAAATATTTGAAGCATTAGGCGAAGATAACATAGTATCTATTGATAATTGCATGACTAGACTAAGATTAATTTTAAAAGATAATTCTAAAATTGATGAAAGTAAGATTAAAGAGGCTGGTTCTTACGGAATAAAAAGAATGGGTACTGAAGCAATGCAAATAGTTATAGGTTTAGACGTTGTTCATGTTGCTGAAATAATGCAAAAATTGCACAAAAAAATCTCATAAGAGATTTTTTATTTTATTCAAAATCTTTTAATATTTTTGTCTCCATCAATTCTTGAATCTTCATAAATGCCGCCATTATTTAAAATGACTTTTTCAGAAGCAATGTTAGAATCTAAACAAGTTATTAAAATTTCATCTATTCCTTCTTTTTTGGCTATCTTTAAAGTTTGTTTTAACATTTCTGTAGCATATCCTTGTTTTCTGCGAGAAGGAACTACACCATAACCTATATGACCACCAAAATTTAAAAGAAATTCGTTAAGTTTTAGTCTTAAATTAATAAAACCTATAACTTTATTTTCTTCATCCAATGCAAGATATTGAATAAATGGCATTCACCCAGGATTTCCAACCCCTTCTTGAACAAAGTCTAATCAATCTTCAGTTCTCTCAAATGAAAGTATATCTGAAGATCCCGAAATGTTTTCTTTAAGTTCATTTGGATATTTTTTAAAATCTTCCAAAGCATTTAGAATTTCGTCCATATGTTCTCATTGAGGTTTAACAATTTTAAGTTTCATATTTGTCCTCCATATTTATATTGATTCTATACTAATATTTTATTTTGTGTATTCCTATTTATCTTATTAGTGCTAATATTATATTTATATGAAAAGGAGACATTATGAAAAATATAATTGAAATAAGTAATTTAAGAAAAGCATTTAAAAATAAAGTTGTATTAAATAATTTAAACCTTGATATTAAAGAAGGCGAAAGAGTTGCGATCATGGGTGCAAATGGTTGTGGGAAAACAACATTAGTAGAAATGATAGCTCAATTTAACAATCCTGATAAAGGAACAATAAAAATTAATTTAGAAGGCAACATTAAAAATGAAATTGGAATTCAATTACAAACAGGAGATTGACCTGCTGGAATTACACCATTAGATATGCTAGCTTTTTATAGAAGTATATATCCTAAATTTACAAAAGAATGAGAAAATACAATAGCTGATGTTTTTGATATTAAAGAATTTATTAAAGTACCATTAAAAAAACTTTCAGGTGGTCAAAAGCAAAGATTCAATGCTATGATTTCTGTTATGAATAATCCAAAGATTGTTATACTAGATGAATTAACAACAGGATTAGATATGGAACTTCAATACAAAATTACAGACTTCTTTAAAGAAAACGTTAAAAAATCAAAACAAACATTATTGCTTGTTTCGCATCATCCTGAAGAAGTTGAAATATTATGTGATCGAATAATAATAATTAAAGACGGTGGAATATTTTTTGACAAAAAAATTTCTGCTGTAATAAAAAAATATGTTTCTGTTAGAGACTTAATGAATTTATTTTTTAAAGGAGAGTTAAAATAATGTTTAAGAAAATTGACACATTTAATTTTAAAAAGCAATCAAGCATATTTAAAAATTTAACTTTATTAGTTTATAAATCATTTATTAAAGAACCAAGAAGTATTATTTTTATGTTAGTTGTTCCAATATTTTTTTCAGTTATGTTTTTCTTTATTTTTGGAAAAGATGGAAAGACATTATTTAATTATGCACTTCTTCCATGCCTTACTGTTTTAACATCTCTTACTCCTGCAATAGTAGAGTGAAAAAACTCAGTGTTTTTAAAAAGAATTGATATAACAGGTGTTAAAAAAAGCATGTTTATAGGGTCTATATGGCTGGTGTATTTATTAGCAGGAATATTCTTTTATATTGTTGTTTTATCATTTAATGCAATACTAAGTATAATTGCTTTGGGTACAGGTGATTCAAACTCATTCTTAAAAGCTTTTTCTTCAATTAAAATCGGATATTTATTGTTATCAATTATTTTAATTTGTGCAACATCAATTGCACTAGCAACTCTTTTTGGAGGTATTGCAAATTCATCAGGGTCAATACAAGGAATTGTAATGATGGTATATTTTTTCAGTATATTTTTATCTGGAATAATGTTACCAACTGAGTCACTATTTAAAAGTCAAGGTATGGTTATATTTACTTACTTTATCCCGCATAAATATCCAGTATTCTTATATATGTATTCATTTAGCAAAACTGGATGAACTGAAACATACCAAGGAATGCAAGGAACTCAAGTAACATTCCAAGGAGCTGTGAATAGTTTTACATCAAGCTGACAACCAATAGTAGGTTCATTGGCAATTCTTGCTGGATTATTTACATTAACAACTTTTACATTTAAATGAACAGCAAAAAGATAATATAAAATTATTTGTTTAAAAGTTATAAAGTTGTATAATTTTAAAGAAGTAAAAGAAAGAGGATAAATAAATGACAAGACTATATCATGAAAAATTAGTTAATGCTACAGCTATGGTTAAAGCAGCACACGAAAATAAATACGCAATCGGTCACTTTAACATTAACAACTTAGAATGAACTAAAGCAATCTTAGAAGCAGCTCAAGCTTCAAACACACCTGTTATCTTAGGAACAAGTGAAGGTGCTGTTAAATATATGGGTGGACCAGTTACTGTTGTTGGAATGGTTAATGGTTTATTAGAAGAATTAAACATTACTGTACCAGTTTCATTACACTTAGACCACGGACAATCTATTGAAATGGCTAAAAAATGTATTTTAGCTGGTTACTCATCAGTTATGTTTGATGGATCACACTTACCATACGAAGAAAACTTAGCAAAAACTAAAGAATTATTAATTTTTGCTAACGAACATGAAATTTCAGTTGAAGCTGAAATTGGTTCAATTGGTGGAGAAGAAGATGGAGTTGTTGGAAACGGTGAATTAGGTGACCCAACTCAAGCAGCAGAAATTTCAAAAACAGGAATTGCAATGTTAGCAGCAGGAATCGGAAACATCCACGGAAAATACCCTGAATGATGAACAGGATTATCATTTGATACTTTAGAAGAATTACAAGCAGCATGTAAAATGCCAATGGTATTACATGGTGGAAGTGGAATTCCTCAAGACCAAGTTGAAAAAGCTATTTCAATGGGGATTTCAAAAATCAACGTTAATACTGAATTACAATTAGCTTTTAGAGATGCAACAAGAAAATATATTGAAGCTGGAAAAGACTTAGATGATAAAACAAAAGGTTTTGATCCAAGAAAATTATTAAACCCAGGATACCAAGCATTAAAAGAAACATTTAACGAATTAACAGAATGATTCGGATGTAAAGGTAAAGCTTAATATTTAATCAAATAATTAAAAAATCGCGAAAGCGGTTTTTTATTTGTGCTTTTAAATAAAAATGTTATATAATTTTTAAGTACTGAAAAAGTATCTAAATGAAAACATAGTGTGAAAGGAGATACATCTATGCCAAAAAAAGATATTCAACCAAAATACTTCGAGGAAGCAAAATTTATTTGTACAACATGTGCTAATGAATTTGTTTGTGGAACTACAAAAAGAGAAGAAATGAGAATTGACGTTTGTTCAAACTGTCACCCATTCTTCTCAGGTGCACAAAACTTTGCAAACACTACAGGTCGTGTTGAACAATTTAAATCAAAATTTGCTAGAAAAGAAGCTATTAACGCAACTGCTCAAAAAAATTCTGAAGATCAAAAATCAAAAAACAAAGAAAATAAATAATTTAGACCACAATAGTGGTCTTTTATTTAGTTAATATCTTTAATTAAAGTCCTAAATGATTTAAAATATAATAAATGTTATGTCTTTTAAAGGAGGGTGAAAAATATGTCATATAAAATAAAAAATTTTAGCCCTTCTAATAACAAAGAATCACTTAAAAAAGTTGATTTTGAGTCTAAGCCAGGTCAAATAACTAATATTTATTTAGAAGATAAAAAACAAAAATCATTTAAAAGAATCATACTTGGAAGACAAAAAAATAAAACTGGTAGATACCAAGTTGACAACGAAGATGTTATTAACAAGAATTTTATTAAATTGCGTACAGAGTACATAAAAGCCGATACATGGTTTGAACGTTTAGTGCCTACAAAATGAATTTTAGCTCTTTCGCTATTGTCTGATTTACAATTTTTAAGAAATGCAAGAATTAAATATGCAGAAAAAAAATACGAGTATCTTTCTTTATTAGATTCAAAAAATGATTTATCAGATTTAAAATTAAGAAGAGATATTGATGAAGCTATAAATAAATTTATTAATTTTTCTAACGAATCACATGAAAAAATAATAAATAACTTAGATGATATTTTATCAAAATTAAATGAGAGTATGTCTCAAAAAATGTTTAATGAATTTTCACCACAAGTAAAAGTTTTATCAAAAGCTTTATTTGATATTGAAAAAGAAAAACTACTTAAAGGAATGGAATTTAAATTTGTTCAAGTTCTTTACGATAGAATTGAATCTTTAAATGAATTGCGTGATTCTTGCACATGTGAATTCAATACAAAAAAATCAAATAATAAATTATTGAGAAAAAGAAAAAATCTTTTTGAATACAAACAAACAAAATTCATTGTAGAAAAACAATTAAAGTTTTTAAACATAAGATTAAATAAGCTAAGACTGGAAAGTATTTTATTATTTTTTAGAAAAAGAACAATAAGTACTCAATTTAAATTTGAATTAGATAAGTTTTATAAAACTTATTCTGTTGCTAAAGAAGTTCAACAAGAAATATCATCAGAACTTAATAATTGAAAAAAAGTTATTAAAGATAAAGTATCAGATCAAAAATTGACAGAAAAAAAATTCTTATTCAATTTTATTAAAACTGAATCTTCATTGTTAACAAAATTTATTATTTCAAATATTCATAATTATCACAAGTTAATATTAACTGGAGAAGTAAAGTACGGAAACAAGAATGAATTTCTATCTCTAAGAAAACATTACAAAAAACAAATAGTTCCTATTTTTAAGCAAGCTGAATTATGAATGGAAAATAACTTTAAAAACTTAGATATAAATTTTGAATGATTCTTAAAAGGAAGTTTTAAGCTTACATCATTAAACATGATATATGTGAAAATATTGAAAGCGATAAATCTAGGTAAGAAAAATATTATATTATCTGATTTCTTACATTTATTAACAAATAAAGATTATGAAATGCTTTTTGATACAATAAATAAGATTAATGAATTTTATCCAGAGATATCATTTATTATTCTGCATTCAAGAACTTTCACAATAAGTGATATGTCTAAAGACAAAAAAATATACTGATCAAGAAATAATGAATTAGTTAAAACAACAAATAATGAATTTTTTGAAAAAAATTTAATAGATATTTGTAAAAATGAATTAGGTGAATCAAACGTTTTTTCTTACACAAAAGAATCTGACAATTTAATTGATGTAGAAAATAGATTATGAAATGTAAACACAAAAAAATTTAATGAAAGTGGGTTTATATTTATTAATCCTCTTGAGATATCTACTGAGTTCATTGAAAATAATTCTGTACCGATAAATGTTAGAATTATAAGAACAAATAAATATCATGATAAAAATATGTACTTTGGAATAACAAAAAATAAAACAAAAATATATTTTTATTCTGAAGATAAAACATTTGAAAGAGAAAATGATGCAGTTCTTTATTTTGAAGAACATTCAATATCAGCAATAATATAAAGGAAAAAAGAAATGAAAGAAACAAATTACAAATTATTAATTAAAAAAATTAAAAAATATAAAAATATTATTATTTTAAAACATATAAGACCTGATTGAGATGCACAAGGTAGCTCAATGGGTTTAGCATACTTAATTCAAGAAAATTTTCCAGGTAAAACAATAGTTGTTCCTGGAGATAGACTTGATGATAACAAAGACTTTTTAAAAAGCAAAATATCAAATGATTTCATTAAATCAGCATTAGTTATCACAGTTGACACTGCAACAAAATCAAGATTAGATTTTGATAAATATGATATTGCAGTTGAAACATTTAAAATTGATCACCATGTTAATATTGATCCATATGCAAAAAATGAAATTGTTAAAGAAACAGCAATGGCATGTACTGAAGTTATAACTTTATGAGCAGATGCTATGAAACTAAAATGAAACGCAAATGCAGCATCAAATCTTTACAAAGGTTTAGTTACAGATAGTGGAAGATTTTTATTTCCAAATACAAGTTTTAAAACTTTTAACGCAGCTAAAATTCTTTTAGAAAATGGTGCAAATTTAAAAGCGGTACACGATTCACTTTTTGTTTCAGATTTAAAAAGAAAACAATATGCAAACTTTGCATTTTCAAAATTACAATTATCTAAAAAAGGTGTTGGTCATATTACAATTACAAAAGAAGACCAAAAACCTTGAAAATATTCATACGAACAAATTAAATCTGCATTAGGAACTATGAGTGGTATTGATGAAATAAAAATTTGAGTTTTAGTTATTGAATTAGATGAAGAAATTAAAGTTTCAATTAGAAGTAGGGATTTTGAAATTGATAAAGTAGCTAACAAGTATGATGGTGGTGGACATAAATTAGCAAGTGGATGTAAATTAAATACATTATCTGATATATCAAAACTTGTTAAAGACTTAGATGCTGTTATAACAAAAGGAAATAAATAGTTATGATACAAAACAGAGATACAATTGAACAAAAACAGTTAGGTTGAGTGGAATTA
Organism: Mesoplasma grammopterae ATCC 49580; assembly: GCF_000701525.1. Taxonomy (GTDB): domain Bacteria; phylum Bacillota_I; class Bacilli_A; order Mycoplasmatales; family Mycoplasmataceae; genus Mesoplasma; species Mesoplasma grammopterae. The sequence goes on along the minus strand of NZ_JNJC01000001.1, from coordinate 229,650 downwards.
ATAACTGGATGTATGTTTGCTGGTAAAACAGAAGAGTTTATCAAAAGATTACGTAGACATGCTTTTGCCAAAAGAAATGTAATAGCATTTAAACCAGTCATAGATACAAGATATGCTGTTAATGAGGTTGCTTCGCATGCAGGAACTCTATTATCATCAATTCCTGTGAATTCAACAGTTGAATTAAAAGAAAAACTGGAAGCAAAAATATTAGAAAAAAAAGTAGATGTAGTTGGTATTGATGAAATTCAATTTTTTGATGAAGCTATTGTTGATTACATTGAAGAATTAGCTGACAGAGGAATAATAGTAATAGTAACAGGTTTAGATAAAGACTTTAGAAGTCAACCATTTAAAAATGTTGACAGAATACTTCCACTAGCTGAAATGGTAGATAAATTAACAGCCATTTGTCAAAAATGTGGAAACTTTGCAAATAGAACACAAAGAATAATTGATGGTAAACCAGCTGATTGAAATTCACCATTAATATTAGTTGATGGTAATGATAGTTACGAAGCTAGATGTAGAAATTGCTACCAAATAGAAAAGGGGTAAAAATGAATCCAAAAACTTATGAAGCATTGGAAACAATGCAAAAAAGGGTTGATCAAATAGATAAAGATTTACAATCAGAAGAAATTGTTTCAGATGTTAAAAAAATGTTAGAACTTAACAAAGAAAGAGCAAATTTAATCGAAGTTGTAGAAAAATTTATTGAATATAAAACAATAATTCAATCAATTGCTGATGCTAAAGAAATATTAGGTAATGAAAAAGATGCTGAAATGATTGAACTAGCTAAAATGGAATTATCAGAAAATGAAGATGCTGTTGATCCTATTGTTGCAATTATTGAAGAATTGCTTTTACCAAAAGACCCCAACGATGACAAAAACGTTATTGTAGAAATTAGAGGTGCAGCAGGTGGAGATGAAGCAAATATATTTGCTGGTGATCTACTAAGAATGTATAAACTATATGCTGAAACTCAAAATTGAAAAATTACAATGCTTGATGCAAACTCTTCAGAAGCTGGTGGTTTCTCACAAGTTTCTTTTATGGTTAAAGGTGACAGAGTTTATTCAAAATTAAAATTTGAATCTGGAGCCCACAGAGTACAAAGAGTACCAAAAACTGAAGCTAAAGGTAGAATTCAAACTTCTACTGCTACAGTTGCTGTTTTACCTGAAATGAGTGATGTTGAAATCGAAATCAAAAACAGTGATTTAAGAATTGATACATATAGATCATCTGGAGCAGGTGGTCAACACGTTAACACAACAGATTCAGCTGTTCGTATTACTCATATACCAACTGGTGTTGTTGCAGCTTCTCAAGATGGAAGAAGTCAGCATGATAATAAGGATATAGCTATGACAATGCTAAGAGCAAGAATATATGAAGCAGAATTAGAGAAACAACAAGCAGAAGCTGATGCAACACGTAAGAGTGCTGTTGGTACAGGAGCTAGAAGTGAAAAAATAAGAACATATAATTATCCACAAAATCGTGTAACTGATCATAGAGTAGGTTTAACACTAAACAAACTGGATCAAGTTATGGAAGGAAAAATTGATGATTTTATTATTGCCTTAGTTAATGATGAACAGCGTCAGAAAGTTGAAGCGCAATTACAAGATAATGAATAATGTAAATATAAAAATTGCTTTAGATTTTCTTTTAGAAAATAATAAAATTGGAAAATCGGATGCTATTGAAATTATTTCATTTATTACAAAAATTGAATATTCAGAAGTTTTATTTTCACAAGAAAAAGTTTTAAATAAAAATCAATTTAAAAAAATAATTAAAATTTCTAAAAAGTTAGCTAAAGGGAAACCTTTAGCTTATATTTTAGGATACAAAATTTTTAGAAACCATAAAATTTTAGTAAATAAAAATACTTTAATACCAAGAATGGAAACTGAACTTATTGTTGATTATGTTAATGAATTTATCAATTCTCAAAATGAAAAAATTTCAGTATTAGATCTTTGTTGTGGTTCAGGTTGTATAGGAATTTCTATTGCTATAGAAAACAAAGAAAGAATAGAAAAAGTTACATTCTCAGATATTTCTAAAAAAGCGTTAAATATAACTAGTAAAAATATTGAAAATAATAATTTAGTAAATTGTACAAAAGTTGTTAAAAGTGATTTCTTGAATTCTATTATAAAACAACAAAATAAATTTAACATTCTTGTTTGCAACCCACCATATATTGATTTAAATGATATTGATGTAGATAAAATGACAAAAAAATATGAACCAAAATTGGCACTTTTTGCAAAAGACAATGGACTGTTTTTTTATAAGGAAGCAATTAAAAATATTGATAAATTTATGGATATTACAAAAAATATACTAATTGTTTTTGAAATAGGATGAAAACAAGAAAAAGAGCTAGATGTCTTTTTAAAACAAGAATTAGGTTTAAAATATAAATGAAAGTTTGAAAAAGATTATTTTAATAATTTAAGATATTTAATACTTACTAAGTAGGAGATAAGATGGAAAAAAAGATTGAATTTAAAAGTAAATTCAGACTTAACTTTGCAATAAAAGACAAAGTTGCTTCTGTTCAAGAAAAAAATGCACACTTGTATAAGGTTGCTATTTTTAGTATGTTTATTTTTTCAGTTTTAATGATTCCTACGTATATATTTAGTTGAATAGTTTTTTCAGATATTAATTTAAAAATTTATTTTGATAATTGAAATGCACTTTCAGAATTTCTTTGACTTCCGTCTAAAATTGAAATTTTAACACCTGTTTACATAGGATGAGGCTTTTTCATTGCAACATTAATTGGCTTTATTTTATTAAAACCTTTTCTAACTGCAGCTGGTGTAAATAACAAGTATAAAACAAGTTTTTGAATATTTGTTATTTCTTTTGGAATTATAGCTGCTCTTATGTCTTCAATAGCTCAGTATGAATTTGCTAAATTTCAAGAGTTTTTTACATTTGAGTCATTAATAGGACAAATTGATAATGAATATGTTAAGTCTGTTCCAGACGTTATAAGCGAAATTTCTAAACAGTTTACTGCAAATAAAGATCAAGCGTATAAATGAGCATCTGAAGATTCTATTTGATGAATATTATTTATTCAAATAATTGCAATATTTATGCTTTCATTAAGTATTCAAAATGCAGTAATAGTAGAAGCAGAAAGCTTAAATATTAATAAATATATTGACTATATTAGTAATAGAAAAAAAGAATTAAGTCAAAATAGAATGAAATCGTTTTTAACAAAAATATTTAAAAATTCAGACAAGAACATTTCAAATTGGACAATGTTTGCTGCAGCTTGTATTCTTTTACCTCAGTTTGTCTACGTTATAACAATTTCTTTTGACACAACAAAAACTTCTATATTAACAAGAACGGTTCATGTCTTACCAGAGTTATTAAAAAGATATGGAATTGATGAAGGACTTTCTCAAACAAGTTTTTCAGATATTTTAAAATATGAAAAAAATTATTTTATATATTGTTCGCTTCCAATAATAGGATTAGGTACAACTATGGCAACTTTTATGTACTTTATCTCAGTATCAATTAGAGGAGAAAATAAATCGCAAAATTTATTTATTACTCAGTACTTCATTATATATACAAACTTAGTTTTAATTACATGTTTAAACATAATATCAAAAGTACAGGTTGGTAATTTAGTAGAAGCCTGAAATTTACAAAGTGAAAATGGTGTAACTGCAGGCAATGCTTTCATAAACGCAATAAAAGGAATTATTGGCAATGATAGTGATTATGAAGTTATCGAAAAAGCTTACAATTTAAATTTAATTGATGGTCATGTAGGATTTTTATGAGAGAAAACAGTTAACGTTATTGCAGAATCTATAATTTTATTTGGAATATTAATCTCTTCGTTTTTAATAATTGGATTCAATATTATGAAAACTACTATATTTAAAAAGAGAGTTGGTGCTCAAATTTTATTTTCAGAAATTTTAGCTAAAAGAAGAAAAGGAAATAAAAATGTTAAGTAAAGATTTAATAATTAAAGCAACAAACGCTCTTATAGAAAATGAAATAATTATTTTACCAACTGATACTATTTATGGATTATCAGCGATTTGAAATTTTGAAAATGAAAAAAGAATAAATGGTCTAAAAAATGCAAACAAAGAAAAACCTTTAATTGTTTTAATATCAAACATAGAACAGCTAAGCATTTTGGGTATTGAAGAAAATAAATTTGTAGATTTATTATTTAATGAAAGTACAACAGTTATTTTTAAAACAAAAAGTAATAATAAAACTATAGCAGTTAGATTAATAATTAGAAATGATATAAAAAAAATTATTGAAAAAACTGGACCGATATTTTCTACAAGTGTTAATTTACATGGAGAGCAACCAATAAATGAGAAAGACGAATTAATTAATTTTGATAGTTCAATTAATGTTTATTTTGATAAAGTTATTACAAACAATAAACCATCAAAAATTTATAATTCTATAACAAATATATGAGTACGATAAAATCAAAATTTAATATCAATGATATTTCAGAGTATTTTGAATTTGATGATAATTCTTCAAGTTTTAAATTAATTAATAGCGTTGATTACAATGATAAAAATTTCAATTTAACTTATTACGTTGATGAAAATCAAAAATTAATTCTTGATTCAATTGATGATCTTTGTCAAAAAGAATTTCCCTTTATTCAAAGCCCATCATCAAAAATTCTTGAACAAATATTTTTAAGAAACAAAATAGCAAAAGAATTAATAATAAATTCCGTCGTTCAAAGAAAAGCTGAGTTTCTTAAATTTGAAAAAAACGATGAAGATCATAAAGTAGCAATAAACATTGCAAAGTCAGTTGTACATGATTTAAATAAATTTATATATAAGCATAAAATAAACCATTCATTAGCAAATATAATGCTAGCGAACTTAGAATCAAGCTTGAACTTTTATGGAAAAATTGATTTACTATTAAAATCAAATGATAATTGATTTCTATGCATATTTAAGTTTAGTAAATCTCCTTATGAAGACAAATATAAATATGAAGCTATGCTACAAAAGAAATTAATTGAAAATAACTCAGAGATAAAGAATATAAAAATATTTGTCTTTAATCCATTGTCAGACATTGTAATAAAACAAATAAACCTTTAATATAAAGGTTTTTTGCATGCTTTAGCAAAATTTAACTATTCTATTTATTGTTAAACTGTTATATAATTAATTAGTAATTTACATATAGAGGAGTAGTTCGCATGAGAGACACTTATGATATTGTTTTTGATCACAAAGATAATAAACACTTCAACCAGGATTTAAGCAACTTAATCAAAAGATCATCAAATAATAATTTTGAAAAATGATTGTTCAAAGATAAACAATTAGAAAATTTTTCACCTATCACAATCGTTAATGAAAAAAATGAAATAATAGCAGCATTAGGCATCTTAAAATTTGATGTTTTTATTAGTGGAGAAAAATGTAGCGCAGTTCAAGTTGGGAATTTCTTTATTAAAGAAGCTTTCATTGAAGAAAATCTTGAAGAGATTTTAATTGAAGCAGCTATTTATAAATATTCAAATTTAGTTGATATTTTAATTTCTTATTGTGGAGTAAAAGATGAAGAAGTTTTAATAAAATCTGGATTTGAAAGAAAACAAGAATATTTATTTTTTTTACCTTGAAATAATAGAGAAAAACAAGAATCTTCAAAAATCATTAAACTTGATTTATCTTTAGCACATGATTTTGAATTAGTTAAGGAAGCTATTTTACACTCAAGTAAACAATCAAGTATATTAGATACAAAAGGTGATAGCTTAGTTAAATTTCATAATATTCAAAAACACTTTGAAGACGACTTATGATATATACCTTCATTACAAACAGTTGTTTGTTTTAGAATTAAAAATGGTATATTTGATTTCATTGGATCATTTTCTTCACACAACATTGATTTAGAAGAACTTTTAAAAATAATAGTTCCAAATGGTATAAAAAGAGTTGATTTTGGTTTTATGCCAGATATTAAAGAAGGTATTCACATAACTAAAACAGATACTTTTGTTAAAACAGGTTTAGATATGCACTCATGTTTATACTTAAAAGAAGTAACAACAGGATTAAAAGATAAGAAATTCATGTTCCCACTTCTTTCAAGACAAAAATAAAACAATGAACACATTGGCATGTTAGCTGATTGTGTTTTTTTATTTTAAAAGAATATAATTATTAAAAAAGCAAAGGAATTTTTCAAATGTTTAAAACTACAAAAAGTATTAAAGGGCAAAAGCATTTCATTAAATTAAAAAGCAAAGAAATTAATATATGACTAATTGAGCACGGAATTACCAAAAAAGAAGCTAAGGTTTTAGTGGAATTTGCTCATGAAAATATAATACTTAAAGTTTTTTTAAATTTAATAAGCCTAGAAGGAAAAAATAAAAATCATTTTATTAATGAAATGATTCACATTATACTTTACTCAAGACTTCTTTACACAAATCTTGATGCTGCTGAAACAAAACAAATTAAAATTGAAAAACTGAAGATAACAAAAATCATTGAAACTATATTACCTTCAATTGGAACAAATGTAGAATTTAAAATTAATTATGAAAAAGAATTGTTTAATAGTATAAAAACATTTTCTAATTTCTCAGATGAAATTATCAATAAAAGAAAACATTTTTATTATTCAGAAATAGGTAAAATATTTTCAAAAATATCAGAAGATAAACCAGATGCTTATTATAAATATGGATATTTACTTTCAATGTATATAATCACTTATTTTGAATCTGATTTTGAGGAAAAAATAAATACATACAATAACTTTTTATTTAAACTTGAATTAAATGATTTACTTTGTGAAATAACTCAAGAGATTTCGCCATTTTATTTTAATAGTATTATTTCAAAATTAAATAATTGATTAACAAGTAAAAGTAAAATGTTTAGATTTAAGGAAGGTGCATGATAATGAAAAAACCATTTGTAGCGACAGCTTCTTTAATTGCAATGTTTAGCATTGGTGGTGCTTTATATGTAGCAATCAACTTATGCTTAAATTTCTTTATGCCTACACCATTACCATTTATATTTTTTATATCAGTAACTCACATAGTTTCAATGGTATGAGCAATTGTTGTTTTATGTAATAGAAAACGAAGAATTGAAACTAGAATTAGATGAGCTATATTTATAATAATAATTCCATTCTTTGGAATTATGTCTTACATTTTTTTAGGTAGAGTTTATAAATATAATAAAAATAAAAATTATTTATATAATAAAAATTCAGTTAGTGCTTTACAACCGAAAGTACAATATGACATTGAAAATCTAAAAGAAATTGAAAGACTAAATCCAGAGTTTAAAAGATCATTTATGATGACTTTTGAACAACAAAAAGAAGGTATTTATGCAAATACTGAAGTAGAATATTTAAAATCAGGAAATGAATATTTTTCAAATTTATTAAATGATATAAAAAATGCTAAAGAGTATGTAATGATTAATTGTTACATCATTTCTGAAGGTGAATTTTTGAATAAACTAACAAATTTACTAGTTGAAAAAATGAATGAGGGCGTTAGAGTATATATAATTTACGATTTCTTAGGTAGTTACGGAAGATTTACAACAAGTAAAAAAAGATTAATTCAAGAGGGCGCAAACTTAATTGCTTATTCACCAATTCATTTCCCATTTTTAAAATGGAATGCAAATTATAGAGATCACAGAAAAGATATTTCAATTGATGGACAAATAGGATATTTAGGTGGAGTTAACATTTCAGATGAATACATAAACAAAAGTGGGGTTTTTGGTTTCTGAAACGATTCGGCAATAAGAATTATTGGTGAAGGTGTTCAAGAAATTGAATCAATATTCCAAAAAGACTGAAATTTTTATGCAACTAAAAAGCAAAAGAAAATTGAAAAATTGGAACCTAAATTTGGTAAAGCAATCAGAAAACGTTTTAGAACTGATGAATTTATTCAAGTAGTTTCTGATGGACCAAATCATGACAGACCTATTTGTTTAGAACTATTATTAAATTTAATTCACTCAGCACAAAATAGAATTTGATTAAAATCTCCTTACTTTATACCACCTCCAGAAATTATAAATGCATTATGTAATGCTGCTTCTACTGGATTGGATGTTCGAATTTTATTACCAGGAAGATCAGACAAATTCTTATTGTTAGAAGTTTCAAAACAATGAACTAAAAAAATGTTTGAAAACGGCGTTAAAATATATTCAATGAATGATACTTTTATACATGAAAAAGCTTATATTTTTGATGAATCTATATCATTTACTGGAAGTTCTAATCTTGACTATAGAGCTTTATTTTGCGATCAACAAACAATGGCACTAATAAGATCAAATAATATGAATAAAAAGATTGAAGAAAAAATGATTCACGACATGGATAAATCATTTGAATATAAATTTATGCCAAACAAAGATTTACCATTGTGAAAAAGAGCTATTGTTAAAGTCTATAATATTATGGCCCCACTTTTATAAGGAGTTTTATGAATATAGAAAAATTAGTATTTAATAAAATTAATAAATCTTATCAAGGTTTTAAGATGCTAGATGCATTTATGTTTGATGCTGATTTTAAGAAATTTAAGTCAATTAACTTAAGAATTGAAAATATAGCACAATTACAAGAACTAATAAAAATAGTAAAACAATGTAAAAATCATAATTTAATTGCTTTTGAAGAAATATTAAAAAATTTGGAAAACGATCTGCTTTTTTACAAAAAAGCATTATCAGTATATTTTAAAGATTCTGAAAATATGAAAAATTTTTTAAATGAAAGTTTTGAAAAGATTTTTATTGTTGCTTATAAAGAAAATAAAGATTTCATTTTAACTTCAAACGAGGAGCTACCGCTTTTTATAAAAAATACGAAGCAAAAAGAGAAAGAGTTTAGTTTATTAGAAAAATCTGAAGTGTTAACTTCATTGTTGAATTTAATAAGTTCAACAAATAAAACAAAATTAAACTTAGACCTAAAGAACAATTTTGAAATTATTTCAACGTTAGTAGAAATAATAAATTTAATATAAAAATATGCACTTGTTGATATAAGTTTGAACTTTTAATCAATTAAGTGTATAATTTATTTATGTGAGTTCAACACACACGGAATTGTGAAAGGAGGAAATACAATGCCAACAATCAATCAATTAGTTAAAACAAACCGTAAAGCTAAAACTTGAAAAACTAAAGCGCCTGCTTTAAACAGAGGGGTAAACTCATTGAAAAAGAAAGTAACTAAAGTTTCTGCACCTCAAAAAAGAGGAGTATGTACTCGTGTTGCTACAATGACACCTAAAAAACCCAACTCTGCGTTACGTAAATACGCTCGTGTTAGATTAACAAACGGAATGGAAGTTAATGCATATATCCCAGGAGAAGGACATAACCTTCAAGAACATTCAGTTGTTTTAATTCGTGGGGGACGTGTAAAAGACTTACCGGGAGTACGTTACCACATTATTCGTGGAACATTAGATACTCAAGCAGTTAACAACCGTAAACAATCTCGTTCTTTATATGGAGCGAAAAGACCTAAAAAATAGTCTAATTAAATTTAGAAGAACCGTGAAATGAACCACAAATAAGTATCACAAAATAGAAAATCAAGAAAGGAGTCAAAACTATGCGTAAAAATAGAGCAGAAAAAAGAGATGTTTTAGCAGATCCAATTTATAACTCAAAATTAGTTACACGTGCTATCAACAAAATTATGTTAGATGGTAAGAGAGGAACAGCTCAAACAATTATTTATGATGCATTTGACATTATCAAAGAAAAAACTGGTGAAGAACCAATTGAAATTTTTAACAAAGCTATTGAAAACATCAAACCGCACTTAGAATTAAAAGTTCGTCGTATTGGGGGAGCTAACTACCAAGTGCCAGTTGAAGTTTCAGATGAAAGACAAGTTACATTAGCTTTACGTTGATTAATTAACTATGCAAGATTAAGAAATGAAAAAGTTATGACTGTTAAGTTAGCTAACGAAATTATTGATGCATCAAACAACATGGGTGGATCAGTTAAAAAACGTGAAGATACACATAAAATGGCAGAAGCTAATAAAGCGTTTGCACACTACCGTTGATAAGATCAACAATTATTTTATTTAGATAGGGGGCAAAATTATGCCAAGAGAATTTAGTTTAGAAAATACTCGTAACCTTGGAATTATGGCTCACATTGATGCTGGGAAAACTACTACAACAGAACGTATTTTATTCCATACAGGTAAAATTCATAAAATTGGTGAAACTCATGAAGGGGCTTCACAAATGGACTGAATGGCACAAGAGCAAGAACGTGGTATTACAATTACTTCAGCTGCAACAACTGCATTCTGAAAAAATAACCGTTTCAACATAATTGATACTCCAGGTCACGTTGACTTCACTGTTGAAGTTGAACGTTCATTACGTGTTCTTGATGGAGCTGTAGCAGTTCTTGATGGACAATCAGGAGTTGAACCTCAAACTGAAACTGTTTGAAGACAAGCAACTACTTATAGAGTTCCTCGTATTGTTTTTGTTAACAAAATGGATAAAACTGGAGCAGATTTCATCTACTCAGTTAAATCAATCGGGGATCGTTTAGGAGCCAAAGCTGCTCCAATTCAATTACCAATCGGTGCTGAAGATAACTTCACAGGAATAATCGATTTAGTTGAAATGAAAGCTTACGAATTTGACGGAAAAGCTGAAGAAATTGCTAAAGAAATTGAAATTCCTGCAGATTTAAAAGATCAAGCAGAAATTTTAAGAAGCGAATTAGTTGAAGCAGCTGTTGAATACGATGAGGAATTAATGATGAAATTCTTAGATGGTGAAGAAATCACTATTCCTGAATTAAAACAAGCAATCCGTAAAGGGGTTATTGGTGCAGAATTCTTCCCAGTTTTAGCGGGATCAGCTTTTAAAAACAAAGGTGTTAAATTATTATTAGACGCAGTTGTTGATTATTTACCTTCACCATTAGACGTTCCTTCAATTAAAGGTGTTTTACCAAATGGTGAAGAAGCAGAAAGACATGCAGATGACAATGAACCATTCTCAGCTTTAGCTTTCAAAGTTATGACTGACCCATTCGTTGGTAAATTAACATTCTTTAGAGTTTACTCAGGTATTCTTACAAAAGGAAGTTATGTATTAAACTCAACAAAAGGTGATAAAGAACGTGTTGGACGTATTTTACAAATGCACGCAAACAACCGTAACGAGATTGAAGAAGTTTATGCTGGAGATATTGCAGCTGCTGTTGGATTAAAAAATACTACAACAGGTGATACTTTAGTTGATGAAAAACATGAAATTATTTTAGAATCAATGGTGTTCCCAGAACCAGTTATTCAATTAGCTTTAGAACCAAAAACTAAAGCGGATCAAGAAAAAATGGGATTAGCATTATCAAAATTAGCAGAAGAAGATCCAACTTTCAGAACATATACTGATGAAGAAACTGGACAAACTATTATTGCTGGTATGGGTGAATTACACTTAGATATTATTGTTGACCGTATGAGACGTGAATTCAAAGTTGAAACAAACGTTGGAGCACCTCAAGTTTCATACCGTGAAACAATTAAATTACCAGCAAAAGCTGAAGGTAAATATGTTAAACAATCAGGAGGACGTGGGTCATATGGTCACGTTGTTATTGAATTCGAACCAAACGTTGATAAAGGATTTGAATGAGTTGACAAAATTACTGGAGGACGTGTTTCTAAAGAATATATCAATGCTGCACGTGTTGGTTTAGAAAACGCACTTACAAACGGGGTAGTTGCTGGATACCCAATGATCGATGTTAAAGCAACAATCGTTGATGGATCAATGCACGACGTTGACTCAAACGAAATGGCTTATAAAATCGCTGCATCATTTGCTTTAAAAGAAGCATGTAAAAAAATGAATCCAGTGATCTTAGAACCAATCATGAACGTTGAAGTAACTGTTCCAGATGAATACTATGGAGATGTAATGGGTAACATTTCATCAAAACGTGGATTAATCGAAGGATCAGAACAAAGAGGAAACGCACAAACAATTAAATCTAAAGTTCCTCTAACAGAAATGTTTGGTTATGCAACAGAATTAAGATCATTCACACAAGGACGTGGAAACTATACTATGATTTTCAGTCACTATGCTGAAGCACCTAGATCTATTGCAGAAGAAATTATTAAAAAATCAGGTAAGTAGTAATTTATAATTGCACTTATTGATGTAAAAAGTTAAAATATTCTTAATTAATAAGAATAAACAACGCCCCTACGGGGGCGGTAAAGATACTAGAAAGTAAATCTAATATCGCTAGATATAAATAAAGGAGAAATACAAAAATGGCAAAAGAAGCTTTTGACCGTAGTTTACCTCACGTTAACATTGGTACTATTGGACACGTTGACCACGGTAAAACTACATTAACTGCTGCTATTACTAAAGTTTTAGCAGATAAAGGTGGAGCAGAATTTAAAGATTACGCAAATATCGATAACGCTCCAGAAGAAAGAGAACGTGGAATTACAATTAATACTTCACACGTTGAATATAAAACAGAAAACAGACACTACGCACACGTAGACTGTCCAGGACACGCCGATTATGTTAAAAACATGATTACAGGTGCTGCTCAAATGGATGGTGGGATCTTAGTTGTTGCTGCAACTGATGGACCTATGCCTCAAACTCGTGAACACATCTTATTATCAAGACAAGTTGGAGTTCCAAAAATTGTTGTTTTCTTAAACAAATGTGACATGGTTGATGATGAAGAAATGATCGACTTAGTTGAAATGGAAGTTAGAGACTTATTATCAGCTTACGACTTCGATGGAGACGGAGCACCAGTTATCCGTGGATCAGCTTTAGGAGCTTTAAACGGAGAAGCTAAATGAGTCGCTGCTATTGAAGAATTAATGGCTGCAGTTGATGAATACATTCCAACTCCAACTCGTGATTCAGATAAAACATTCTTAATGCCTGTTGAAGACGTTTTCACAATTACAGGACGTGGAACTGTTGCTACAGGACGTGTTGAACGTGGAACAATTAAAGTTAACGAAGAAGTTGAAATCGTTGGTTTAGTTGAAGAAGCTAAAAAAACTGTTGTTACTGGATTAGAAATGTTCAGAAAATTATTAGATTTTGCTGAAGCTGGAGACAACGTTGGAGCATTATTACGTGGTGTTGATAGAGAAAGTATTGAACGTGGACAAGTTTTAGCTAAACCTGGAACTATTAAACCTCATACTAAATTACAAGCATCAGTTTATGCTTTAACTACTGAAGAAGGTGGACGTCAAAAACCATTCTTTAACAAATACCGTCCTCAATTCTACTTCCGTACAACTGATGTTACTGGTGAAGTAATCTTACCTGCAGGAACAGACATGGTTATGCCTGGAGATAACGTTGAAATGACAATTGAATTAATTAAACCAATTGCTGTTGAAGATGGAACAAAATTCTCAATCCGTGAAGGTGGAAGAACTATTGGTGCAGGAACTGTTATTTCAGTTCAATAATAACAAAACAAAAAATTGCTTAACGGCAATTTTTTTTGTTATTATTAGAAAAGAAAAGGTGGAAATATGCAAACAAGAAAAACGTTATATTTAATAGGAATAATTTTAAATATTGTATATATGGGATTTGCTGTTTTAATTGCTTTGATATATGGATTAATTGGAATTACAGCTAATCCCATAATTGGAGTAGTTTTATTGGTTATATTCTTAGTTCCTTTAATTTGAACTATACCAATGACTTTAGCAGCAAATAAAGCATATAAACAAGTTGGAACAGAGGAAGAAGCACCTCATGTTGCTTTATCAGTATGTACATTATTATTTGTTAATTTAGTATCAGGTATTCTATTTATAGTAGCATCAGTAATGTTAACAGACGAACAAGATAAATTGAAATTAGAAAATAAAACACCAGTTGAGTAAACAGGTGTTTTATTATTTTTTATTCAATTTCTTTTATTCATCCAAAAGTTCTTTGAACTGCACTATTTCAACCTTTAATTAATTTTTCTGATTCTTTTTGTTCAATTTGACTTGTTAATTCAAAATCAATTTTATAGTTTGTTTTAATGTCCTCAATTGTTTTTCAATATCCAACAGCTAGTCCTGCTAAATAAGCAGCTCCCATTGCTGTAGTTTCAACATTTATTGGTTTTATAACTGTTGATCTACTAATATCAGCTTGAAATTGCATCATAAATTTATTGTTACTTGCACCTCCGTCAACTCTAATTTCACTTAAAGGTGCTTTTATGTCTTTTTGCATTGCACTAATAACATCATTTGCTTGATATGCAATAGCTTCCAAGGTTGCTCTAACAATATGTTCTCTTTTTGTCCCTCTATCTAGACCAAAAATTGCTCCACGAGAATAAGAATCTCAATAAGGTGAACCAAGACCTGTAAATGATGGAACAACATAAACTCTTCTATCATCATTTACTTGGCCAGCATATCATTCAGTCTCAATTGCATTATAAACAATTCTTAAATTATCCCTTAATCATTGGACAGCTGCACCTGCAACCATTACAGAACCTTCTAAAGCATAAGTAATTTTATCTCCAATTGCTACACCAATTGTTGTAAGCAAACCATGCGTTGACATAATTTTTTTATCACCCGTGTTCATTAAAATAAAACATCCAGTTCCATATGTTACTTTTGTTTCTCCTGGATTTAAACATAGTTGTCCAAAAAGAGCAGATTGCTGATCCCCAATAGAAGAACAAATTTTAAATTGTGTTTCATCATTTTTTGAAAGTAACCCTTTAAAAGTTTGACCATAAACTTCTGAACAAGATTTAATTTCAGGTAGCATATTTTTTGGAACATTAAATAAATCAAGTAATTCATCATCTCAGTCATTTGTATTAATATTATAAAATAATGTTCTTTGTGCATTGGTATGGTCTGTAACAAATACTCCCCCCCCAGTTAATTTATAAATTAATCAAGTATTAATAGTACCAAACATTAATTTTCCTTGATTAGCAAGTTCTCTGGCGCCTTTTACATTATCTAAAATTCATTTAACTTTTGTTCCCGAGAAATAAGGATTAATTATTAAACCAGTTTTATCTCTAATTAAATCCAATTCTTTTCGCCCAAATTTTTCACAATAATCAGCAGTTCTTTGATCTTGTCAAACAATCGCATTATAAATTGGTAAACCTGATTCTTTATTTCAAACCACGACTGTTTCTCTTTGGTTTGTTATTCCAATTCCATCAATTTGAGAAGGACTAATGCCTGATTTATTTAAAACTTGTATTAGTGTTGTTCTTTGAGTGTTTCAAATTTCAACTGCATCATGCTCTACTCACCCTTCTTTTGGAAAGTGTTGAGTAAACTCCATTTGATCAACAGCAATGATGTCTCCTTTTTGATTGGTTACAAGCGAACGTGCACTTGTTGTACCTTCATCTAAAGTTATAATATATTTTTCCATACTATCTCCTTTTATTTATATATTAATGGATTCTTTTCAATAGGATCTCAATTTATTCTTTCTGTTAATTTAGTTTCTTTCATAAGTAGTTCAATAACTAAATCTGCAATAGCTGGCGCAGAAGAAAGACCAGGAGATTTCATACCAGCAACATTTATAAAAGAACTATCATTAATTGCTGGTTTAATTCAAAAATCATCATTTTTAGGTTCTATAGGTCTACTTCCAGAAAAACTTAAGCATGTTTTTTCCATGTTAATTGTGGGAATTAGTTTTTTTCCAATATTACCAATTAAATCATATTTGTTTTTTGTTATTAGTCTTGTATCTTCTTTAGGGACAAAATCTTCACTAGTGGGCCCAACTAAAATATGTCCATCTAATGTAGGAGCAACAATAACACCTTTACCATGTATTGTTGGAACCATAAATACTACAGAGTTAACAATTCCAGATTCTGTTTTTTCTAGAACTCTATATTCTCCACGTTTTGTAACCAAATCAAATTCATGATGACCAGCCATTTTACTAATAACATCTGCATAATGCCCAGCGACATTTATAATTATTTGAGAATTTATACTTTCTCCATTTTTTATTTCTATTTTAAACAAACTATTTTTCTTAGAAATAGCAATAACCTTTGAGTTCAATTTTAATTCAACTCCATTTTTAATTGCATTTTTCATAAGAGTTTCAGTTAGCATAAATGGATCTACTGCAATTGATGAATTACAAAGTAAAGCGCCTTTAATTTCAGAAGAAATATTAGGTTCTTTTTTTAAAACTTCTTCTTTTGTTAAAATTTTTATTTCATCGGAGCTTAGGCCATTTGTTAAGCCACGTTTATATAGCATATCTATATGTTCTAAATCTAAATCATCAAAACCAACAACTAGAGAATCGATTCTTGCATAAGGAAAATCCATTTGTGAAATTCAATCTTCATATCTTTTTTTACCTAATACATTTAATTTAGCATTTAGCTTCCCTGGAGTTGGATCAAATCCACCGTGGACTAAACCTGAATTACCAGTTGATGTTTCTAAACCAACTTTCAAATTTGATTCAAGAACAACAATTTTTTTATTGTATTTTGAGAGCTCCCTAGCAATTGAAGAACCAATTAATCCTGCGCCAATTATACAAATATCATATTTTTTCATTTTTTACCTGTTTCTATTAAATTAAGAAAAATGAACCTACAATTACTGCTGCAGCAAGTGGAGCTGCAACAGGTATTCAAGCATATCCTCAATCAGATTTACCTTTATTTTTAAAAGGCATTAATTGATGAACAACTCTTGGTGCTAGATCTCTGAATGGGTTTATAGCATAACCTGTTGTTCCACCAAGCGATAATCCAATACCTAAAATAACCAAACCTACTAAAACTGGAGCATAGAATGAAGGTAGTCCAGTATTACTATTAAATTTACCAAATGATAAAATAGCTAAAATTAGTAATGCAGTCCCTAAAAACTCCATTGCAAAGTTAGTGATTTTGTATCTTTCTGTTGGAATTGTTGAGTGCATTCCAAGTACACTTAATTTATCTTCAATTGTTCCACTTATCAAAGTTTTTTGTATATGCTTGTAGTAAACAAAATTTACTATTAATTGCCCTATTGCAGCTCCTATAAATTGAAAAATTATTACTAAGAAGAACATTCCAACTGGTGACATACCAGTATAACTTCCTAATCCTAAATTCCCTGATTTATCAGCTATTGCAAGAGCAACAGTAACAGCCGGATTAAAATGAGCAACTCCACCTAACGCATTTGCAATAAGTGCGCCAATTGTAACTGCCATTGCTCATCCAATTGTTATTGCAACAAGTCCTCCGTTATTTCCTTTTGTTCCTTTTAAAACAACATTGGCAACTATTCCATTACCCAAAATAATTAAAATTGCAGTACCTAAAAGTTCTGTTAAAACTAATGTATATCAATTCATAATTAAGTCATCTCTTCTTTTCTATGTACCATAATAGATACAAACTCATAATAACAAATTAAATTATTTTTTCCAAGTAATCTATAAAAAATTGGAAAAAATTACTTTTTGGAATTTTTTTGTGTTTTAATATATTAAAGAGAGATAAAAAATAATTTGTTGGAAAGGAAACAATTTATGTTTTTAGTAGCACATAGAGGTTTTAGAGCACCAGGAAGAGAAAATAGAATGATTGATTTCACTGATGCATTAAAAACCTGCAAAGGGGTAGAATTTGACATTCGCTTGACGAAAGATAAAAAAATAATAATATTTCACGATCATAATTTAAAAAGAATTGGTAAAGTTGATAAAACAATTAAAAGCCAAACATTTAATGAAATTAAAAGTATTAAATTTTTTAAAGAACATCCAGAAAATATACCCCCTTTATTTATAGAAGATTTTATTCAAAAAATTTCAAATAAATATGAATTTATAAATGTTGAAATTAAACCAGATAGAAATACTAAAGAAGAATTTGAAATTATTAAAAATGCTTTGGAGTTATTAAGAAAAAAAACAAAAGCTGAAATTGTTGTTTCATCTTTTGGATATGAGGCACTAAAATTTATATCAAATTTAGATTCAACTAAGTTTAAAAAAGGATATTTAACTGAATATGTTAAAAAAGTTGATTTTAATTTAATAAAAAAATTTGATTATTTGCACCCATATGTTGGAAATCTAAAATCAACTGATTCACCTAAAATTGTAGAGAAAATTAATTTGCCTATAAATGTATGAACTTTTAAAAATGATAAAGACGCTGAAATAATTTATTTAAAATACAAGAAAAAATTAAATTCATTTATTAGTGATAAAAAAGATTTAAAGATAGATTTTAAATAAATATTAGAAAGAAGGGATTTTTATCTTTACGAAGAAAAATACAATAATGGGTATTAGTAAAAAGACATTCACCATAATTGCAATTTTGGCAATGGCTGATGTATTAGTAATGGCTGTACCCTTTTATTTAAAAAATGTTATATCATCAGTAGTTATTTCTGAATCATTAGGAATTCTACCTTCACAATTTTCACAAGCAAATTCAATTTATGGCTATGTATCATTGCCTAGTTATTTTATTGGTGGTTGATTTGCAGATAAAATAAGTTTAAAAAAATTAACATTAGTTGGTTTAGCATCAATTGGTGTTGTAGGTTTGTGATATGGATTTATTCCTTTTATTGCAACTGCTAAAGTAATACAAGTTTATTTAATATTTGCATTGTGAAGTTTTATCACATGCTTTATATTTTGAGCTGCACTTTGAAAATTACTATCTGAACAAGGAAAACCAGAAGAAAATGGAAAACTAAATGGTATTCATGGAAGCTTGAATGGACTTATTGGAACAATTATTATAGCTATTGCTTATTTAGTATTTTTCCTTTTTGGAACAGTTTGAAAATCTTCGTTAGGTGATTGAGCATTTCCAGCCTTAGTATTTATATTTACTGGTTTTATAATTATCAATTGTTTTTTAATATTCTTTTTTGTACCAGAAGATAAAACAACAAAGAAAGATGGAGAAAGTGACTTTTCACTTAAAAGTTTTAAAAACATTTTAGGTAATTGAAAAATTTGGCTAGTTTCAATATTAATTTTGGGTGTTTATCTATATCAAAGTGGGTTATCAATTTTCGTAACTTATATGCAAGATGTACTATTAATAACTGCGTCATTAGTTGTTGTTTTTGGAATTTTGAGAACATATTTATTTAGATTTTTCTTTTCAACATATTTTGGAAAAATGGCAGATAAAAGTCAAAAATACATTTTGTTTATAATTATTGGTTTAGCGGTTGCGTCTGTACTATGTTTAATTGCAGTTATTGTACCTGGATTTACTGAAAGTAGTTTTACTAATATGTCAAAAGGATCAAAAACTTTGGTTCAAATTTCAGTAGTAACAATGTATTTAGGATTGGGTATAACTTGTTGAGCACTTGTAACAAATAGATGAGCAACAATTTATGTTATTAATATAAGTCAAAAAGATTATGGTATGGCTGTAGGATTTATTTCTTTAATTGCTTTCTCAGCAGATGCTTGATTCTGACAAATAGATTCAATTTTATTAAAAAATTTAGGAACAGAAGCAGGCCATGTAGATAATAAATTAGCAAATCAAATAAGCATAATGATTATATTATGTTTTGGTCTATTAGCTATGATAGCGGGAGCAATATTAATTTATGCAACAAAGAAAGAAAAACAAAGAAATGAAGGAAAACAAGTTTTGACAAACTAAAAAGTTTTGAATAATAGCAATTTTAGCAACTGCAGATGTTTTAGTTTTTATATTCCCTTCATACTTAAAAAATGTTATTAATACTGAAATTATTTCTTTAAATTTGGGCATTTCCCCATCTCAACTAGCACAAGCTTCAGCAGTTTATGGATATGTGTCATTATTTATTTATTTTTTTGGTAGTGTAATAGCTGATAAAATAAGTTTAAAATGACTTACTATCACTGGACTAGCAGCATTTGGCATATCAGGTGTTTGATATGGTAGTGTTGGTTTAACTGCTGGAGGAGGAATTATTTTTGATATTGAAAATAATGTTGCAGTTTTGAATCCGATAGGCCAATCTAGTAGATATACACAGGTTTTAATAATTTATGTTATTTGAGCTTTTGCCAAAATAATATTTTGGGCACCTTTGTGAAAATTATTATCACAACAAGGAAAACCAGAAGAAAATGGAATTCTTAATGGTATTCATGGAAGCTTGAATGGACTTATTGGAACAATATTTGTAGCAGTAGGTTTTATTATTTTTATAGTATTAACTCCTATTTTTGTCAATAAAAATAGTACTTCGACATTAGCATTTTCATTAATGTGCTATTTGTTTTGTTTATTAATATTAATAGATGTCTTACTTTTGATATTCTTTGTTAAAGAGAAAAAAGGAGAAGCTATAAGTAAAGATTTCAATATTAAAGAAGTAGGTAAAGTTTTAAAAAACTATAAAGTTTATTTATTAGCATTATTAGTTATGGGTGTTTATATGTATCAACAAGGTTTAAGTGTATTAATTCCTTTTATGAATACTGCCTTGCTTATTAGTGCAAGTGTAACCTTTGTTGGAGGACTTTTAAGAACTTATCTATTTAGATTATTTTTCTCAGCTCCGGCTGGAAAAATAGCAGATAAATCTGGTAAGTACATAAAGTTTTTAGTTGTAGGATGTATAATTTGTTCACTTTTAATGTTGCTTATAATTTTTTTACCAGGGTTTAAAGTTGGCGGATTTGTAAATCAATCAACTACAATAAAAATACTTATTCAAGTAGTTGTCTATTCATTTTTCTTATGTATGGGAGCTATTTGTTGAGGGCTTGTTACAAATAGATGAGCAACAATATATGAAATAGGTATTGATCACAAACAGTATGCTACAGCAGTAGGTTTAGTTTCAGTAATTGCCTTCTCTCCTGACGCTTGATTTTGACAATTAAATTCATTATTTTTAGAGAAATACAAAATCGAAACTGGCGTAAACGGTATTTATAATTATCAATTAGCTTATCAATATTCAATGATATTAATTGTAGCGGGAGGTATATTAGGAATCATATCTGGATTAGTGCTTATGTATATGATTAAAAAGGACAAAAAACGAAAAAAATTAAACAAATATTAAAAAATGGAGTAATCCATTTTTTATTTAAAACTATTTTAAAAGCTTGCTTAATGTATCACCAAGACCGCCATCTTCATTTGACAAATCAGTTATACCTCATGCAATTTCTTTTAGTTTTGGATTACCACTAGTTAATGCAATTCCATGACCAACTGTTTTTATCATTTCAAAATCATTCATTTGATCTCCAAAAGCAATGACGTCATTAATATTTTTATTATAGTATTGTGCAACCATTTCAGCAGCAAATCCTTTATTAACAAATTTATTTGTAATTATTAAAATAGGCTTTTCTCCAATATTTTCAATACCATAAATTAGATTTGATTTTACTTTAACTGCATCTCCAAATTCATCATTTAAAGTGTCAACAACATTAAAGAAATTTAAATTAGTATTTAATTTAATAATGATATTACTACATGGACCATTTCAATCTTTTAAAATATTTCCTTGAACAGGTTGTTCTGCATTTGAATCAACAACGAAAAAGTTATCAGCTGGATTTTGTATCATATTTGTATGATAATACTCAACAATAATATTTTCGATCTTGCCTTTTAAAATTGGATGTCTTAATATGCCTTTTGTAACTTCTTCACTTATTGGTAAAACTATTCTTTTAAAATTTCTGTGAACAGGATCAGATATATGACCTCCATCTAGTGTTACTAATAAACTGTCTAATTCTAATTCATTGTAGATATGTAATGTATCTTTTAAACTTCTACCAGTGCAAATGCAAACTGTATGCCCGTTTTTTATTGCATTTTGTAATGCATTTTTAGTAATTGGATTAATTGATATATGATCATTTTTTAATGTTGTCCCATCTAAATCAATTAGTATTAATCTCTTTTTATTTTTGTCTTTTAATTGCATAAGTTTACTTTCCTTTCCAGAATAAGTAGATATAAATATATTTTATCAAAATTTAGATAAAAATATTTTCTCTTTGATTTTGTTAAAGGTTATAATTAATTTTAAAGGACTGATATTTAATGAAAAAATTAACAACAAATGAAATTAGAAAAATGTGATTAGATTTTTTTAAAGAAAAAAAACACCATTTTTTAGAACCAGTTAGTTTAATACCTGTAGAAGACCCTTCATTACTATGAATTAACTCTGGTGTAGCGACACTAAAACCTTATTTTGATGGAAGAAAAACACCGCCTTCACCTAGGCTAACTAACTCACAAAAGGCAATTAGAACTAATGATATTGAAAACGTAGGTGTTACAGCTAGACACCATACAATGTTTGAAATGTTAGGTAATTTTTCAATTGGAGATTATTTTAAAAAAGAAGCAATATCATTTGCATGAGAATTATTAACAAGTGATAAATGATTTGCTATTCCTGTAGAAAAATTATATATAACTGTATTTAACGAAGATATTGAGGCATATGAATATTGAATTAATGATATTGGAATTAAACAAGACCATATTTTTAAATTAACAAGAGATACAAACTTTTGAGACGTAGGTCAAGGACCTTGTGGCCCAAATACTGAAATTTTCTTTGATCGTGGGCAAAAATGAGATAAAGAAAATATTGGTCCAAGATTATTAGCTGAAGATATTGAAAACGATAGATACATTGAAATTTGAAATATTGTTTTCTCTCAATTTAATAATGATGGTTTTAATAACTATTCAGAGCTACCGAGAAAAAATATAGATACTGGTGCTGGCCTAGAAAGAATAGCCTCTATTTTTCAAGATACTCCAACAAACTTTGAAACAGATATTTTCTGACCAATAATTAAACAAATTGAAAATATTTGTGATGCTAATTTCAAATACTCAATTGAAAATTATTTTGATGAAAAAGCAGAGCAAACTAAAATTAATACAGCTTTCAAAGTTATTGCTGATCATATAAGAGCAACAAGTTTTGCTATTGCTGATGGTGTTTTTCCGGGTAACAAAGATAGAGGATATATAATTCGCCGTTTAATTCGCCGTGCTTTAATGAAAGGTATGGAATTAGGTATTAATGGTCCATTCTTAAGCACATTAGTAATAAATGTTATTGATGTCATGAAAGATTTTTACCCATATTTATTAGAAAAACAAAATTTAATTGAAACAACAATTTTAATTGAAGAAGAGAAATTCTTAAAAACTTTATCAAAAGGTTATGAAGCATTAAATAAAATGATTGAAAACGACAAAAAAGTAACAGGTAAAAATGCATTACTTTTATTTGAATCATACGGTTATCCAATAGAGCAAACAATTGAAATCGCTGAAGACAGAAAAGTTAAGGTAGAAATTGAAGAATTTAATAGTTTATTAGAACAAGCAAAAGAACAAGCTCGTAATGCGAGAAAAGATTTAAAAGCTTGAGATAAACAAAATGAAATCTTTACAGAAATAAATGTTGATTCAGAGTTTACTGGTTGAGAAGAAACAAGCCATAAAAATGCAAAAATTGTATATATATTTACAGATGATGAAATTCTTACTGAAGCTACAGATAAAGAAGTTTATGTTATCTTAGATAAAACTCCTTTTTATGCTGAAAAAGGTGGCCAAGCTGCTGATAAAGGTTATTTAGTAAATAAAGAAGCAAGATGCGAAGTAATTGACACACAACAAGGACCAAACCATCAACATATTCATAAAATTTTATTAGATGGTTCAATCAAAATTGGAGATCAAATCGATGCATTTGTAGATGAAACAAAAAGAACATTAACAATGAAAAATCACTCGGGTACTCATTTAATTCACTCTGCATTAAGGATTGTATTGGGAGAAACTGTTATGCAATCAGGTTCATATAATGATGAACATGGATTACGTATGGACTTCACATATAATGACTCAATAAAAGCAGAAGAATTAATTGCATCTGAAAAATTAGTTTTAAATAAAATTAATGAAAAAATAAACAGAGAAGTTTATTTCTGCTCAATGAAGGACGCAGTAAGCAAATATGGTGCATTAGCATTCTTTACTGAAAAATATGATGACATTGTTAGAGTTGTAAAATTTGGAGATTTCTCAAGTGAATTATGTGGTGGTACTCATGTTGATAATACAATTGACATAGAAGACTTTATGATAACAGGTTTAGAATCAAAAGGTAGTGGAGTTTACAGGGTTAAGTGTTTAACATCAAAAAAAGCAATTAATGAATATTTAAATACAGAATTTAATAAACTTTTAAAATTGATTCAAGAACAAAATTCTAAATACGAAAATTCTAAATTAATTCAGGCTGACCAAAATATTGAAAATATTGTTAAAGAGTCACTTACTAAAACAATATCAAAAAAATCAATTCAAGAATTAAAATTCATATTAGAAAAGTTATCAGCTGCTTTAAAAATATATGAAAGAAAAATTGAAGATTTATTAACTTCTAAAAAATTAGAACAATTTAAAGTTTTTGAACCTATAACTAATGACAAAGGTGTAGGAACAATTGAACAACAAGTGAATGGTTTAAATATTAAAGATATGAAAAATCTTGTAGATGAGTACAAAAATAAATTTGAAAAATTAATTATAATATTAACTTCTGAAACTGAAGAAGGAAACTTTGTGGTTGTTGGAGTTAGTGAAAAAATTCAAAGTGAATATTCAGCTATAGAAATATTTAAAAACTTGCCAATTTCTCCAAAAGGAGGAGGAAACTCAAGTTTAGCGCAAGGAAAATTTTAATATCTAAAATACATTAATTTTGTTTTTTCCCACTATTGTTGTATAATTTTAAGAGAAATACAGAAAGGAATAAGTAAAATGAACATTATAAAAAGAGCATTATCAACAATTATTAATGGATTTTTAAACGGATTTACTTTAGGAATCTTACCTTTAGTATTATGAATTTTAAACTTACCATTAGTTGGACAAATGATTTTCAAAACACCTCAAGCCGAAGGCAGAGGAGCTGCTTTAATTTATGGTTTAATCTACGTATTACTATGTTTATCAATGGTAGGTATAATCTTTATTATTGTTTGATGTTTAATGGGTAAACAACCATTAGCATTACAAATCACAAACTGATTATTAAAAAAATAATTTTATTTATTTAAGAGATTTGCTTAGCAAATCTTTTTTTTGTTAAAATTACAAAGTAAAAATGGAGGATTCAATGTTTTATTTATTTAGCAAAAGTATATTAATTGAAATAGGCTTTAAAAAAGATGTTTACTATATAGGAAATACAAAATTTGAATCCATTCCAGATTCTGTTTTAAATAACTGTTATTCTTCAGCAAACTGAAATAGAGCACTAAAATATAAGATTGAAGAAAGTGACATTGAAAAAAAATATTTTATGTTAGATGTTGATGTTTATTGAAACTTAAAATCAAATAAAATAGAACTTATGAGTAAAATATTTTTCTTTAATGAAATAATAAATTCTAAACATTTTGAAGAAAGCTTTTTAAATACTTTTTTTGCTCATTATTTTAAACATACTTTGAAAATTAATGATGTTAAAAAAGTAGATCCTGAGTTTATTAAAATTTATACTCCTGAAATATCAAAAGATAATTTAAGAATTCAAAATTTTGATAATTTTATTTTACTTAATAATGATGTTCAAATTAACGATAAAAAATTTAAATCTATTATAAACATAGGAGAAAACTCATTTAAATGAAAAGTAAACAAATTTAATCAAATCATTTATTCATTTCCAAGTGACATCTTAAATGAAAATAGCTTACTTAAAAATACTGATTTCATTGATACAAATAATTCTCTATTCTACACAAACACGTTGACTAATTTAAATAATAATATAGTTTTAGAGTTTTGTACTTACAATAAAAAAATTAGAGATGAATTGCTGCAAAAAATGATAATTAAAATCAAAAATTCAAAAGATCCGTTATTTAATTGACATCTTTTTAATATAACAAATGATACTCAATATTTAAAAAATGAATTAAAAAAAATTTCACAAGATCTTATAGAACACGAAGATTATCTTAAAAATGTTTATTCAAAATTAAAAAGAAACTATGATAAAGAACTATTTAATGTTAATTTTAATTAACCAAACCGTATATAAACTTGATTTAAGAATATAAAAATGTATAATTAAAAATGACTGATTTTTATTGTGGGAGAAGTTCTAATACTTCACATGGACCACAGCGAGTAAAAGCAGCCGACTAACAGAATATTAGGAGGATAAGCCCGTGGCTAAAAGAATTACACGTATTGCCAAATTAGAATTTATGGCGATGCAAGCAAAACCAGGAGCAGAATTAGCTTCTTTAGGTATTAACATGCCTGAATTTACAAAACAATTTAACGATGCTACTAAAGATCGTGCAGGAGACGTTGTTCCTGTAGTTATTACAGCATATGATGACAAATCATTTGACTATATATTAAAAACAACACCAGCAGCTATTTTATTAAAAAGAGCAGCAGGAATTGAAAGAGGAGCAAGCAATGCTAAAACTCAAACAGTTGCAACTATTTCAGCTGATAAAGTTAGAGAAATTGCTGAGTACAAATTAGTTGATTTAAATGCAAACGATGTTGAAGCAGCAATGAAAATTATTGCTGGTACAGCTAAAAACATGGGAATCAAAATTACAGGCATGGAGGAAACTAACTAATGGCTAAAATTTCAAAAAGAATGAAAAGCGTTAAAGGTTTAGTAGACAAACAAAAAGTTTACGCACTTGACGAAGCAATTAAATTAGCAAAAGAAACTTCAACAACTAAATTTGATTCAACTGTTGAATTATCATTTAACTTAAACATCGATCCAAGAAAAGCAGATCAACAAATCCGTGGAGCATTAGTATTGCCAGCTGGAACAGGTAAAACTCAAAAAGTTTTAGTTTTAACAAATACTAAAGTTAAAGAAGCTCAAGATGCAGGTGCTGACTTTGTTGGGGGAGAGGAATTAATTACAAAAATTCAAAAAGAAAACTGATTTGAATTTGATGTAATTGTTGCTACACCAGAAATGATGGCAAAATTAGGAGCAATCGGGAAAGTTTTAGGGCCAAAAGGCTTAATGCCTAATCCAAAAACTGGAACAGTTACAATGGACGTTGCTAAAGCAATTGACGAAATTAAAAAAGGAAAAATTGAATTCCGTGCAGATAAAGAAGGAAACATCCACACAATTATTGGAAAAGCTTCATTTACAGCAGAACAATTAAAAGAAAACTTTACTACAATCCTAAATGAAATGAAAAGAGTTAAACCTCAAACTGTTAAAGGTGATTACATCATTAACATTACAATTTCAACAACAATGGGTCCTGGAATTAAAGTAGAAATTAACTAATAAAACGGCGTTAGCTGTTTTTTTATTATATAAAAAAGGAGTATTTTATGAAAATAGAATTTAAGAAGTTTAGTGAACTAACTAGTTATGAAACTTGAGAAATATTTAAAAGTAGAAGTGAAGTTTTTGTTGTCGAACAAAAATGAATTGCATGCGAAATTGATGAACAAGATTTGACAGCAACACATTTAATTATTAGAAATGATGATAATCAACTTGTGGCTTACTTAAGAATATATGAAAAATTAGATGGAACAGTTTCTTTTGGTAGAGTACTAACTCCATTTAAATTCAGAGGGCTTAAAGTGGGTAAAATACTTTTGCAAAATGCTATTGATTGAATTAATAATGAATGACCAAACAAAGACATAAAAATTAGTGCTCAATACTATTTATTAAATTTCTATAAAAGTTTTGGCTTTGTAGAATACTCTGAAGTATATGATGATGACGGCATAGATCACATTGATATGATCATTAAAAAATAATTAAATAATTTCCAAAATAAAAATTTTTTTGGGAATTATTTTTTTTATATGTATAATTAATTTAATATATAAAAAAATGAGGTTTACTTTGAAAAAAATAAATAAATATAAATATTCATTAAAAACAGTATTAATGACACTATTACAAATAAAATCAATTAAAAAAAATTCTAGTTCTCATTTTTTTGATTATAAAAACTTTTGTTATAACTACTATAGAGATGGTTTTACTAAAGAAGGAATTAAAGTAAATTCACTTGATATTTATTATGATGATTTAAAAAATAAGAGTTTAAATTATTTAAGTGATACTTTTGACGATAAATCAATTGAAGAATTTGATTTATTCAATAGTAATGGAAAAATAAGCTGTTTAGTTGCAAAAAATGCAAACTCAAAGAAATGAGTAATTGGATTACATGGTTGAACTGAAAATAAATTTTTAGCTTTAAGATTAGTTCATCATTTTTGAAAGCAAGGATACAATATATTAACTTTTGATGCGTTTGCTCATGGTTTAAGTTATGGTGAAAAAACTGACATAGGATATTCTTCTATTTCAATGTTGGAAACTGTTGTTGAGCACCTAAAAAATAAAGAACAAGCGGACTCAATTGGATTAATAGGTAATAGTATGGGTGCATCAACAAGTATTTTATTTGTTCAAAAAAGCAAGTTTAGATCAAAAATAAATTGGGTTGTTGCGGATTGTGGTTTTAGTAATATAAAATTGCAGTATAGATATTACATTGAAAATAATTTATACCATATTCCATGATGAAAGATAGGATTTCTTTTTACACATAAATTTAGCAAAGAAACAAAAACTAATCAAGGAAAATATAACTTATTATTAAATATGAGGAAGGCAAAATGTAATCCGATATTTTTTGTTCACTCAAAAGGTGATACTTTTATTCCATATGAGATGAGTCAGATAATGTATGAGAAAAAAATAAAGTTTGAAAAAGTAAAAATAAGCAAAATTTGAACACCCGAAGGTTCAGAGCATGTAAATACAATTGGGACTTATAATGATGATTACATTCTTAAAACAATAAATTTTGCTAGAAAGTGAGAAGGAAATGAAATTAAATAAAAAATATGGGTTTTGAACAGTATTAGCAACGACACTAACAGCAACAATTGGTTCTAGTATAATAATTACGTTTGGAAATACACTATTTATGTCTGGTGAAAATGCAATACTTATGATTTTAGCTTGAATTTTTGGTGCCATTCTAGTTTTACCAGAAGCTTTTTTAATGATTGAACCATCAATAAGCTATCAAAAAAGTGGAACAGGATATTCTTGATTAAAAATATGTAATTGAAAATTAATGGCATTTTGATTTGGATGAATATTAGTTTTATTTGTATCTGCAACTTCATTGGCAAGTTGTTGTACAGCAATGGCTTCTTTGTTCAGACAGTTAGTTGGAATGGAAGCAAATACAATTTGAGAGAAACTAATTGGTGTTGGTATTTTATTTTTAATTGGGGGTTCTCAAATTCTTATAAAAAATAGTTCAAGAGTTACTCAATTTATTTTTTTAGTTGCAAAAATTTTACCAATTCTTTTAATTATTATTTTGGCATTTATTTATGGTTCAAAAGATGGTATATTAACTAATCCAGAAATAAATAAAGATTTTACAAAATTGTATCTATCAACAATTATGCTAATTCCAGCAGCTACTTTAACAGGCTTTGCGTATTCAGGGACTGAAACAGCAACTTATATAACTGAAGAGATTGAAAATCCAAAAAAAACAGTACCAAAAACAGTGGTTGGTGGAGTAATTATTGTTATGTTAATTTATATAATTTATACCATAGCCTTACTTTCAATTGCTAAACCTGGTGAATTAATTGGCGGGAGTGGAGAAGAAACTATTGTAAGTAAACTTTCAGTACTTCCAAACTGGGCTAAGATTACATTTAATGTATTTGCTATTATTTTAATGATTGGATCAATTAATGCGCTTGTTTTATTCCAGTCAAGACTAGTATTTAAATTAGCTGAAGAAAGAGACATACCTGGGTTATTTACCAAAACTCACAAAAGAACTAATCAGCCATATTTAGCAATGTTGCTTTTAATGGCTTTTGCATCATTATATGTTTTTTCACATACTTTAACACAAATTGTAAGTTCTTTCATATTTGCAACAATTTTATTAAAGACACTATTAAATTTATCAATTATTAATTTAAGAAAAAATGACCCAGAGTATAAAAAAATATATTCAAAATCTATGTTCATATTTTTAGTTATTGCATCTTTTGTAACAATCTTGATAACTTTATTAGGAATACTTTATATGATGTTTATACAACCAATAATGAGTATGGAAGAAATAACTTTTGTAAAACTTTGAGCAATTATATGACAACCACTTTTAATGTTATTTATTGTTATAATATTACTTCCGATTGGATACTATAAAAACAAGTTACAAGAAAAATCTAGCAAAAATATAAAAATTAAATAACTTTAAAGTTATTTTTTTTATTAAGTGTTATCTTATATATATGAACTACTAAGTTCATTTATTTAAAAGGAGACATATGATAGGAATTATCAAAGGTTTTCGAGATGAATTTACATCTCGAGTTCTGTCTTCGGTAAAAAGGATTTCTAAATTTATAGGTATTGCATTAATACCTATATTGTATGGAGTAACATGTTTAATAGCTTTTTGAAACCCAACAATCAATTTAGGAAAGGCACCAGTTGCAATTTTAAACGAAGACAATACAGTCTGAGTATATAAAAATAATGATATGGAAAAACTCGATTTTAAACTCGGTGTTTTAACAGATTATAAATATAATTCATTGGATGGTTATATAAGTAAAGAACAAGCCATTTCTTCAGCTTATGACATCGAAAAAAGGATTTTATATACAAACACTGGAACAATGCAAATTTCTTCAAAAGAAGAAGTTGCAAATCACATTTTTCAATTTAATGTATGAGACATAATTAAGTCAGCTTTAAATGAAAAAACAGATAAAAATATTAAGGATGAAGATTATGTATTTTCTTCTCCGGAATTAAAAGAAGATATGGCATTTACTAACATCAGATACATTTCATCTGAAAAAGAAATTGAAAAACAATGAAAAGGTAAAAAATATTATGTTCAAGCCAAAATTGAAAAAGGTTTTGGAGAATATTTAATTCAACAAGTAGGAACAACTTTTAATAGAAAAAATGAGGCACCTAAGTTACCTAAATCAAATATTAATCTTTGAACAACATTTGAAAGAAACTTTATTTTCGGATATTACCTAAATAGTATGATGGAAATGAAATCAGCACTTATACTATCAGCAGTTGAAGATTTTTTAGGTGAAAACATACCGTCATTTATTTCAAATATTGTTTATAAGAACTTCTATAAACAAGTAACTTACACACCTTCAAATGATGAAAAAGTAAGTGCTTCTCAAAGTTTTGGAATTATAAATAATTCTGATGCTATTATTGAAGCGAATAAACAGTATGTTATAAGTGATTCAGTAAATGAGTCAACTTCAGAAACAGAAGGGATTCAAAGAGTTAAATCTGAAAATACTATTTTTGGTGATATAAGAGAAGAAATAACTTCAAAAGCAGATGCTGCAGAAAAAACAAATGGTATATTTACAAATACAATTGCGTCATTGTTAGATAACGAGCAATTAAAAACAATAGCTAAGATATTGAAAATAGATCTTTCTAATTCAAAACTAATGGGTTATATTTTATTATTAAATGACAACTCACATATTTTAAACAAGTATTTATATGATGTGATGCATGGAATAAACCCATTTGAAGATTCACAAAAAATGTGAATTAATTTAGAACACATAGATCAGTTAGGACTAGATTCAAAAGTTCAAAAAGCCATAACAGCTTTTGTAGCTGCAATCAATAATAGCCCTATACAAAACTTAAAATTTAACTTTAAAACTTACTTACCAAAAATAAGTTCAATTTTAAATGAAAAAATTGGATTTAATCTAAGATCAATTAAATCTCAAGAAGTGTTTAATTCAACCTTAAACCCTTTAAATAGAAATGCAACAACTGTATTTGAATTTAATAAGAACATGGATAAACTAGCTGTAGCAAATGGATTTACTAATCAGATTTCATTTTTAAATACATTGAACAAAAAAGTTATTGAATATATTAAACATAAAACTTTTGATAGATTTGAAATAGTTAATATTGAAATAGCTGGTTTAAAAAATGGAATTTATGGAATTGGAATTGGAGAGTTCTTTATAATCATCGGATTGTTTGTTGGTACATTTATGCAAACATTTATATATGATAGAGCAAGAAGAACTAAAAAACTTAAAACTGGAAAATGATATGTATCAAAAACATTACTTATGTTAGTTACAGGAATAGTTCAAGCAACAGCACTTACTATAGCTTTAAGTCTAACTGGTTGAATAACAATAGGTTCAGCCGCTATGCTTTCTGTATGACTATGGCTATTATTTGTAGATCTTATATTTGTACTTACTATACAAGGATTATGGTTCTTGTTTAAGGATGAAACAATTTCAAAAGTTTTAGTTATCATTTATTTAGTTATAAATATTTCATCAGGATGAGGAACATTCCCTTCATTTATGCAATTTGAATTCTTTCACAAAATTAGTTTTGTTGCTGAGTTCACATATGTATTACATGGACTAGGATCAATAATATATGGTGTTGGAGAAAATGGATTTAATTCATCGGATACACTGTACATTATGCAACAAGCAGGAATATTATTAATATTTGCAGTTTTCTTTGTTACCCTTGGTCTTATTGGCGCAAGAAACAGGAATAGAGAAATAAGATTTGGTAGTTTCCTTGGAAAACATGTTATAGATGGAATGATCTCATTAGGTTTAGCCAAAGAATTAGCTGAGTTTAAATCAGATAGAAAATTCTTTAAATATAACTGAAATAGTATGAGTGATGATATTTACATAGAACTTGCTCAAGAAGTTAGAAGATTACATCCATTTGAAGGGCAATTCGAATGATACAAAAAACGTCAAAATGATGGTGTATTCCCTCCTAATGAAACTGATATGGATATAATCAAACGAAATGATGATGTTGAAGTTTAGTCGTAATTATTGAAATAAATAATCAATATGATATTATTAATAAAGGCTATTAATACCAAAGACAGTAACTGGGAAATTCCCTTAATTTGTTACCGAGGATTAAAATAAACATTTATTAAATAAATCAATCATTAATTTAAAAAATGTATTTTTACGTTTCCCTCGGTCTTTGCATTAAGAACCGAGGGTTTTGTTTTACAAAATAAGAAAATAGGAGGAATACGAATGTCAACAAATAGACCTGCACATGCTAAAAAAGCAGAAATCGTTGCTGAGATTGTTTCTAAAATTCAATCAGCTCAAGGTGTTGCTATTGCAGAATACAAACACTTAACAGTTGAACAAATGTCAAATTTAAGAAGACAAGCTTTAAAACAAGGTATCGAAGTTAAAGTTTACAAAGACTCACTTGTTAGAAGAGCTGCTGAAGAATTAAATTTAACAGAATTAAACGAATATTTAACTCAACAAAATGTTTTTGTTTTCTCAAATGATGATGCAATTGGAGCTGCTAAATTAGTAGCAAACTTTGCAAAAGAAAACGAAGCATTAAAATTAAAAGCCGGAGTTTACGAAGGCGCAGCTATGGATACTGCAGCAATTATGGAAGTTGCTACACTACCATCAAAAGAAGATTTATACTCAATGTTTGCATCAAGCTTACTTTACCCATTACGTCAAGTTATGGCTGTAATTAACGCTGTTGCTGATACAAAACAAGACTAATACAAATAATCAAAATGTATTAATAGCAAAAAAGAAAAATATTAAAGGAGACCAAAATCATGGCAATTACAAAAGAAGATATTATTAAAGCATTAGAAGAAATGAAATTAACAGAATTAAACGAATTAGTTAAAGCAATCGAAGAACACTTCGACGTTGTTGCATCAGCAGGTGTTGCTGTTGCTGCTGGACCAGCTGTTGCTGACGCAGCTCCATCAGAAGTTGCAATTATGTTAACAAACGCAGGTGGACAAAAAGTTGCAGTTATTAAAGTAGTTAAAGAAGTAACTGGATTAGGATTAATGGACGCTAAAAAATTAGTTGACGGAACTTTACCAGTAGCTATTAAAGAAAACGTAAAAATCGAAGAAGCTGACGCAATTAAAGCTCAATTAATTGAAGCAGGAGCATCAGTAGAATACAAATAGTATTCCAACTATATTTCTTAAAAAAGACTTTCAAGATCAATCTTGATAGTTTTTTTATTTTTATAATTAAATAGTAGTTTAAAGTTAAATAAATTAGCTGAAATTTAGTACCTGAAACACATGAAATATTTGCTTTTTTAGTGTCTTTTCTATATAATATAATAATCGAGTATAGTTTAGTTAGTTAAGAGCTTCTGCTATCCTCAATTTTTTTGCAAAAGAAATATTGGAGGAAGTCATATGAGTCTAAACTATTTTTTAAATAAGAAGATTATTGATTCAATGAATCAGATTGTTGAAGAACAAAGTTATTTAACTTTAGACTTCCCGCTATCAATAGGGCAAAAAATGAATTTTGAACCAGTTCAAGAAATTGAAGGAGATAAGTACTTAACAAACTACTTTCAAGCATATACATTTACTAAGAACAAGGAATTGAATGATTTTATTCTAACTAGCAATATATCTTCATTGATGTTTTTGGAAAACTTAGCAGAAGGATCTTCAACTATTTCTATTCACAACATGATTAGAAGAATTGAAAATGGAGCTAAACCAAAAACTAAAAAAGAAAAACTAGCAATGAATTTAATAGAAGCTGTTAGATTGGTCAAAAAAGCTGACTTTGAAATTAATGAAGATAACTATGAGTTGTTAATTCATATATTATTCAGAAATACAGAGTTTAACCTAGACAGAAAAGCTAATTACTATAGAACAGACAATAAAAAACTTTTGACTGATGTTTTAATTAACTTTGAATCAATAGATGATGAACTAAAAGGCTTATTCAAATTTATAAATGATATACCTGAAAATTCTTTTGATGGTTTTACAAAAGCAATAATTATTTTCTTACAGATTTTAATTATTCAACCTTATCAAAAATTCAATTCAACATTAGCTTTACTTATGAGTCTTTGATTCATAGGTCAATCTAAAGAGAAACAAATTTTTCAAATATGAATTTTTGATTTACTAAATCACTGAGATAAAATTATTGAAAAAATTAATGAATCTTACGATAACAATTTAAATGTAAATGACCTTTTAAAAACTGTTAAAAAATATTTACAAGATTCCGTAAAAAGAGGTTTTATAGCTTCTTTGGTAAAAGAATGAATAGCGCAAGATTCTGAAGTTCGATCAAAATTTTTTCCAAGCGATTATGAACTTATTGTGTTAATTAGTATTTTGACAGAAAGAACTAAAGAAGTTTCTGTTAAAAGAATTACTGACAAATTAAAAATTGCAGGTTATGCAGGAGTTAAAAAACAAGAAATTAAGGATGCTTTAGAAAACCTTAAAAGTGCTAACATAGTCAAAGTTACAAAAAATGACGCAAACTTTAGAGTTGCTGATAAGCAATTAAATAAGTATAAATACATATTAGAATAATGAAAGGAAACAACATGGCATATAAAATTAAAAAAGTAAACCGTGGCGTTGAAAGACGTGATTATAGAAAAGTTTCTGGTAATCTTGAGTTACCAAACTTAATCGAAATTCAAACTAAAACTTTCGAATGATTCAAAACAAAAGGAATCGATGAAGTTTTAAATGAATTTTTTGCAATGAGCTCAAATGATGCTAGTGCATCTCTTTTCTTAGAAGGGTGAGAAATTAAAGAAGCAAAAATTTCTCCATCAAAAGCGAAAGAACAATCAAAAATCTATGATGCTCCAATTTATGTAGACTTACAATTAATGTTTACAAAGACTGAAGACATTTCAAAAGAATTTGAAGAAATTGTAGAAAAAGATGTTAAGAAAGTATTATCAAATTGAATTGCTGAAAAAACAGATTCAAAAAATGTTTCACTTGTTAAAAACACTGATAACATTTATTTCTTTGATGTTAAGCTAAAAGGAACAGAAAAGAATGACTTATTCCAAATTACAATTTTAGAAGAAAAAGAAGATGTTATTGTAGCAGAAATTAGTGTAAGAAAATGAGGACAAGTATTCTTTGGAGACTTCCCTCTAATGACTGATGCTGGAACATTTGTTATTAATGGTTCACAAAAAGTTATTGTTTCACAATTAGTTAGATCACCTGGTTCATATTTCAAAACAGAAATCAATAATAAAACAGGGGAAAGCTTATACAATGGTGATATTATCCCAAGTCGTGGTACTTGATTAGAGTTTGAAACTGATACTAAAAAAACTGCTGAAACAATAAATTCACTATTTGTTAAAATTGACAAATCAAGAAAAACAACTGCAACATCATTCTTAAAAATCTTAGGATTAGATAGAGATACAATCTTAAATATTTATGATAAAGATAAAGTTATTGTTGAAACGTTAAAAAATGACAACGATACTGGTGATACATATGCAGACTGAGCGCAACACGTTCAAGAAATTTATAAAAAAATTAGACAAGGTGAAACTGCTACTTCTGATGGAGCTTCAAAATACATTAACGGATTATTATTTGACCGTAGAAAATACGATTTAACTAAAGCAGGTAGATTCAAATTACAACAAAAATTAGCTGTTAAAAATCGTTTAATGGGAAGAATATTAGCTGAAGATATTGTTGATGCTAGCGGAAAAGTTTTAGTTGCTAAAAATACTGAAATTTCAAAAGCAAACATTAAAGAAGTTTCTGATGCATTATCACAAGATGGTGTAATGGTTTCTTCAATTGAATACAGAGAAGATATTCCAGGTTCACGTCAAATCCAAAAAGTTAAAGTTTACCAAGACAATAACTCAAAAGATGAAACATTTACAATCGTTGGAATTACTCCTAACTCAAAAGAAGAACACATTACAGTTGTTGATATTGTAGCTACTGTTTCTTACTTATTAGGATTAGAATACAACATAGGTGAATATGATGATATTGATAACTTAGCTAACCGTCGTGTTAGAACAGTTGGAGAATTATTACAAAATCAATTCAGAATGGGATTAACACGTATTGATAAAAACGTTAAAGAAAAACTTTCAACAAGTGATTTATACAAAGTAAAAGTATCAACAATTATTAATGCAAAACCATTAACTGCTGTAATTGGAGAGTTTTTCAACTTATCACAATTATCACAATTCATGGATCAAATAAACCCATTAGCAGAATTAACAAATAAACGTAGATTAACTGCTTTAGGACCTGGGGGATTATCAAGAGACCGTGCCAGTTTAGAAGTGCGTGACGTTCACCCTTCTCACTATGGAAGAATCTGTCCTATTGAAACTCCAGAGGGACCAAACATTGGATTGATTAACAACTTATCAACTTATGCTATTGTTGATGAATTAGGATTTATTAGAACACCTTACTTAAAAGTTATTAATGGTGTAATTCAAAATGAACATGAATATTTATCAGCTGATGAAGAAAAAGAATACATTATTTCTCAATCAAACGTTACTAAAGATGAAAATGGAAAAATTTTAGATGAAACTGTTGTTTCACGTTACAAAGGTGATGATTACATTGCTAAAGTAAGTGAAGTTCAATTTATCGACGTTTCACCAAAACAAATTGTTTCTGTTGCTACTTCAGCAATTCCATTCTTAGAAAACGATGACGCTAACCGTGCACTTATGGGTGCCAACATGCAACGTCAAGCCGTTCCTACAATTGTTCCAGAATCACCATTCGTTGGAACAGGAATTGAATTTGAAGCAGCTAGAGACTCAGGAGTATGTATTGTAGCTACAGAAAACGGTATTGTAAAATACGTAGATGCGAAACAAATTACTGTTGAATCAAAAGCAGGAATTAAAACTTATACATTAGCAAACTTTGAACGTTCAAATAACGGAAGTTCAATTGTACAAAAACCAATTGTTAAAGTTGGAGATTCAATTGAAGCAGGTCAAATCATCGCCGATGGTCCATCTGTTGATAATGGAGAATTAGCTTTAGGACAAAACGTAGTTGTTGCTTTTACTACATATAATGGTTACAACTTTGAGGATGCTATTGTTATGTCTGAAAGAGTAATCATGGAAGACAAATTTACTTCAGTTCATATTGATGAATATGTATTAGAAGTGCGTAATACAAAACAAGGAGCAGAAGAAATTACTTCAGAAATCCCAAATATTAGTGACAATGCTAAAAAATATTTAGATAACGAAGGTATTGTAGCTATTGGTACTGAAGTTAAAACAGGAGATATTTTAGTTGGTAAAGTAACTCCAAAAGGGCAAACTCAATTATCACCAGAAGATAAATTATTACATGCTATCTTTGGAGAAAAATCAAGATCAGTTAAAGATAACTCATTAAAAGTTCCAAATGGTGGAGAAGGTATTGTTCAATCTGTTAAACGTTTCAAAGCTAAATCAGCAGCGAACCCAGATGGTATTGATTTACCAGCAGATGTATTAGAAGTAATTAAAGTTTATATTGTTCAAAAACGTAAAATCCAAGAAGGGGATAAAATGTCAGGACGTCATGGTAACAAAGGGATTATCTCAAAAGTGTTACCTGTTGAAGACATGCCTCACTTAGAAGATGGTACACCAGTAGATATTCTATTGAACCCACAAGGGATTCCATCACGTATGAACATTGGACAAATATTAGAAATTCATTTAGGAATGGCTGCTAAAAAATTAGGAGTTAAAATTGCAACTCCAGTTTTTGAAGGAGTTAACAGTAATGATTTAGATGAAATCATGGCTGAAGCTGGAATGGAAAACTATGGAAAAGTTAAATTAATTGATGGTCAAACAGGGGAAGCAATTGACAAACCAATTTCTGTTGGAGTTATGTACATGTTGAAACTTTCACACATGGTTGATGACAAACTTCACGCAAGAAGTGTTGGACCGTACTCATTAATTACTCAACAACCTCTTGGAGGAAAAGCACAAAACGGGGGACAACGTTTCGGAGAAATGGAAGTTTGAGCGTTAGAAGCTTATGGGGCAGCTCATACTCTAAGAGAAATCTTAACTATTAAATCAGATGACTTAAAAGGTCGTACAAAAACTTATGAAGCTATCGTAAGATCAAAAAATATTCCTACACCAGGAACACCTGAATCATTTAACGTTCTTTCAAAAGAAATTATGGGATTAGGATTTGATATTTACTTATTAGATAACAAAGGTAATAAATCACAAATTAATGCATACGATGATGACAACGATTTAATTAACGATGAAAGTATGAAACATGCATCAATTGATAAATTAACTTTTGAAGATTCAATATCACTTGTTGAAATTGAAGACCTAGATAGTTTTGAAGAAGTAGATGAAAGTGAAATAAACCTTTCATTTGAAGAGAAATAGGAGGTCAAAATGGAAAATAAAAACAATAAAGTAATTAAAATTGAATTAGCTAGTGCTGATACTATTCGTTCATGATCTCATGGGGAAGTTACTAAACCTGAAACAATTAACTATAAAACATTAAAAGCTGAAAAAGATGGTCTATTTGATGAAAAGATATTTGGACCAACTAAAAACTATGAATGTTTTTGTGGAAAATTTAAAAAAGCTAACCCAATGAACAAAGGGAAAAAATGTGAAAAATGTGGTGTTGAATTAACTGAATCAATCGTGCGTCGTGAAAGAATGGGACACATTGAATTAGCAGAACCTGTTACTCATATTTGAATGGTTAAAGTATCTCCATCAAGAATTGCATCATTATTAGACTTAAAATCTAAAGAATTAGAAGAAGTTGTTTACTTCGTTTCACACATCGTTTTAGATCCAGGAACATCAAAACACTTTGCAGCTAAAGAAGTTTTAGATTTAGGAGTTTCAAAATCACAAAAAACTCGTAGCAAATTAAGACCTGCTATTGAAGAAATTGTTACATTAATTAATGATCCAGCTCATAGAGATACATTAAAAGCTGAAAGATTATTGGAAGAATTAAATAATCCAACTATTCCTTTCTCAATTGATGAAGCTACAGCTTTAATTTCAAAATATACTGATGCTAAATTTGGTATTGGTGCTTCTGCTATTGAAGAATTATTAAAACAAATTGATTTAGACAAAGAAATTGAAATCACAAAAAATACTTTAGATGCTATTGGTCCAAATGCTGATAACTCAAAATTATTAAAAAGATTAGATATCTTAGAATCATTAAAACGTTCAAACCAAAAACCTGAATGAATGGTACTACGTGTATTACCAGTTATTCCACCAGATATTCGTCCTATTATTCAATTAGATGGAGGAAGATTTACAACTTCTGAAATTAATGACTTATACCGTCGTATTATCATTAGAAATGAACGTTTATTAAAAGTTAAAGAAATGGGTGCACCTTCAATTATTATTAACAACGAAAAACGTATGTTACAAGAAGCTGTTGATGCATTATTAGATAATGAACGTAAGCCACGTCCAATTCAAGGAAAGGACAAACGTCCATTAAAATCATTAACAAGTGTACTTAAAGGTAAACAAGGTCGTTTCCGTCAAAACTTACTTGGAAAACGTGTTGACTACTCAGGTCGTTCAGTTATTGCTATTGGACCAGACTTAAAAATGTATCAAGCAGGAATTCCTCGTGAAATGGCTTTAACATTATTCAAACCTTTTGTAATTCAATGATTACAAGAACATGAATATGCTGAAAACGTTAAAGTTGCTGAAAAAATGATTTTACAAAATGATCCAAAAATTTGAGAAGCATTAGAGCATGTTATTAAAGATAGACCAGTTCTATTAAACCGTGCTCCAACACTTCACAGACTTGGTATTCAAGCATTTGAACCTAAGTTAGTTAAGGGGAAAGCAATTCGTCTTCACCCCCTTGTAACTACTGCGTTCAACGCCGACTTCGATGGGGACCAAATGGCGGTTCACGTTCCAATTACAAAAGAAGCTGTTGCTGAGGCTAGAGCTTTAATGTTAGGATCAAATGCTATTTTAGGACCTAAAGATGGAAAAGCGATTGTTACTCCAGGTCAAGATATTATTTTAGGAAACTACTATGCTACTTTTGAAGAAAAAGGACAATTAGGTGAAGGAACAATGTTTGCTGAAATTGCACAAGCAATTAATGCTTTTGATATAGGTATTGTTTCATTAAATGCAGTTATTGGGATTGCGGTTGATGCACTACCAGCTGAAAAATTTACTGAAGAACAAAGAAAAGGATATTTATTAACAACTGTTGGTAAAATTTTATTCAATCAAATCTTTGATGCTTCATTCCCATGAATTAATTCATCAAGTATTTATGATGCAAAAGAAGCAGTCAACTCATTTATTTTTGATTTCTCAAAAGATATTAATGAAGCTATCGCAGAATACACAATCGTAACTCCAATCAAGAAAAAAGAATTATCAATTATTATTGAAATTTACTTTAACAAATTTGGAGCAAGAAAAACTGCTGAAATGTTAGACAAAATGAAAGATTTAGGATTTAAATATTCAACAAAATCTGGAACAACAATTTCAGCTGGTGACGTTGTTGCCTTTAAACATAAATATGAAGAATTTGCAGAAGCTGACCAAAAAGTTGCTGAAATTACAAGTTTCTATAATGAAGGTATGTTAACTAAAGAAGAAAAAAAACACCGTGTTATCGAAGTTTGATCTGATGTTAAAGATGACATTCAAAAAAGACTTGAATTGGTATTAAAACAAGATACTAAAAACCCAGTTTTCGTGATGGCTGATTCTGGTGCTCGTGGTAACGTTTCTAACTTCACACAACTTGTAGGTATGCGTGGACTTATGAACGACACAAAAGGGGATATTAAAGAAATTCCAATTAAATCATCATTCCGTGAAGGTTTATCAGTTTCTGAATACTTCGTTTCAACTCACGGTGCCCGTAAAGGGATGGCCGATTTAGCATTAAAAACTGCTGACTCAGGTTACTTAACACGTCGTTTAGTTGACGTATCACAAGAAATTGTTGTAGTTAACGAAGACTGTAAAGCAAACAAAGGATTTGAAATTGAATCAGTTATTGATACAAAACATAATAACGTTATTGTTCCGTTAAAAGACAGAATCGTTGGCCGTTACTCATTCAATGACATTAAAGACATCAAAGGCAATGTTATAGTTGCTAAAGATACTTTAATTGAATCAAAAGAAGCTGACGCAATTATTGCTGCTGGAATTACAAAAGTTACAATTCGTTCAGTATTGACTTGTGATAACCAAAAAGGTGTTTGTCAAAGATGTTATGGACGTAACTTGGCAACTGCATCATTAGTTAAAATTGGTGAACCAGTTGGGGTTATTGCTGCTCAATCAATTGGTGAACCAGGGACTCAACTTACAATGCGTACCTTCCATACCGGAGGGGTTGCAGGGGATGCTGATATTACTCAAGGTCTTCCTCGTATTAAAGAACTACTTGACGTTACAACTCAAAAAGGTTCAGTTGCAATTATTGCTGAAAGAGCAGGGGTTGTTTCAGATATTATTAACAAAAATGGAATCAATACAATTGTTGTTACTGAAGAAGCTAACGGTTCACAAATTGAAAAACAATATAAAACAATGTATAACGCTGTATTAAGAGTCAACAAAGGTGATCAAGTTAAACCAGGTAAAAAACTTACTGAAGGTTCAATTAACTTACATGATCTATTAGAAGTTGCTGGAACTACAGCTGTGCAAAACTATATCTTAAAAGAAGTACAAAAAGTATATCGTTTACAAGGGATTGAGATATCAGATAAATATATTGAAATCATTGTAAAACAAATGTTAAATAAAGTTAAAGTTATCCAAAGTGGTGAATCTCATTTACTACAAGGTGAAATTGTAACTCAACAAAAATTTAAAGAAGTGGTTACTCAATGTATCCGTGAAGGTTTAGTACCTCCGGTTGCTAAAAACCAAATCTTAGGTATTAAAAAAGCTCCATTGAAATCTGAATCTTGATTATCATCAGCTTCATTCCAAGATACTGCACGTGTATTAACAGATGCAATTATAAAAGGAAGAGAAGACAAATTAGAAGGTCTAAAAGAAAACATTATGTTAGGAAACTTAATTCCTGCAGGAACAGGTTTAACTGGAATTGAAGAAGTAATGAAAATTGCTGAAGAATACCACAAAAACGAATATTAATATTTTTTAAAAGCGTCATGTTAAATGATGCTTTTTTATATTTAACTTAAAAAACAAAAAATATTTTCTCTAACAAAAGACTTAATTTTTTATAATAGAGAGAATATAATTATATGTGTAGAGAGAAATAATAAGGAGATATTAAATATGAAAAAAACTTCAAATAAAGTCGTATTAGTTGGTACTGGTGCAGTTGGTATGTCATTTATTTATTCAGCGGTAAACCAAGGTTTAGCTGAAGAATACGTATTAATCGATGTTAATGCAAAAGCTGCAGAAGGGAACGCAATTGATATCCAAGATACAATGGCTGTTTTAGACAAACCTTTTACAATTAAAGCTGGAACTTATGAAGATTGTAAAGATGCAGATTTAATTGTTATTACTGCCGGACGT
This sequence comes from Mesoplasma grammopterae ATCC 49580, assembly GCF_000701525.1. Classification (GTDB taxonomy): domain Bacteria; phylum Bacillota_I; class Bacilli_A; order Mycoplasmatales; family Mycoplasmataceae; genus Mesoplasma; species Mesoplasma grammopterae. The sequence goes on along the minus strand of NZ_JNJC01000001.1, from coordinate 185,937 downwards.
CCACAAAGACCTGGAGAAACAAGATTAGAATTAATTGCAGATAACTCAAGAATTATGAAAGGAATCGCTGAAGCTATTAAAGCATCAGGATTCAATGGAGTAACTGTTATTGCTTCAAACCCATGTGATGTTTTAACTACTGTTTACCAACAAGTAACTGGTTATGACGAACATTCAGTTGTAGGAGCTGGAACAACACTTGATTCAGCTAGATTAAGAAGATTAGTTGCTGAAAAATTAAATGTAGCTCCTAAATCAGTTAATGCTTATATTATGGGAGAACATGGAGATTCATCAGTTGCTGCTTACTCAAAAGCAACAGTTATGGGTCAACCAATTAGTAAATACTTAGCTGAAGGAAAAATTACTGAAGCTGATTTAGAAGAATGTTGAACAAGAGCTATTAGAATGGCTTATGAAATTATTGAACGTAAAGGTGCTACTTACTACGGAATTGGTGTTTGTTTAAATGCAATTTCATCAGCAATCTTGAGAGATGAAAAAACTACATTCATGGTTGGTGCTAAACTAAACGGTGAATATGGACAAAAAGGATTCTATACTGGAGTTCCTGTTATTTTAGGATCAAAAGGATGAGAAACAATCATTGAATGAGATCTATCAGATGCAGAAAAAGAAGCATTTAAAGAATCATGTGATGCTTTAGACGCAACTTACCAAAAAGCAAAAGAAGCTATTGCTTAATTAAAATTAATAATAAGATGTTAATCATCTTATTTTTTTGCGTTTTTTGCTTAATTATAAATGAGGTGAACAAATGCTAAGTCAAATCAACGAACAAGTTAATACCGATATTTTGGTAGAAAATATTATTTCAAATGGTAATCAATCTTTTTTAGCACCAGAAATAGTTTTTATAAATAAACCTTACACTATTAATAAAAATAGCTATTTCAAAATGTTAGTAAGTTTAAACCTAAATCCAAATATGGTTGATGTTAATGAATATAAAAAAAACTATAGCATTTCAAACTTAGATTTCAAATTATATAATTCAGATTTAAAAGAAATAAAAGCAACTTCAACAATTGCTAAAAATTATGAAATAAATAATAGAAGTAAAATATTTTTTGAATTTGAAATACCAATTTCTATAAAAGAAGAACATGCAATTAATTTAAGTTTTGGTTTTAGTCATGAATTTAAAGAAATAAAATATAAGTCTAAGGGATTTATAAAAATAAATCCAACATTTCATAAAGTAGATAACGAGATTAATATAAATTTAATTAATTATTTAACTTATTATGATATTAAAAATGAAGTAAAAAAATGAACATCAGATTGCATTTTAAGTGCAAATTTAAATTTAAATTTTAATCAATTAGAAGTTAATAAGTATTATAAAAATTTTGCTGAAATCACAATTTCTTTTAATGAAGAAAATCAACATTTAATAAATAACAATAAAGTTATATTAGAAGAGATTCAGCAAGCTAAAAACAATAAAATTTTTCCGCATTTAACATTAGAAGATTTTAAAATAAATAATGAAAATGATTTTAAAAATTATTATTCTGGAAAAATAACTACTAAATTGGTTGAAAAAGAAAATTCGTTTTGAATAAATTACGAAGGTTTATCGGTTTTAGACGAAAAAACAAAAAAAGTGTTGTTAAATGAAGGTTTAGACGGCCTTTACATAAATCCTTATAATTGGAATTTAGATCAATGAATGGTTATGACATTAAATATTTTTGGTGAAACTTTTACCTTTAATTCAGCAATTAAGTCTTACAATAAATATCAATTTATAGATAACTTAAAATTTAATATTCATAATAGTAAAAAATTTACTTATAAATTCGATAAATCCTTTTGAGCAATTTTAATTTTGCTAAATGCAGAAGAAATAAAGGAGATGATAAAAGATTATGAAATTTTTTAAAATTCTTTTGTTATCTATAATTTTGTCTTCAGGTTTAGTAACCTTATATTTTGCTATAACAAGTGCAAATTTTTTTGGGAACAAAATAGTAGATAATTTAAATATTAAAAAAGTTACTTTTAAAGATATTGAATGGAGATCTTTTATAAATAAAGATGGTGATATCGATAAAGACAAATTTATTAGCGTATTTCTATTAAAACTAGAAAATCAAGCATATGTGGAAAACATAAGTTTCGATTTTGAATTGAATAAAGTAGAAGTAAATATTTGAAATAATTATAAAAATTATAAGTGATTTTACCAATTAGAAAAAGCTTAATTAAATGTTATAATTTCTTTAGGTGATAAAAATGAATATACATAACGAAATTATAAAAGAATTAAAAAGTAAAGGTGCAAAAGGTAATCTAACAGCTGATACTCAATTTTCATCAATTGGTTTAGACTCTTTAGATTTAATGGACATGATAACAGTGTTAGAAGATCGCTTATCAATATTTGTGCCGGATGATAAACTTTTAGAAATAAAAACAATTAAAGATTTAGAAAATGTTATAGCTGAGCTAACAAAATAATTATGTTAAAGTTAAATAAAATTCAAGAAGAAAAATATTTTGAAATTATTGATAAATTAAAAATCAAATCAATAAAAATAACAGAAATAAGATCAAATATTATAAAGCTTATTATTATTTCTGAACACATAAACATTCAACAGCTTACATTAAAGCTTGAAAAAGACTTATCTAATGTAAATCTTGCAAGTATCTACAATACTATAGATTTATTACTAAAAGAACACATAATAACATCAAATACTTTTGATGGTAAAAATATATGATATGAACTTTCAACAAACAAATCTGCTCACATTAAATGTGATGGTTGTGGAAAAATAGAACATGTTTCTGCTGATAAAATAAAGAACATAGATTTTGATAAGTTTGATCATATAATTTCAGATAAAAAGCAAAAATTAGAGCATATTAAGATAGAGATACATGTGATTTGCGAAAATTGCAGGTCAATTAAACCAACGCTTTCATATTAGGATTGAAAAAAACCTTTTTTTTATTTATAATATTTAAGTGTTTAATAGGGGCATAGTTCAGTTGGCAGAACATCGGTCTTCAAAACCGAGTGTCGCGAGTTCGAGTCTTGCTGCCCCTGCCAATTTTAAAAAAACAAAGTGCTCATTATTGAGTACTTTTTTAGAGGTATAGTTCAGTTGGTAGAACATCGGTCTCCAAAACCGAGTGTCACGAGTTCGAGTCTTGTTACCTCTGCCAATTGAAAAATAAAATGAATTGAATGAAGTTAAAAACTTTCATTAATTCATTTTTTTATATTTTTTTTGTAATAATGAATGCAATAGTATCGACTCCAGCATGAGCTGTGTAAATGTTAGGCACTAGTTCTTCTGAAAAATTTATTTTTGATTCTAATAAAGCATTTCTGGCAGCTTCATATATTTTTGAAGAAGTTAAAGAAGTTCTAACAAAAACCATTTCAAACCCTTTTGAATATTTTTCATGATACACTTTGGTTACTTTATCCATAATTGAATGGATTGTTCTACCCATAGCTTCCTTTTTTGGTTCCGCTTCTCATTTAATTAAAACTTTAGTTTTTAAAATATTTAAAACAGTTGTAACCGCTTTTTTTCCTCTTCCACCGCTTGTTAATCTTTTTAGATCGCCTGGAACAATTGCAATATACATTTCCTTTTCATATTCTTTAATAGATTCTGTTATTTCTTCTGGTGTTGTAATTTTTCCTTCTTCTAATAACTTAGAAATGTAAAGTGCTGTTTGTTCAATTGCTTGAGCAGCAATATTTAAATTTTCATAAACAGTCACTTTTCCAATGTATTTGTCATCTCTTGAAACCATCATTGCTGTTTGTAACATACTTGACAAATTACCTGTTATAGGAATGTGATAAATGTGATCATAAGTTTTTAACAGTTCGTCATATTTATTTTCGACTTCACCTGGACTAGCTTGACTTGTTTTTATATCAACACCCTCTGATATTAATTTAATAATACCTTTTTCATTTACTTCTTTTGGAGTGTCTAACATATCTGTTCCATTAGGGAAAGTAAAATGTAAAGGTAAAACTTCAATATTTTTATTTTTTATTTTTTCTGATTGATTAGTTCCTGAACTATCTAATAAAATAACTATTTTCATAAATCCTCCTATTTCTTTCATACAGCAATTGCTAAAGTTTCTTTACCTGTATGAGCAGCAATAACGCTAGTTATTTGGCTTTTTAAATTTATTTGAAAGCCCTTTTCTTCAATTATTTGAATGACTTCTGCTAAAGTTTCTGGTTGCATTCTTGAATAAGATATATCAACAACCTTAACACCTTTAGCATTTTTCTTTATTAAATCTAATGCTTCATTAACTGCTTTTTTAAAAGTTCTTGCAGTTGCTTCTTTATCAATTTTTCCATCATATCTTAATATGGGAACAATTTTTAACATTTTTGCTAAACTAGCTGCAGCAGGGCTAATTCTTCCACCACGCTTCAATGTATCTAAAGTTTTTGGAATTATGTATCCAATGAAATCCTCATTTGCTTTAGAAACTAATTCCATTATTTCAAAACCTCTTTTATTTTGTGCAATTCAGAAGGCAACTTTCTTAACAAATTCTTGATTAACAATGCTTACTCCGTTAGTATCACAAACAAAGACTTTACCTTTGTACTCTTCTTCAGTTTCACTTAACATTCTGTAAGTATTGAATTGACCACTTAATCCTTTTGATAAAGGCAAGAATATTATTTGATCATATTCAGTTAAAAGTTTATCTCAAACTTTTAACATTTCACCCGGTGTGGTTTGTGCAGTTTTAAGAACCTGCTTTTCTAATAAGTCATAAAAAAAGTTATCGTCTAACTTGTCATCACTAAAATGTGTTGTACCATCTTCCTCAACAATTAATAAAGGTACTTGGTACAAATCTTTAAAACTTTTTAAATTCCCATCAAATGATGAGTCAGTTAAAATAGCTATTTTCATAATATAACCTCCTGTTGTGCTTTTTTAATAACTTAATTATATAATATTAATAAAATTATTAAAATAGAGGTAGACACATGAGTACAAAATTTGGAGTATTTTACAATAAACAGTTTAATTGTTTAATGTTAACTTTTAAAAACGAACCTATTACATCTTCAGAAAAAAAAGGAAATATAGTTATTTTAAAAAATGATGACGAATTAGTAGGAATAAATATCTTTGAAGTAAAATTAGAAATTAATAAAAATTTTATTCTTAATGATTCTGATATTTTAACTTATATTAATTCTGAGTTAAAAGATGTTACTAAACTTGAATCATTACAGCAATTTGTTATTGGAAAAATTGTCAAATGTGACAGAATCCCTGATACACACTTAAGTGCTTGTGAAGTTGATATTAAAACAAAAATTTTAAAAATAGTTTGTGGTGCAAAAAATGCTAGAGAAGGTATATTTGTAGTTGTTGCAACAGATGGAAGTTGAATGCCTAATGGGATGCAAATTCAAAAAGGTAAGTTAAGAGGATATGATTCAGAAGGAATGTTATGTAGCGCAAAAGAATTAAATATTGAAGAAGGAAAATTTAATCCTGAAGGCATAATTGAGTTAAATGAAAAATATCACAATAATTTAGGTAGCGAGTTTAAAGGTTAATTTTATGAATAAAATAAATTTTGATAAAAAAATAAAAGACGGATATTATATAGCTGACTATTTTAAAAAAACTAGTCTAATTATTAATAATGAATTCCCAAATTCTATTGTTACAATGCAATTTTTTCAAAGAAAAAATAATATAACATTATCAGGTATAAACGAAGTTCTACAACTTCTTGAATTTGCTTGCAAAGATTATAAAAATTTAAAAATTTGAGCTTTAAAAGATGGAGACATAATAAATGCCAATGAACCAGTTTTAAAGATTGAAGGTAACTATTCTAACTTTGGCTGATTAGAAGGCATGATTGACGGAATTTTAGCAAGAAATTCATGTATAGCTACAAACTCAAGTAAAATTGTTAAAGCCGCTAATGGTAAATCAGTTTTAAATATGATGGATCGTGCTGATTCTTATTTAACCTTGCCTAGTGATGGATATTCTTCATGGGTTGGAGGAATTAAATTATTTGTAACAGAAGCATCTGTTGAATTAATTGATGATTCAAGCGTGCCAAAACCATCAGGAACAATGCCACATGCGCTTATTCAGGCCTTCGATGGTGATATTTTGAAAGCAACTGAAGCATTCTATAGAAATTTTCCTGAAAGTGATTTATTGTCTCTTGTTGACTATAACAATGATTGTGTAAGAGATTCTGTAAAAGTTGCAAATCATTTTAAAGAAAAACTTTGAGCTATAAGAATTGATACATCAGGTAATTTAATTGATAAATATTTAGAAGAAAACAAAAACAAATATCCTGAAAATGCAAATCTATATGGAGTAAATGAATATTTAATTAAAGAAGTTAGAAAAGCATTAGATGAATCAGGAAATAAACATGTAAAAATAATTGTTTCGTCAGGTTTAACAGAAGAAACAATAAAAGAATTTGAAAATAATAATACACCTGTTGATATTTATGGAGTTGGTGGTTATTTAGCCAAAATAGATAACAATTTTACAGGAGATGCAGTTTTAATAAACGGAAAAGAACAGGCTAAGTTTGGTAGAAAAAACATAGCTTCTGATCGTCTAACACAAATAAAATAAGGAGAATTTATGAATATAATTAAAGAACTAGAATGACGTGGGTTGGTAAAACAAATCACAAATGAAGAAAGACTATTAAAAGCACAAAATGATGGAGCTGCTGTTTATTGTGGTTTTGACCCAACTGCAGATTCATTGCATGTTGGTCATTTAATGATGATAGTTACACTTAAAAGATTTGATAAAGCTGAATTTCAAGCAATTGGATTAATTGGTGGTGGTACTGGAATGATAGGGGACCCATCATTTAAAGCTGATGAAAGAAAACTACAAACAGATGAACAAGTTAAATTTCATGCAACAGCAATACAAAATCAATTATTAAGAATAATTCCTGATGTTACATTTGCTAATAATGCTGATTGATTAGGTAAGATGTCTTTAATTGATTTTTTAAGAGATGTTGGAAAAGATTTCAATATCAGTTATTTACTAAATAAAGACTCAATTGCTACTAGAATAAGTACAGGATTATCTGTGACAGAGTTTTCTTATACAATGCTTCAAGCTTATGATTTTTACAATCTATATATAAATCATAATTGTAAAGTTCAAATCGGTGGAAGCGATCAATGAGGAAATATAACAAGCGGAACAGATTACATTTCAACAAGAGTAGGTTCTGCTAACACTGAAGCAGCGGGATTTACAATACCGCTTTTAACTAAATCAGATGGTCAAAAATTTGGTAAAACAGAATCAGGCGCAGTTTGATTAGATTCAAATAAAACTAGTGTTTATGATTTTTACCAATTTTGAATTAACCAAGACGACAATGATTGTGTCAAAATGCTAAAATATTTAACATTTTTAACAAAAGAAGAAATTGATGAATTAGAAGTAAAACATAAAGAAGCTCCACACTTTAGAACAATGCAGAAAACTCTTGCTTCTGAAATTACAAAATTTGTTCATGGGGATCAAGAATTGAACAAAGCTATTAAACTAACCGATGCCTTTTTTACTGGAAACATTTTAAATCTGGATGATGATCTTTTAGAATTAGCAATTAAATCAATACCAACTATTCAATTAGAAAAAACAACCAGTGCGATTGATGCAATAGTTAATGTAAATGCTGCATCATCAAAAAGAGAAGCTAGAGAGTTTATTAAGGCTAAAGCAATTTCTTTTAATGATGTAGCTGTTCAAGACGAAAATATGCTATTATCAGAAATTAAAACTATTAAAAATAATAAAATAATCGTTAAAAAAGGTAAGAAAAAATATTATTTATTAGAAATTAAATAAAAAATTCCAAAAAAACATTTAACATTTGGAAAAAAATATATATAATAAAAATAGGGGATAAGAATTTATCCCCCCGCATAAAAATTGCTAAAGCAGTTTTTAAATCTTTTCATTTATATATACTTTTATTATCAAATTTACATTTTATTTTTTCTCTCAAAACAAATTAACTCATCTTAGGATGAGTTTTATATAAATATGTAAAATAAAAAAACGCCAGCACAAAGCTGGTGTTTTTAAGTTTAATTTATTATTTAATTAAACGGTTGTATCATTCAACAATTAGAGCATCGTTGATTTCTAAATTTAATTCTTGACGTTCAGGTAATCTAACAAATTGACCTTTTAAATTAGCTTTATCAACTTTAACGAATTCAACTGTTGATTCATTATTTTGTAATGCTTCAGCAATTTTATCATTTTTCTTCATAGCTTCTTTAACTTCAATTGAATCACCTGGTTTTACTTGGTATGAAGGAATGTCTAATTTTTTACCATTTACTAAAATGTGTCCGTGGTTTACTAATTGACGAGCAGCTTGTCTAGTCATTGCAAATCCAAGACGGAAAACGATGTTGTCCAATCTTGATTCTAATAATACTAGGAAGTTTGTCCCTAAAATTCCACCGTGAACTTTTTTAGCTCTAGCAAATGTGTTTCTGAATTGTCTTTCAGTCATTCCATACATGAATTTAACTTTTTGTTTTTCTTGTAATTGAGCACCATATCCACTCATTTTTAAACGAGCTTTGTCTTTACCGTGTTGACCTGGAGTTGTTACTCTTTTTTTACCTTTACTAAATTCTTTACCATTCTCAAGAATTGAGAAACCATATCTTCTTGCTTTTTTAAATGTTGATCCTGTATATCTTGACATACGCTATCTCCTTTTTAAAATAAGCGTTATTAAAAATAATCTTTGATGAATTCCTTACTAACCAGTTTACTAATTCGCTCTTACTGCCAAGAGTTACTACTTTAAGTATGTGTAAACAGTTTTTAGTAAATATTCATCCGCAGAATATAAACAATAACTTTAATATTATATATATAAAGTAGATTACTTTCAACAACAAATGTGTTAAATATATTTGTTATAATTATATATAGTAGAAAAGTGGTGATTTCATGATATTAATGTCAACATTATCAAATAAACCGACAGCTTTATTAATAGTTGGTATTATGTTTGTTGTGATTTCAATATTAGGTTTATTAGCAACCTTAATTACCCTTGTATTGTATAAAAAAACAGTTGAATATACATATCAAAGTTCAAGAAAATTAACATATGTAGATTCTTCACCTTTACTTAAAAAAATAATAATTATTTACAGAATATATATTAAAAATAAAGATAACAGAAATTTAGAAAGTACGTTTTATATTATGCTAAGAAATTATTACAACATCTTTGCAGAAAGATTTGTTACTTTAGCTACTGAAACAACTCAAATGTTTAATGAAAATAGTTATAACCCTAAACCAACAATTAGAAACTACTTAAAAGCTAAGAAAATTTTTGATAGAGCTGAAATACTACAAACTGATACAGCTGATGTTATAAACAACATAGAGCAAATTCTTGAAATGCAAAAAATTGCAAGAGACTGATATATAAATGTAATAGAAGAAACAAACAATATTAAATCATTAATAAAAGCAGGAAATGGTTCAACAAATGATACATGAAGTCCAAATGGTTTAAACTCAAACTTTTTTAATAACTTAAATCTTTATATAGAATCAGCTGGTCTAGATATAAAAAATGCAAAATATAATGAAGCAATTTCAAACTTAAAAGATGCTTATGAAATAATTTCAAGGTTAATATTAATTTTAGATGATACTGAAAAAATTGTTTATCTTATTGATCATCAATTAAAAAATAAATTAGAAGAAATTAGAAGTTCAATTTTTGAAAGTACAGCAGGAAGTGAATTACAAAAAAATAACAAGAAATCACAGTTTAATTCAATTTCAGGATTTTACGCAAATTGAGTTAAAACAATTAAAAGAGAAATTTATTCTATAAATATTGAAAAAGCATACGAAAACTCAAGAAGACTTTTATCTCAAATATGTTTATTTGAAATAAATATGAAATACGAAACATCAATAAAACAATTCATAGAATCTAGTCAAAGAGTTATTAAAAATGCATTTTCTTCAATTTCAAATGAAGTTGTTGCTCTTAAGGATATTAGAAATCTAAATAAAAAGTTTGGTACAAACAATAATATAAATTCAATTAAGTCAAGAATTTTTTCTGTAGAACAAACTATTAAAGATCAGGAAGAAAGATATACAAATTTATTAAATGAATTTGCGTTAAGTGAAACTTCTGTTCAAAAGTTGCACTATGCAAAACAAGGTTCAAATTTAATGGACATAATATCTAAAATATTTTTATCTTTTGAAAATTTGCGATTAATTAGAGCACAATTGACTTCACAAGAAGAAATAATTAATGAGATACAATCAAGAAATATAAGTTTGAAAAAAGTGTTAGTTGTTATGGAAGTAATGATTGCTAAAAATCCAAGCATTTCAGTTTTAAAAACATACCAAGAACAAATTAACAACGGATTTAAAATACTAGAAAAATCAGAGAAAAACGTAAGAGTATATCCAGATACATTTTTATCAAGACCTGTATTTGATGAAATGATTGAGTACTTAGACGGAAAAATTGTTAGTTTCGCAATTTTAAAAAATGATATGGCTTCAACAATATATCTTGCTAAATTAGCAGAAGTCAGTTTGTCATATCTAAATCGTTTCGGTGGAATAGAATCAATTGATAAAAATATTGCTAAGTCATTAGAAAAGTTAAAGCAAGAAAACTATACAGAATGTTTAAAAGACAATGTTTTAATTTTAAATAAATTGAATTCTCAAAATATAGCAGTTAGTTAAAATAGAAATTAGGAAAAATGAAAAGTATATTAGTAAGATATGGTGAGTTAACATTAAAAGGTAATAATAAACACATGTTTATTAGCAAACTTTTGGATAACATAAAATTTAAATTAAAAAAATTTGATCAATCAAAAATTAAATTTATTAAAGATAATAATTCATTAGTTATTGATGCAGAAGAAGAAATATTAGAAGACGTTCTTGAAGAATTAAAAACAGTTTTTGGTATATATTCATTATCAGTGATAGAAAAATGTGAAAAAGATTTAGATAAAATTGCTGAAAAAGTTATTGAGATTGCCAAAAAATCTGAATATAAAAGATTTAAACTAGAAATTACAAGAAAAGATAAAAGTTTTCCAATGACAAGTGCAGACTTAAAGTTAGCATTAGCTCCAATGGTTCTTAAGGCTGTGGATAATCTTATTGTCGATGTTCATAATCCAGATTTAAAAATTGAAGTGCTTGTTAAAAAAGATGGTATTCAAATTTTTTCAAAAAGAATAGAAGGATTAAAAGGGCTGCCTGTAGGAGTTAGTGGTAAAGGTCTTTCATTATTAAGTGGTGGAATAGATTCACCTGTTGCATCTTTCTTAACAATGAAAAGAGGTATGCATGTTGATTTCATTCATTTTATGACACCACCACATACTTCTCCTGAAGCTTTAGATAAAGTATTTGAACTTGCAAAAATTGTTTCAAAATATAATTCAAAGAAATTTAACCTTTATGTTTGTGATTTCTCAATGTTATTACAAGAACTACAACATATGCCAGAAGAAAGCTACAAGATAACAATCATGAGAAGAATGTTTATGCGTATAGCTAATAAATTAGCAAAACAAAATGGGCAAGAAGCTTTAATAACAGGTGAAAGCTTAGGACAAGTTGCTTCTCAAACAATTCAAAGTATTGATGTAATAAATTCAACAAGTGAACTACCTATTTTAAGACCAGTTCTAACATATGACAAAGAAGAAATCATATTAATTTCTAAATTTATTAAATCTTATGAGACTTCTATTTTGCCTTTTGATGATGCATGTTCATTATTTGTACCAAAACAACCAGTTACAAAACCTAAAAAATGAATGGCTGAACAACAAGAAAATGCTATTCTCTGAAATGAACTATTGGATTATACAATGGAAAATAAAATACAGAAATTTGTTTTTTGAAATGGGAGTTTCACAGAAGAAATCAACAAGGAGGATTAATGTCAAATTTCATACCCCTAATAAATGTGCGTAGTGTTTATAATTTTCAAGAGTCATTAATAAAAATTAATGACTATATTTCTTTTGCGAAAAATGAAGGATTTAAACATTTATTTTATTGCGAAAATAAAACTATGTATGGGGTAGCTGAATTTTTTCAAAAAGCCTTAAAAGAAAACATTAAGCCTATTATAGGATTATCAATTGAATTAAATGATAAAAAAATAATTACTTTAATTCCAAAAAATAAAGCAGCTTATAAATATACATGTATCATTTCTTCGGATTTAAATGAAGATGTTAAATTGAATGATGAAGAAATTTTTGATCTCTTAAAAAAATATGTTGATAATAATTCATTTTTGATAACTAACGTTGATAATAAAGATGAATTTTTTAATAATGCTGAAATTATAAATACAAATGATAAAAAAATATTTTTTAACCCTATAAGATATATTTCTGATGATGAACAAGATCTTTATAAAGGTCTTTTTGCTTTAAAAAATAATTTAACAATCACAGAAGCAAATAAGATATACAAAATTAATGAAGCATATCCATATGAAGATGAAATATCTCAAATTTTTCCTAATTCTGAAGAAATAGGTAAATATATTAGTGATAATGTTAATCTTAATATTTTTGAAGATAATAAGAAACATATGGCAAAATTTATAGCGCCTGATAATATGCCTAGTTTTTCATACCTTAAACAAAAATGTCTAGCGGGATTACAACATTATTTCAAAAATGTTAAACATAAACCAATTAAAGAAGAATATATTCAAAGATTAAATCATGAATTAAGTGTTATTGAAAAAACTGGTTTTGCAGATTACTTCTTGATAGTTCATGACTATGTTTCTTTTGCTAGAAGAAATGACATAATTGTTGGTCCTGGTAGGGGTAGTGCAGCAGGTAGTTTAGTATCCTTTTTATTAAGAATCACAACGATTGACCCAATTGAATATAATTTACTATTTGAAAGATTCTTAAATCCTGAGCGTATCACAATGCCAGATATTGATATAGATTTTCAAGATAACAGAAGAGATGAAGTTATTGAGTACTTATTTGAGAAATACGGAAAATATAATGTTGCAACAATAGTTACTTATCAAACAATCGCATTTAAATCAGCTTTCAGAGATGCTTGTAGAATTTATCAAATTGACATGAATTTGGTTAACCTTATAACAAAATCCCTAACAGATGATTATTTAAGTTTTGATGAAATACTTAAATCACAAAAATTAATAAAAGAATATAGTGAAAAAGCTGAATTTAAAAATATATTTAAACTTGTTGAAAAATTAATAGGTTGTCCTAGACAAACAGGTACACATGCTGCTGGTATAATAATAAGTGATATTGATCTAAGAAGCGTTTTACCTATTAGGCAATCATTAAATGGAATATATCAGACTCAATTTGATATGAATTATTTAGAAGATATCGGTCTAATCAAAATGGATTTATTAGGGCTAAGAAATTTAACTACTTTAAAAGAAATTTTAGATCTTGTAAAGAAAAATTACAATGAAGATTTTACACTTTCAAAAATTGATTTAAATGATGCTAAAACATTTAAAATTCTTAGAGAAGGAAATACAACAGGTATATTTCAACTAGAATCTCAAGGTATGACTAATTTAATAATTGATATGAAGGTTAATAATATAAATGATATTTCTGCAGCTTCCTCATTATACAGACCTGGTCCGCAAGAAATGATACCAGATTACATAAATAACAAGAATAATAGAAGAGTGTCTTTGATAGATAAAAGTTTGGCAAATATCTTATTACCAACCTATGGTGTGATTGTTTATCAAGAACAAGTTATGCAAATACTACAATTAGTAGGAAATTTTTCATTAGGTAAAGCTGATATTGTAAGAAGAGCAATGGGTAAAAAACAAATTGAATATATGATGGAAGTCAAAGATGAATTTATTAATAATGCAATGGCAAATAATTATTCAAATGAAAAAGCTGTTGCGATTTGAAACTGAATTGAACAATTTGCAAAATATGGTTTTAACAAATCACATGCAATAGCGTATTCTTACATTGGTTATTGATTGGCTTGATTTAAAGCACATTATCCAGCTGAATTTTATACAGCACTATTAAATGGTGTAGTTGGTAATCCAAGCAAAACTAGCAGATATATTAAAGAAGTAAAACAATTTGGCATAGAGGTTATTAAACCATCTGTGAAGCCTGCAATAAATAAAAAACTTGAAGGCACTATAAAATTAAATTACACAAGTTCAGAAAACAGAATTTACATGCCTCTTACATTAATTAAGGGTATTGGTAGAGATTTTATAACAACTCTAAATAAAGTTTATGAAGAACACTCAAATTTATTTGATGATTTAAATAATTTTTTCTTTTATATGAAAAATAAAGGTTTAAATGAGTCAAATTATACTTTATTAGCAAAAGCAGGAAGCTTTGATTGTTTTGGGTATAATAAATCAACTATGGTAGCTAATAAGGACTTTATTTTTAGTGCTATGATGGCGTTCAATGAAAATATATCATTAGATAAACAAACTAAAATAGAAAATTTATTTGAAGAAGAATTAAATGAAGAAGTTGAATCAAATTATGAAAAGGAAGTTTTTGGTTTTTATATATCTTCAAACCCATTAACAAAATTAAAAAATGAAAATGCGTTTTTTAAACCAAATGACATTATTAAATTAGTTGAAAATATGAATGACGTAAATATAATTGGTCAAATTTCAGGAATTAGAGTTATTAAAGATAAGAATCAAAAAAATATGGCTTTTGTAACTGTTTTTGATGACACCGAATCAATTGACTTAACAGTATTTTCATCAAACTTTGAAAATTTACAATATGATTTAGTTACTAACAAAAATTATGTTTTAAAAATAAGAACACAAAAATATAAGAACAAAATAACAGGAATACTTGAATCTATAGTTAAACCGGTTTAATTGAAAAGAGGGAATTATGAAGAAAATTTTATTAGTAGATGGAAACTCATTATTATTTAGAGCATATTATGCAAGTGCATACGCAGGACCAGTTTTAAAAACAACAACTGGTATACCAACCAATGCAATTTTTTCTTTTGCGAATATGCTAACTAGTTTAATAAGTGATAGAAACTATTATGATGTAAAAGTAGCTTTTGATAAATCAAAGAAAACTTTCAGACATGATAAGTTAGAAAATTATAAAGCAGGAAGATCAGCAACTCCTGAAGATTTAATTCCCCAATTTCAAATTGTTAGAGAATTTTTAGATTCATCAAATATTTCTTGATGAGAAAAAGAAAACTATGAAGCTGATGATTTAATTGGAACCATGTCAAAAACTTTAGAAAATAATTTTAGTGAATTTGAAGTTGAAATATTAACTAGTGATAAAGATATGTTTCAATTGATTAGTGATAAAACAAAAATATTATTGCCAAAAACTGGAACATCAAATCTAGAATTATTTGGAGAAGCAGAATTATTAGAAAAATGAGAAGTAGCTCCAAAAAATGTTGTTGATTTAAAAGGGCTTATGGGTGATCCTTCAGACAATCTTAAAGGAGTTGAAGGTGTTGGTGAGAAAACCGCAATTAAATTATTAAAAGAATTCCAAACTATAGAAGGAATATATGAAAATATTGATTCTATATCAGGTAAATTACAAGAAAAACTTATTAACGGAAAAGACTCAGCAATTTTATGCAAAGAAATAGCAACAATAAATTGTGAAGTAGAAATAGAAAATTTGGTTTTTGAACCAATAAATTTAAATTTAAATGGACTTATTAATTTTTTAGAAAAATATGAAATGAATTCATTAGTAAAAAGATTATCTACTAGAGTTGGCAATATTAACGGAAAAGATGAACAAATTAACAAAGAAGAAATAAAGTTTAATGAATTAAAAAAATGAAATAATGAATTTTCTTCTGAAACAAACTTTTTATATATTGAATCAATAGATGAAAACTATCATAAAGGACAGGTATTAGGATTAGCCATTTGTAATGAAAAAGGATTCTTTTACTTAAATGACATAATAAATGATTTAGAACTTGAACAATTTTTCTTAAATGATCATTTTAAAAAAAATACTTATGACATTAAGAAAACAGTAACTCTTTTAAGAAACAATAATATAAAATTTTCGTTTTCTAGTTTTACTTATGATGCAATGATTGCTTCTTATGTTTTAAATCCTAATGTGACTTCTAGAATTCAAAATTTAGCTAATATAGTAGAAACAGAATTATTTGTTGAGGAAGACGAACTTTTCTATGGTAAAGGTGTAAAGCAAAATAAAGAAATAGATACTGCATCAAAAGCAAAATTTATTGTTGGAAAGTTAGAATTACTTTACTCAACACATAAACCAATAATAAATTTATTGAAAGAAAATAACCAATTTGATCTATACGAAAAAATCGAACTTCCTTTAGTTGAAGTTTTATTTAATATGGAACAAAAAGGTATTTTAATTGATAAAGTTGAATTAGATAAACAAACAGCAAGAACACTTTTTTTAATTGAAGAATTAGAAGAGAAAATGCAAGTAATATTAAAAGATCAAATAAGCGAAAATTTTAACTTCAGTTCGCCAAAACAAATTAAAGAATTATTATTTGACCAAATTGGTTTACCATCAAATAAAAAACAAAGTACAGATAAAGAAGCTTTGGAAAAAATAATACATTTACACCCAGTTATAAATTTATTATTAGAACATAGAAAATTAAATAAACTATATTCAACATATCTTAGAGGTTTTGAAAAATTTATTTTTGATGATAATAAAGTTCATACTATATTTAATCAAACACTTACTAACACAGGAAGATTATCTTCATCTGAACCAAATATTCAAAATATATCTGTTAAAGATGAATTGCAAAGAGAAGCACGTAAAATATTCATTTCAAATAATGAAACAAAATTTTTTAGTTTTGATTATTCACAAATTGAGCTTAGAGTTTTGGCCCAGTTAGGGCAAGAAGACACTTTATTAAATATTTTTGAGAATGATAGAGATGTTCATGCTGAAGCTGCTAGAAAAATATTTAAATTAGAAGAAAATAAAGAAATTACAAGTGATCAAAGAAGAATAGCCAAAGTCTTTAACTTTGGAATCATATATGGCCTAAGTGACTTTGGGTTAAGTAATGACTTAAAAATATCAATTCCTGAAGCCAAAAGATTTATTGATGATTATTATCTTTCATTTCCAAAACTTATGACATATAAGAATAGTTTAATAAACCAGGCAACTGTTAATGGATATGCTGAAACTTACGCAAACAGAAGAAGAATTGTTAGTGAATTGACGTCTTCTAATTTCATGGTAAAAAACTTTGGAAATAGAATAGCTGTAAATATGCCAATTCAAGGGACTGCTGCTGATATATTAAAAGTAGCAATGAATAATATACATAAAGAATTTACTAAAAATAATCTTAAAAGTTTTATGACTGCACAAATTCATGATGAAATCATTTTTGAAATTTTTGAAAGCGAAGAATCATTAGCAGTCAAAATAGTTGAAGAATGCATGAAAAATGCTTTTGTTGATTTATCAAAAATAGTTCAAAAAGAAGAACAACCAATAGAAGTTAAACTTGAAGTTAATAAGTCTAAAGGTAATAATTGATTTGAGTTAAAATAATTTAAGGAGTGGGAAAAATGCCAGAACTACCAGAGGTTAGAACGGTTGCTGTTTTTTTAAACAAAAGAGTAGCAAATACAACAATTTTAAATGCAGAATGTTTTTTTGAAAAAATGATTTGAAGAAATGAAATTAAAGATTTTTATAAAAATGTTTCAAATCAAAAAATATTCAATGTTTCAAATTATGGAAAATATTTAATGTTTGAACTTTCAAATCAAATTATTATAAGTCATTTGAGAATGGAAGGTAAATGAAGTATTTCAAAAAAAGAAATAGATATTTATAATGCAAACCATTTAAGATTACAGTTTGAGCTATCAAACGGCGAATATTTAAAATATTATGATTCTAGAAAATTTGGAACAATTGAGATTTGAGATAAAGAAAATTATAAAGAAAAAAGCGGAATGGATAAATTAGGTCCAGAGCCATTAAATAATCAACCTTCTTTTAAATATCTAAAAGAAAAAGCGATTAAATCTAATTCTTTAGTTAAGGCTTTTATATTAGATCAAAGTGTTCTTTGTGGAATTGGTAATATATATGCAAACGAAATTTTATTTGCAGCAGGTATTAATCCAGAAAGAATAACAAAAACATTAACAGATGAAGAACTTAAAAAAATTATCAAGTTTTCTAATGCAATATTAGAAAAAGCTATCAATTTAAAGGGGACTTCAATACATAGTTATAAATCTGGAGATGGTGAAACTGGTCAATTCCAACATGAATTAAAAGTGCACTTAAGAAAAGACGAGAAATGTTTTGTTTGTGGGACAAAGATATTAAAAAAACAAGTTGCAGGCCGTGGAACATACTTTTGTACAAAATGTCAACACTAGCTTTTTGTGGAAATGTGGAAAACACAAAATAAATCTATGTTTAACATAGGTTTTTTTAATGTTTATAAACACAACAAAAAATAATTAAAAAGTCTATATAAATTATTAATTTTTTCATATTTTTTTATTTTATATTTATATTTGTATCAAGGGGGTATGGTATGAACATTTTAAATCGTAAGTATTTAATTCACTGATCAAAAGAATTATCAAAAATTGATCATGAAGTTCTTTTTAATTTATACCAGCCCATCATAGGTTCATCAGCCATTGGACTATATAATACTTTAATATTAGAAAGTAACTGAAGTAAAAAATTGAATTCATCACCTTTTACTTTAGAAAGAATAGCATTAATAACAGCATCACCTGAAAAACAGCTAAAGAAAAATTTAGGGAAACTTTCAAAACTTAAATTGATTAAATGTTTCAAATCTAAAAAAAGTGGAAACATGGCAATTGTAGTAAACTTACCGTTGTCTCCAAAGCAATTCTTTGAGAATCAAGCCACAAGAGGGTGACTACTAAAAAAAGTTGGTGAAGAAAACTTTGAACTAGCGCATTTACAATTTAAGAATAAAGAATTTAATATTGATGATCTAGATTATGAAGTTGAAGATCTGTTTGAAAACAATGAAGACAACGAATTAGATTTAATTGATATTGAACAAGCTGTTGAAACAATAAAAAAAGATGTTTATATTTGTGAAGAAATGCTTAACTTATTTGAGTTAAATAACATTTTGGTAAAAAAAGGTGTTTTAATAGAATTTAATGAAAGCGTAAAATCAAATTTAGATGCGCTTCTACTAAAAAAAGAATTTAGTATAAAATTTATAGCTGAACTACTAGTAAACCATTATAAAAAATCAATTAAAGAAATTGATTGAATAGCTTTAAATATTGAGTTTAAAGCTATATCAAAAGAATTTATAAGAAAAACTTTTGGAAACGATTTATCAGATGATGACATAAATATTATTAATAGTTTTAATTCTACAGAATGACTTACATTCTATAATAAATGTATGGACGTTGAAGCAGATCAAAACGTTATTGATATAATTAGTTCGCTTAAAACAAGATACAACTTATCTGATGGAATATTAAATTGTTTGATTAGTTATTCATACTTAAAAAATAATAAAAAATTTATTTATAACTATGTTGTAAAAATAGTTGAATCTTTAAAAAACAAACAAATTTCTACAACAAGAGAACTTTATACATATTTGAAAAATGTTAGCAAAAGAACTGATAAAAATGTTGAAGATCAAAATTATACATATGCTAACCAACAAACAACAGAATTCGTAATGGAACAAAATATAGATATAGAATGGTAGGTCGAATATGGATATTCAAATTTTTAAAGATAATAGAGTTATTGCAAATTTAATTGAAAATAGCAAAAATGAATCTCATGAAATAACAGATGATGTTTTAAAACAAAATTTTATTATTTTATTTGAATTTGTATCCGACTATACAGAATGCTCAACTGGTCCAATAAAGGAATGTAAGCAAAGAATTAGGGGGCGACAATTAAACTTAACTTTTAAAAATTCAAACTTTTATTTAAGTTCTTCACCTTGTGCTCATTTTTTATATGAAAATAAAAACCAAACAATTAAAAATAATTATATTTATAAAGACTTTAGTGTAGATGCGTTTCCTAAGACAGTAAAGAATTATTTAGAAGATCTAAAAACTGAAAACTTTTTTAGTGCTGAAGAAATTCAAGAGCGAGAATTGATAATAAAAAATTCAGGAAAATTAGTTGTTGATTATATTAAAGACATAAAAAATATTGATCGAATAAATATTAAGGGAGTTTATTTACATGGTAACCCTGGTATTGGTAAAACAACAATGTTAAAAACACTAGCCAATGAAGCAGCAAAAAGAGAAGCCAAAGTATTTTTTTGTACTGCACCAGATATAATAGAAAAATGTAAGGAACAGTTTAGTAAAAACTCTAATTCTTCTATTCCATATATTGATCAAATGAAAAAAGCTGACATTTTATTTATAGATGACTTTGCTGGTGAAATGGTTTCAAGCTGAACAAGAGATAATTTATGATATATAATTTTGAATTACAGAATGAATAGAAAAAAACTTACTTTTATGTCTTCAAATTTTACGTTTTATGAACTAGATAAAATTTATAATATAAATAAAAATAATAAAGAAATTGAAGTTATCAAAGTAGCTAGACTAAAAGAAAGAATAACAACTTTAACAACATTTGTAACACTAATGGGAAAACAATCTAAAAGAACATAATTTTTCAAAGATTTTTTTGAAAAATTTGTTCTTTTTTATTTAAGAGTGTAAAATTATTATTGTATAGATATTACAAGAGAGGATAAAATATATGTCAAAAAAAGTTGCAATTAACGGATTCGGAAGAATCGGACGTTTAACATTTAGACAATTATTCAACCAAGGAGTTGAAATCGTTGCTGTTAACGATTTAACAGACACAAAAACATTAGCTTACTTATTAGAATTTGACTCAGCACAAGGAAAATTCCAAGAAGGAAAAATTTCATACACAGATAACTCAATTATCGTTAATGGAAAAGAAATTAAAATCTTTGCTGAAAGAAACGCAGCTGATTTACCTTGAGGTAAATTAGGAATCGATTTAGTAATCGAATCAACAGGATTCTACACAGATAAAGATAAAGCATCAGCTCACTTAACAGCTGGAGCAAAAAAAGTTATTATTTCAGCACCTGCTACAGGAGAAATGAAAACAATCGTTTATGGTGTAAACCACAAAAACTTATCAGCAGAAGACGTAATTATTTCAGGAGCTTCATGTACAACAAACTGTTTATCACCTGTTGCTAAAATCATGGATGAAAAATTCGGAATCGTTAAAGGAAAAATGGTTACTGTTCATGCTGTAACAAATGACCAAAAATTATTAGACTTACCTCATGGTGACTTAAGAAGAGGACGTGCAGCAGCATGAAACATCGTTCCTTCAACAACTGGAGCAGCTAAAGCAGTTTCATTAGTTTTACCAAACTTAAAAGGTAAATTAGATGGATACGCATTACGTGTTCCAACAATTACAGGATCAATTACAGACGTTACTTTACAATTAAGCAAAAAAACAACTGTTGAAGAAATTAACGCAACTGTTGAAGCAACAATTAAAGCAGACGCTGAATTATCAAAAGCAATTAAATTTAATACACAAGAAATCGTTTCAGGAGATACAATCGGATCATCATTCGGTTCAATCTTTGATGCAACATTAACAAAAATTACTGAAGTTGATGGTGAACAATTAGTTACTGTTTGTGCATGATATGACAATGAATCATCATACGTTTCACAATTAGTAAGAACAACAATTTACTTCATGGGATTATAATTCCTAGAATTAATAAATTTAAATACCCTTTGGGGTATTTTTTTTGTTATTAATTTAATAATTTATATAAAAGAGTTAAAATATATATTGTAAAGAAAAAAGAGGAGAATAAAATGAATTACAATTTGAAAAAAACATTAAAAGATATTAATGTAAAAGGAAAAAAAGTTTTAGTTCGTGTTGACTTTAATGTTCCATTAAAAGATGGAGTTATTACTGATGACAATCGTATTCAAGCAGCATTACCAACAATTAAATATTTAGTTGAAAATGATGCAAAAGTTATCTTATTTTCACACTTATCAAGAATTAAAAGTGAAGATGACAAAAAAACTAAATCATTAGCTCCAGTAGCAAAAAGATTGGAAGAAGTTTTAGGACAATCAGTAAACTTTGTTAACCAAACAAGAGGAACTGAATTAGAAGCTGCAATTAATGCATTAAATGAAAAAGAAGTTTTATTATTTGAAAACACTCGTTTCGAAGATGTAAAAGATGGTGAAGTAGTTAAAGCTGAGTCAAAAAATGATCCAGAATTAGGAAAATACTGAGCAAGTCTTGGAGATGTATTTATTAATGATGCATTTGGTACTGCACACCGTGCTCATGCTTCAAACGTTGGTATAGCTTCAAACATTTCTGAATCAGCATTAGGTTTCTTAGTTCAAAATGAAATTGAAATGTTAGGTAAAGGAGTAGACGCACCTGAAAGACCTTTTGTTGCAATTTTAGGAGGAGCAAAAGTTTCTGACAAAATTGGTGTTATTGACAACCTTTTAACTAAAGTTGACAAAATTTTAATTGGTGGAGGTATGACTTATACATTCCACAAAGCAATGGGATTAGAAATTGGTAACTCATTATTAGAAGCTGATAAAGTTGAATTGGCTAAAGAATACTTAGAAAAAGCTAATGGAAAAATAATGTTACCTGTTGATAGTTTATGTGCTCCTGAATATGCTGATGTTGCTCCAACATTATGTGGAGAAAATGTTCCAGCAGGAATGATGGGATTAGACATCGGACCAAAAACTATTGAAATGTATGAAAAAGAATTAGCAAATGCAAAAACTGTTGTTTGAAATGGGCCAATGGGAGTTAGTGAATTTGAAAATTTCAAAGCTGGTACTGTTGCTGTTTGTGAAGCTGCTGCAAAACGTAAAGCTGATGGAGGTTTCACTTTAATTGGTGGAGGAGACTCAGCTGCAGCTGCAATTAAATTAGGATTCAAAGATGAATTCTCATGAATTTCTACAGGTGGTGGAGCTTCATTAGAATATATGGAAGGTAAAGAATTACCTGGAATTGCTGCAATCCAAAACAAATAATTAAGTTAATAAATAAAAAACAGACTCGTGTCTGTTTTTCTTATGCTCTAGATTGTTTAATTAAAATTAATAAAACCTTTAGCGTTGAAGCAAAGAGCAAAATATTGATACTATATTTAGCTAAAGTTACACCAAATCCGACTCATAAAAGCATTTTTCAATAACCACTACCATCATCTGATAAATAATACATTTCGAAAATAAATTTATCATTACATAACATTGAGATAAAACCTGATCCAATCATAGATATTAAACCAGCAAAACAAATTAAAACAATAAGAATTTTTATTTGATTTTTAAATATAAATTTTAAAAATATAAATTTTTTTAAGACAAAAAATGAAATTGCAAAAATTGTTAAAAAGGTTGTATCTGAAATCATCATTGAAAGTAAACCTATAGGTTCACTACCTAATAATAATCTAAACCAAATTGCAGTAATGGACAATATAGATGCATATATGTAGTTGGAACACAAATATATAATTAGTATTACAAAGAAAGAAATCTCGATTGTGTAAACACCAACAATCATTGGAATTGCTAAACCCATAATGACTTTAGAAATTATAGTCATCAATATTTCAATTGCGAATAACATTGAAAGCAAAGCTATTTTTCTAGTATTAAGTTTAAAAGTATCTTTTAATACTTCTTTTCAATTCTTTAGGTTTATTTCTGAAAAATCATATTTATAATTTCATAACTTATATTTTTTATCCATATTAGTCCCTCCTTTCGGGTATAAAAAAACGCTTATAAAAAAGCAAGGCGGACAGCAAAAAATTAAACAAAAAATTGTTTATTGTAGCTGACATTTTCTACCATCCGGACTATACCGTCGGTTTCAGAATTTCACTGAATCAACCAATTAAGGTTCATGGACTATTACCATCGGTAAGGAATTTCGCCTTGCCCCGAAAATGTTATATTTATATTATATAAAAATATTATTTTTAAAGTTATAAAATATAATAAGTAAAGGAGATAATATGAAAAATTGTAACTATTGTAAACAACCAATAAAACCATACCAATTAAGCAGAAGTGGTCAAAGTTCAGCTGGCGCTATTTATACTACTAATAATTCAAATTTAGGTTTTGTGTCAACAAGTGGAAGAATATACACAAGTCATATGGGATGTTATAAGACAGTTAATAAAAAAATATTACCATGAGTTATTTTAGCTCTTATTTTTGTTATAATTGCTTCTATTTTGATGTCTGTTGGAATGATAGATTTATTTACTTCTAAAAGCTATGATTGAGAAGATTTAAATAATCATGTCATAATTGATGAAGCCCAAAAAACTAAAGGAATTATTGAACTTGTCTTTTGTGGTATATTTTTTGTTTTAGGTTTTGTTTTAGGTTTTGGTGGCTATGCGTATGCATTATCTTTTGTTAAAAATGGAGAACACGCTAATGACTACATTGATGAAGAAGCAAAGTTGATTTATGATGTAGCACTTAAAAAAGCTAAAAAAGAATTAAAATAACATATTTGTTTTTAGAATTTAATTAATATTTCATAATAAAAAAAACGGATTTAAATCCGTTTTTTATGCTTTTTGTTCTTGAACTCTAGCTTCATCAACTTTTTCAAAGTTATTAATTTTAATAACTTGTTCTTTTGATCAAAGACCTGAAATAATTTTTGAATACATTGAAACAACTCAAGTAACATATCAAATTTCAAGTCCTATTCTAGAAAATGCCAAGAATATTGCAAATACTTTAAAGAATCCATCGTAACGGTTCATATAACTAAAAGATTGGAATATAACACCTATTAATCTAATGATAGCCATTATAATTAAGAATACTAATTCTAAAGTGGCAATGATTGTAAAAATAACACCAACTATTTGCATCATATATCCTTGTAAGTTTTTTTCTTTCATTAAATCAGATGAATTGCTTCTTGAAAATAGTCCAAATCCAAGAATTCCTATTAATAAACCAACAATTGATAAAGTTAAAGATAAAAACCCGATTAATCCAAAATCAGTACTTGTATCAATTAATTCATTAAATGTTATTCCTGATGATAAAGTTATTCAAACAAAAGATACTAAAAATAATGTAAAACCAATTAACATTGTTAATCCCAAGTGTTTTGCCAAGAATGCTCTTGGATTCATTGAAGATTGAGTTTCGATATTTGGTAATGATGTTAGTATGAAAGGTGTAATTAATCCTCCAACCCCAACACTCAAAATTGCAAGTATATATCTATTAGCAATTACTTCTTCATCTGAAGCAGAATTTAAATAAGTAATTATTACATATGCTGAATATATTGATTTTCACAAGAAGTAAATCTCGATACCAATTATTAAAGAACTCAATGTAACTGTGTTTGGATCACCTGAACCCAAGAAATCACTACTTGAAAAAAAGTAAATTGTCATTATTAGTATAATAGCAGTTACTGCTGTACCTAATATTTGAGCAAATTTTATAAACCCTCTAGGAATATAGCTTCGCCCATAATTTCTATTTATAGCCATATTTTATAATCTCCTTTTATGGTTAGATTAATTATAATATTTTTACTTCAAAAAGTATAATGTAAGAAAAAAATATTTTTTTCATAAACTATTGTTTGTTTTTAAAAATATGTTTAAAATGTAAATAACAACTTAATAAGAAAAACTTATACAGGGTAGCATAATGGGCTACTGAACCGCCCCGGACCAATCTCGGGACTATAAGTGTGTAGAGGTTTTTTGTAAAAAAAAACCTCTTTTTTCTATTTTTTAAAGTTTTTCTTTAAGTTGGTTTTTTCAAAATAGGGGGAAATATGAAAAAATTATTAGCAATAGTTGGTGCAATTGGATTAACAGGAACAGCTGCAACAACAGTTGTCTCATGTGGAACAACAGATACATTTGACATTATTTTTATTCCATCAAATAATGCAACTGAAGTTATTAACACAGTTAAACCATTGGAAGAAAAACTACAAGCAGAAATGAAAGCAAAAGCTGAAGAGCGTGGTGAAACATTTACTAAAAAAGTTAAAATTTCAACTTCTACAAGTTATGAAGCTGCTGGCTCAACACTAGCTGCTGGTAAAGCTGATTTAGCATTTTTACCAGTAGGAACTTACAATAAAAACAAAGGTACTATTAAAGAAGACGGAACATATGATAAATTAGGTATTCTTCTTGAATCTTCTAGAGATGCATATACAGTTGAAAAAGATATGCCAGCTGGTTCTATAACACAATCAGATTCTTTAAAATATGCAAATGAATATAATAAAATATTAGATATTACAGGTAATGAAACTATAACAAAAGAACAAATAAGAGAAAAATATTTAGACACAAGCAGTAATTCAGAATATTACAGATCTTATGTTTATGTAAATAATGATTTGTTAAATAAGAGTGATATTAAACTATCTGAAATTTCAGCAGATGATGAATATCAAGCTGCTTTAAGAAAATTAATTTTACCTGGAGCAAATGGTGAAGAAGCAAAAGGAGACGTGAATTTTTCTGTTTCAAAAAGTAAAACATCAAGCGCAGGAACTATTTATCCTTTAATGTGACTTAAAAATGTAGCTGGATTTAATGATGAACAAGTTAAATACATATATACAAAATCAAATAGACAAGCTGATTATCCATCAGCTGCACAATATGTTTCAAATACATCAAACGGTGTTGCTGTTGGTTTCAGTGATATTAGATACGAAATCAAGGATGAAGCAGCTTCAATAAAAGCATTTAAAAATACAAGTGTTATTGGAATGTCAGACAAAATTATAAATGACGGAATAATGTATTCAAGAAAAAGAATTAATGATGATAAAATTATAAAAGACTTAAGAGATTCATTCAAAGATCTTATTAGTAAAGAAGAAAATAAAGAAATTTTTAATGTGTACAACCATACAGATTATATTGGACCTAAAGAAGAACAAACTCCAATTGAATGAGAAACAGCTTTAGATAAAGAAATAACTGTTACTAGTGTTGAAGCAGAAAAAATTGAAACATTAATAAAAGATCTTTAGTAAAAAAATTTTAATAGAAAGATAGTTAAAATACGCATTTTGCGTATTTTGCTTGCTAAGTGAATATAATGATAGAATTTAAAAAAGTTGAAAAAGTTTGACCAAATGGAAAACATGTTTTAAAAGATATTAATTTAAAAATTAATGCGGGTGAATTTGTTGCTGTTATTGGTTTATCAGGAGCTGGTAAAACTACATTGTTGAAAACGATAAATAAGATAAATAATATTAGCTCTGGAGAAATTTTTATTGACATAAATGAAAATGAAAAATATGAAATAAATAAAACTAAAGGTAAATCTTTAAGAAATTTAAGAAAACACATTGGGTTAATGTCACAAGAGTACAACAATATTGAAAAACAAACAGTTTTAAAAAATGTTTTAAACTCAAGAGTTGCTCAAATGAATTTTTTTAGAGCAATGGCAGGATTTTTTACTAAAGAAGAAAAACAAAATGCTCTTGCAGCTCTTGAAAAACTTAATTTACTTGAGTTTTCATATATTAGGGCTGATAATTTGTCTGGTGGTCAGCAACAACGTGTTGCTTTAGCAAGAACAATAAATCAAAATCCTAAAATAATAATAGCAGATGAACCTGTTTCAGCACTTGACCCAATATTAGCAAATAGAGTTATGGAAGATTTTAAGAAAATTAACTCGGAATTAAATATAACAGTTATTATAAATATTCATCATGTCGATTTAGCATTAAAATATTGTGATCGAATAATAGGTTTAAAAGATGGAGAAATAGTATTTGATGGGGAACCTAAAAAATTAAATGAATCCAAATTAGAAGAAATTTACGGAAAATAATGACTAAAAGATTATCAAATTCTATTTTGAATCAAAAAGCATTCAAGATAAAAGATAACTATTCAAAATCCCCAAAAAAAATATTCTTTTGATCAATAACTTTATTTACACTTTTTATAGTGATACTCTCATTTTTCACTTTAGATTCAAAATGATTAGAGTTTTTTAGAGATATGCCTAGTCTTTTTGAAAGAATAGGTGAAATGTTTAAATGAGATTGAACTGACTTTAACGCAATTAATGGTACAGGCCACTCGTTTTTATATAACGCTTTTGTTTCTATATGAGACACTATCGTTATGGCATTTGCTGGAACTGTTATTGGTGTTGTAATTGCAATTCCTGTAGCTATTTTAGCTTCTTCAAATATTGTAAAAAATAAATCTGTAAATTTTATAGCTAGACTTATACTTTCAATTTTTAGAACTATACCATCTTTTGTGTATGCATTAGTTCTTGTAAATTATTTTGGTGCTACAACTTTTACAGTAATGCTTTCATTAACTATGTTTACATTTTCAATTTCAGGTAAAACATTGTATGAAAGAATAGAACAAATAAATATTAAAATATTTACTGCTTCTCAATCAACTGGAGCAAATAAATCTGTATCATTTAGAGCAGCTGTTTGACCTCAGGTATCTCATCATGTACTTTCAATAATGTTTTACTCTCTTGAAACTAACATAAGATATGTTTCAATCATTGCGGGTGTAACAAGAATGGGAATAGGTCAAATGATAAACAATGCAGTTGACTATAATGAGTGAAATAGAGTTGGTTTCTTATTAACTCTATTAGTTGCAGTTATACTATTTTTAGAACTTTCAATATGATTAATTAGAAATTACATTATAGAAGATAAAGATTTCAGAATAGATGGTAAAGAGCAAAGAAAATTTGATAAAAGAATAAATAAAATAAAATCTCAAAAAGACATTAATTTTTATATCAAAAATGTACTTTGTTTAGATATAGATAAAAAAATAACTGATTCTAAAAACAAAGAAAATACTAAAAAATTGGTAGAGCAAAAAAAAGAATTAATAAATAACTTTAAAAGTGACTTAAGTACTAAAATAGAAAGTGACGTCGAAGCTTATAAAAATTTAAAGAAATCAAATCCAAATAGTTTTGACTTGTATGCAAAAGATTTTGAAACTGGCTTACGTTATAGAATAGATAAAATAAATAAAGTAAAATTTAAATTTAAGGTTAATGAAATTAAAAATGCAAAAATAGAAGAAATAAAAAATGAAAGAGCTAATGCTAATAAAAATTTTATTGAAAATCTATCTGTTGAAAAAGTTTTAAGAAGTGAGCCTAAAAACTATATTAAAAGAATAGTTTTATATGCAATAATTTTAGGTTTCTTTATTTACACATTAACATTACTAGAATTTAAACTTTCATCAAAAGAATTAATTGAAGCAACAAATAAAAATTTATTAGAAATTTTAAAAATAAATTGATCATCATTATTCATTTCTAAAGCAAATGGTGGAAACAGTAATGCACCTTATAGTGTTATGTATCTTTTATATGAAACTCTATCTATTGCAGTTGTAGGGACTTTTATAGGTGCAGTGATTGCATATGTATTAGGTATGTTATCATCAGAAAAAATTGTTAATAAATATGTAGCAAGAATTTTTGTCGCATTAACATCAATGATGAGGGCAATTCCAAGTTACATTTATGCATTAATATTTGTAATTGTTGTTGGAATGGGACCTTTTACAGGTGTATTAGCTCTTATTATGGGAACTATAGGCATGCTTACAAAATATAATAGAGAGTTATTTGATGATATAAATCAAAAAATAATTTTTCAACTTGAAGCAACAGGAGTTAATTGATTTACCAAATTAAGATATGGGATAATGTCTCAAACATCAACAGCAGCGATGTCAAATATTATTTATAGATTTGATATAAACTTTAAAGAAGTTGCAATGTTAGGAGCTGTCGGAGCTGGTAATATGGGATATTTATTAAATTCATATTTCTCTGATCAATATTTTAATGAATTTGGAGCATTATTATTCGGTATTATTTTATTTACGTTATTAATTGAATTTATTTCAGCTTCAATAAGAAATAAACTTTCATTTGGAACTAATTTAAATTTAATTTCTTCAATAATAAATTTTGTAAATCAAAGATACTTTGCAACTTTTAAATCAAATGAAAAACAATTAAATATAGACTCTAAATTATCATATGAAGAATCAATGTCTTTATATGCTTACACAAATCAAACTATATTGAATAATGCAATAGCAATGAAAAAAGAAGAAAAGCTATCATTTAAAGACGCGTGAAATAAAGCATATATCGATTTCTATAATATTAGAAAAAAATATGATAGTTCAATAACTGATAATAATATTGTCAAATTAGAAGAATTAAAATTCAAGAATAATAAAAAAGATTATGCTTCAAAAAGAAAAGCTTGAGTTGTACAAGTTAGACAAGAATCAAAATTAGAAATAATTAAATTTAGAAAATCATTAAAAAATGCAACAGATTTAAAAGCACGAAAAGACTTAAAAAATTCTATTAAATATTCAAAAAATATTAAAAAATTAAAAATCACAAACATTAATTATTAAAAAAATAAGAGTTTTTAAACTCTTATTTTTTGTTTAATATAACTGGAATGATTAATGGATTTCTACGTTTAGTTTTAAATATATATGGAGAAAGTGATTGTTTAATCGCTTTTTTTATTGCACCAAATGTAGGCTTATTAGAATTTAATACTTCATTTATAGCTTCTGTAACAATTGTAATTGCTTCACTAATTACATTACCTGAATCTTTTACATAAAAACTTCCACGTGAAATAATTCTAGGTGCACATAATAATTTATTAGTTTGAGAATCAATTGAAACAACAACTGAAATTAAACCGTCTTTACTTAATATGTCACGTTCTCTAATTATATTTGAAGCATGAGCTGTCATATCTTTTCCATCTACATAAATAGCATCAGCATCAACACGTTTACCAATTTGAGCATTACCTTGTAATAATTCTAATTGATCACCATTTGCCATAACAAATCCGTGCCCTTTTTGTAGGTTAACAGATTCAGCTGTTTCAATATGTTTTTTTAACATTCTGAACTCACCATGCATTGGCATAAAGTAATTTGGTCTTAATAATGTAAATAATAATTTTTGTTCTTCTTGACTAGCGTGACCTGAAGTATGAATTCTGTTGCTTGGTGAAGATTCAATAACATTAGCACCAATTCTAGTTAGTCTATTAATTAAGATTTCAACATCAGCTCTATTTCCAGGGATTGGTGATGAAGAGAAAATAACTGTATCACCGGGAATAATAGAAATAGATTGGTGTCTATTTGTAGCAATTCTTGAAAGAGCTGCCATTGGTTCACCTTGACTACCTGTAGAAATAATCATTATTTTATTTGCTGGATGTTTATCAATGTCATTTGCCTTAATAAACATTTTATCATTAATTTTTAAGTGACCCATTTGACGGATTATTTTAATAATTCTTTCAATTGATCTCCCAAGAATAACAACTTTTTTGTCATATTTATTAGCTAACTCAACAATTTGTTGAATACGGTGAACATTAGAAGCAAAAGTTGTAATAAATATTCTACCTTTTGCTTTTAGAAATAATTTATCAATATTTTCAATAATTCCTTTTTCACCAGGTGTATAACCTTCAACTTCAGCATTTGTTGAATCAGACATTAAAAGTTCGATTCCTTTATCACCCATGCTAGCTAATTTACTTAATTCAGCAAAGTGCCCTAAAGGTGATCAGTCAAATTTATAATCCCCTGTTGAAAAAATATTTCCATTTGGTGTTTCTACTAAAATACCAAAAGCATCAGGAATAGAGTGGTTTAAAGCTGCATAACTTACACGTAAATTTTTAGTTGCTCATATATCGTCAGCAACGTATTCTTTAACAATTGTTTTGTCAGTTAATTTATGTTCTTTCAATCTATCTCTAATTAAAGCAGCAGCTAATTCAGGCGCATAAATAACAGGTATATTAACTTGTTTAACTAAATAGTGAATTCCACCAATGTGATCTTCATGTCCGTGAGTTATGAAAAGTGCTTTTATTTTTGATTCATTTTCTTTTAAATATGAATAATCAGGAATAACTGCGTTAATACCTAACATAGAATCATCTGGGAACTTAACTCCAGCATCAATCATAATAATTTCGTTTTCATGTTCTATACAGTAAGTATTTTTACCAATTTCTTCAAGTCCACCTAAAGCAAAAACTTTAGTTGGTGATTCAGTTTTAATATATTTTCTTTGAACTTCTTTTTGTTTAAAAACAAAAGGTTCAAAATCTTCTTTTTCAATAATTTGATTAGTAGAAGTTATTTTTTCCTTTTCCATTTTTCCTCCATTTATATAAAATAAACATACATAAATATTACTTATGTTTTAACTTTTAACTATTAAATTTTCATTTTTATGATTATTAATTAAAATATAATGACTTAACATTTAATATGTAATTTGTTTTTTGTTAAATTGATAATATCACAAATTAAAGAACAACTCAATCTTCGTCAATAAATTCAGGTTCATCAACATTAATATGGTCATAGTATAAGTTACCAATGTTGTGGTCCATTTCATGTTGAAAAACAATAGAGCGGTAGTCTTTAAGTTTTAATTCGACTCATTCTTTTTTTAATCAGTCAAACCCCTTAACAGAAATTATTCAAGATCTTGGAACAATTCCATGTTTGTCTTCATCAACACTTAAACATCCTTCGCCTTCTTCTAATGCTGCCATTCTTGATGATTTTGCGACGTATTCTGTATTAATCATTGCATATTCTTCTATTTGGTTGTTTGGTAAATTAAATCTAATATAAAACATATCTTTATTTACACCAATTTGAGGTGCGGCAAGCCCAACAGCGGGACGTAAATAGTCTTCTTTATCTTCATAATTAAATTCATCGTCTTGACTAGCTACAACAAAATCAATTAATTTTTTCATTGTTAGTTCTTCATCTTTTGATAAGTTATTAACATCTGCTACTTTTGTAGAAACAGATCTAATTACTTCTTTGTTATCATCTTTTGTTAATCATTCGTTAGATGGTATTTCATTTTGTAATAAATAATTTTTTATACTCATAATATCGTCCTTTCATGTTAAAAAACTTATTGTATTCTCGTTATTTATTATTATATCTTAAAATCATTTTAAAAAATAATTAGGTTCTTCGATAACTACTTAAAGGAATAAATAACAAACAAATACCTTTTAGTGTAAAATATATATAGTTATATTCAAGAGAGGTAAAAGGATGTTAGTTTCATTTATTATTTCTAGCCAAGCTAGAGAAGAAAAATTATTTAAAACAATTAATACACTAAAAAAACAAACTAATGATTCATATGAATTAATCATAGTAGTTGACGAACCAAACATTGAAAAAGAAGCTATAGATTTTGTTAGAGATCAATTTATTGAAAACGACAAAATTATGCTAATCTTTAATTCAAAAGGTCAAGGAGAATCATTAAATTGAAATAATGGGATAGAGTTAGCTCGTGGTGAGTATGTTTCATTTTTAAAAGAAGGGGATTTAATTAATGAAAATTATGTACAGACAGTACAAAACATCGTTGAATCAAACCAAGCTAAAATAGATTTAATTGAAGTTCAGTATGAACAATCAAATCTATTTGAGGGTCATACACAACCATTATTAGAAACAAATAAATTGTATGATTTACAAGATAATAAAGAAGTATTTGCTTATATTTCACAAGAAGTTTATGGTAAATTATTTAGAAGTAAATTTATAAAAGATTTTAGAATAACTTTTAAAAAGAATGTTAGATTTGATATGCTATTTTTATTTATGGCACTTGCACACTCAAGAAACTTTTATTTATCAGGAGATGTTTTATTTAAACATAAAGTATCTGTACCTAAATACTCAATTTTTGATATAGTTAATCAATGACCTCACGTATTAAACTACTACAGAAGAATTGGAACATATAAAGAATTTAAAGATGAATTAAACTTTGCAGCCAATTACTGTATGGCATATGATTTCTTGAATCTTTCAAAAAGCATCAAGAATCCAGCTATTCATAAAAAAGCAATTTTATTTGTTAATACAAAACTCGACAGAAAAGTGAAGGAATTCATAACACAAAATGCAATTTTCTTAGAAAACGCAAACCCAGATTTCACAATAAGAATGGAAAATTTCAATAGCTTTATTAATGAACGACTAAAAAAATTAGGATAATTGATAATGTTTGAAGTAAATAAAAATGTTGATGGAAATTATGAATTATTAAAAGTAGAAGAAAATGCATTAAAGGAAAATGAATTTTATTTACCAAGTTTATGAAAAATATTTTTTGCAAGACTTACAGATTTAATTATTAGTTCTTTATTATTTTTAATTTTAGGTTTTATCTTTAAAGATCAAGCTAAAGAAGGTAATTGAATTTTCTTATTTATAATTTTTTTAGCAGCATTAATATGAAATTTTTCCTACTTTGTTTTACTACCATACTTTTTAAATGGTAAAACAGTAGGAAAAATTATTTTTAGAATAAAGTTAGTGAAATTTAAAGCAAGCGAAAAATTAAAGTTCAAAGATATATTTGAACGCGAATTATGATTCATATTACTGCCATGGTGTCTATTATATTTAGGAAATATACTTTTTCTTTTCTTAATGTCAAAATATGATAAGACTAAATCTAGTGTTTATTTAGACGCAGGTTATATAATATATCAATTAAATTATTGAATTTTTTTAATTTGAAATATTGCTATAGCACTGTCCATTAAATTACAAAAAAATCATCAATCATCAGTAGATATGAAGAACAAAGTTATAGTTGTTTTAGAAAAACAAAATCAAACAAAAATTTATAAAAATAAATCTGGTAAATCTATTTTAAAAGAAACACCGGGTAAATTTGATGATGCAATTTTAGAAGAAATTGGTAACTCAGAGGAAAAAGAATTTTATAATTCAATACAAGTTGATAAACCTAGCTTAACTGAAAATTTAAAAATTGAGAAAAAGAATCAAAAACAAATTGAACAAAAAGAAAAAGGAGAAAGCCATGAATAATTTATTATTACAATTAAATGAACAACAATTGGCAGCGGTAACAATAACAGACAAACCGTTAAGAATAGTTGCTGGTGCTGGTTCTGGTAAAACTAAAGTAATTACCACAAAAATTGCTTATTTAATTGAAGAACTAAAAATGGTTCCTTATAAAATATTAGCTGTGACTTTTACCAATAAAGCAGCAAGAGAAATGAGAGATAGAGTAACAAAAATTATACCTAACTTAACAAGTAATCCTCATATTTCTACATTTCATGCTTGATGCTCAAGAGTTTTAAGAGAAGATTTTGAATTAGTAGGTTTAAATAAAAACTTTTTAATTATCGATCAAGGTGATCAAATTGCAATTTTAAGAAGTTTAATAAATGAACACTTTAGTCATTTACCTGAATTAAAAAAATACACAGAGAAAAAAATTATTTATAGAATTGGTAATTGAAAGAATGATTTAACATCTCCATTAGAAGCAACAGAAGAATGTTATAGTGGGATTGAAAGAGCTATTGCTACGTTATATCAAAAATATGAAGACTATTTAAAAACAATAAATTCAATTGATTTTAACGATCTACAAGTTCTTGTTTTTAAACTATTTAATGAGCATCCTGAAGCTTTAGAAAAATGAAGAAATAGATATGATTATGTTATGGTTGATGAGTTTCAAGACACAAACGATCTGCAGTTTGATTTAATAAAATTTTTAACAAGAGATAAAAATAATTTAACAGTAGTTGGAGACCCAGATCAAACAATATATTCTTGACGTGGAGCAAAAGTTGATATTATTTTGAATTTTACAAAATCATTTTCAAATGGTGTTAGCATCACACTTAATCAAAATTATAGATCAACTCAGAAAATTTTAGACTTAGCAAACGACTTTATTAATAATAATAAAAATAGAGAAGCTAAAGATATTTTTACAAATAATGCAACAGGAGATTTACCAACAATTAAAGAATGTGAATCTAGAAATGATGAAGCAAGATATGTAACTTTAAAAATTAAGGAATTAATCAAAGATGGTTATGAGTATAAAGATATTTTTGTACTATACAGGCTTAATGCTTGATCACAAGAATTTGAAAAGGAATTTCAAAATAATAAAATTCCTTTTCAATTAATTGGTGGAATTCGTTTTAAAGACAGAAAAGTAATTAAAGAAGCAAATGCTTTTTTAAGAACTTTAGCTACACAAGATGAACAAGCTGTTGAAAGAGTTTTAAAAAGCATTCCAAAAGTTGGGGATGTAACAATTAAAAAATTAAAAGAAAAAGCTAATGACATGAATGTATCGCTTTATGACTTAATTGTTAATGAAGATGAATTGCATATAAATCAAGTTTCAAAACATTTGACAACAATAAGAAATGTTCTTTCAAACTCTGCAAATGTTTATAATGAAAGCAAAAATATCAGGATGACATTGCAATATATGCTTGTTGAGTCAGGATATATTCAAAAACTGAAGGATACAGAAAAAAAAGAGGATTTAAGTTACATAGACTCATTGTACGATCAACTAGAAAATTTTGATAAATCATATCAACCTGAAGATTCAAACGAAGGATCAATAGAAAAAATAGTTTCTTATTTACAAGAAGAAGCACTATTAAATTCTGATGCTGATGATATTGAAGCACAAAAAGTTACTTTATTAACTGTACATGCTGCAAAAGGTTTGGAAAATAAAATAGTTTTTGTTGTCGGTCTTAATCAAGATGTATTTCCAGGTAGATTATCTTCAAATTCAGCTAGAGAAATAGAAGAAGAGAGAAGAACTTTATATGTTGCTATAACAAGAGCAGAAGAAAAAGTTTATATAACATATATTAAAGGTGAATTTTCATTTATTTCACAATCAGAATTAGCACCATCAAAATTTATTAAGGAATTCGACCAAGATTTATATCAATTCGAGGGTAAATATCAAAAGAGTTCAAATCCGTTTGCTAATACAAGCCACTTAAGTTCAATCAAATCAAATCAGCAGGTCAAAACATCTGCAAGATATGAAAAGAATGATGTTATAGAACACATGATTTTTGGTGATGGAGTTGTTATTGAAATAAACGACCAAACAATGAAGGTTGCTTTTAGTTCAAGTTATGGAATTATGCCAATTTCAATTAGCGACGCAACCATATCAAAGAAAAATTAATAAATAAGAATTGATAATGGTATCAACTTATTGATATAATAATTAAGTATTAAAAAATACAGGAGGAAAATTAAATGGCACAATTTACAGCAGTTATAACTGACAAAATTGGATTACACGCAAGACCAGCTACTGCAATTATTTCAGCAGCTTCAAAATATGGTTCAGACATTCAAATCGTTTCAGGAAGTAAATCAGGAAACTTAAGATCAATAATGAACATCTTATCAATGCAAATTAAAAATGGTGATGAAATTACTATTATTGCTGATGGTAGTGATGCTGAAGAAGCAGTTGCTGGTATTAAAGAAGCAATGATCGCTGCAGCATTAATTGAAGGTTAAAACAAAATTAATGAAAATTGCTTATAGCAATTTTTTTATATGCTTTAATTAATTAGACAAGAAAAAAGGAGAAACATGAAATTAATAATTAATAAACTTAAAAATTTTATGAAATCATCAACAAACAAAATGAGATTTCAAGATCAATTACCAGAAGAAGTTAAATTCAAATTTAATGTTTTTAATCCTTTGGTTGATGGAATCATATTCGCAACTTCTGTTCTATTTGTGCCATTAATAGTTCTTATAATATTAAAATTTACAATAAACGCAAATACAGAAGAAGAGACACAAAGTATTATAAATCTTGTGTTTGTTTCAGTTCAAATATTTTGTTCTGCAATCGGTTGCTTTGTTTTATATAAAAGAGACAATGAACTTTTTACAAGAACCAATGCTTTTGGTATTTATGCTTTTATAGTATTGCCTTTCTTATTTGTAATAATTTTAGGTTCGTTATTTTTAGCTTTATCTGGTTGAAACAGTAAAAATAATCAGGTAGCAACTCAATTTGTATCAATGACACTACAAATAATTGCAGAAGTTGTTGTAGGAATAATATTATTTATTAAAGTGCCATTTTTAAAAGATAGAATTTTTTTAACTTTGAAAAAAGAATGGAAGAAAGTAATAGTAGTAGTTTTAATAATGACAATCGCTTTATTCGGTGTATCATTTGGATTAAGTTTTATTGAAATAGAAACAATAAATCAAAATGCACTTAATGAAATTTATAAAAACTCTTCAATTACAGTTAAGATATTTTATTCAATTTTATTATTTATTTTTAGTGTTGTTGTTGCACCATTAGTTGAAGAACTAGCATTTAGAGATTCAATTTTTACAGGAGTTGGTAATAAGTGATTTGCAATGATCATTTCATCATTAGCTTTTGCTATGGTACATGTAGGTATGGGAGATGTTCAAAACATTTACATATATTTAATTCCATCAATTATATTATCAGCAACTTTTATTTACACAGAAGGTAATGTAACCTATTCATGATTAGTTCATTTAGGATCAAACCTTATAACATTTATTTTAATGATCGCAGGGAGAAACTAATGAATACATTTAAAGCAAATCAAAATGATGATAATCAGTCATTATTTAAATTTTTAAAAAAGAATTATAAAACAACACCTCTATCAGTTATTTACAAATGACTAAGAAAAGGTGACATTAAAATTAATGGAAAAAGAATTAAGGATAAAGATTATTTAATTAAAGCTAATGATGAAATTATTGTTTATGACAATAACAAACCAGTTTTAAGAGATGATTTTAAAAAAATCACAAATTATGACATTGATGTTATATATGAAGATTCAAATCTTTTAATTGTTAAAAAACCTTATAATCTTGAAGTTCATTCTCCAGTAAAAACAAGTATGGATGATATTGTTAAGAATTATTTATTTGACACAAAACAATATAACCCTAGTGAAGAAAATTCATACGTTATAAGTCATATTCATAGATTAGATAAATTAACATCTGGACTAATTATGTATGCAAAAAATAAACAAACACATGACATTATGGTGGAAGCAATTCAAGATAAAGAAAAAATTGAAAAATACTATCGTTGTAGAATTGATGTTCCGGTTACAGAAAGTTTAATTGCTAAGGGATGAATTAAATATGATCCAGTAATTCAAAAATCAGTATTTAGTGAAGAATTTAAAAGTGATTATAAAGAAGCTACAACAATATTTAATGTTGTTAGTTTAGATGTAACTAATGAACAAACTGAACTTGAAGTTCAAATATTAACAGGAAGAAAGCATCAAATTAGAGCTACTCTCGAATATTATGGTGCTTCAATTATCAATGATTCTAGATATTCTGGAACAATAATAAACAATGAAAAAATGATTTTTTTATTTGCTAATAAATTAGTGTTCAATGGTTTCGAAGGAAATTTAGAAAATCTAAATGGTAAAATTATAGAAATAGAACCAACCTGATAAAAA
The DNA here is from genome assembly GCF_000701525.1 of Mesoplasma grammopterae ATCC 49580. GTDB lineage: Bacteria > Bacillota_I > Bacilli_A > Mycoplasmatales > Mycoplasmataceae > Mesoplasma > Mesoplasma grammopterae. Next base: position 146,159 of record NZ_JNJC01000001.1, on the reverse strand, counting down.
GGAGGTGGAGAAATGCAACATGAAGCTACAAATGCAACAGAAAACATAGTTATAAAGACGTCAGCTAGAACTAGTGTTTGAAGTGCACTAGTTGGGGTTGCCATTTCTTTAACAAATACTATTATTCAAATTCTTATGATTTATTGAATTTTGAGTGCTTATGGTACTGAATTTAATGGGTTCGTAAGAATATCAATGTCAGTTGCTATTATTGGTGGTACATGTGAAGGTGCCTTAGGGGTAACTACAGTTATTTTAATGGCAAAACCAATTATGGAAAAAGATTGAATTACTGCAAATGAATCTTTTTCAACAGCAAAAAGAAAATATCGTAATAAATTATGAAGAGGATTAATTTTTGTAACTTTAATTTCAATTTTATATCCTCTTGAAATTGCTTTAGCTCCACATTTCTTACAGGGAGATCCAATCACAACAAGTATTACAGGACCAATTATTAAAGATGGAATGGATCCTATTACAATACACTTATGAGAATTAGGTTTTGTTTGTTTCTTTTTTGGATTCAAACAAGTTGTTAGTTCTTCTATTTTTGGTATTTATGAAAACGTCCTTGAAGCTGATAAACAAAACTATTTAAGAAGAGCAATTATTTTGTTTACTGATGTAATTGTATATATGTTAATTATTTCATTACTAAGTTATATTAATTTTAAAGGAACACATATTAGTCCTGTTTTAGTTTTCTTGCCCATTGTTATTTATCCTTTTATTCGTGGATTTATGATTATGGTATATGTTAAAAGAAAATACCCATGAATTAAATTTTATGCAGATTTTAATGATCATAATTTAGTGAGAAAATCATCAAAACTTTTCTTTTCTTCATTAGGAATAAATACTTTAATGAATGCAGACATCATTATTCTTCTTATTGTTTTAGGAGCTTCTGGTCTTAAAACAACATCTATGTTATCTATTTATATGATAGTAGGTATTAACATAAGAATTATTATGTTAAATTTCATTGTTTCTTTTAGAGAGTACTTTATATCTCAAATTTTAAGAGAAGGAAGAATAGAATGAAAAACGTATACAAACTATGAACTTTATACATATATTGTTGCTGCATTTAGTTTTGTTATGATTTCGATTCTTACACCATTTGTTGCAACTGGATTATTTGGAAATGTTATTGCAAAAGATTTTGATGGAACAGAGGCTAGTGCTATATATCAAGCAGAAGCTTTAAAATATATATTTTCTGGACAAGAATTTTCAATATTATTTGGCTTATCTACAAGTGCCATTATTATAGTACAAGGTCAGTATGTTTTAGTTCAAGCTAAAGGTATTGAGAAAAGAACAACTAAATGATTAAACTTGATCGCAACTTGATATGTAGTAACAGAAGCTATAACTTTACTTCTACTTTACCTTTTTGCCTTTAATTCTGGAAATAAAACTAATTGAATACCTCACATGATTAGATATTTTTACATAATTAAATTGATATTTATGATGATTGCTTACTTCTTCTTGTGGTCATTTACTTGAACACACATAACTTACAATTCTTCATTAAAAAATGTAATACCAAACTTTATATTCTTATTAGTTCCAGTTATTTCAACATCTCTATTTATAAATTATGGATTAAGCCAATTTGCTTTAATAAAAATAAATATTGCAACTACTGAAGCTGGTACAACAAGTGTTATTGTGGATTCAATTTCAATTCCAACAATTATTAGTGTACTTGCTATTACAGGAATTACAAGTTTACCAATTTGTATTATATTGCCTTTAATATTCAGGCCAAAAATTGGTTTAAATATTATTGTTAACTTACCGATTGTTAAACAAATTATTCAAAAAAATAGTAGTAAATTAAAAATTGCTAGGTTCATTGATGCTGGTATTAATGCTGAAGAAGAATCAAATCAAAATGATCAAATAATGAAATCTTTATACGATCAAATAGAAGAAAATAATGAAATAATCAATGATGAAAATTATTTTGAAAAAAGATATAAATATAAAAATACACCAAAAGTTTATACATTAAAAGCTAGTGAAACAACCGTTGCAAAAGGTAAAACTAAAAAATAACATTAATTCTTAAATCTAAGCCCTTTAAAAATTGGGCTTTTTTTGCTATAATTTTTAAAGTTGATTATTTAACAAAAAATATAGATATTCAATCACAAGTGAGAATTCATTTACCGAGTGCCCGAATTAGTAAAAGGGTGGTTAGTGTTCGAATCGCTTGGAAGCCTAACAAATACAAAAAAAGAAGGAGTACAAAAATGGCATACAAAGAAGTAACAAGAGATGAGTTATCTGCTGCTGGTGTTCAATACGGTCACCAAACAAAAAGATGAAATCCAAAAATGGCACCATTTATTTATGGGTCAAAATCAAAAAACCACGTAATTGATTTAGAAAAAACTTTAATTCAATTAAGACAAGCTGAAAAATTAGTTCAATCAATCGGAGCTAAAGGTGAAAAAGTTTTATTCGTAGGAACAAGACGTTCAGCTAAATTAGCTGTTAAAGAAGCTGCATTAAGATCAGGAAACTATTATGTTAACCAAAGATGATTAGGTGGAACTTTAACTAACTTCAAAACAATCGTGAAAAGAATTAAAGCTTTATGAGAAATTGAAGAATCAGAAAAAAATGGACAATTAGCTTTAAGAACTAAAAAAGAACAAATCTTAATTTTAAAAGAAAAAGCTAACTTAGAAAAATCATTAGGTGGAATCAAACAAATGCGTAAATTACCTGCTGCATTAATTGTTGTAGATCCTAAATCAGATGAAATTGCTGTTAAAGAAGCAATTAAATTAAATATTCCAGTTATCGGATTATGTGATACTAATGTTGATCCAGATATCGTAACTTTACCAATTCCTGCAAATGATGATTTACAAGAATCAGTAAACATTATGATCAACGCTTTAGTTGATGCATTCGCTGATGGAGCTAACTTAAAATTAGCACCTTCAGTTTTAAAAACAGTTGTTGTTAAACGTGAAAGAACAGAAGGCGAAAACAACTACTCAAACAACAGAAACTGAAATAGACCTGAAAGAACAAATAACTAATAAATAAAATTAAAAGGAGAAAACACATATGGCTGTAAACGCACAATTAATTAAAGAATTAAGAGAAATTACACAAGCTGGTATGATGGACTGTAAAAAAGCTTTAGAAGCAACTGATGGAAATATCGAAGATGCTATCGTTTGATTAAGAGAAAACGGATTAGCTAAAGCTGCTAAAAAATCAGACCGTGTAGCTGCTGAAGGTGTAGCTTTAGCTAAAGAAGACGACAAAAAAGTTGTTATTCTTGAAGTTAACTCAGAAACTGATTTCGTTGCACAAAACGAAAAATTTATAAATTTAATCGATGAAATTGCTAATGTATTATTAGCTTCAAATGCTAAAACTTTAGAAGAAGGTTTAGCATTAAAAACAAACTCTGGAGAAACAATTGAACAAGTTTTAGTTAGTGCCACAGCAACAATTGGAGAAAAAATTCAATTAAGAAGATTTACTTTAATTGCAAAAGAAGCTGGAAACACAACTACTTTATACAATCACGCAAACAAAAGAGTTTCAGTTGCATTAAACTTTAAAGGAACACTTGATTCAACAGATGCATACAACTTAGCTATGCACGTTGCTGCAATGAGTCCACAATACAAAAGCATGGATGAAATTCCTGCTGAGTTTAAAGAATCAGAATTTAGCATCATTAAAGCTGAAGCTAAAGAAGATCCAAAATTACAAGGTAAACCAGAAAATGTTTTAGAAAACATTTTAAAAGGAAAATTATCAAAACGTTTATCAGAAATTAGTTTAGTAGACCAACAATATGTTGTTGATGAAAGTTTCAAAGTAGGTCAATTCTTAGAATCTAAAAAAGTAACTTTAATTGACATGGTTAGATATGAAGTTGGAGAAGGAATTGAAAAAGTAGTTACTGACTTTGCAAGTGAAGTAGCTGCTCAATTAGGTAACTAGTTATGAGTTCAAAATTTTTAATTATGAGTATCGTGTTAATTGGAGTTTCATTACTTTTATTATTAACACTAGCATTTTATTACTACCAATTTATAAAACTTGATACTAAGTCAAAAAAATATGGTTTAGTTTTACCTATTGTAACTGTTTCATTAATTTCAATAAGTGAAATTATGGGAATTGTAACAGCTATAATTTACAAACCTGATATTTTAAATGCAAATACAGGTGCTATAGTAACAACAGTTATAGGAATGATTTTCATTGCTGCTTCAGTAATTGCTTTATTCTTTTTCATACCACACTTTGGTGTTGCGTTAACAAAAGATTCAGTTAATTTAATTGGAGAAAAAATTGACAATAAAAATATTGTTAAAATTATAAAAGACACTAGAACTGAAAATATTTATGTTTTTTACAAACAAGGTAAAAGAGTTACAAAAAAAGTTAAATTTAGTACAAAAATGGTTGATGCTTCATTCTTTGATGAAAAAATGACAGGTATCAAAGTTGATACTGAAGATGCATTAGCATATCATAATAAAACAATTAGAAATAAATAGTTTAAAGCATTCTTAGGAGTGCTTTTTTTATTGTCTATTTTGGGTATAATAAATAAGATGAATGAGGTATTTAATATGAAATATAAATATAGTACAGTTTTATTAAAACTGAGTGGTGAAGCTTTAAAAAGCGAAAATGAAATTTACAACAAAGAAAAATTAGAAGACATTGCTAAACAAATTGTTGAGTTAGCAAAAAATGGTTTGAAATTAGGGATCGTTATTGGTGGAGGAAATATCTGAAGAGGTAAACTTGGAACTGATATTGATATGCCACAAATTAATGCTGACTACATGGGGATGTTAGCAACTGTTATGAATGGTTTAGCACTTGAATCAACTATCAAAAGATTAGGATATGACAAAGTTAATGTTTATTCTTCTTTACCAATTGAAACAGTTACTGATGATTACAACTTTAAAAGGGCCCGACTAAAAATGAATGAAGGTTACATTTCAATTTTTGTTGGTGGTACAGGGTTCTCTTACTTTACAACAGATACTAATTCAGTAATACGTGCAATCGAAATTGATGCTGATGCAGTATTGATGGCAAAAAATGGAGTAAAAGGAGTTTATGACTCAGATCCAAATTTAAATCCGAATGCAAAATTTTATAAAAAATTAACTCATCGTGAAATAGCTGAAAATCAATTACGCGTAATGGATTTAACAGCTGCAACATTGGCTAAGGATGCAAAACTTCCAATTGAAGTATTTGACATGCAAGGGCAAAACAACATAATTAAGGTTATGGAAGGTTCATTAGAATCAACAATAATAGAAGAATAGAGGAAAAAATAATGGATGAAATTTTATTAATAGCAGAGCAACAAATGGAAGATACTGTTGTTGCTTGACAAGAACATATAAAAACAATTAGAACAGGTAGAGCAAGTGCTACAATGTTAGACAAAGTTATGGTTAATTACTATGGAACACCAACTCCAGTTAATCAAACTGCTCAAATATCAACACCTGAACCACAATTGTTAGTAATCAAACCTTGAGACAAAACTTTAATTCAAGAAGTGGTTGCAGCAATTAATAAATCAGATTTAAATTTAAATCCAGTTTCTGATGCTGAGGTTGTAAGAATCAACATACCAGCTTTAACAGAAGAAATTAGAAAAGATTTAGTTAAAAAAATGAATAAAGAATTAGAAAACTTTAAAGTACGTATTAGAAATATTCGTAGAGATTCAATCGATACAGCTAAAAAAGATAAATCAATAAGTGAAGACGTTGTTAAAGGTATTGAAACAGATATTCAAAAATTAACAGACTCAAGTATTAAACAATTAGACGAAATATCAAAAGTTAAAGAAAAAGAATTAATGGCAATATAGATTAAAACATTTGTATAACAAATGTTTTTTCCTTAGAAGGTGGGAATAAAAAATGGAAAACATAATTAGCATAGTCAAAAAAGACTTAAAAGAAATTGCGCAAAAATTTAATATATCAAAAGACCCAATTGTTGAAATTAACAAAAATAATATTGACAGTCATTTTTCTTCAACTCTTGCTTTAATGAGCGCAAAAGAGTTGAAACAAAATCCTGTTCAATTAGCAGAAAATATTAAACATGAATTATTACAAAAAGATTACTATGACCAAATAGAAATTGCTGGACCAGGTTTTATTAATATTAAATTAAAAACAGAATTACTTTCAACAACAATTAAAAATATTACAACTTTAAAAGAAGCATACGGTAAAAATGAAAATAAGAATAAAATTATTAATATTGAATACGTATCAGCTAACCCAACTGGATTTTTACACGTAGGTCATGCAAGAAATGCGGTAACAGGATCAGTATTAGAAGAGGTTTTAAAATTTGATGGTTATGAAGTTCAGACTGAATTCTACACAAACGATGCTGGTAATCAAATAAATATTTTAGCAGTTACTGTTTTTGTTCATTATCTTTGAGCTTTAGGAATTGAAGCAGAAAAACCTGCTAATACTTATGGTGGAACATTTTATGATGATTTAGCAAATATAATGATTCAAAAATATGGTGATAAATTTAAAAATTTAACTTTTACTGAAACAGCTATTTCAGATGATGAAACTCACCAAATTTTTAGAAAAGAAGCAGTTCAACATTTCTTAGCTGAAATCAAACAACAGTTAAAAGATTTTGGTGTAGTTATTGATCATTATTCAAGTGAGCAAGAAATGTATGATACAAATCAAATTGAAAAACTTTTAGAAGAATATAAAGAAAAAAATGCTACTTATGAAGCAGATGGAGCTTTATGATTGAAAACAACTGAATTTGGGGATGACAAAGATCGTGTTCTTGTTAAAAAAGACGGATCACTAACTTATATTGTTCCTGACTTAGCTACTCACAATATTAGAATTGAAAGAACTAATGCAGATGTTTTGATTAACATCTGAGGTGGAGATCACCACGGATATATTCCTAGAATGAGAGCAGGACTACAACTTTTAGGACATAATCCTGACATTTTAGAAATTGAAATGGTTCAAATGGTAAGACTTATTAAAGATGGCCAAGAATACAAAATGAGTAAAAGAAAAGGTACTGCTGTTTGATTAGTTGATATTATGGAAATGGTTGGAAAAGATGCTTTAAGATATATGTTAGCTTCTAAATCAAGTAGTTCACACATGGATTTAGATTTAGATTTAGTTCAACAAAAAAATGCAACAAACCCTGTTTACTATGCTCAATATGCAACAGCAAGATGTCATTCAATTTTAAACCAAGCTGAACAAAAAAATATAAAAGCAAATTTAAACGTATCTAACTTATTATCAAACAAAAAAGAAGTTGAATTATTGTTAACATTAGACAACTTCAATCAAGTAATCCAAATGTCTGCAAAAAATAGAGCGCCTCAATTAATATGTGAATACATTCAAACTGTATGTAAACAATTCCATTCATACTATGCTGATACAAAAATCCTTGATGAAAATGATGTGCCAACAAGTGAAGCAAGATTGGGATTAGTATTGTCTGTTTTACAAGTATTGACTAATGCATTTACTATCATTGGTGTTAGTGCTTTAGAAACAATGTAACATGAATAATTGAGATTTAATTATTGTTGTTCCTTTTGTAATTGTTTTAGGTTTTTTATTCTTATACTTCATTTACAAAAAACTTAATTTTGAAAAAAAATTATTTTGATTTTATATGCAGACTTTAATTGTATGAGTTATGAATGCTATTTTGATACAAGAAAATTCAAACATTTTAACTGATACTTTTCATAACACACCACCAGCCATAATTGTTGTATTGCTATTATTTGGTAGTTCAATTTTGTTTGCTATTTTAATGAAACCACTAGCAACTTGAATAACAGGAAAAATTAGAAGTAGAAATATATGAATAAGATCTTCAATTGTTGCGTCAATTGTCGCTTCAATGCTTTTATTGATTCCATTAAATGACAGTGCTTGATTTAAATTTATTATTATTTTGCAAGCCATTATATTGGCCATAAGCATTTCTTCACAAAGTTTATACTTTTTATATTTAAATGAGCAAAAATACAATAGATTATTTGCATTAAAAGTTTCTTTCTCAGTTGGGTTTGTTATAACATTTGCAACATTTATTGGTAATTGAATAATAAGTTTAAATAACTTCATAACTGATAAACTTATTATTTTAAATGTTTTTGTAATTATCTGTCTATTATTTTCTTTATTAATAAGCTTTAAAATTGGAACAGAAAATAAAAATAAAATTGGTGAATTTAGATTAGTTTTAAAAGAGGAATTAATAAAATACTCTAAATCAACTTTGGTAAAATTAATTATTTTAACTTTATTATTGGGTATCATTTATGGTTTTGTTCAGTCACCAATATTTAGAATGTATTTTGTAACAAATTCAAAAATAAATAATAATGATGTTGAATGATTATCAACTTTAGATAGAAAATACCAAGCATTATTTATATTTGGACAATTTGCAATAGGTTATACATTGTATAAAATTTTATTACCAAAGATTGGAGTTAAAAATCTAATTTATGGTCTAATTGTAATCTCAGGAATAGCATTATTAATTAGTACATTTATTATTAATCCTGCTTGAATGGTTATTTCTAATTTAATATTTGGTTCTTCGTATTTTGTATTATTTTACATGTGATTTGGATTCGCAATTATGTGAAACTATAGAGCATCAAAAGGTGTTCCAGTAACAGGATTTATTGCCTCAGCATTACTTGCTGGTCAATTCTTGGTTATTTTTGTTTTCAATTCAATTATTTATACTAAATCAGGTTTATTTACTTACCAATCAATTGAAGCAATAATTGCAGAAACAAATATAGATAATATTATTGCTTTTGAGAATAATTTAAAAATTGTTATTAGAATAACTGCAGCAGCTTTATTCTTTATAAATAGTATTTATTTATTTTTAACAGTTATTTGAATTGATCAAGTTATTGCAGAATTTGTTGATTACGCAAATATTAAACATATTTTTTCCGAGTATGAAAAACAATCAGTTGAAAGAAAAATTAATTCAAGAATAGTTACAGAATAAGAGGATTATATGAAAAATAATTTTGAAAAAATTAATGATATTAAAATAGATGAAAATTTAAATAATAAAGTATTTCGTGATTTTATAAAATATTTTGAAAGTGAAAATAAAATTACAATAAGCAAATCACTTTGCAAAAAGTTTGAAGAAGTAGTTAGTAAAATAGCTTCATATAATAATCATAAATTTGTTAAGCCTTCTGATTTATTTGGTATGTTGTTTATTGAACAAGAAGAAATAGATGATTTTGAAAATAAATTTTATGAGTCAATTAAACAAACAATGTTTAAAGAAGTTATAACTTATAAAAATTTAAATTCTGATATTAAAGATGATTTTGAAGTTAAATACAACAACAAAACTTTAACTTTAGAAGAAAAACAACATGCGGCTAAATTAGCTGAATGAATAAGAAAACAAGTTATTATTTTTTCAGATGAAAAAATAATAGAACATAATGAACAGTTAGACAATAAAATAACTGGTGAAATGATTAAATCATTTTTTAAAGAACAAAATGAAATATTCATTAGAATTTATAAATGACATGCAAATGCATTTGAAATAATTAGTAATTAAAAGAAAGGAGAAATTTTATGAATGAATTAAAATTAATTGATTATTCAGAAAAAATAAAACAATTAATTAAAATTGTTAAGAATAAAAGAATTAAGCAGTCTGAAGCTGATGATATTTTATTTTTTATTGCAAATATGATTGATGAAGTGATTTTAAAAGATTCAACAATTTCTCATAGACTTAACACTAATTTGGTTAAAAATAATAGAATTTTAGATATTGATATTAAACCAAGTAAAAAAGTTGTTTCAACAAAAGACACACATGAATTTTTATATCTTTTAAAAACTCTGCTTTCTTTAATGACAATTAAAAATTACTTTTTTGATTTTTATATTTATTCTGAAATAAAAATGATTGTTAACTATTACATTAATAAATCTTCTAAAAGCAAATCATATGATAGTGTCAATGAGAGATTTGCAATTAATGAACTAGAATTTCATGATCAATTGGTTATGTATAAATATTTATATTCAATTTTTGATAAGTTAATGTTTATTAATGTATTTTTTGTCGATAAATATAATTTAAAAAGCATTGATGTTAAAAGTAATTTTATTTTTACAAAAGATTTTGATTCAGTATCAATGCCACTATTCAAAACAACAGTTAGAAAATTAGCTTTTGCAGATTATTTAAAAATATTAAATAAATCAGTTTCATTCCATTACATAAGAAAATTAAGAAACAATCTAGAACATTCTTTTACAGATCCAAAATCAAAATATAATATAGCATTAGAAACAGAACTATTATTCATTTTAGTTGCTCGAACATTAATTCAAATGCATAGAGATTTGAAAAACGATGACGAATTACTAAAATTAATAAAATTAAATCAAGTTAATAAATAGGAAAAAGGATTTTATTTATTATAAAATAGTAAATAAACAAGGAGAAATAACATGCAACATTGAGACGAATTAAATATTTCCAATTTCTCAGGTCCTTTAGACCTATTGTGAAATATGGTTAAAGATAAAAAGATTGATATCTTTGAAATTAATTTAAGTGAAATAATTGATCAATATTTAAAATATATTGAAGGGCAACAAAAATTAGATATTGAATTAGCTAGTGAATATTTAGTTTTAGCAGCTCAAATGATTGAAATGAAATCAAGAATATTACTTCCAAAAGATGAAGATGATTCTGAAGATGAATTGATGTTTGAGGATTTATTGGAACAAATTAATCAATATGGACAAATTAAAGAAGTTAGTGAATATTTCTATAATAAACAAGAAGAATATTTAAAGACTTTTTCAAAACCAAAAACAAAAAAATCATTTATTCAATCTATTGCAGATAGAAATGATGAACTAATGGTAAACCCACTTGACATTGGTATTGATGAATTTGCTGAAATATTCCAATCAATTTTACAAAGAGCTCAAAACTTTGATGAAGATTTTGAGTATGATGAAAATATGTTGTTAGAAGATGCTTATGCACCTATCCAAAATGAAATTATTTCTCCACAAGTAATTGCAAGATCAATTGTTGATGTTATGAAAACAAATAAACATAAAGAGTGAAGACTTGAAGAAGTTATCACTGGATATGAATTAAACTTAATTAATTTAATTTCAACTTTTTTAGCTGTACTAGATATGGTAAGACATCAAGTTGCTGTTATTAATCAAAAGAATGATACATTAGAATTTAGATTCACATCTGAAGCTTTAGCTGATGAATCTGTATTAAGAAGAATAGAAGAGGTAGAAGAATATGAATAGCAATATTAAAGCAATAGTTGAGGGTTTATTATTCGTATATGGTGATGATGGTATTAGTTTACTAGACTTACAAAATGTACTTGAAGATGTTAGACCAGTTACAATTCAAGAAGCTATATTAGAATTAGAAAAAAAATATTCTTCAGATCCTGATTGTGCTTTTTCAATTCAAAAATTTGGAAAAAATAAATATAGATTACAAACTAAACCAGAACTACATGAATACTTTGCTAAATTAGAATTAGAAGTAAATAATTCAAGATTATCAAATTCAAGTATTGAAGTTTTATCAATTATTGTTTATAAAGGCCCAATTTCAAAACATGATATTGAGTTGATAAGACAAGCAGAATGTTCATATCAAATTTATAGATTAAGACAAAAAAAATTAATTAAAGCAATTGGTAAAACTTCAACAGGTGCAAATCTTTATACAATCACAGATAACTTCTTTAAATTATTTAATATAACAGGTGGATTTGAAGCTTTACCTCAAATAGATTTTGCTTCATATAAAAATCAAGATGAAGAAAACGATTTTGAAGAAGAAATCAAAGTTACTGAAGAAATGATCTCAGAAGAAGATGTTTTTGAGGAAGATGACTCAGAAGGAATGTTTTAATGGAAAGATTGCAGAAAATAATTTCAGCTAGAGGTGTTACTTCGAGAAGGAACGCTGAAAAATTAATAGTTGAGGGTAAAGTTAAAGTAAATGGTGTAGTTATCACCGAGCTTGGCTTTAAAACAAGTACTGATGCTGATATTGAAGTTAATGGTAAACAAACAACTAAGAACAATGAAAAGTTTTATTATTTATTTAATAAACCAAGACTTGTTTTAACAACAATGTATGATCCTAAACAACGTAAAACAGTTGCAGATTATTTTAAAGATGTACCAACTAGAGTTTATCCTGTTGGAAGACTTGATTATGATGTTAGTGGCTTAATTATAATGACTAATGATGGTGAATTTGCAAATTTTGTGATGCACCCAAGATATGAATTCTTTAAAACTTATCAAGGTTTATGTAAAGGTAAGGTTTCAAAACAACAAGTTAACCAATTACTTAAAGGTGTAAAAATTGAGGATGATTATTTTACAAAAGCAATACAAGCAGAATTATTAAATTATGACCAAGAAAAAGATCAATCAATTATTGAAATGACAATTGCAGAAGGTAAAAAACACCACGTTAAACAAATGTTTTCAGCTATTGAAGCTAATTTAATGAAATTAAAAAGAACTAAAATTGAATTTTTAGAAGTTGATGATTTAGAAGTTGGAAGATATAGAGAATTAAAACCTCATGAGGTTAAAAAATTCTATGGAATTTATCAATCAACAAAAAGAAAAGAAGACTTAAAAATTAAATAAAGAGGTATAAATTATGAAAATAGCAATTTTTGGAACAGTAGGAGCAGGTAAATCATCAATATCACAAGAATTATCAGATAGATTAAATTATGAAATATTTCCTGAGCCAATAGATGAAAACCCCTACTTTGAAGATTATTACAATGATATTAAGGCTTATGCTTTTAGAATGCAAATATTTATGTTAACAGCTAGATCAAAACAATTATTTGCAGCAAAAGATTTAAAAAATAAAATTTTTGACAGAACAATTATTGAAGATCCGATTTTCATGAATGTTGGTCATAAAATGGGAAATGTTAATGACACAGACTACAAAACATATTGTGATTTTTTTCAATATGTTGTATCAGAAAACTTAAGATATCCTAATGATAGATTAAAGTTTGATTTAGTTGTTTACTTAAAGGTTTCAGATGAAACTTCAATTAGAAGAATCAATGAAAGAGGAAGAGCTGCTGAACTAAGTATTGACAAAAGCTATTGAAAAATATTGAATGAATCATACGAAGAATATTATCAAGAACATAAAAATGATTTTCCATTTTTAGTAATTGATGCAAACAATGATAACTTAAACGAAAAAGTTGAAGAAGTTATAAGAAATATAGAAAAAATTAAAAAGGAGTTTTAATATGGGAAGAGCACACGAAGTCCGCGCCGCCTCAATGGCTAAAACAGCTGCAAAAAAATCTGCAGCTAATGGTAGAGCAAGTAAAGAAATTTATATGGCAGCCAAAGCAGGTGGATCTGATCCATCTTCAAACTTAGCATTAAGAGCTTTAATTGATAAAGCTAAATCAAATCAAATTCCAAAAGAAGTTATTGATAGAGCTATCAAAAGAGCAACTGGAGGAGATGCAGAAAACTACGTATCAAATAGATATGAAGGTATGGGTCCAGGAAATACAGCAATCATAGTTGATGCTTTAACAAGTAATGTTAACCGTGCAGCTGCCAATATTAGAGAAGTATTTAATAAAAACCATGGTAATCCTGAAGGAAAAGTTGCTTTCATGTTTGAAGAAGTTTCAATGTTTGCTTTTAAAGGCAAAACAGAAGAAGAAGTACTTGAACAATTAATGATGAGTGAAGTTGATGTAAATGATGTTGAAGTTGAAGAAGACATGATCATTGTTACAGCTCCATATAAATCATTTAATGCAGTTAAACACTCACTTGATGAATTAGGTATTGAAGAATACTTAATGTCAGAAATAAAGTTAATTCCAATAGATGACTATATTGAAGTTTCAGATGCTGAATTAAAACAACAATTACAAACTTTATTGGATAAACTTGATGAATTAGAAGATGTACAAAATGTATATCACAATGCAACTATTTAATTAATAAAATCTTTTTATAACACTTAGGTGTTATTTTTTTTATAATCATTATAGGTGATAATATGGATAACTTATTTATTATAGGGATTTTATTAATAGGTGTTATTTTTATAATCATAATCTCTTTTTTATTTTCTTATAGAAATAAAAAAATAAAAAAACAAATTGTGAAATTGAGTCAAGCGATAAAAAAGAAAAATCAAATTGATTTAAATTTTCAACATAAATTTAAAAAAATAAATAACACAGAGTTAGTACTTTATTTTAATCATTTTAATGGAAAAAGAATGTATGAAAATTTTTCCTTATATAATGCTTGTTATGACTATTTATATGAAAACGAAACAGAAATAAAAAGTATTATTAAGATTATAAAATCTAATATAAATTTTAAAAAAGAATATGAAGAAGAAATAGACAAGTCTTTTGTTCAAACAAATTTAGAAATCGTTTTAGCATCAAAGATAAAAGTTAAAAAATTTTATAAATATGAAAAAGAGATTTATTTTTCTAACTTTATAAATCCAGTTATTGAGTTTAAAATTTATTTATCAAAAGAATATGTAACTCCCGCTGGAAGAAATTCTTACAAAGAAGCTCAAATAAAAAATTTTTATCAAATACTTGAAATATGAGAAACTATAAAAAAAGATAAAATTGTAAAATCTTCAGAAGAATTTAGAAGAAAATATGAAAGAAGCCTTGTTAGTGATAAAGTTCGTATTCAAATTTTTAATAGAGATAATTTAACATGTCAAGTTTGTGGCGATTCAAAGAAAAATAATAATTCTATTGTATTACATATTGACCACAAAGTTCCTATTGCAAAAGGCGGTGATTCAAATTTATCTAATTTATGAACTTTATGTAAAAGATGCAATTTGGGAAAAAGCGATTTAATACTTGAAAATATAATTAATTAATAAAATCTTTTTATAACACTTAGGTGTTATTTTTTTTATAATCATTATAGGTGATAATATGGATAACTTATTTATTATAAATTTAATGTTATTAATAGTTAACTTTATTGTTATGATATCGTTACTATTTTCGGTGTTGTATTTTAATAAGTCATATATAAATTATCAAGTACCAAGAATCAATTCATATAATGATGTTATAAGTTCAAAAGAAATTGAAAGAATTATAGAACAATTTAAAAGAATTTATCATTTAGCAGATTTTGAAATCATTTATGCAGATACAGAAAATTATATTAGTTTATTTAGAAACTTAAATAAAAGTAAAAAACAAATTGTAATATCTAAAAAAATATTTGAATCTGTAGGATATGAAATTGATTATATTATTTCAAGATTGTGAATAGCGTCAAAAATTAATGAAAAAAACGGTTTAATAAGAGGATACAAATGATTGTTAGTAACTATTCCATTTCTATCTTTAGTACTAATGTGTGTTTGTTTATTAATAAATTGTATTTTATTTGGTTATATGAGCGGAAGAACAAGTGAAAACACTGATAAGATTATTCTTTGAATATGAAAAATTCCTATGTTTTCAATATTATTTTTTATAGGATTTATTTCTATGATTATGTCTTATTTCTTTTCATTTAAAGTTAAAGAAGCTATTGAATATAATTACACTGATGAAATTAGTTCATTGGTTAAATTAACTTTAGAAGAATATGTTCAAGATTTCATTAGTGCAAGAACTTATGCTCAAAATATAAAAATAAGTTATTTACCATTAATTAAAAATTCTGAGTTTTGAGAAAATGCTAAATGAGTTGGACCATTTGTTTATATGTAAGAAAGAGGTTAAAAACCTCTTTTTTGTATAAAAAAAACAACTTTAAGTTGTTTAAATTATCCTTGCCCAATTCCTTTTTCTTTTCACTCAGCTAAGATTAAGTCTCTTTCACCAGCTTCAAGTCTGTCTTTGTATTCTACAAATCTTTCTTTACATTCATGTAATTCTTCGATTGCTTCGTCTAAAGTTCCTCAACCGTTAATTTTTACTGATTTTTTTTGTAAAGCTTTGTATTGTAAGAAGAAGTTTTCAATTTCATCACGTAAGTGTTGAGGAACATCTTCTAATTTTTCATAAGAACTAAATCTTGGATCGTCATTGAAAACTCCAAATAATTTAGTATCAATTTCTCCAGCATCAATCATTTTAATTGATCCTAAAATTCTAACACTTACTTGAACACCAGGCATTGTTGGGTATGTACATAAACTAATAACATCTAATGGATCTCCATCTCAGTCTAGTGTATTTTCAACCATTCCATATTCTCCTGGGTAAAAGTTAGCACCATATAAAACTCTATCTAAAATAATTCTTCCAGTTTTTGCATCTACTTCATATTTATTAGAAGAACCTTTAGGAATTTCAACGATCATGTCTAATACATTGTTTTTTGACATATTAATTTCCTCATTTCTTTTTTTATTTTATCTTATATTGTTTTTATTTTTTGAAAATTACTTGAAATATTTATAATTCTTATTTATAATTTTTATAAATTAGGAGAAAACATGAAAAAAAATAAAAAAGAATATGGAACTTATTTAAAAGATATAAGTTTAAATGAAGAAGAAGAGATAAGCAAAAAAGAACATAGAAAAGAAGATCACTATCATGGAATTCATCACTTTGATGATCAGGGGGGACATGATCATATTGAAAAAAATGAATTTAAACTATCTGTTGAATTTAGAATGTCTAGAAGAAGACTTATTTATAAAATGGTACTTACTTCCGTGTTCTTAGCTTTAACAGCAACAGTTAGTGCTCTAGACATTTTCTTTGAAAAAATTGCGTTACCAGTAGGTTCAGGTCAATTATGAATTGATTTTAGATTTTTAGATATTGCATTTATTTGTATATCAATAGCAACATTGGGTCCAATATTTTCATCAATTATTGGATTATTAAATCCTTTTATTCACTTTGCCATACATGGTGGAGAACATGGTATTTGATCAACTGTCATTGAAGCACCTCAAAATGTATTAATTGTTTGAATGGTATGACTTGTGTTCAATGTACTATTTAATAACTCACCAATACATAGAGAAACTGATAAAACAAAAGCTAGATTCAAAAGGTTCGCGCCAATTCCACTAATGATTATATTTGCGTCAATTATTACAACAGGTATGTTTATATTAGGGATGTATTTAGATGGTTTAACAACTAATAGTCATAATGCACATGAACATTCAATAAGTTTATTCCATGAAGGACATGATCATTCAGATGGTAAGTTAGAAAATGTAGCAGATATTAATTTTGTTATCGGAATTTCAATATTTGCTTGAAATATCTTAAGATATAGCGTAGCCTTCTCAATATTCAGTATTGTTGAATGAAGAATGAGACCAATAAACCACAGATATAAATAAAAAAATAGGGAAGTTAAGTAGTTTTACTTGACACCCTTTTTATTTTTAGTAAAATTAAATAAGGTTTTAAAAATTATAGGAGGAAACATGGTAAAAATTAGATTAAAAAGAATTGGTAAAAAACAAGCGCCTTTCTACAGAATTGTTGCTGCTGATTCAAGAGTTAACCGTAATGGTCAATACATAGAGTTAATTGGAACATTTGATCCATTAAAATCAGAAGTTAAAATTAACAATGAATTAGCTTTAAAATGATTACAAAATGGAGCTCAACCAACTGAAACTGTTAGAGAATTATTATCACAACAAGGTGTAATGAAAGCATTACATGAAGCAAAACTTGCTAACAAAAAATAATTCTAACAGAATTAAAAATTTGTTTTAAAACCACTTTAAATTTAGCAAGGAAGTAAAATGGAAAATAAAAATTTATTATCTATTGGAAAAATTGTCAACACATTTGGTATTAAAGGAGCTGTGAAGATAGCTTTAGAAAAAAACATTGAAGTTAATGATATAAATGGAATTAAACTTTTATTCATTGAAAACACAAACAATGTAATTATTCCAAAACAAGTTGAATCAATAAGTATGCAAAAAAGTCATTTAGTTGTTTACTTTAAAGAACATAATCATATTAATGATGTTGAAATCTTTAAAGGCAAAAAAGTTAAATATTTAAATGACAATGATGCATTTTCAATATTCTATGATTTAACTTACTATTCCATTGTGTATAACAATCAAAATGGTAAAGTTATTGAAACAATGTTTAATGGTAATCATGATTTAGTCAAAGTACTATTAGAAAATGAAGAAAAAGCATTTTGAGTACCTTTGGTTGATGTGTACACTAACAACATTGATGATGAATCTAGAATTATAACTTTAAAAAACATTGAAGGATTAAAATAATGAAATATTCAATTCTAACGTTATTCCCAAATATTATTAAATCTTATATTTCTGAATCAATTATTAAAAAAGCTCTAGAGCGTGAAAAAATTGAATTAGAAATTATTGATATAAGAGATTTTACAAAACTACCTCATAATCAAGTTGATGAATATCAATTCGGTGGGGGAAGAGGAATGGTTTTAATGTGTGATCCAGTTGTTAGTGCAATTGAATCTGTTAAAACAGAAAACTCAATTGTTGTATTAACATCTCCACAAGGGAAAACTTGAAATCAAAACATAGCAAAATCATTTGCGACACAATATAATCACATCATTATTGTATGTGGTCATTATGAAGGTTTTGATGAAAGAATATTAAAATATATTGATGTTGAAATATCTATTGGTGACTATGTGTTAACTGGTGGAGAGCTACCTTCATTAATAATGCTAGATTCTATTACTAGAATTCTACCAGGAGTTATAAACACTGAATCACATGAGCAAGAAAGTTTTGAAAATAATTTATTGGATTATCCAGTGTATACAAAACCCCATGATTATAGGGGAGACAAAGTTCCTGAAGTCCTTTTAAGTGGACATCATGCTAATATTCAAAAGTGAAGAGACGAACAACAATTAATTTCTACTTTTAATAAAAGACCAGATTTAATTGATGAGTCCAAATTAAATAAAATACAAATTCAATTATTAGAAAATCTTAGAAAATCGAAAGGAGATAAATAATATGGCATCAAAAGCAACTAAAACAACACAATCAAAATACGCTATTATTAACAACCAATTGCGTAACGACTTACCAGATTTTACATCAGGGGATACTATTAAAGTTGACGTTAAAATTAAAGAGGGAGAAAAATTTCGTATTCAAACATTTGAAGGATTAGTAATCAAAACTCAAGGTTCAGGTATTACTTATTCTGTCGTTGTTAGAAAATTATCAAACGGTGTATTCGTAGAAAGAACTTTCCCACTACATTCACCAATTATTGATAAAGTTACTATCGTTAAACGTGGACGTGTACGTAGAGCTAGAATTTACTACATCAGAAAATTATCAGGTAAAGCTGCAAGAATTAAAGAAATCTTACCAACAAAAGCTGATAAAAAATAGTTGTCAATTATTAAACAATATAACTCTCATAATAAATGAGGGTTTTTTTATTTGTTATAATATAAAAAGATTTAAAAGGAGAAAACGATATGAGTGCAGAATTTAACTGATTTCCAGGTCATATGAATAAGACTTTAAAAAACATTGAAGAAAAAATACCTGTAGTTGATTTAGTAATCGAGATTTTAGATGCCCGTGCACCATATTCATCTCGTAATTTAACTTTCTCAAAAATTTTAAAGAATAAACCAATCTTATATGTTTTATCAAAAGCTGATATTGCAGATCCTAATATAACTAAAGAATGAGTTGAGTTTTATGAGAAAAAAAATAATACTGTAATGGTTTTGGATGATAAACAAAAAAATATTGTTAAACCATTAATTGACTTAATTAATAAAGCTACAAAAGAAAAACAAGAAAAAGACAAAGCAAAAGGAATGGTAAACTCATTAATTAATGTTTTAGTTATTGGAATTCCAAATGTAGGTAAGTCAACATTCATTAATAGATTAATCAAAAACAAAAGTGTTAAAGCTGGTAATAAACCAGGATTAACAAGAGGTATTCAATTAATTCACTTATCACAATTTATTTCTTTATTAGATACACCGGGAGTTTTACCGGCAAAGTTAGAAAACGAAACTGTAGCTACTAATATTTGTGCAATTAATTCTATTAAAGAAGATGTATATCCTAAAGAAAGAGTTGCAGGTAAACTAATGCAATACTTATTTAATCACTACGAAGGATTAATTGAAAATCATTATAAGATTTCTCCAAGATTACAAAGACCAATTCAAATAACAGATACTTTTATAATTTTTGAAATGATTGCAAAAGTAAGAAAATGATATATGAATGATGATTTACTTGATTATGATAGAGTAATTGATGCTTTTATGAGAGATATTATTGCTAATGAATTTAATAGAGTTTCTTTTGAAAGAATCTTAGAAGTTGTTCCAGAAGAAATGGAAAAAGCATCAAAAATTAAAAATGAAAAAGCAATCGAGGATATTTCAGATTTATGATAGATGAATCAAGAATATTATTTGATAGTCAAATTAGAGAAAAACATAAAACTGATTTTATTAGTGGTAGTGATGAAGCTGGCAGAGGTGCAATGGCAGGGCCTGTTGTTGTAGCAAGTGTAATATTGCCAAAAGAATATAAAAATCCATTAATTAGAGATTCAAAAAAAATAAGCAAAAAGCAAAGAGAATTACTTTGCGAAGAAATAAAGTCTGTAGCTATAAGCTATGCTATTGAAATAATTGAAGCAGATGAAGTAGATATATTAAATCCTAAGCAAGCTAGCAGAATAGGTATGACAAAATCTATTATGAATTTAAAACCTAAGCCTGATTTATGTTTGATTGATGCAGAAAATATTATTATTCAAGAATATGTATGTACCCCATTTATAAAAGGGGATGATTTAAGTCAGTCAATTGCAGCAGCTTCAATTTTAGCAAAAACTACAAGAGACAATATAATGTTGGATTATGCTAAAATTTACCCCGAATATAATTTTGATTCTCATAAAGGTTATTGTGTAAAACAACACGTTGAAAAAACTAAAATGCATGGTGTTTTACCAATACACCGAAAAACCTACAAACCAATTAAAGATATTCTAGAAAATAACTTTTAATGTTATTTTTTTATTTTTTTTCTTAATTATATTATGTCAGGTATCTGACACATATAAAAAAAGGAGTTCATATGAATTTAGTAAATATAATTGGTCAAATTGAAGGAGATGCACAAGTTACTTATACATCAAAAGATGGTAATGCAAAATTATATAAGTTTGTAGTTAGGGTCCCTAACCTTTATAAATCTAAAACAGGCAAAAATGAAGATGATTTAATTAATGTAAAAGCTTGATCATCTGCTATTAATGATGAGTTTGCTTTACACGATCAAGCTATTGTTGGAATTGAAGCTAAAATCCATTCATCAGTTAATAAAGAAAGCTCAAATGTTTTTAATGAAATTATTGCAAATAGAATAATGTATTTAAACTAATACTATGGATAATGTACTATTATATTTTTCTTTAAAATACCATGGGGATTGAGAAAAAATTTATGATGCGTTAGATAGAAAAGAAAAAATAGAAACACAAGATTTAATTAAAGTTCCAAATTCTATACCAAATAACTTTATTTCCATTATAAATCCACTATACCCAAACAACTTAAAACAAATAATGAAGCCCCCTTTCATTCTTTATTATTTAGGTAATATTTCATTACTACAAAATTACTTTCAAACAATTTTTATTAATAGTTCAGATAATATTGATGAGTATAACTTTAAAGTATTAAAACAAGTAGTTGAAGATCTTATTAAAGAAAATAGAACAATACTATTATCTTGTGAAGATTCTCAAGATAATAAAATATTAGACTTTATTATTGAAAAACAGGGTAAGTTAATTGTTATAACTAAAGAACCACTTCAGTCATTTTTAAACAGTGAATCTTGAGCGAAACATAAAAATATAGAATATTCTGATTTTGTAATCATAAGTGAATATGAAGAATCAAATGATTTTAAGCATAAGTCAAATAACAACAAAGAAGAAATGAATATAAGAATAATAAACGGATTATCAAAAGCGATTATATTTTTAGAACATTCAAATTTTAAAAAAATTGAGCCTTTGTTTAAAGCTGTTCTAAATGAAAATAAACCCTATTTCGCAATTCCACAAAATTTAAAAGATACTGAATCTTCTAGCAATAATTTGTTAAAAAATGGCGCTAAATTATTAGAAAGTGCAACAGATATTCTAAATCAAATTTAAAAACACTTTTCGTGTTTTTTATTTTGTATTTTGGTGGTAAAATATTTAAAATGCAAAAGTAATTTTATTTAGAAAAGAGGGTATTTATGATTGACAGAGAAGAACAAGAGATGCTTGATAATGAAAAAATCAATGAATCTTCAACACCTCAAGTAAGAGTTTCAAGATGATTAAAAAAATCAGATTTAAACACTGAACTTGAAGCAACAAAATCAAAGAAAAAATCAAAATCTTATATAGCTTTAATTTTAAGGTATATGGGTAAAAACAAAATGTGAACTTTCTTAATGCTAGTTTCTGTTTTAATTCTTTCAGTTGCTACAGCTATGACTCCAAAAATTATTGAACAAATGAGTGCAGCAGTAGTAGTTGAAAGATATAAAGAGGTAGCTGATGAAGGATCAGAATTGTGAGAAAGATATAGTCAAGCTTTAGCTAAATGGTGAGGAATTAACTTTACAGGTTTACTTTGAATTGAAATGGGTATTGTTATTGCAATGGCTATTGCAACATTTGTTTCTCAATGAACAGCTGGTATGTTAGGGAAAAAAATTGAAGTTGACTTAAGAAATGACTTAAACAAAAAATTAGTTTCAATGGATATGTCATACTACTCTGATAAAAAAATTGGGGAAATTTTAACAAAAGTTGTTTCTGATACACAAATCATTGGAGAACAAACTGGGATTATTCCAATCACTTTTTTAAATGGTGTATTGACAACAATAGCAGCAATAATAGTTATGTCTACAATTAGTGGTTCATTAACTATAGTTTTAATGTGTGTATTCTTAACTTTATTTTTAATATTCTTTGTTCTATTTATACCAATGAAACCAATTGCTTACAAAACAAGAAAAATTGTTACTGAAGTAAATGGAGATGTTACAGATAGAATTAACAACGTTAAATTAATTAAAGCTTCTGGAACAGAAGAATATGAAGAAAATAGATTTATTGAAAAACATATCCCTTACTTTAAACAATCATCACTGATGAACTACTATCAAGCTATAGTTTTATCATTGATATTCTTAATTATTAATGCTATTGAAACTGTAATGATCATTGCTACAGTACTTATTTATGATTCAAACCAAATAGTTGCCGTTCTACCAGGTATGATTTCAGCATCATCACTTATGATTGGTCCATTAATGTCATTTTTAAGAGTTCTTGTTGGATTAACTCAATCAAACGTTGCATCAAAGAGAATAGGTGAAATACTGGAACAAGAACCAAGATTTGATAATCATTTTGAAGATAAAAATGGTGTTATAGTAGAAAAAATAAAAGGAAATATTTATTTTAAAGATGTTGCATTTGCATATCCTGAAAAACCTACTGAATTAGTTTTACCTAAATTTGACTTTACTTTTGAACAAGGTAAATCATATGCGTTTGTTGGAACAACTGGAGCAGGTAAATCAACAATTTCAAAACTTTTATTGAGATTCTATGATCCAACTATTGGACAAGTTTTAATTAATGAAGATATTGACTTAAAAGATGTAGTTCTTTCATCTTATTTAGATAAAGTAGGATATGTTGAACAAGAACCTGCAATTTTCTTAGGTAATATTTATGACAATGTTAGATATGGTAGATTTGAAGCTACAAATAAACAAGTAATTGCAGCATGTAAAAAAGCTGAGCTACACGATCTAATTATGACTTGACCTGATGGTTATGACACAATACTTGGTGAAAGAGGATTTATGTTATCTGGTGGTCAAAAACAACGTTTAGTAATTGCTAGAATGTTCTTAAAAGACCCACAACTACTAATATTGGATGAAGCAACAAGTGCTTTAGATAATATTGTAGAAAAAGAGATTCAAGCTAAATTAAATGAATTAATGAAAGGCAGAACAAGTGTTACTATCGCTCACCGTCTTTCAACGATTAAAAACGTAGACGAAATATTAGTTCTTGCACCTAAACAAGGAATTGTTCAAAGAGGTACTTTCAATGAACTTAAAAAAATTCCAGGTCATTTCAAAGATTTATATGATGCTGGGAACTCAAAAAATGATGGAAAGGAAGTAAGAAATAATGAGCAACAATAATTTGCAAAATGGTAAACAATTAAATAAACATGGATTTGATGTTAATTTTGAATTTTCATGAAAAAAAATGGGTGTATTTATGCGCCAAATTTTTGAATCAGCAAAAGAAAACAAATTTATTTTTTGAGCAATGTGTTTATTTACAATGTTTGATGCTATAGTTGCAACTTTCCTTCCGGTTTTTGCAACAATGATGATTTCTGCTATTACAAAACCTGGAGCAGAGACATTAAACTTCTTAGCATGAGAAGTTGGTTTAACAGAATGAACTGTCTGATTATATATAACTTTAGCTGCTTTAGTTTTATTACTACTTTGTGAGTATGTTGTTAACTGAAGTATCGCTCAGTTTTCACTTCATGTAGAGATTAATCAAAGACAAAAAATGTTAATTAGATTAGCTCAACAAGATGTAGATTTCTTCTTTGATCACGTTTCAGGAAACATTTTAACAAGACTTGTAGGGGATACTCAATCTTTAGCATTTGGTATTCAACAATTCTTTACTAACATTATTTATTTCCTTACTGGTATAACTATGTCAGTTGTGATTATGCTTTTATCAGGTCTTTGATATGTAGCTGTAATATTAGCTGTTTACATGTTCCTTTCAATTGTAATTGCTATTGTTATTTTTATTCAAAGTAGAAGAAAATTAATTACAGCATTTGACCAAAAACGTGATGTTGATCAAGATATGACAGATAGAATATCAAATATATCATTAATAAAATCTTCAGGATTAGAAGAATACGAAATTGAAAGAATAGAAGAATTAAATGAAAAATATAACAGAGCTGGAGATGCAGCAATTACTTGATCAGCCATTTTAACACAATGAATTCAAGTAACAGCATCATTGATGATGCCAATGTTTATTATTATATTTTGTATTATGTTCGCAAAAGAAAGCGATATTGGTGCGGGTATAGAACTTTTAAGTGTAAAAATGCCTTTAGCACAAGTTTTAGTTTCATTTGTTATTGGTGCTATTGCAATGTTAATCCCAACATTAAGATCAGCTACAAGAGCTCAAAATGCAGCTCAAAGAATTTCAGAATTAACAGACCCAATCCCAACAATTAAACCAAACCCGGAAGGGCCTGTAATTGAAAAAATAAATTCAATTGCATTTGAAAACGTTCAATTTGCTTATCCTAAAAAACCTGAAAAAACAATTTTGCCTAAAATGAATATTGTTTTTGAAAAAGGTAAATCATATGCATTTGTTGGTGAAACAGGAAGTGGTAAATCAACTGTAGCAAAATTATTATTAAGATTTTACATGCCTACAGAAGGAAAAATAATGGTTGAGGGTAAATATAAAAATGATGAAAGTGTTTCTAAACAATCACATGATTTAAACGAAATAAATTTACCAGCATTTTTAAATAAGGTAGGTTATGTTGAACAAGAACCTCAAATTTTATTTGGAGATTTTTTTGAAAATATAAGATACGCTAAATTTGATGCCACTGATGAAGAAATCATGAGAGCATGTAGAAAAGCTAATTTACATGACTTTATTATTTCATTAAAAGATGGATATAATACAATTTTGGGGCAAAGAGGTTTTTTACTTTCTGGTGGTCAAAAACAACGTTTAGTTATAGCTAGAGTTTTCTTGAAAAACCCGGATTTCTTAATATTGGATGAAGCAACAAGTGCATTAGATAATATTGTTGAAAAAGAAATTCAAGCTGAGTTAGATAAATTGATGAAAGGTAGAACAAGTGTTACTATCGCTCACCGTCTTTCAACAATTAAAAACGTTGATCAAATTATAGTACTTGGTGCAAACGGAAAAGGTATTGTGCAACAAGGTAGTTATGAAGAATTAATTTCAACACCTGGAAGATTTAAAAAATTATATGAAGCAGGATTGATGAATTAATGAAAAATAAAACAGTAAATATTATTGGAGCTGGTTTAGCAGGAACAGAAGCTGCATACCAACTAGCTAAAAGAAATATAAAAGTTAAACTTTTCGAAGTTAAAAGAATAACTAAAAATCCCGTCCAAGTCTTGGACGGGTTTGCTGAATTAGTTTGCTCTAATTCTCTAAGAAGTAATGAATTAACTAATGCAGTTGGTACTTTAAAAGAAGAAATGAGACTTTTAGATTCATTAATTATAAGAGCTGCTGAATACGCACAAGTTCCAGCTGGAGGAAGTTTAGCGGTTGATAGAGTTTTATTTTCTGAATATATAACAAAAGAAATAAGTTCTAATGAAAACATTGAAGTCATAGATCTTGAAGTTGAAAATATAAACCCAAATGAATTAACACTTATTGCGTCAGGGCCTTTAACAACAGATAAACTACAAGAGCAAATTACAAAGCTTATAGGAAATGACGATTTTTACTTTTATGATGCAGTTGCTCCGATTATAGAAAAAGAATCTATAAATATGGAAATTGCATATCAAAAAAATAGATATGACAAAGGTGAAACAAGCGATTATATAAATTGTCCAATGTCAAAAGAAGAATATTTAAATTTTTATACAGAACTAATTAATGCAGAGATTTCTATAGGGCATCTACCTGGTGAAGCAGAATTGAAATACTTTGAAGGATGTATGCCAGTAGAAGCTATGGCCAAAAGAGGTGTTGATACTTTATTATTTGGTCCGATGAAACCAAAAGGTTTAAATAAACCTGATGGAACAAGAAATCATGCTGTTGTTCAACTACGCCAAGACGATGCAAATGATAGACTTTATAATATTGTTGGTTTTCAAACAAATTTAAAATGACCTGAACAAAAAAGAATTTTTTCAATGATACCGGGTTTAGAAAATGCTAAGTTTGTTAGATACGGTGTAATGCATAAAAATAATTTTATAAATTCACCCAAAGTTCTTAACAAATATTTACAATTAAAAACTAATGAAAACATATTTTTTGCTGGTCAAATAACAGGTGTAGAAGGATATGTTGAATCTTGTGTTTCTGGTTTAATCACAGCTATAAATATTGCTAATTTCATAAATGGAAAAGAAATGCAAGTACCATCATCAAAATCAGTTACAGGTGCTTTACTTAACTATATAAATAAAGCTTCTATAACAAACTTTCAACCAATGAAAGCAAATTGAGGAATAGTTGATGAAATAGAATTTAAAAGACCTAATAGAAAAGTTACTAAACAAGAAATTAAAAAACTGAAAAATGAAAATATTTCAAAATTAGCAATTGATTCTATTAAGGATTTTATTAAAAAAATTTAGAAGGAACAAATATTATGATAAATCGTTTAGACACTGTTTTTTGAGCATATTTTGATGAATATATTAAAAAAGACTCTTCATGTATTTTTAAAAAAATTAATAATGATTTAAAAGAAAAAATAAATGAAATATATGATGTTACTTATTATTCTTTATTTCAATTTCAATTGTGAAAAAACGAATCATTAATAAATATTGAACCTGAAAAATTTAGCGAAATTTCAAATTATATTATTTCAAATTATAATGAATTATTTATTTTTACATTTCAAGACAAAAAAATAGAATCAAAATTTAAAGAAATTGATGAAACTAAAAAATTTTTTATTAAACAAGTTATAGAAGAATTAGTTTTAAATCATATTTTAAAAACATCTTTTAATAGTTCTGACGATATCAATCAAAATTATTATTGAAACTTTGCCAGTTTATGTGCTTTAACAAGTAAATTTGAATATGATATAAACTTTAAGAATGAAAAAGAAAGTAAATATTATTATTCTATAGTTTATCCTTTTTTAGTAACTATGCTTATCATAGATGTGTTAAAACCATCAGATATGGTTGATAAAATAAAAAAAGTATTTACTAGAAAAAATATTTCTGAAGCATACAAAAGAGGAAGAGAACTTACTTCTGAAGAAAAAGAATGATTAGAACCAACTATTCAATTTTTAAAAAATGAAGATGAATTTAATGCATTTATTTTAAATTTTAAAAAAGATAATTGAGAAAAAATAGATGTAAAACAGAAATTTAAAATAATTCATGAACTTTCTAAAATAACAACAATATTTTTAAGAGACAATTTAAAAAACATTTCTGTTATTTCTGAAGGTGATGATGTATACGAAGCAATATATACCTATTTACCCCTATTTTTAAGTTCAAATAAAGAACAAGGCAAAATCAACATAAAAACATTTGAAGGACCTCTAAAAAACGTACATAGCATATCACCAATTAATCAAAAAGACTTTAACCCTATTTGAACATTAAAACATTCAAAGAAATTTAAAGAATTCAAAAAAATTAAATTTAGATCTGAAAAATTGTTTGATTTCATAGCTAGAGTTAGATATTCAACATATTACATGGAAATTATAAATAAGACAAAAAGAAATAATGGTGTGCTTGGAGACTGTTTAATATCATTCAAAAAAGTGGGAATAGTACAATCTATGCATTTTTACAATCAAAATGAAGAAAAATTTGACTTTAATTATAAAAATGTCAGGTTTAAATCAATAAATTTAGATGCAAAAAATTTCTCTAAAATGCTTAATAAAGTTGATAGATTTGAGGAAATAGCAGATTATAATTCTCAAATGTCTATTATGTTAAAAATTATTTCTTTAGCAATTACAATTGATCCAAAAGCACCAAAAGCTTTTGATTATTCATGAGAAAATCTAATTAAATACTACATTATTGCTTTTGGACCTTATAAAAAAAGCATGATGTCATTTACTAACAAAGACCTTGAATTGATTGAATTCAAGATAAACAAATTATTAACTCAATATAAAAAATTACAACAAAAAGATAAAGTTGTAGATTCAATTGGTGTTTTATACAAACTCCACCATTTTAAATAGAAAAAAAATAAAATCAATAGTAAATATTAAGATTTTTAAAAAATAAAAAATTATTATTAATTTACAACTGAATATAAAAGAAACTTATACAGGGTAGCATAATGGGCTACTGACCCCGCCTTCAAACCGATTTGGAGACTATAAGTGAAAAACCACTCTTTAATTATTAAAGTTTCTTTTTATGTCCAAAAGACAAGAAGAAACTTTTTTATTTAGTTGAATTTATAATAAGAGAAAAAGAAAGGATATATATGGCAAAAATAAAAAACCAATATTACAATGAGTCTGTTTCGCCAATTGAATATGCGCAACAAGGATTTAAAGGAAAAATGCGTTCAGTAAACTGAAACGTAGTAAATGATGAAAAAGATTTAGAGGTATGAAATAGAATTACACAAAACTTCTGGTTGCCTGAAAAAATTCCAGTTTCAAATGATTTAACTTCATGAAGAACTTTGACACCAGAATGACAAGAATTAATTACAAGAACTTTTACAGGATTAACATTGTTAGATACTATTCAAGCTACTGTTGGTGACGTGGCTCAAGTTCCTAACTCATTAACTGACCATGAACAAGTAATTTACACAAACTTTGCATTTATGGTTGCAGTTCACGCTAGATCATATGGTTCAATCTTTTCAACTTTATGTTCAAGTGAACAAATTGAAGAAGCTCATGAATGAGTTATCAATACAGAAACATTACAAGAAAGAGCTAAAGCATTAATTCCTTATTATGTGAATGATGACCCTTTAAAGTCAAAAGTTGCAGCTGCTTTAATGCCAGGTTTCTTATTATATGGAGGTTTCTATTTACCATTTTATCTATCAGCTAGAGGTAAATTACCAAACACTTCAGATATTATTAGATTAATATTAAGAGATAAAGTTATACATAACTACTATAGTGGTTATAAATATCAAAAGAAAGTTGCTAAACTTTCTCCAGAAAAACAAGCTGAAATGAAAGATTTCGTTTTTAAATTATTATATGAATTAATAGATTTAGAAAAAGCTTATTTGAAAGAATTGTATGAGGATTTTGGATTAGCTGATGATGCTATTAGATTTAGTGTTTACAACGCAGGTAAGTTTTTACAAAATTTAGGTTATGATTCTCCGTTTACAGAAGAAGAAACAAGAATTGAGCCAGAAATATTCACACAATTATCAGCTAGAGCTGATGAAAACCATGATTTCTTTTCAGGGAATGGCTCATCATATATTATGGGAGTTTCAGAAGAAACTGAAGATGACGATTGGGAGTTTTAATATATGCACGATGATATTAAATTAGTTTCAGGTGAAGAAATTGTTAAGCCTACAGGAGAAGTGCATGTAGTTTACTTCTCATCAATTTCAAATAACACACATAGATTTATTCAAAAACTAAGTGTTAAGAATTCAAGAATACCTTACGAATTAGAAGAAGAAATTAATGTTGATTCTGATTACGTATTAATCACACCAACATATAGTGGTGGTGGTGAATTTACTTCGGGAGCAGTTCCAAAACAAGTAATTAAATTTTTAAACAAGGAAAATAATAGAAATTATTGTAGAGGTGTGATTGCATCAGGTAATACCAACTTTGGTAATACTTTTGCGATGGCAGGACCAATTCTTTCAAAAAAACTTAATGTTCCATTGTTATATCAATTTGAATTATTAGGAACTCAAAACGATGTAGAAAAAATCAATGAAATATTGAAAGAATTTTGAGGGGAATAAAAATGGAAGATAAAAAAATAAATACATTATCTGGAACAGACGAAAGCGATGAATACGTTACGTTAAATGCCAGAGCTAAAATATTAGCTGCTGGATCAGATAACTTTAAATTAGATGTTGATGCTGCAAAAGCTTATTTAAAACATCATGTTGAACCTAGATTAGTAAAATTTGGTTCAGTTAAAGAAAGAATAGAATACCTAGTTTCTAATGGATACTACGAAGAAGAACTTATTAATAAATATACAATAGAACAAATTGAAGAAATTACTGATATTGCTTATGGATTTCACCGTGAATTCCCAAGTTTTATGGGAGCTATGAAATTTTATAATTCATACGGTTTAAAAACTTTTGATGGACAACAATATTTAGAAAATTTTGAAGATAGAGCAGTAATGAATGCTTTATTCTTAGGAAATGGTAATTTTGAATCTGCAACAAAAACATTAAGACAATTAATGTTAGGTAGATTTCAACCAGCTACGCCTACTTTCTTAAATGCAGGTAAAAAACAACGTGGTGAGTATGTTTCTTGTTACTTATTAAGAGTAGAAGACAACATGGAATCAATTTGTCGTGCTGTTACAACATCATTACAATTATCAAAACGTGGTGGTGGAGTTGCTTTATGTTTAACTAACCTACGTGAATTGGGTGCACCAATCAAACATATTGCTAACCAAGCAACTGGTGTTATTCCAGTTATGAAAATATTAGAAGATTCATTCTCATATGCAAATCAATTAGGTCAAAGACAAGGTGCTGGAGCTGTTTATTTAAATGCTCACCACCCAGATGTTATGTCATTCTTAGATACTAAAAGAGAAAATGCTGATGAAAAAATCCGTATTAAATCATTATCATTAGGATTAGTTATTCCAGATATTACTTTTGAATTAGCTCAAAAAAATGAAGAAATGGCTTTATTTAGTCCTTATGATGTTGAAAGAGAATATGGAAAAGCAATGTCAGATATTTCAATTACTCAAGAGTATGAAAATCTAGTTAAAAACCCTAATATTAAAAAAACTTATATTAATGCGAGAAAATTCTTTTTAACTGTTGCTGAATTACACTTTGAAAGTGGTTACCCATACATCTTATTTGATGATACAGTAAACAACAATAATGCTCATGCAGCAACTGGAAGAATTGTTATGAGTAACTTATGTAGTGAAATTGCACAAGTTTCAACACCAAGTACATTTAAGGATGATTTAAGTTTCAAAAGCATGGGAGACGATATCTGTTGTAATTTAGGAAGTCTTAACATTGCTAAAGTAATGGAAAGTGGAGCTGAATTTGCAGAAGTTATTGAACACTCAATTAATGCTTTAGATCTAGTTTCAAGAACAAGTGACTTAAGTAGTGCTCCTTCAATTCAACAAGGAAACAAAAAAAATCATGCTGTAGGATTAGGTGCTATGAACTTACATGGTTTCTTAGCTACAAACTTCATTTGATATAACTCAATTGAAGCAGTTGATTTTACAAACATGTTCTTCTATGCAATGGCATATAACGCATTTAAAGCATCTCACAAATTAGCTTTACAATATGGTACATTTGATGGATTTGAAACATCACAATTTGCTGATGGAAGTTGATTTAACAAATATACTAAATGTGCAGAAGATAAATGAACTCCTGAAACTCAAAGAGTTAGAGAATTATTTACTCAATATAATGTAACTATTCCAACTCAAAAAGATTGAATTGAATTAGTTGAACTAATTAAAAAAAATGGAATTGCTAACTCACATTTAATGGCTGTTGCTCCTACAGGATCAATTAGTTACTTATCTTCATGTACTCCAAGTTTACAACCAGTTGTAGCACCAATTGAAGTACGTAAAGAAGGAAAATTAGGAAGAATTTATGTTCCAGCATACAATATTAATTTTGATAACATGGCTTACTATGCTTTAGGAGCATATGAAGTTGGGCCAATGCCAATTATTGATATTGTTGCAGCAGCTCAACAACACGTTGATCAAGCTATATCATTAACATTATTTATGACAGATCAAGTTACAACTCGTGACTTAAACAAAGCATACATTCATGCATTTAAGAAAAAATGTGCATCAATCTACTACGTACGTGTAAGACAAGAAGTATTAGAAGATAGTGAAAACTATGAATGTGATGCATGTGTAATTTAATAAAAAACTAAGTGGTTATTAGCCACTTTTTTGTTTGCATTTTATCCAACTTATGATTATAGGTTTTTATTTTTAACAACTTATTGTAGGTTAAATTAGACTTATAATAAGTTTAGAATAATTTCTAAAAAGGTAAAAATAAATAGAAATTATTATTATTATTATTATTATTATTTGAAAGGTGAAAAATGAAGCATACAAAAATTAACAGCTACTTTTATGACGAATGTAAAAAAGTAAGAGAAGCTGTCGGTGGAATAAAAAACATCGAATTAATTAATAGATGTTCAACAAGAATCAGAATCAAAGTTATTGATATAACAAAATTAAATTTGAATAAACTTGAAGGTTCTAAAGTTTTTGTTAAAACATTATTAAAAGATGACTTTGTTCAATTAATTGCTAACGAAAATATTGAACAAGTTTTTTTAAATTTATTAAGAGCATTGAAAATTTCTTATGATGAAGTGCCAAATGATTTTGAAATAAGAGTAAATAAGTCAGAAAGTTTTTTTAAAGCTTTTACTGATGGGATTGCAATAATTGTTAAGCCTTTAATCCCTTTATTGATAACAATGGCCATAGTAGCTACATTATCAAATGTATTTAATGGAATAAATTTTGGTTTTAATACACAAGGAAATGAAGAACTAAAAATAGCAGCCGGGACATTGGCAAGTACGGGGCAAGTTGCTGCAGTTATAGGTTTAATGTTTAGAACTTTATCAGATAGTTTAGTTTTAGCTTTTTCTATTATGATTCCTTGATCAATTTTTAAATTAATGAAAGGAAGTCAAGCAATAGGTATATCTATAGGAGTAGTTTTGTGTTTTCATGGTTTACTAACAACTAACTCAATAATGGATGGCAGCCATGGTGGTTTATTTAATTGAGATGAAGCTGTTTCATTTATTAAAACAGGCTATCCATGAAAAATTTCATTTGAAGGGCAAATATTACCAATTGTAGGTGTTAGTTTTTTAGCAGTTTATATTGAAAGATTTGCAAATAAGTTTGATATACCTGTATTTAAGGAAATGGTTGCAATTCCGATGATCACAATTTCTACATTTTTCATAGCTCTTTTATTAATAGCTCCTATTGGATTATTATTAACATATGGAATGAATGTAGGTATTGTTTGAGCAACAACAAATCATATAGCTAAATATATATTTAACCCAATTTTAGGATTAGCCTTGCCTTGATTAGTAATAACAGGGTTAATTCAAGTTCTTGTTGTTATTAACTTGCAACAATTTACAAATTTTGGTGGAACAACAATGATGCCATTATTTACTCAATTAAATATAGCTGTTGCTACATCAATACTAGCGGTATCATTAATTAATAGACAAAACAAAGAATTAAAAAGAACAGCAGTTCCGTCATATTCATTAGCATATGTAAGTGGTTCAACAGAACCTGCATTATTTGGTGTTGGACTTAAATTCATATACCCAGTAATAGCTGCTAGCATAGGTGCCACAGTGGGCATTATTATAACAACCTTTGCAGGAATTATATGTACAAATGGAAATGCATCATTATTGATTTTCCTATCAATAACAACGGATAAAGAAATATTAAATAATTTCAATGTAAGCAATATAGCAGGTGGGCCTTACTTATGAATGGCAATAGCTATTGTGGCAACATTTGTAACAACTTTCTTTGCAACTATAGGATTGTCAAAATTAAAAGTATTTAAAGAAATGAGTAATAAAGTTTTAGAAAGAGATTTTTCGGTGAATTAACATGAAATTAAAAAAAGAAACAATATTAAATTTAATAACAGAACATAATCAAGATGATATTAAAAAAGCAAATGAATTAGTAGCAAGTGATAAATATTATAGACCAACATATCATATAGCACCTCCAAATGGATTATTGAATGACCCAAATGGATTAGTTTATGTAAATGGAGAACATTATATTCATTATCAATGATCACCACTTCAACCATATCATGGAATGAAACATTGACGATTAGTTAAAACTAAAGATTTTGTTAATTATGATGATTTAGGTGTGTCAGTAATACCAACAGAAGAATGCGAAAGAACAGGTGCATTTTCTGGCTCAGCATTTAAAGAAAAAGGCGGAGTAAAAATTTACTACACAGGTAATATTGAAGAAAATGGCGAAATGATTGAAGAAGTGCAAATCAAAGCAGACTTCATCGATGAAAAAATTGTAAATAAAAGAGTTGTTGTAGAGCACGATAAAAATCTTTTCACACCTCACGTAAGAGATCCAAAAATATTTGAATATGAAAATAACAAATATATGATTTTTGGTGCTCAGTGTAAAGCTGATATGCTTGGTGGGTTAGTTTTCTACAAAACTGATGATATGGAAAAATATACTTTTGATAGAATACTAAAACCATCGTTAGACGAAACTTATGGATACATGTGAGAATGCCCTAATTTAGATTATCTAGAAGGAAAAATGCTATTTATGCAATCATCAGAAGGATGATTTAATGAAGAAAATCCTTATGAACTAAATAATTCAAGAAATGTTGTTTATACTCAAATAGATAAATTAGATTTTGAAAACAATAAATTGAATGAAAAATCAATTCTAAAAACAATGGATTTCGGACATGATTTTTATGCACCTCAAACTTATTGAGTAGATAAAAAACTTTTAATGATAGGTTGATTAGGTGCAGTTGATGTTCAATATCCAACAGATGAATATTCATGACACTCAATGTTAACAATACCAAGAGAATTAAACTGATCAAAAGAAATTTTGGTTCAAAAACCTTATTCAGAATTCAAAAAAAGTGTTTTAACTAAAACAACTAAAAAAGCATTTAAAGAATTAAGTGTAAATAAAGCAATACATTTAGAGTTTGATTTAAACGATAATTTAGACATTAAAATTCTTAATGAAAAAAGTGAATCTATAGAAATAAAATTTACTGATAAAGAAATAATTTTAGATAGAACAAATCAAACTTCAAAAGTTGATTGAAATTTCGAAACACCAAGAAAAGCATTAAGAAAATTCAAAAATCAAAAAGTTGAAATATTTATTGATTCATCATCAATTGAAATATTTGCGGACAATTATGAAACAATTTTTACTTCAAGATTTTTTGTAAAAAACTTTAATAAAATTCAATTAAATAATGAACATGAAATGTTATTATCTGATATTAAAGAAATGAAATTAAAATAATAAATAATTAAGCAACTTTTAAGTTGCTTTTTATAATAAAAATTTTAATTTCTTTAATTACAAGCAACTGTGCTATAATATATAAATGACTTGTGATTTAAAATGCTGATTTTTTGATCCTGAGTATAGAAAAAGGATAGAAAATGACATTTAAAGAATTACAATTAAGCGACAAAGTATTAGTCGCACTGGAAAAAGCTAATTTTAACGAAGCTACAGAAATTCAAGCTAGAGCAATACCACTTTTCCTAGAAGGAAAAAACATTTTTGGTAAATCAAGCACTGGTACAGGTAAAACAGCATCATTTGTATTGCCAATCTTAGAAAAAATAGAACCAAACAAAAGAAGAGTTCAAGCCGTTATAATGGCACCAACAAGAGAATTAGCAATGCAAATTGTTAACCAAATTAGAATATTTGGATCAAGAATAGAAAATCTAGTAATAGCACCATTAATCGGTGGAGCTGATATGCGAGATCAAATTAAAAGACTGAAAGACTCACAAATAGTTGTGGGAACTCCAGGAAGGGTTAATGACCACTTAAATAGAAAAACTTTAAAATTAGATGATGTTAGAACAATCATTTTAGATGAAGCTGATGAAATGCTAAAAATGGGATTCAAAAACGAAATTGATGCATTATTTGAAAGAGTTTCACCAGATGTTCAAATTGGTTTATTTTCAGCTACAACATCACCAAAAGTAATGCAAATTGCTAATGATTATATGAATGAATATGACGTTATTGAAATTGAAAATCAAATAGAAGTTAATGCTAATATTACAAATACTTTTATTTTTACAAAAGGTTTTAGTAAAGAAGATTTAATTGTTAAAGTATTTGAAAAACACCAACCTAAAAGAGCTATAGTGTTTTCAAACACAAAAAACCATACAGATAAAATTGCAGACAATTTAGAAGCAGCAGGAATTAGAGCCATAGTTATTAATGGTGACAAAAGACAATCACAAAGATCAAGAGCTATTGCAAAATTTAGAAACAATGAAATATCAGTTTTAGTTGCAACTGATGTTGTTGCTCGTGGAATTGATATTACAGGTGTTGACTACGTAATTAACTATGATGTATCAATGGAAGACGAACATTTTGTTCACAGAATTGGTAGAACAGGAAGAAATAATACAAAAGGTGATTCAATTACTTTTGTACAAAATCAAAATGTTTTAAGACAAATTAGAGGAATAGAAAAAAACTTTAATTTAATTATTGATGAAATGCAAATTTCTGAATATGGTGAAGTAGACAAGCAAGAAGGAAGAGGAAACTCAAACAGAAGTTCACGTGGAGATAGAAGAGATTCAAGTCGTGGAGATAGAAGAGATTCAAATCGTGGAGACAGAAGAGATTCAAGTCGTGGAGATAGAAGAGATTCAAATCGTGGAGACAGAAGAGATTCAGGTCGAGGAGACAGAAGAGATTCAAATCGTGGTCGTGATGACAGAAGAAATGCTGGACACAATGATAGAAGAGACTTTGCTCATGGCGAAAGAAAAAGAACAAGTGAAAGACTAGATAGCAGAAGTAGCGCTTGAACTTCTCAATCATGAGAAGAAAGAATGCTATCTTTATCACCAGAAGAAAAAGAATTTGCTAAAAAAGCTTTATCTTTAGTTGATGATTATTCAGTGAATGAAAATCAAGATAGCAATCAAAATGTTTTTGAAAGAAATGACAGAAGAGATTCAGGTCGTGGAGACAGAAGAGATTCAGGTCGAGGAGACAGAAGAAGTTCAGGTCGTGGTCGTGATGACAGAACAGATTCAAACCGTGGTCGCGATGACAGAAGAGATTCAAACCATGGTCGTGATGACAGAAGAAATTCAAACCGTGGTCGTGATGACAGAAGAACAGATGGTCAAGAAAGAGATAATAAAAAATTTGAAGGTACTAGACATTCTTCATGATATGTTAAAACTGATTATTCTAAACAAGATTCAGGCCGTTGAGAAAGAGTTACTGGAAAAGAAAAAAGACCAGATTCATTTAATAAAAAAGACGGGTTTAATTCAAATAATGAAAGAGATGAAAGAAGAAACAGAAGAAGTTCAGGCCGTGGAGAATGAGTTCATTCAGGTCCAAGAGATAACAAAGGATCAGGAACACGTAACAGAAGAAATTCTTCTTCAAATAGTTCTTCAAGAAAACCAAAAAATAAATGATAATAATTTAAATAAAAATTTATGAAATTATTTTTCATTAGATTAATATTTATGATATATTTATATATGTAATTATTAATTGCCCATGTAGCTCAGTTGGATAGAGCACGCGCCTTCTAAGCGTGAGGTCGGAAGTTCGAGCCTTCTCGTGGGCACCACTCGAAAACATCAATCATGCTATAAAAGGCATGATTTTTTAATAGAAAGAGGTTTTATGAATTTTTATGATGAACTAATTATCGAATTAAAAGAACTTATTCTGAAAAACGATTTTGAAACTGCTTTATTAAAAATAAATCAAGAATTATCAATGCCATATGTACCTTCAGATATTGAAGGACAACTTTTGGAGTTTAAAACTCAGATTTTTGAACAAATTTCAAAAAAAGCAAATAGTAATAATAATTTAAATGCTGAATATATTTTGCAATTACTTAAATCAAGTGATAGAGAACAACAAGCATTTGGTATTAATTTTTTAAACAAAATTAATTTAAGAGATAAGTTAAATGACGTTTCTGAATTACTTACTTTAGAAAGAATTGATAACTCAATTAAAACTTTGATCTTATTTACTTTAAAAGAACAAGAAATAAATAGAAGTTTTGATGTTTTATATAGTGGTGTCCAACAATCTTGAAATCCAATTGAAATAGATTTTGAAAATAATTTTAAATTTATAACTGAAATAGATGAAGTTATTTCTAAAAGTATAGAAAATGAAAATCCAGGAATAGCACATGATGCTAAAATGTTGAATATAAATTTTTATTTAAATAATTTAGACAAATT
Organism: Mesoplasma grammopterae ATCC 49580; assembly: GCF_000701525.1. Taxonomy (GTDB): domain Bacteria; phylum Bacillota_I; class Bacilli_A; order Mycoplasmatales; family Mycoplasmataceae; genus Mesoplasma; species Mesoplasma grammopterae. The sequence continues at coordinate 106,803 of NZ_JNJC01000001.1, read as the reverse complement.
TAATAATTCATTCTTAAATGAAAAAGCTGCAGCATTTATTTTAATTGCTATAGAAATGTTAGAAGAAAAAAAAGAAATGTCTTATATTAAACAATGATTTAATTTTGATGAAGATAAAGCTCATGAAATATTAAAGGAGATTAAAGGTTATGAACAATAAGATAAACTTTAATAAAGATAATTATGTCGAGTTTAATGATTTTAATGATGTAATGATCCAAGCCTTTGGTATTGGATGTTCTCTTTGCTATGAACCACAAATTAGTTTTGTTTTGAAAGATCATCCAAAACCAATTGGGAGTTTAATTAAAGAACAAGGAAAAAACCTAACAGATAGTGAAGTTGAAAAATTAGTTGAAAAACCTATCCAAGAATGACAAAAATTCGAGGATATTAATTTTGATAATCAAGAACCAACATTTTTATGTGATGAATGTTGAAATCAAATGATTTGATAATGTAGAAAGAAAGGAGCTGGAAAATATGAAATTTATTGATACAGCTAAGTTTACTATTAAAGCCGGTAATGGAGGGAACGGAGCAGTTAGTTTTCATACTGCGCTTTTCGTACCTAATGGTGGTCCAAACGGTGGAGATGGTGGAAATGGTGGAAGTGTAATATTTGAAGCCGATGGTGGAAAACATTCTCTTTTAGATTTAAAACTTCAAAAACAACTTGGTGCACAAGATGGATTTAAAGGTGATATAAAAAATATGCATGGTGCTCAAGGTAAAGATCTTATCGTTCGAGTTCCTGTGGGTACATTGATTATAGATAATAAAACCGGAACAATTTTAGCTGATATGGATGAAGATAAAAAACAAGTCTTAGTTGCTAAAGGTGGAAAAGGTGGAAAAGGGAACGCAAGATTTGCAAACTCAAGAAATAAAGCGCCAACTATATTTGAAGCTGGTGAAATAGGACAATTTTATGAAGTTAAAGCTGAATTAAAAGTTTTAGCTGATGTAGGTTTTGTTGGATTACCCAATGCTGGTAAGTCAACTTTACTTAGAGCGATTTCAAATTCAAAACCAGAAGTTGCTGACTATGCCTTTACAACTTTAAATCCTCAATTAGGAGTTTCAAGAGCTAAAGATGGTTCAACATTTGTTGTTGCAGATTTACCAGGTTTAATTGAAGGGGCTAGTTTAGGAAAAGGATTAGGTCATCAATTTTTAAAACATATCGAAAGATGTAGAGTTATATGCCATGTTTTAGATATGAGTGGAAATTATGGTCAAGAAGATGTAATCAAAAACTATGAATTAATAAGAAGTGAATTAGTAAAATATAATTATAAACTGGATGAAAGACCAGAAATAATTGTGGCTAATAAAATGGATACAGATGAAGCTCAATTAAATATGATGGAAGAAGACATAAAAAAATATTTCAAAGATAAAAAAGTTGTTTTTGTATCAGGATTATTAAAAGATAATGTTGATGAATTATTATTAAAAATCGCAAAAGAACTTGAAACTGCTAAATATGTTCCATTATGAGAAATGGAACAAGATATTTATGAAGGTATCAAAGTTTATAGATTAGAAGAAGACGAAGAAGATATCCAAATAATTAATAAAGGTAATGGTAGATGAGAAGTTGCCGGAGATACAATCTACAAAATTTATCAAAAGTTCCCAATTACAACAGATGATAACTTATTATTATTTAATGAAAAACTTAAAAAATCTGGTGTTTATGACATGTTAAGAGAACGTGGAGTTGGAGCTGGAGATATTGTAAAAGTATTTGAATATGAACTTGAGTGAATGGATTAATTTGTAAAGGAGTAATATTATGGAATTAAAAGAATATTTAGATTATTTAGTTGAATTTATTAAAGAAACAGTTAAAAAAGCTAATGCAAAAGGTGTAGTTATAGGAATAAGCGGTGGTATTGATTCTGCAGTTGTTGCTTGTTTAGCTAAAAAGGCTTTTCCTAACGATTACACTGCTGTTTGAATGCCAATTGAATCAAGTGATGAAGATTACAAATGTAAACAAGAGTTGATTGATCAATGTGATATTAAAGCAATTGATGTTGAATTAAAAGAAACTTTTTTATCTTTTAAAAAAGCTATTAAAGATTCAACAACACCTGAACATAAATTGCCTATTGCAAATGCAAAAGCACGTTTAAGAATGACAACACTTTATACTGTTGCTCAAACAAATTCATATTTAGTTCTGGGAACTGACAATCTTGATGAGTGACATATTGGTTACTTTACTAAATTCGGTGATGGTGGAGTTGATATGGTTCCATTAGTACATTTATTAAAAAGAGAAGTTAGAGAAGCAGCAAGAATATTAGGCGTACCAACTTCAATTATAAATCGTGCACCAACAGCAAGTTTATGAGAAGACCAAACTGATGAGAGTGAGTTAGGTATTACTTATGATCAAATAGATGCTTATTTAGCTGGTGAAATTAATGATGAAAATGTAAAATCAAGAGTTGATCATTTACATAAAATCAGTGAACATAAAAGAAATGGTGCTGTTGCACCAAAAGAATTTAAAAGAAAATAAATACAAGGAGAAATTAACATGAAAAAAGTAATTATGAGAGGCGCTGAAATTTTATTTACAGCCGAATCTGACAATCAACAAGTTTTAGATCAAATGCTTTACGACTTTTGTGTAGGTAATAATATTCCTGTTGACTCAGTTGTTTTTAAAGAAATTTAATGATGGTTTACCATCATTTTTTATTTTTAATATAATAATATTTTCCATTTTTTAATATTTTTAATATAAAAAATAGCAATTAAATATTATAATTATATATGTTATGAAATAACTTACATAGGAGAAAAAAGTATGAGTAAACAATTTAAAGGTATTGGAGCTAGTGAAGGTATTGCTGTAGCAAAAGCTTTAGTTCTAGCAGAAGACCATATAGAAATTAAAAAAACAAAAGTTTCTGATATTGAAGCAGAAGTTTCAAAATTAGAAAATGCAGTTAATAAATCAATCGAGGATTTAGAGAATTTAAAAGCTACTACACTTGAAAAATTAGGTCCAGAAAAAGCAGCTATTTTTGATGCACATAAAGAAATTGCATCTGACCCAGCTATTAAAGATGAAATTATAAATGTTATTAAATCTGAATCAATTTGTGCTGAATTTGCGGCAGAGCAAGTAACTAATAACTTTTATGAAATGTTTGCCTCAATGGATGATCCATATTTTAAAGAAAGAAGTGCAGACATTAAAGATGTAGCTTCAAGAATTATTAAACACATTTTAGGAATTGCTATTGTTGACCTATCAACAATAAGTGAAGAAGTTATTATTGTTGCTGAGGATTTAACACCTTCACAAACTGCTCAATTAAACAAACAATTTGTTAAAGGTTTTGCAACTAATATTGGTGGAAGAACTTCTCATGCTGCTATTATGGCAAGAAGTTTAGAAATTCCCGCAGTTTTAGGTTTAAGAACAATAACAAATGATGTTAAAAATGGAGAAGTTTTTGCATTAAACGGAACAACAGGTATTGTTGAATTAGATTTAACAGATGCAATTAAAACAGAATATGAAAAATTAGCAAAAGAATTTTCTGACTTAAAAGCTGAATTACAAAAATTTAAAGACTTACCTTCAAAAACAGCTGATGGGCAAGAAAAATTAATTGAAGCAAATATTGGTTCTCCAACTGATGTTGAATCTGTTATTGAACATGGTGGAGAAGGAGTTGGGTTATTCCGTTCAGAATTCTTATACATGGACAATGACCACTTCCCAACTGAAGAAGAACAATATATAGCTTACAAACAAGTTATGGATGCAATGAAGGGTAAATTAGTTGTTATCCGTACATTAGATATCGGTGGAGATAAAAAATTATCATACTTTGAATTCCCACATGAAATGAACCCATTCTTAGGATATAGAGCTGTTCGTTTTACATTAGACAGAAAAGATATTTTTAAAGATCAATTAAGAGCTTTATTAAGAGCTAGTGCGCATGGTGAACTAGGAATTATGTTCCCAATGATTGCAACTGTTGATGAATTCAAACGTGCTAAAGCAATCGTAGAAGAATGTAAAGAAGAATTAAGAAAAGAAAATATTGCATTTGACGAAAATGTTCAAGTTGGAATGATGGTTGAAATTCCTGCCGCTGCTGTTAACGCAGATAAATTTAGTAAATATGCTGATTTCTTCTCAATCGGAACAAATGATTTAATTCAATATTCAATGGCTGCTGACCGTATGAGTGAGAATGTTTCATACCTTTACCAACCTTTAAATCCAGCATTATTAAAATTAATTGATTTAACAATTAAAGGTGCACACAAAAATAATAAATGAGTTGGTATGTGTGGAGAAATGGCTGGAGATATTCAAGCTTTACCATTACTTTTAGGAATGGGATTGGATGCATTCTCAATGAGTGCAACTTCAATGTTAAGAGCAAGAGCCTTAATGAGTAAAATTACTATGGCTGAAGCAGAAGAATTAGCTAATAAAGCATTATCTTCAGATGATACTCCTGAAGTTATTGAATTAGTTGATGCATTCTTAGCAACTAAATAATATTTAAGAATAACGAGATTAAATCGTTATTTTTATTTTTTAAAAATAAATAATAGTATAATATTAAAATAAAGAAAGAGGACAATATGAAAAATTTTAAAAAACTTATTTTAAACATGGCTGTATGTGTCAATGTTATGATTTTTGGTATCCTAGCTTTAGTAGCTTTTTATAGCATTGGATTTAAGGATTCAATTAACTTAGCAAATGTTACAAAAGAAACAGAAAATAATAAACAATATTTTGCATTAGCTTTAACTGGAATAATTTTAGTTTGAGCATCAATGATATTACCTATTCTAAAATTATTTTTTAGAAAACCATTTCAAACAATGATTATTAGTATTACAACATTGATTGTATTAACAATTGCCACAGCAATGATGATGGCAGCTGATATTACTTTTGTTATCAATCAAGATTCTGATACATGAAAAGTATTTGGGGTTATGTTGTTATTACTTGTTGGTTACAGTATTACAATACAACCACAAATAAAAATAATATTCTTTAAAAATGAAACTAAAAAATCAAATGATCTAATCGAAGAAGCTTAAGAGCTTCTTTTTTTATATCAAAAGTTATAATCATAGGTATTTTTCAAATATGAAAATAAATTATTTTTTAATAAAATATAAATTATGCAAAGGGGATTTATGAAAAAGATCAATTGAAAAGCTTACGCATTAGAAATTATTGAATTACTAGGCGGAAAAGAAAATATACAAGAAATATATCATTGTGCTACAAGATTAAGAATAATTCTTAAAGACGATGTAAAATTTAACTTAGAAGAACTTAAAAAAACTAAACTTTTTAAAGGTTATAAAAAACAAGAAAATCAACACCAAATCATTATAGGAGCAGGTATAGTTGACAAAGTTTATAAAGAAATAGATTTGATTTTAAATAATAATTCATTAAATAATAATGATTTAAAACCAGAAAATAAGCAAAAATTTTGAAATAAAAAATTATCAACAAAATCAAATATGCTAATGATTTCAAAAAGAGGAATGAATTCATTTGCTTCAATTTTTGTGCCACTAGTTCCAGTATTTATTGCTGGAGGTATGTCATTAGCAATTATGTCATTGGTTAATCAAATATCACCTAATACAGGATTTGCAAAATTACTTGATGTAATTGGTGGGGGTATTATGGGATCAATCCCAGTATTCGTAGGATATACCGCTGCTAAAAAGTGAGGAGGTAATCCTTTTATAGGAATGGCTATAGGATTAGTTTTAGTTTCACCAGCTTTACTTAACAGATACTCAACCAATACTCCTATACAATTAGGATTTGATATTAATACTCCAAGCGATATAATACAAAATGCAAGATTAGAGGCATTCTATAAATATTTATCTGACAATAATTTACCTGAACCAGAAAATATAACAATCATGCTTGACAAAATAGTTGGTACTTATTACACAATATTCTCTGGATTTTTTAAAATTAAGTTGATTGGATATCAAGCTCAGATAGTTCCAGTTTTATTAGTTATTGGATTATCAGTAAACATTGAAAGAGTATTAAAAAGATGAACACCGCAAGTTGTGGCAATTATAGTTGTGCCATTGGCAACAGTTATATTATCTTCATGATTAGCTTTCTGAGCGATAGCTCCATTAGGAGAAATAATTGGAAAAGGTATATCATTGGGATTATCAGGATTATTTAAATATACTAACTGAAACTTTATTGGTTTTGGTGGAATGGTTTTTGCAGGATTCTATCCATTCTTAGTAATAACAGGATTACACCAAGGATTCTTGCCAATTGAAACTCAATTGCTTGTAGATAGTAATTTACAATTCGGTCATTCATTATCATTTATTACTCCTGTAGCTTGCGTTTCAAACATAGCACAAGGTACAGCAGCATTAATGTTAGTATTTTATACAAAAGATAAAGTTGAAAGATCAAAGGCTATTTCATCAACATTCGGAGGATATACAGGAATTACTGAACCTGCAATGTTTGGAATTAATTTACAAATTAAACCATTATTCATTTCAGCAGCTATTGGTTCTGCTTTTGCTGGATGATGATTAGGAATGACACATACTATGGCAAATTCACTAGGAAGTGCATCTTGAATAGGATTAGTTCAATTCGATTGAAATACAGTAGATACTAAAAAATATATTGAAGCGAATAATATTCATGCAATATTAACAGGAATACCTATGGGAGTTCACATAATAATTGCAATGTTAATTTCTGTTTTTGCAACTGCCGGGACATCTGCATTATTGTTAAGAACAGATTGAGGAAAACAATCAATTAAAAATTACTTAAATCCATCTGAAAATTAGTATAATTAAAATTAATTATTAGTATGAAGGATAAAAGTAATGGACAAAAAATGAGAGATAGTTTTTGATTATTTAATGCACTTAATAAGAGAGAATAAAGTTGGAGCAGGGGAAGTTTTACCAAGTCAAAATATGCTTAAAACAAAATTTAAGTACAGTGAACAACCGATTAGAATGGCTTTTAATAAATTAATTGAGCTAAAAATTGTAAAAGCTGTAAATGGAAAAGGATATGTAGTTCAAGATAAAATTAAAAATAATTTGCTTTTTAGTTTTAGAGAATTATTTCCTAATTCAACTAATACATATTATGATTTGAAGGAAATTTTAATAACAGAAGAATTATCAAAAAAGACAAATTTTTATGTGGGATCAAAAGTCATACATTTTAAATGTTTAAGAAAAAATAAAGACTCTAAAGAAATTATTCTTTATCAAGAAAGCATGGTTCCAAAAAACCTATGCAATGATTTAAGATTAGATTATTTAAATCATTACGGATTTATGAAATATATTGAAGAAAAAACTTCTTCAAAAGTAAGTCATTCATCAAAAAAAATATATTTTGAAAATATTAATGATGACGAAATTTATAAAACGTTTAATGATGACAAACTTCAAGGATATATTGTTGATGAGGGAAATGTTTACGGAATTTTTGGAGAGCTACTTGAGTATAGAATCAGTAGATATAAACCTAAATTCTTTAAATGAGATTTTATAGAGTGAAGAAAATAAAAATGTAAAGAGAGAGAAAATGAAAAAGAAAGATTATGCGTTTGAAGCCAAACGTTTTATCGAGGCAGTTGGAGGTAAGTCAAACATTGAATCTTACCTTCACTGTGTTACAAGATTAAGATTAAATCTTATTGATAAAACAAAAGTTAATGAAGCTGAAATAAAAGCATCTCCATTAACAAAAGGAATAAACTATTCACAAAATCAACTACAAATTATTTTAGGTAGTGGTGTTGTTGAAGCTGTTTATGAAGAAGTTCAAAAAGAAATGGAAGTAAGTAATTTAACTTTAAATGAAAAATTGAGTAATGATAAATTAGAAGACTTTAAATTACAAGCTAAAGCCAATAAAGAAGCTTTAAGAAATAAATCAGGATTTTTTGGACAAATCCAAAAAGGTATGAGAGTTTTAGGAGACATATTTGTTCCTATCATTCCTGCTATTGTAGCAGCTGGATTAGCAATGGGTGTGGCTGCGTTATTAAAACAAATTTTAAAACCATCAGGAGCTGAACTTAATTCATTATTATGAATTATTGTTGATATTATTACTAAAACAGCATTTGACTCATTAGCAGTTTTAGTTTGTTGATCAACTGTTAAAAGATTTGGTGGAAATCCTGTATTAGGTATTATTATTGGATTAATGTTAGTTAGTCCGTTATTGCCAAACAAAGGATCAATTGCAGCGTACAATGCACAATTAGATTTCTTTAATGATCAATCAAGTAAAGGTTTAAATATAAATCAAATATATGATTATTGAAATAATGCAGGTTTAAAATGAATGGGAACTGCTCCAATAATTGATGATGCGTCAAAAGAAATTTTAGTTGATGCAACAATGGGTGCGCCAATAACAGCTATAAAATTTTGAATAATACCTATTACAGGTTATCAGGGTTCAGTTTTACCAGCTTTAATAATAGGTATTGTAGTAGCATATTTAGAAAAATGAATTAAATCATGAATGCCAAAATCAGTTAATATGATTTTTACACCATTCTTAACCATTTCATTTGCTTTACTAATTGCATTATTTTTCTTTGGACCAATTTTATTAATGGTTGAACAAGGAATATTAATTGCAACAAAAGCGATATTAGGAATTAAATACGGATTTGGAACAGCTATTATTGCAGGTCTTTTACAAGGTATTGTTATTACTGGTTGCCACCAAGTATTACAAGGACTTGAAATGCAACTTGTTATTGATGGAAGTTTACTAGGGGCTAACGGAGCAGACCCTGCAGGTTCAATATTCAATGCAATATGAACAGCATCAATTATTTCACAGGGTGGAGCTGCAATGGCGATAGCTATAAAAGCTAAAGACAAATCAGATAAAGAATTAGGTTTTTCTGCAGCACTTTCAACATTCTTTGGAATCACAGAACCTGCTATATTTGGTACAAACTTGCCTAAAGTAAAACCATTTATATATGCATCTATTGGTGCATTCTTTGGTGGTTTATTTGCAGGAGTGTTGAATGTTACATGTCCAGGAATGGGAGTAACTGTAGTACCTGGATTATTACTTTATACAGGAGATTGAGTTAAACTATTGGGAATTATAGGTGTTAACATTATAGCCTTTGGATCAGCATTCTTATTAACATTCTTTTTATTTAAAGAAGGCGTAGAAGCTAAAAAAACTAAATTAGGTTTAAAATTTGATGAGTTAAAAGCAAAAGTAAAATTTGACAAAATCAAATTTAGAAAAAACAAAGGAGAATAATGACATGCAAAAAGAAAAATATAGCTTAATAAGCAATAATGATCTTGAAGATATTCAAAAATGACATGATAAAAAACAAAGCGATTGATACAATAATCAGTTTCATTTAGCTGGATATTCAGGTTCTACTAATGACCCTAATGGATTAACATATCATAAAGGAAAATATTATATCTTTATGCAAAGCTGCCCATTTAGCATCCAACACTTTAATAAATCATGAGCATTATATACAACATCTGATTTTATTAATTATAACTATGAAGGTTTAACTTTAATACCTTCAACAAAGTACGATATTAATGGAGTTTTTTCAGGAAGCGCTAGAATAAATGAAAATGATGAAATTGAAATATATTATACAGGTAATGTAAAATTTAATGATGTTGATAGAACAGCATATACATTAAAGGCATTTATAGACTTAAAAGAAAAATTAGTAACAAAAGAATTACTTTTTGAAGCAGATTTAACTAAATATACAGGTCACTATAGAGATCCAATTGTTTTTGAAAAAAATAATCAATTGTATATGCTTAACGGAGCTCAAACAAAAGATTTAAAAGCAATGCTAAATGTTTACAAATTTAATGGATCAAATTGAGAAAATTTCAAAGATATTAAATTTGATGAAGCTAATGAACAAAATGCTTACATGCTAGAGTGTCCTAATTATTTTAAATTGGATGGAAGAGAATATGTTTTCGCATGTTTAGAACAAGATGCACCATTAAAAGATGGAAGTCACTATGTTAAATATAGAGAAGTTGAAATTGATAATGATATAAATTTCACTTATAAAACCAATTTATTAAAAATTGATTTAGGTTTTGACTTTTATGCCCCTCAAGTATTTAGTAATACTGGAGAAAGAGTAATTATGTTGGGATGATTGGGTAATTCAAAATCTAGTCCATTCCCACCAGAGCTTACAACATGAAGTAATCAACTAACACTTCCAAGAGATTTATTTGTTAAAAATAATAAATTATATCAAGTACCAATAAAAGAATTGGATGAACTAAGAGTAAAAGAAATTAAAGGTTTTGAAAATATTTATACATATGAAAATGGTTTAACTGAAATATGTGCAACCGATATTAAAAATAATTTTGAAATATTAATAAAAAATGAAAAAAACGAAAATATAAAAATATCTAATATTGATAATAAATTTAGAATAGATAGATCTGAAGCAACTTTCAAAGATGATGAAAATTTACCTCCTTTAATTAACTTAGATAATTTAAATGTTCAAAGTATCAGAATTTTAGTAGATAGAAGTGTTATGGAAATCTTTATTAATGAAGGTGAACACGCTGTTTCAGTAAGATTCTATATAAATGAACATAACAAAATTCTAACAAATTTAAAAAATGTAAAAATTAATCAATTAAAAGGGTATTCATATAATTGAAATAATATAATATTCAATAATGAGATAAAAGGACAATAATATGAAAAATATAGTTTCAATTGGAGAAGTGTTAATGGATGTTTATTCAGAAAATAACACAATTAAAAGCGAAGTTGGTGGAGCATCATTTAATGTTGCTTGTTCAATAGGTGCTTTAAAACAAAATAACAGTTATTTTATGGGTAGTCTTGGTAATGATGAGTTTGTATCACCAATAAAAGATTTTGTTAAAAAATTTAATGTTAAAGAAGATTTTATTCAATTGAGTGACAAGCCAACAACTATTGCTAAAGTTACACTAGATGAAAACAAAGAAAGATTTTTTCAATTCATAAGAAATAGTGATGCTGATTATAGTCTTTCAAAAGAATCAAATGAAAAACTTTCAAAAATAGATTTTATACATTTTGGAAGTGCAACAGGTTTTTTAGAAGGTAATTTAAAAGAATCATACAATGAGCTATTTGAATTTGCTATTAAAAATAATATAAAATTTTCTTTTGACCCAAACTTTAGAGATAAACTTTGAGTTACTGATAAAGAAATCAAAAATTTTAAAAATCATTGCCAAAAATTTATGGATAAAGCAAGCTTAATAAAATTTTCAGAAGATGAATTATTTTTGTTAACAGAAATTAAAAACCAAGAAGAAGCAGTTAAAACTATAATGCAAAGAAACCCAAATGCATTAGTTTGTATAACACGTGGGTGTGAAGATACTATTTTTGGATGAAAAAATCAAATAAACTATGTTCCAACAGTATTAGCTGAACATTTAGTTGATACTACTGGAGCTGGTGATGCTTTCATTTCAAATTTAATAAGTGAATATGTTTCTATCGATGTTGACACAAATTTTTCAACAGAAGAAATAACTAAAATTATTAAAAAATCAAATATGTTTGCCAACCAAACTGTTCAATATTTAGGAGCATTAAGTTTTCTAGAACATTTGAAATAAAAAAACTAAGATTTATTCTTAGTTTTCTTTTTTATTAATGTTCCATAAAGTATAATTTATTTAAATACAAAGAGGTAACTTAAATGATAAAAATGATAGCAATAGATATCGATGGAACGGTCTTAGATCATAAAACTGGAATTCACCAAACAACAAAAGATGCAATCTTAAAAGCAAAAGAATTAAACATACCAGTAATAATAGCAACAGGTAGAAATTTATCATCAATACATCACATTGCAAAAGAATTAAAAATAGAAAATTCTTCATATCCATTTGTTTCACAAAACGGTGGTCAATCTTTTAGTTTTAATCATAAAGATAAAGGCGAATTAAAAATTTATTACACAGTATCTTTTGACACAAAATTAACAATTGAATTATTTGATTGTGCTAATGAAAATAAAATTAGAATTTTTGCATATTCTGAAAATGAAAAATATGCTTACTGCAATAAAAAAATAAGTGCATTTAGAACTTTTATGAAGTTTAAATCAAAAAGACAAAAATTAATTAGCTACAATAAAAAAACAGATTTTAGTAAATTAAAAGTAAGTAAATTTATATGTTTTGGAAAAGCCAAACATATGGATAAATTTAGAAAATTAGCTGAAAATAATAATGTTTCAATTTTTGCATTTAGTTATGTTTCAGACGCACATGCTAATATCGAATTAAACCCAATTGGAGTTGATAAAGCATACGGATTGAAATATGTTACAGAACAATTAAACATTGATGCTAAAGACGTTATTTACTTTGGAGATGGAGAAAATGACATAGCAGCAATTAAATGAGCAGGTAAAGGTATTGCTATGAAAAATGCAAAAGATATTGTTAAAGAAGCTGCTGATGATGTTACAGATTTAACTGCCGGAGAAGGTGGAGTTGGAGATTATTTATTTAAAAATATTTTTAAATAAATTATTATTTTTAATGAAGCTCTTTTAGCTTCATTTTTTAATACTTTAAATGCAAATATTTTCACCATTTTTTTAATAATTAATATAAAATTTATTTAGTTGTTTTAAAAGGAGGTAAGCTATGAATTTATTACAATTTAGAGAAATTTCAAATTCACAACAATATCTAATTCTTGAATGATTAGATGTTGCATTTAGCCATACCCAAATTTTTGAAACTATTTTAGAAACTGAAAGTCTCTCCCTTAAGTAGGAAGTCTTATTAATAACGACTTCTATTTTGTCATATAATGACATGTTTTTTTGAGTTTAAACTCAACAATCATATATGAAGAAAAATGAGGAGACCAAAATGGAAAATAACATCTTAGAGTTACGTAATGTGACTAAAGACTATGATGGTAAAGTTGTTTTAAAAGGTATAGATTTAAATATCAAAGAAGGGGAATTTATTACTCTTTTAGGACCTTCAGGTTGTGGTAAAACAACAACTTTAAGAATCGTAGCAGGTTTTGAAAAACCAAATAGTGGACAAATTATGTTCGAAGGCAAAGACTTATTGCCAATTCCAATTAACAAAAGACAATTTAATACAATTTTTCAATCTTATGCACTATTTCCACATTTAAATGTATTTGATAACATTGCGTTTGGTTTGAGAACTAAAAAAACTAAAAAAGATATTTTACAACGTGAAGTCTTAAAACAATTAAGACAAGTTGGATTAGAAGGTTTTGAAGATAGAAATATCAATGATCTTTCTGGTGGTCAAAAACAACGTGTAGCAATTGCAAGAGCTCTAGTTATGAAACCAAAAGTTTTATTATTAGATGAACCATTAGCAGCACTTGATGTACAGTTAAGACAACATATGCGTGAAGAATTAAAAAGATTACAAAGAGAAATAGGTATTACATTTTTAATGGTATCTCATGATCAAGAAGAAGCTTTAAGTATTAGTGATCGTGTTGTTGTTATGAACGAAGGTTCAATACAACAAATTGGTACACCTGAAGATATTTATAATGAACCAGAAAATTTATGAGTAGCAAAATTCATTGGACAATCAAACATTATTGAAGATGGAATGTTTATTGAAGATAATAAAGTTCAAATAGATGGAAAAACATTTGTTTGTGATGATACTAACTTCGGTGAAAATGAAAAGTCAATTGACATAGTAATTAGACCAGAAGATATTGAAATTAAAAAAACAAATACAGGATTTTTTAATGGAACAGTTATGCACACAACTTTTAAAGGAGTGCACTGAGAATTATTGGTTGAAACAACTAAAAAAAGAATTTGAAAAATACACACAACTCAAGCATTTAAAGTAGATGATAAAGTGTCTATTAAATGAAATGATGAAGCTATTCATGTAATGTGAAAAGAAGTAGAATAGTTTAATGAGTAAAAAAGAAAAACAAATTTCAAATACTTTTGATCAAGAACAATTAGACACAGCAATTGATAATCAAATTGCTCGTGAAAATAAAGTAAAAGTTCGTCAAAAGATTAAAGAAATTAATAAAGTTTTAGGTAAAACTAAATTATTTAACTTTACCAAAGGTAAGGTTTGACCAATATTATTACCATTTTTTATAGTAATGACTCTATTGGTTATTATTCCTATCATTTCAATTGTTGTGTATTCTATAGTTCAACCAAGTGGTGACTTAAAAATGTTTGAGATAAGTTTAGAAAAATTTATCAGATTATTTAAAAACGGAAATATTATGATGTCAATGGGATTAACAATCGCTTATGCATTTATTGCTTCAGTGATGTGTATTCTTTTAGGATACCCTATTGCATTAATTATGTCTGAAATGAAATCAAAAATATTGGCTAAAAATATGTGATTATTAGTTACAATGCCAATGTGAATTTCAATGTTATTAAAAGTTCTAGGGTTAAGAAGTTTATTTTTAATCATGGCACCAAGTGCTTTAGGAACACAAATAGCAATTATTATTGGAATGACATATATGTTTATTCCTTTTGCAATAACTCCAATTTATGATTCTTTAGATTCAAGAAGAAGAGATATCGAAGAAGCAGCTATGGACTTAGGGTGTTCAAAGTATAAAACATTTTGAGGTGTTACTTTAAGATCATCAATGCCTGGAGTTATTACAGCTATTACTTTAGTATTATTACAAGCTGCAACATCACTTATTGTTGTGCAATACATGGGTAATGGAAAAATCAATTTAATTACATCAATTATTGAGTCATATTTCTTTAAAGGAAGTGACTTTGGATTTGGAGCTGCGATAAGTGTAGTATTGGCAGCAATGGTATTCTTATTAATGATGGTCTCAAAATTCTTTACAAATAAATTTGAGAAGAAAGGAGCAAAAGCATGAAAAGATTCGTCAGATCAACTTACTTTGCTTTAATCCTTTTAGTAATATATGTCCCTATTGGAATAATGGTATTATTCTCTTTCAATAGTGGTTCATCAGTTTCAAACTGAATGGGTTTTAGTACAAGATGATACGAAGAGTTTTTTAAAAACTCACCTTTTATTAAATCAATTATTACTTCACTTTTTGTTGCTGTAGTTTCAACAATGATTAGTGTTGTAATCGGAGTTATGGCTGCTATTGGACTTAGCAGATTAACAAAAAGAAAACAAAGCAAATGAATGTCAATTGCAAACATTCCATTAATTAATGCTGACATTATTACAGCTGTTGCTTTAATGGTAGTATTTTTGATATGTGGATTAAAATTTGGTATTTTAACTTTAATTATGGCCCACGTTTCATTTAACGTTCCGTATGTTTTAATTACAGTTATGCCAAGACTTAGAAAAGTAGATAAATCAATAGTTGAAGCTAGTTATGATTTAGGTGCTAAAACAAGTACTGTTATATTTAAAATTATTTTACCTATTTTAAAACCAGCAATTATTATTGCAACCATCATAGCATTTGCAATGAGTTTTGATGACTTCATCATTTCATATTTTACAGGTGGAGCTCAAACAAACGTTGCGTCATTTATTTATTCAGCAAAAAGAATTAAACCTTATATTTTTGCATTTGGAACAATAATGGTAGGAATCATTGCAGCAGGTGTAATTATTTGAAACGCTTTCTTATTTGCTCAAGATAAAAAAGAAACAACAAAATTACAAATTAAAAATGGTACATACAAAACTAAAGAAATATATAAATTAGAAAAAGAAATTCAAATGTTAAAAGATTCATTGAATACTGGAACAAAAAGAAAAATCTCTTTCAAGTTATCAATATGATTTAAGTTTTACGTATTAAAATTTAAACTTAAAATAGCTAATTCAAAAAACTATGATAAAAAAATAGCAAAATTAGAATGAAAAAGATATAAATTGCAAAATACAATTAACCGTGAAAAAAGATATGGTGCTAGATTGAAAAAAGCAATCGCAAAACAAAAACAACTTGAAAAACAATTAACTAAAACAACAGATATTAAGAAAGCTGCTAAGATTTCTATTCAGTTAGAAAAAATAGAAGAAAAAGTAACATTCCTTGCTGAAGAAGTTGCATGATTAAATGAACAAGAAAAAGAAGCAAAAGAAAAAGCTGCTTCAATTAACAAAAAAATTAAACAACTTAAAAAAGAATTTAAAGCAGAAATTGCACCTTCAAAAAGTACTATTAATTGATATAACAAAAAAATTAAATACTATGAAGAATGAAAAATTGAAGTTGAAGAAGGAAAAAATAACTTCAAACTTAGAATGATTGTTGAAAAATTAAAAGACATTAAACAAATTAATGAAAGCAAAATTAATGATTTAGCAAGCAGATTAGATTTAGTTGCAACACAAGCTTTTAGAAAAGTAAGTGTAACTAGCAAAATAAATAACAAAATTTCAAACAATCCAAATGATAAAGAATTAATTAATTTAAAAAATGAAGCTTTTGTAAAATTTGAAACAAAACAAAATAATTTAATAAAAGCAAAAGATGAAAAAGTAACACATATTAAGTTAGCAATAGCAAAACAAAAAGAAAAATACTTCCCAACAAATATTGATGAAGCAAACTTTACAAAAGGTTTCTTTGCTAGAAGTTGAAAAGTACTTTTAGTGTCACTTTTATTCTTAGTATCATTTACAGGATTAACTGTGGCATTTGTTATGAATAATATTTACGATTTAGTTATTGGTAACTGAGGAGAATATATTGATCCATCTTTAATTAAAGAATTTGAAAAAGAATACAATGTTAAAGTTAACTATCAAGAATATGATTCAAATGAAACACTTTACAATAAACTTTACACATTTAACTATGACTTAATGGTGCCTAGTGATTATATGGTACAAAAACTAGCTGAAGAAGGTAAGTTAGAACCTTTAGATTATTCAAGAATTAATGCATGATCTGAAGGATTTGGCGATTTTAAAGAAGGAATTAATAAAGGTAAAAAACCTTCAGAAGAATTTACAACAAAAACTCAATCAGAAGAAGAAGCTGAAGAAGGTGAAACATTACAAATAAGTGATGAGCTTTTAGATATTATGTATAAATCTAAAGTTGATTACACTGAACCAGAAGAATATGAAGAAACTAGTTTAGGTACACAATCAATTATTGATTATGCTATACCTTATTTATGAGGAGATTTAGTTATTGCTGTTAACCCAAATTCAATGGGAACAAGCAGAACAAGTTCAAATCCAGATGCAGCTAATATAAAATGATTATTAGAGACTCATCCAGAAACTTTATTAAGAAAATTAAAATCAAATGAGGAATCATTATGAGAAATAGTTGGTGATAATAAAGAATATAATAAAGATTATGACTATGCAATGAATAACTCTGAACTTTCATGAAGAATTTTATGAGATGCAGCAGCAGCTGGTAAAGAAGTTGTTTTAAATGAAGATCCTAAAAACGTTTATGCAATGGCAGGACAAATATTGTATGGTACTGGTAATTTAACTAAACAAAGTCAAATTGATGCAGCTACAAGAGAACTAGCAACATTATTAAGCTATAAAAAAGTTGGATTACAAGGTGATTCATTAATTCAAAGTGCAGCTGAAGGAAGATTTGACTTTGCTGTTATGTATAATGGAGACTTATCATATGCTAACGTTGTTTATAATGGTGAAGATACTTTAGAAACAGATGAAGATGATGATACATATTCAATTCAACCTAAAGCTGATGAAGATGAAAATAAAGTTTACTTCTTATATGGTAGACCTAACGCTGAAGTTGAAGGTGTAAATGGTGAAAAACCAACTGAAGAGGGTGCACCAACTCATCAAACAACAAACATATATTCAGATAATATGGTTATGTCTAAAGATTCTACACACAAAGATATCGCTTATGACTTTATTAACTTCTTTATAGCACATGCTGAAGATATATCAGAATCAACAGGTACACCAACTGGTTTTGTTGAAACATTGCATTCAGCAACAGCAGCACCAGAAGATGGTGAAGAAGGAACATACTATAGATATGCAGATATGTTTAAACCTATTATTTTACAAAAAGGATCAGGTTACAATGATACATGATTACAACCATTCTTTAATAATGAATTAGATCCAAAATTAATTGATGCATATAATACATTACGTGCAGGTAAAAATTAATATTTAAATTAGTATATAATCTTTTAAAAGGTTATATACTTTTTATTTGAAAGGAAGCAATATGTTTTTTACTTTAAAAAAAGAAAAGCTTATAGCTTGATATAAAAACTATACATTGAGAGACTGAAGATTTTGATATAAAACTTTATTCGCAGTATTAATGACTTTTATTATACTATTCAGTTACATTCAATTATTTGTTAATATGTCATCTGTAGTTAAACAAATAAATAATTTAAACCTAAGCTCAGATATAGCTAGTGATAAATTAAAAGAAGTTTTAGATAATTTAAATTTATCTAAAACTATACAAGAAAGATTAATTTTTTATAAAACATCTGCTGGATTACTTCATGCAGGTTATCAGCCATTTGAACAATTTATTCAAATGTCTTCATTCTTTACACTAATAAGCAATTTATTAATCTTAATTTGAATGTATGTTGCATTATTTAAACCTTTAAATGAAGGCAAAAAAGGTATTTTAAATAAAAGAACTTCAATTATATTTGCTGCTTATATAACAGTGACTTTCTTACTTTATAACTTAATTCTAAGAATAACTGTTTCGGAAATTGCTAATAATTTTATGAGTCATTTTGTAAATGAAATGTTCCATACAGTTGCACCAATATTTTTTATAGGTTATGTACTTTTTGGTGTTAAGTGAGAAAAAGGAACAGAATTTAATTTTAAAGAATTAAATACAACTTGAACCTATTGTATTTTAGGGCTTTGTTCATACGGAGCATATGCAATAATTAGAGGTTTATTAAAAGTTGCTGGTGGTACTCCAGGATCAAGCCAACAAGCTTTCCCTTATCCATTCTTACAAGTAACAGAACTTAATGTAAAAATGGGGGCTATTGAGTTACCAGGAATAGTTTTATTTTTAATTTTTATGATAGTAATAGCAAGTATTTGTATTGGATTTACTTCTTTATATAATTTAATAATTATTAAAAATGCAAACAAAGGATCAAAAAAAGGAGCAAACAATGAAAAATAATTATTTTACTTTAAAAAAACAAAGTGTTAATAAATGATTCTCAAATAACTATTCAGTTAGTGATTGAAAATTTTGATTTAAATTATCTTTTGTTATTATTTTATTCGCTGTATTACTTATGAGTTATTTAAAACCAATTATCGATTCAAGTATTTATGTAAAGCAAATAAATGATATTTTAAATAATCCCGAAATAAATATCAAAACAGTTGAAGAGTTGATAACATTTGCTGAAGGAAAAAACTATGATTGATTAATTATTACAAAAGTTGGAGATCAAAATATACCTAATATAATCTCAACAATTAACTTTACAATAATTGATGAAGCTAAAACTTTACATGCAAATTATCAACCTTTTGAAGATATATGATTTAGAACTTCATTCTTTACTTTATTAAGTAATATATTAGTTTTAGTTTGAATGACAACTTCATTTATTAAACCAAAAAATGAAGGTGAAAAAGGATTGATTAGTACTAATGGTGCAATATTAACAGCTACATTTATTACTATAACATTCTTAATTTATCAGTTAAGTTTAAGACCTACTGTAATTGCAACCAGCTTAGGAAATGGTGAATCATTATTACAAGCAATATTCCCAAGTGCAACATCAGTAATTGAAAATGAAGTATTCCATACATTTGGACCAATTGCCTTTGTGTTATATGTTATTTTAGGTATGAACCATGATTCAAAAGAAAATATATCAACTAAGTTTTTACACAAAAATTGAATGCAAGGTATTATCACTTTAATAAGTTATGGTGTATACTCAATTCTTAGAGGATTATTAAAAGAATCAGGTGGAACTTCTCCAACATCAATGTATGCATATCCTTATTTCTTTTTACAAATAACAACTCCTGCTAAAGACGGTTTATTAGGTATACCTGGTGTTGTTTGATTCTTTATGTTCGTAGTTATTATTGCAGGTATCTACATAGGTTTTTCAACTTTATATAGATATTTAATAATTAAAAGAATAGATAAAATGAATAAGTAAACTAATCAGACAGCAATGTCTGATTTTTTTAAAATTATGTAAATGACAACTATTAATTTACATAATAAGATTTTTTTTATATACTTATATAGTACTTAATTTGGCGGCATAGCCAAGTGGCTAAGGCATGGGTCTGCAACACCCTGATCATCGGTTCGAATCCGATTGCCGCCTCCAATAAAATACCAACCATTCAGTGATCTGAATGGTTTTTTTTACAAAATTTAAATTTGTAAAAAATCTATTGTTTTTTTAGTAAAACTTATTTATAATAAAAAAGTCCCTTAAATTTTAAGGTGTACCAATAATAACAAATGCGCCCGTAGATCAATTGGATAGATCGTTTGACTACGGATCAAAAGGTTGGGGGTTCGAGTCCCTCCGGGCGCACCAATTAAATTATTAATGTTATTATTGAAAAAGTAATAACATTGTCGTATCGGGAAGTGGCTCAGCTTGGTAGAGCATTCGGTTTGGGACCGAAGGGTCGCAGGTTCGAATCCTGTCTTCCCGACCATTATATTTTTTTTGTGGGCCCTTAGCTCAGCTGGGAGAGCACCTGCCTTGCACGCAGGGGGTCGTCGGTTCGATCCCGATAGGGTCCACCATTTTTTTACGGCGGGGTAGCTCAGTTGGTTAGAGCGTTCGGTTCATACCCGAAAGGTCGCGAGTTCAAATCTCGCCCCCGCTACCATAATTAAAGGACCTTTAGCTCAGTTGGTTAGAGCATCCGGCTCATAACCGGACGGTCATTGGTTCAAGTCCAATAAGGTCCACCAATAGTTAATAAAGTATGGTTGCAACTTGAATATTACACGGAAGATTACCCAAGTCCGGCTGAAGGGATCGGTCTTGAAAACCGAGAGTCGGGGAAACCCGAGCGGGGGTTCGAATCCCTCATCTTCCGCCATTTTTTTATCGCGGGGTAGAGCAGTTGGTAGCTCGTCGGGCTCATAACCCGAAGGTCGTAGGTTCAAGTCCTGCCCCCGCAACCATTTTTAATGGCCCCATAGCGAAGTTGGTTATCGCGCCTCCCTGTCACGGAGGAGATCACGGGTTCGAGTCCCGTTGGGGTCGCCATCGGTTGTGTAGCTCAGTTGGTAGAGCAGCAGATTGAAGCTCTGCGTGTCGGCGGTTCAATTCCGTCCACAACCACCACTATAAAAATTTAAGCACTTATGTGCTTTTTTTATTTTTTAAAGAGTAAAATTATTATAAATAAAATTGGAGGAAGCAAAATGAATCAATTAAGAATAAAAAAAATAACTCATTTCTTCATCTATTGCTCTTTTTTAGCATACGTTTTGTTTGCCTTTTTAGTGTCTTTTGAAGTTATAAAAACAAGTAACTTTCATGAAACAAATATGATGATTGATAAAATAAATAATGTTTCATCATTTATTTTAATTATTTTATTAGGATCTGAAACAATTAGATTTGTATCAAGAAATGATGAAGATTTAATTAAAAATAAAAATATTAAATTTTTAACAAAGAAAGAGAATATTAAATCAATTTTTAGACTTATGGGTTTGGTTATACCATTCTTAACTATTAAATTTGTAAGATTTATGTTTATTAATAAATTTAATAATTCATTACCTGTTTCAATTCAAATCGTAACTATCATATTTTTAGTAATGAGTATAATATTAATTGGTTTAATAACGTATATAGTTCTAAGTTACATATTTAAAAAGAATTGATTAATTGAAGAAAATGGTGAAATCAATTTTTCATTGTGAATTGAAAAATATGAACCCAGTAATACTGAAAATGATGAATGTGACATAAATATCGAAATAAACTTTATTAATTTAATAAAGCATTTTTTAGCGTATTCAATTCATCAGACTGAAATTATATTTAAAATTTTAAAAACAAAAATAATTAAAACAGACAAAATGAGAAATATGCCACCTTTAAATAACTAATTTTTTATTATTTTAAATAAGAAAGAGGTTAGGACAATGAAAAAGACAATTACTTTACTAGCTGCGGTTAGTGTAGTTGGAGGAACAAGCGCAACAGCTGTGTCTTGTTCTTTTAAGGGTGATAAAAACAAAGGCGGAACAACTGATCCAAAAACCACTGATAAGGAAAGCAGTCAGGTTTTATTAAAGATGGAAGTTCAAAACTATTTAAATGAAAAAGGAACATTTGATAGTAAAGAAAGTGCGATAAAAGATATTCAATCAAAATCTGATTGAAAAACTGAAGGAATAGATTCTTTAACAGGAAGTGTTTATGGAACTGATTCAGTTTCTTCTATCCATATTAAAGGAAAATTAAAAAAAGGTTATATATGACCAAAAACATCAGCAGGTGAGTTTGATGTAACAATTAAAATAAATAATGAAAAAAATGTAGATAAAGTTGCTACTGAACTAAGCAATGTTTATTTTGAAGATGAAAATGAAGCAAAAGAAATTATTAAAACTAAATTTAAATCAATTAGCGGTGTTGATCAAGTTACTGTTTTTCAAGCACAAATGACAAGAAGTCGTTTAAAATATGAAGTTAATTTAACTTATAAATATAATGTTGTAGGACCAGAAAAACAAGAGGTTTTAATCAATTTAAAAAATAATTTAAGCACTGATATTTATGCTGCTAATCAATCAATCAGTAAAGACAATAAAAAATATGAATCAAAACCAGCAGCAACAAAAGTTATTAAGTCAACTTTTGAAAGCATAGAAGGTGTTAAAAGTACTAGTTTAGTTTGAGATCAGTGAGCACCTTATAAATACACTATTTCAATTAAATATGATGACAAAAGTAAAGGGCCAGAAAGTGCTGAAGGAGTGATAGAACTTAAATCAAATTTAGCAGATGCTATTAAAACCGCTCAAAATATTTTTGAATCAAAAGAGTATAAAAGTTCATCTTCAGCAAGAACAACAGTTGAATCTAATTTAAAAATTGAAGGAATAACTAATACAGAATTTTCTTGAATAGATGAATCCTTATTAAAATATAATATTAAATTAAGTTATTCAAATGATTATTTTGGACCAAGTTCAATAAGTGGTACACTTTTAAAATATCAATCAGCAACATTTGAAAAAATTGAAAATCAAATTATTGACATGAGAAAAACTAATACAATATCAGTTGATTTAAAAGGTAATAATTTAGCTAATAAAAAAATATCTGTCAGTTCAGATAATTCATCTGTAACAGCAACTTATGCTAATGAAAAAATTACATTAGTAATTAATAATAATAAAAGTATTAAAAGTGTTATTAAAGTTTGAGATGAAGATGAAAAAGAAGATGGTATTGAATTTACAACTTCAATATTAGCAAAACCTGAAATAGTTACAAAATTAGACCCTGAATATGGTTGATACTTAAATCACGAAACTACTTTAGATATTTTTACAAATGATTTTGATAAAACTAAAGGTGATAGTTTTGAAATAACTTCAAAACTTCAAGGGGTTGAAAACAGTTTTTCTGTTTCAACATATATTGAAACAAGTTTATTGCAAGACTCTCAAAACCAACAAAAATTTATATTGCATTATAAATTTATTAAAGCATTACCTGAAAATGCAAAAGTACAAATAGGTTTAAAATTAAATGATGAAATTGTTTCTATGTTTACATTAATCTCAAAATCTGAAGTTAATATTTCAGATAGTATCAGTTTAGCATTAAATAATATTAAAAATAATTATAATTGAAAAACTGGAAAAGAAAATGATATGCAAGTTAAAGTTGAAAAAGACTTAGCATCAATTAATGGAATTGATCAAGTTTATTTTGAGTGAGATAAAAAAGAGAATTTATCTTACAAAGTATCAATTACTTATAAGCTTGGAAGTACAGGAGAAAAATCTTTTAAAAATAATGGAACATGATATATGCCAGCTGAATTTGAAACATCAAATGATTTAAATTATGATTTAAGAAAACCTTTAAATAATACATATAAAATTTATGGGAAAAATTTAGCAGGTAAATCTTTAGCTATCGAATCAGATAATAATGAAACAAATGTATCAATTGGACAAGAAACAGGCGTTGAAGGAACACTTGAATTTAGAACAGTCACAATTAGTTCAAATTGTATTGATGATACAAAAGCACATATAAAAATTTATCAAATTGATGATACTAATCAAAAAATTGAAATAAATTTAAATATTTTTGCATTACCTTATCAATCACAACCAGGAAAAGATTGACCTTCAACAAGTATATTTTCTCCATATCATTTAAAATATAAAGAAACAGTAACTTTAGAAATTCATGTAAATAACTTGCATCCTGAATTAGGAGACATTTTTATAGGATCTACTGATGACAATAGCAGAGTTAGTGTAACAACAGAATTAAAAGAAGGTACAAATAATATAGTTAAATACAACATGTATGGAAAAGAAATAATTGGTTGAGGTAAATACAATATTATGTATTTCTCAATAAATGGTCAAAACTCAGAAGATGGTGAAAAACGTTACCACAAAATGGGATATGCAAGAGTTTTTGAATAAATTTTTTGATAACAACTTAAATGTTGTTATCTTTTTTATTTCATTGATTTTCTTATTGTTATATAATTAAAAATGTACAAAAAACAAGAGGAGAAATATCATGAGACAAAAAGTAATTTTCGGGAATTGAAAAATGAACGGAACTAATGCTGAACTTGTTACTTTCTTAAAAAAAGTTGACAAAGCAGCTAAAAAATCAAATGTAGTGGCAGGATTAGGATTGCCATTTACATTATTATCAACAGGAATTGAAAAAGCAAAAAATGTTAAAGTTGCTGCACAAAATGTTCACTTTGCTGAAAAAGGAGCATTTACTGGAGAAGTTTCAATTTCAATGTTACAAGAAGTAGGAGTACAATACGTTATTATTGGTCACTCAGAAAGAAGAGAAATGTTTGCTGAAACTGATGAAACAGTTAACAAAAAAGCTACTGCATTATTAGCTGCAGGAATGACACCAATTATTTGTTGTGGTGAAACTTTAGAAACTAAAGAAGCTAAAAAAACTGTTACATTTGTAAACGCACAAATTAAAAAAGCTTATAAAGGAATTAGCGCAGAAGATGCATTAAAAACAATTATTGCTTATGAACCAATCTGAGCTATTGGAACAGGTAAAACTGCAACAAGTGAAGATGCTGAAAAAGTCTGTGAAGCTATTCGTAAAAATTTAACAAAAATTTATGACGAAAAAACTGCACAACAAATTACTATTCAATATGGTGGAAGTGTTAACCCATCAAACATTGCTGAATTAATGTCACAACCAAACATTGATGGAGCACTTGTTGGTGGAGCTTCATTAAAAGCTGATGATTTTGTTGCATTAATCAATTACAAAAAATAATTAATGAATGAAATTAAGCTTTTAGTTTTAGATATGGATGGTACTTCTTATCACAAGATGGGAAATATTATCGAATCTAATATTAAGCCATTACAAGATGCTATCAAAACTGGTACTAAAGTAGCTTTTGTTACTGGAAGACCAGTTTTAGCAAAACCAAATAATTTAAAAGCTCATAATTTGGCCGAAGAGAATGCAATTTTAATTGGATGTAACTCTGGATGTATTTATGATTTAAATACTGAAAGGGTTTTAAAAAGTAGTCCAATTAAATCTGACCAAGCTAAACAATTATTTGAAGAAGTTAAAAATGCAGATACAATTCTATGAGGATATGTTGATGATTTAAATACAGTTATTCTTTCAAGAAAAATTAATGATGTTTATAATGAAGAATGTCATTGAGAAGGAAGATTTTTTGATGGAGAATATCTAATCTATGAAGATGTTAAAGATAATTTCAATTTTAACTTTTTCAAGATTTTAGGATTCAATGGTAATTATGATCTTTATGAAAAATTTGAAAAAGAGTTTAATTTAAATATTGCAACTAATGATGGAAAAATTGCTGAAATCAATGCACCAGGAATTAATAAAAAATTTGCGATTGATTGATTATCAGAATACTTTAATATTCCATTAGAAAACATTGCTGCAATGGGCGATGGTATGAATGATTTACCAATGATCGAACATGCTGGAATTGGAGTAGCTTTGAAAAATTCAGAACCAAGAATTAAAGAAGTTGCTCAAGTGTATATAGATAAAGAAAATACAGAAGGTGCTGTTGCAGAATTTGTTAACAAGTACATTTTAAATAAATAACCAAGGAGAAATAAAAATGAATGTTAAAAAACCTGTTATCTTAGCCATTTTAGATGGTTGAGGAATTGAAGAAGCTGGTGTTGGTAATGCAGTTGTTAATGCTGATCAAAAATTTGTAAAAGAAATGATGGGTATGTATCCATGAGTTAAAGCACATGCTTCAGGTGAATGAGTAGGTTTACCAGAAGGACAAATGGGTAACTCAGAAGTAGGACATATTCATTTAGGTGCTGGAAGAATTAATATGGAATCTTTAGCAAAGCTAAATCATGAAGTCAAAGTTGATGGATTTTTAACAAACGAAGTATTAGTAGATACATTTAAATATGTTAAAGAACACAATAGTGCATTACACTTAATGGGATTATTCTCAGATGGTGGAGTTCACTCTCATATGAATCATATGATTTCAATGTATAAAGCTGCTGTTAAATTTGGTTTAACAAATATTAAATTTGATTTAATTACTGACGGTAGAGATACAGCACCAAAAGTTGCAGAACAATATATCAATCAATTATTACAAGTTATTAAAGATAACAACAACATTGGTGAAATAGCTTCAATTAGTGGAAGATACTTTGCTATGGATCGTGATAAAAGATTTGAAAGAAGTGCAGCAGCATATATAACAATGACTGAAAGAAAAGTTGATCAACCTAAATTTACAGACCCAATTGAATATGTTAAAGCAGCATATGAAAATGGATTAGATGATGAAATGATTGTTCCTGCTTATAATGCAAGTGTTGTTGATTCAGAATTAAAAGCAAATGATGCTATGATCTTTACTAACTTCCGTCCTGATCGTGCTATTCAAATGGCATCAATCATGACAAACAATAATTATCCAGCGTGAAATGATGAAGCATTCAAAGGTGTTGGATTTATTGGAGATAAAATTAGATTTGTTTCAACAATGAAATATGCAGATAGTGTAACTTCACCATTTATAGCATATCCGCCAACTCCATTAACTAATACTTTAGGAGAATATATTTCAAGTTTAGGATTAAAACAATTAAGAATTGCTGAAACTGAAAAAATTGCTCATGTTACTTTCTTCTTTGATGGAGGAAACGATTACTTTAAAAATGGTTTAGCAAAACCTGAAGAAATTTCTTTACCTCATGCAAGTATTGATTTAATTTCATCACCAAAGGTTGCAACTTATGATTTAAAACCAGAAATGTCAGCTGTTGAAATTACAGATAAATTATTAGAAGAAGTAAAAAAAGATGAATTTGATTTAATTATCTTAAACTTTGCTAACTGTGATATGGTTGGACATACAGGAAATAATGATGCAACTGTTAAAGGTGTAAAAGTTTTAGATGAACAATTAAAACGTATTCATGATGAATTTGTTTTAAAACACAATGGTGTAATGGTTATTACAGCTGATCATGGTAATGCAGAAATCATGATTGATGAAACTGGAGGACCTAACAAAAAACACACAACTAGTTTAGTTCCAATAATTGTTACTGATAAATCAATTGAATTAAGTGATTTTGATCCAGCTATAGCTAAAGTTGCACCAACAATTTTAGATATTATGGGATTAGAAATTCCTAAAGAAATGACTCAACCTTCAATGATTATCAAAAAATAATTTATAAAATTTAGAGTACGATTAAGTACTCTTTTTGTTTGTTAAAAGTAATATAATTAATTTATAGAAAACAAATAAAAGGGATTATATGAAAAAAACAAAAATGACTTATCATGATATTGCTAAAAAAGCTGGAGTTGGAATAGGAACTGTTTCTAGATATTTTAATGATTACAATATATCTGAAGAAGCTAAAGCAAAAATCAATAAAGTTTTAAACGAAATTGACTATATCCCCAACTTTGCAGCGTCTAATATTAAAAAGCCTAGTAAAGATGTTTACTTAATATTGCCTTACAATAACGATGAGACAGCTAATATGGAAATTGTTAATGGTGTTAAGAGTTCATTAACAGCTGATAATATTAATTTCTTTATTTTTCTTTCATCATCTGAAAGTGAAATTTATCAAAAAGATTTAAAATATTTAACAATGAGAAACCCGTTTGGAATTGTTTTATTATTACCCAAACATACTTCTAAAGATTTAATACTACAAATTCAAGATATAAAATCAACTAACTTAATTGTTTATAACAGAAATATTGAAGGAGTTAAATCTGTTAACATTGATGATAAAGAAATGTTTAAAGAACTAGCTTTAAAAATTGATACTGATTATAAAAATGAAAAAATTGCATTTATTGGTCTAAACAAAGAAGACATTACAACAGGAAAATATAGATCTGAATCTTTTACAGAAAATATTAAAAACAATAAAGTTCAAAATTACTTATTAAAACAAAATTCTTTTGATGATGTTGAAGAAATTATTCACAAAATAATAAAAGACTATAATCCTAAAATTATAGTAAGCGCAACACATACTATATCAATGTATGTGTATGGGCATTTAATGGAAAATAAAATAAGAAATAATTTCATTACTACTGATATTGGAAGAATGGGAAAAAGTCAATATTTAACTAATTCAGACATAAATATTTTCATTGATTACTTTTTAATTGGATATGAAATTGGGAATAAATTATTAAATAAAGAAAAGAAAATGGAAAATTTCTTCAAAATTATTTAATAGTTTATTTTTTTATATATAATAATAGTGTTGGAAATGTTTCCAATAGAAAGGCAAAGATTATGGGTAAAAAAGAAAAAATACCACAAGTAAAGATTGATTTAAAAGCATGATCAAAAGAACTTGTTGAATATCTTGGTGGTTCTGAAAATATTATTTCAGCAACTCACTGTTTAACAAGACTAAGACTTGTTATTAAAGATGAAAATCTAATTAATAAAGCAAAAGTTGAAACAATGCCAAATGTTAAGGGTACTTTTAAATCTTCTGGTCAATATCAAATTATTATTGGAACAGAAGTTGAAAAATACTTTAAAGAGTTTGTAGCTGTTTCAGGGGTTGAAGCTGTATCTAAGGAAAAAGCTAAAGCCATTGCAAACCAAAATAATGGTGGGTGATTCTTAAAATCACTTAACTTTTTAGGAGAAGTATTTATTCCAATTATTCCTGTTTTAGTAGCAGGTGGGATAATTTTAGGATTTAGAAATATTTTAGAAGCAGATTTTAATGGCTTTATAATTGTTAAATCTGGTCAATTCTGACAAGGACTTAATGACTTCTTATGAATTCCAGCTCAAGTTTGTTTCTGATGACTACCAGTTCATTTATGCTGAAGTATTTTTAGAAAAATGGAAGCTGACCAAGTTATGGGAATTGTTGTTGGATTATGTTTATTAGTTCCACCTTTAATGAACGTTTATGAAGTTTCTGGTGAAGCTTCACAAGATGGTGGATTTAAATGAATCTGACAAATTATGGCAGGTATGGATGATGGAGCCTTTGACTGAGGTTTCATGAAATATCCTTGAAAAATTCAATATACAGCGCAAGTTATTCCTGCGTTTGCTATTGGTATTGTTGGTGCTTATATCAATAAATGAATTAAAAGAACATCACCAGCAGTTGTAAGTCAAATTGTTGTTCCGTTAGTAACAATTTTACCAACATTTACATTAGCTATGTTTGTAATTGGTCCTGCAGGATTTATAGTTGCATCAGTTATCAGTTTTGCTATTTCATGAGCATTTACAAATAACATTGCAAAATACTTCTTCGGATTTATAATTGGTATGGCCTATGCGCCAATTGTATTAACAGGAGTTCACCACTTATTTAACGCAGTGTTTGTACAAGATACAATACAAAATGGAGGAAACTTCTTATTTATTGGAACATGTGCTCAAGCTATTGCTCAAGGAAGTGCTGTTCTTGGTTGAATATTAGTTAACAAAAAAGATCCAAGAGCAAAAGATGTAGGTATCCCATCAGTTGTTTCAGCTTATCTAGGAGTTACTGAACCAGCAATGTATGGTGTTAACTTAAAACATATGTATCCATTTGCAGCAGCTTCAATTGCAACAGGTTTAGGATTAGAATTAGCAGTTATTTCAGGTGTAAGTGCAACAAACTCAGGAAATGGTGCTTGATTAGGAATTTTAAATGTTCAAGTTGAATCAAAAATTGAAGGTGTTAATACTTGAATTGGAACTGGTTATACATGATTTATGATATCAATGATATTAACAGCGGCAGTTTCAATAGGATTAACAATGGTATTCTCAAAAGTTAAATATTTCGAAAAATTCAATATCGAAGTAAAAGCAGCAGAATTACTAAAATAATATTAAAATAAAACTAAATAGAAAAAGGGAAAAAATGAGAAATGAAGTAATTTATCAGATATTCCCTTTAACTTTTTCTGATGGTAAGAAAAAAGGTAAAGGAAATATCAAAGGTATAATAAATAAATTAGATTATTTAAAAAGTTTAGGCATAACTAGAATATGAATATCACCCTTTACAAAATCACCTTTTAAAGATAGTGGTTATGATGTTTCAGATTATTGTGGAATAAATGAAGAATTTGGTACTATGGAAGAAGCAGAAATTCTTATATCTGAAGCAAAGAAAAGAAATTTAACAATTGTTTTAGATATAGTTTTCAATCATACTTCTGACCAACACGAATGATTTAAAAAAGCGTTAGCAGGTAATGAAAAATATATGAATTATTATATTTTTAAAGATCCAGTCAATGGCAAAGAACCAACTAATTGAAAAAGTAAAATGGGTGGTTTAAGTTGAGAATTCGTGCCTAATCTAAATAAATACTATTTACATTTATTTACAAAAGAACAACCAGATTTAAATTGAGAAAATCCAGAAGTTAGAAATGAACTAATTAATATATTGAAGTTTTGAAAAGATAAAGGTATTAGCGGTTTCAGACTTGATGTTTGTAATCTTTATAGCAAACCCACATTATTTGAAAATGATGAAATTGGAGATGGAAGAAGATTCTATACTGATGGAGCAAAAGTTGAAGAGTACTTTAATTTGATGCATAATGAAGTTTTTGGAACTAATAATGAAATATTTACAGTTGGTGAAGTTTCATCAACTACTAAAGAAAAATCAGCTAAATATGCTAAGGTAGGAAATAATGAACTTGACTCAGTTTTTACATTCTTACATCTAAAAGTCGATTATGAAAATAGTGATAAATGAACAAATATAAAGCCTGATTTAAACTTCTTTTGAAAATTACAAAAAGAATGACAAGAATATTATCAATTAGAAAATTCTACTTTAGCTTTATTTATGAATAATCATGATCAACCAAGAGCTGTTTCAAGATTTGGGAATGTAGATAAATATTGATATGAAAGTGCAACTTCTATTTTTGCATTTACTTCATTAATGCGTGGAGTTCCATTCATTTATCAAGGTGAAGAAATTGGTATGACAAATTTAACTTTTAATAATCTTAATGAATTTAAAGATATTGAATCAATTGGAAATGCTAATGATTTATTAAAAATAAAATCAGAAGAAGAAGTACTTGATATTTTAAGAATTAAATCAAGAGACAATGCAAGAAGTGTTATGCAATGAAATGATAAATTCAATGCTGGATTTTCAGAAAAAGAAAATATAAATTTATTTGTTAATAAAAATTACAAAACGATCAATGTTAAAAACCAATTAAATGATGATAAATCTGTTTTAAATTTTTATAAAAAAGTAATTAATTTAAGATTAAACGAAGAAGTATTTAATGATGGAACAATAAACTTTTTTGAAGACCAGGATTATGCATATTCTAGAAAATTAAAAGATAAAGAAATAATTATATTAACAAACTGAACAACTGAAAATAAATTGATAAAATTAAAACTAGATAGCAATAATTGAAAAATAATTTTAAATAATTATGAAGATTTTAGTTTTGATTCTTTAAAACCTTATCAAGTAATAGCTATCGAAAGGAAATAAAAACAATGAGA
Source organism: Mesoplasma grammopterae ATCC 49580 (assembly GCF_000701525.1). GTDB lineage: Bacteria > Bacillota_I > Bacilli_A > Mycoplasmatales > Mycoplasmataceae > Mesoplasma > Mesoplasma grammopterae. Next base: position 74,400 of record NZ_JNJC01000001.1, on the reverse strand, counting down.
TATAATGACCGTGAAAAAGCAAAATTTTCGCTTAATTCAAGTATTGCAGTTTTCATTGTTTCAACTTTACTTTTTATAATTAGTTGTATTTATATTGGTGTTGTAAAACAGTTTCCTTTTTGATGAATATTACCTTGTATAGTTTTCATCCAAACTATAGTAAGTGCATTGTACTGCTGACAAGCTATATATAAGATTGATATATATGGAAGTTATTTAAATGAAAAATCAATGAAAACAATGTTTGTATTAATAATATTTGAGCTATTAACACTAAATGTTTTTGCTTTCATGTATGGAATTTACACATATAGAAAAATTTATTTAAGTACAAGACACATATTATAAAATTAGGAGAATAAAATGATACTAAATATTGATTTAGGTGGAAATTCAGCTAAATGCGCACTTATTGAAAACTTTGAAATAAAAAGTAAGTTTTTTGTTGAAACACCAAAATTTGAAATAATTGAAAATTTAAAGAAAATGATAGATATTTATTTTAAAGAAAATGGTTATAAATGAGAAAATATTGAAGCAATATCTTTTTCTGTACCTGGTGCATACGATAAAAAAACTGAAATTATTGTTTTTGCAGGGAATTTAAATTGATGAAACTATCCTCTTTTAAAAGAAGCAAGAAGAATATTCAATTTTGAAAAAATATTTATTTTAAATGATGCCAATGCTGCAACTTATGGTGAATGAAAAAAAGGTCAAGATGGTATACCAGAATCTATGATGCTATTCACTTTAGGAACTGGAGTTGGTCATGGTTTAATTTTAAATAAACAAATTTGAGAAGGAACTAAAAAAGGATACGCAAGTGAAGGTGGCCATGGTGGTTGTTTCGCTGATGAAGAGTTACTTTGCTCATGTGGTGTTTATGGCTGTTTAGAAGCAAGAAGTAGTGCCACAGGTATAGAACGTGAACTTAATAAAGCTGATAATAAAAATTACATTGAATCAAAATTTGGAAAAGAATTTAAGACAATCAAAATTATTGATATTGTCGAATTATTTAATAACGAAGATCCTGTTATTATAAACATTTTCAAAGAGTGTTTAATGCCTTTATCAAAAGCTGTTGGATATTTACAAACTGTTTTAGACGTTGATAAAGTAATCATTGGTGGTGGCCCTTCAAATTTAGGCGAAAGAATATCTGAAATAATTTTCGAGAATTTAAAAAAATATACTTTAAAATCATTTTATGAAGATATGGTTATAGAAATAGCTAAACTTGGTAATGACGCAGGAATTTGAGGAGCTTATTACTGAGCTATAGAAAATATTTAATAATAAAGAACAAACGTCAAGCTAAAGTTAATGCTTGCCGTTTTTTTTGATGTCTATAATAAATTCAAATTTTATGCATTTTACTTTTTATGCTATAATCTATAAGAAATGAAAGAGGTGATTTTATGAGTATTCCATCCCAGAGTTTATTTAATGGATTAAATTTTATTGAGAGTGCTTTTAAATCACTAATTTTTAATCGTTAAAATTTTAGTATTTAGGCATTCATAGAAAAGGAAAATTTATGAAAAGACTAAAGAAATTAATCAATAATACAAAAATTGAATTAATCAATTACGTAGACTCTGATAATAATAAATTACTAAAACAATTTGAAATAAATAGTTTTGGTTTAAACAACGAACAAGTTGAAATAAATAGAGAAAAATTTGGTGGGAAAGAATTAAAACCAGCAAGATTTAATGTTTTTCTTGTATTTGTTAAATCATTTTTTTCACCATTTAATATTATTTTAATGGCAATAGATGCATTTAACTTTTATGAATATATTAGTGATCCAAATACATTTTCACTTGTGGCTGCTGTCATTGTGCTAATTATGATATTAGCTAGTGGAACAATGGCATTCATTCAAGAAATCAGATCTCATTTAGTTATTAAAAAAATGATAACTGAGAATAAAAAAACATCAAAAGTTATAAGAAATATTTCATACAACTATAAATCAGTAGATAACGCTAATTCAATTAGATTGATCAAAGAAGCTGAAGTTATTGAAAATGATGAATTAGTTCCAGGAGATGTTATCTATTTAGTCAATGGAGATATTATTCCAGCTGATGTTAGAATTATTTGATCAAATAATTTATATGTTAACCAATCATCTTTAACTGGTGAAAGTTTCCCAGTACAAAAAAAAGATTCACATGATAAAGAATTTGAATCTCATTTAAGTTATGAAAACATTGGTTACATGGGAACAGAAGTTATGTCAGGTAGTGGATTAGCCATTGTAGTTGCTACAGGGCAAAATACTTATTTCTCATTAATCGATAACAAAGTTAAAGAAAAAAGAAAAAGTTCTTCATTTGAAAAAGGAATTAAAAGAATTACATTATACCTAATTGCCTTTATGGTTGCTGTTATACCTGTTGTTTTACTTATTTCTGGATTACAACAAAATGATTGAGTTAAGGGAGCAATGTTTACTATAGCTATTGCTGTAGGTATAACACCAGAAATGTTACCAATTATCGTAACCTCAAACTTAACTAGAGGATACAAACAAATTGAAAAAAATGGTGAAATGATTGTTAAAAATTTAAATTCAGTACAAAACATAGGTGCCATTGACATTTTATGTACTGACAAAACAGGAACTATTACAAGTGGTGAAATTAGTTTAAATAAAGTAACTGGAGTTAACGGTGAAAAATCAGAATTTTTAGAAAATGTTTTATATCTAAATAGTTATTTCCAATCAGGATTCCAAAATCCTATTGATAGTGCTGTTTTGTCATCAAAAATTAAAAAACCTGATGTTGATGACTATACAAAAGAATGAGAAATACCTTTTGACTTTGAAAGAAAAATCTTATCTGTAATTTTAACTAGTAAAAAAGATAAAGAAATTTTTACAAAAGGTGCGGTAGAAGAAGTTTTAAAAGTATGTAATAGAATTTCAATTAATGGAAAAATAGAAAAATTAGATGCTAAGTTAAAGAAAATGATTTTGAAAAAAACTCATGAATTAAACATTGATGGTTACCGAGTAATTGGTATAGCTCATAATGTTTTACAAGATGAAGACGTTGAAGAAGAACTAATTTTTTATGGATTTGGTACTTTCTTTGATAAACCTAAAAAGACTTCAAAAAAATTAATTAAAAATTTAGCATCAAAAGGAATATCAACAAAAGTTCTTACTGGTGATAATGAAATTATTACAAGAGCAATCTGTAAAAATGTCGATTTTGAAATTACTAAACTATTTTCTGGTGCAGAAATTGAAACTATGGATGATAGACAATTACACAAAGCTGTTGTTGAAGCAAATGTATTCGTAAAATTATCACCAATTCATAAATCAACAATTATTGCAGCGTTACAAGCGCAAGGTCATGTAGTTGGTTTCATGGGAGACGGAATTAATGATGCTCCCGTTCTTAGAGAATCTGATGTAGCTATTTCATTTAGTGAAGCATCAAATATTGCTCAAGACGCAGCTGATATGATCTTAACAAGTGAATCATTAATGGCTATTGAAAACGCTGTTATTGAAGGACGTAAGAGTTTGGCTAATATGCTTAAATACATTAAAGTAACAGTTGCATCAAACTTTGGTAACGTTATATCTGTTATTGTTGCATTGTTCTTAACAAAAGAAGAACCAATGTTAGCATTACATCTGTTGTTACAAAATTTACTATATGACTTTGTAATGTTTGCTTTAGTTTTTGATAATGTAGATGAAGAGTTTTTACAAAAACCTAGACCATTTACAACCAAAAATATAATATGATTTGCAGTTATAAATGGACCTATAAGCTCTATATTCGATATTTCAACATTCTTAGTTTTAATATTTGGATACAAATTAGTGCCATTCCAAGGAAGTGTACCTGAAGGAAGTACTAATGCAATGCAATTCCATGCTTCTTGATTCGTTGTTGGATTAATGACTCAAACAGCTGTAATGCAAGTATATAGAACTGAAAAAACACCATTTATTCAATCTAAATGTTCAATGTCAATGTTAATAGCAACTATTGTGATTTGTTTAGCTGCTATATTGATTCCATTTACGCCAATTAATCAATTGGTTCAAATGTCAACACCACACTGATCATTTATATTTGTAGCATTGGGATTTGTTGGAACTTATATAGTTTTAGCACAATTAGTTAAAAAACTATACATCAAAAAATTTAAAGAATGATTATAAATACCTTTAATAGGTATTTTTTTATATAATTTAATAATGAAAGAAGTGATTTTAATGATTATTAAAAATATTAATGAAACTAAAGAACTAGCCATTAAAATCGCTGATGAGCTAAAAAGAGTTATGGGTGAAGTTTATTTATTATTAACAGGGGATCTTGGCGCAGGTAAAACAACTTTAACTAAGCAATTAATTAAATCATTGGGAGTTGAAGAAAATGTAACATCCCCAACTTTTAATATTTTGAATCAATATGAAACTACAAATAACTTGGTTATAAATCATATGGATGCATATAGACTAGATAAACAATCAAATATTGAAATGTTTTTAGAAGAATTTGATAACAATATTAATATCATTGAATGATGAACAAATTTAAATTATGACTTTGATGAATTTAAAAATATAAAAATTGAAATATTAGTAATTGATGAAACTACTAGAGAAATTAAAATAGAAAGAAATTATTAGGATGAAATTATTTATAGATACATGTAATTGAAAATTAGTTTTATTGCTAAAAAAAGATGATCAGATAATGGACAGTCTAATATTGCCTGACACTAAAAAGGTTAGTGATATAGCATTATCTACTATCACTAAGTTATTAAGCAAAAATAATTTAAAAATTAATGATATTGATGAATTTTATTTAACTAATGGTCCTGGTAGTTATACAGGTGTTAGAGTTGGACTAACAATTGTTAAAACTTTAAAAACTTTAAACAATAGAATTAAAGTCTATTTATTAAATTCATTAGCATTTCAAGCAGCAAATGATCAAGCTATTTCAATATTAGATGCTAGAGGAAATAAATACTATATTGGAGTATATGAAAACCAAAAGCCTTTAATAGAAGAAACAGTTGTTAACTTATCTGAATTAGATGATATTAAAAAAACTTATTCTAACTTTTTAATTAAAGAAGATAATCAGTCTTTAGATTATATTCAAACATTTAACTTATTAGAAAAAAACTTCAAATTGATTGATGAAATTGAAGAAATTTTACCTTTATATATAAAAAATTTCATTTAGGAATTTAAATTTTAAAGCAAATGTATTATAATATTTTTGCTTACTACATTTATAAGACCCCGGACAAGTCAAATAAGAGGAGAAAAAGCACATGAAACAAACAACATTAATTGCTGCAAAAGACATCAAGAAAAATTGATATATCGTTGATGCAGCAGGACAAAATGTGGGGAGATTATCTACAGAAGTAGCTAGAATCTTAAGAGGTAAACATAAAGTTGACTTCACACCTCACATGAATAATGGTGATCACGTTATCATCATTAACGCTGAACAAGTATTATTTACTGGTAAAAAAGAATCAGATAAAACATACTACCACCACTCAATGCACCCAGGTGGACTAAGAAGAAGAACTGTAGCAGTTCAAAGAGAATTAGACGCAACTAAAATTTTAGAACGTTCAATTCGTTTGATGTTACCAAAAAATGTACAAGGAAGAAATCAATTTAGAGCATTACACGTATTCGTTGGTGAAAACCACCCTTATGCAGCTCAAAAACCAGAAGTTTTAACATTTGTAAAAAAAGGAGATAACAAATAATGGCAGAAAAAGTTATTTATAGAGGAACTGGAAGAAGAAAAACTTCTGTAGCTCAAGTTATCTTAACTCCTGGAAAAGGAAACATCATTGTTAATGGTGTTCCTGCATTAGAATTCTTCCCATATCCAACATTAGTTCAAGACTTAGAACAACCACTTGTAGCAACTGGAACAGAAAAAGATTTTGATATCACTGTTACAGTTAAAGGTGGAGGATTTACTGGTCAAGCTGGAGCAACTCGTTTAGGGATTGCTAGAGCATTATTAGTAGCTAGTGAAGATTACCGTAAAGGGTTAAGAGCTGTTGGGTTACTAACACGTGATGCACGTATTAAAGAACGTAAAAAATACGGTCTTCGTGGAGCACGTAGAGCACCTCAATACTCAAAACGTTAATCATATATTTTCAGCAATATATATTTAAAAGATGGCTTAGGCTGTCTTTTTTATTTTTTATTCGTTTTTCTATTGACTTAACATTCTAAAAATAATACAATATTTTTGTTTTCGGAATATAGCTCAGCTGGTTAGAGCACTCCGCTGATAACGGAGAGGTCGTTGGTTCAAGTCCAATTATTCCGACCATTAGATATCACAAGTAATAATCATTTGATTATTACTTTTTTTATTTTTTAAAAATAGTAAAATTAATAATAGTTTATATTTACAAGGAGTTTAAAATGGAATTTTCACATAAAGCAATTGAGAAAAAATGAAAAAAATATTGAGAAGAAAATAATACAAATAAAACAACTAATGCATCTGATAAAAAATCATATGTATTGGATATGTTCCCATACCCAAGTGGAGCTGGTATTCATGTTGGTCATGTTAAAGGTTATACTGCAACTGATGTTTTTTCTCGTTATAAAAGAATGAATGGATATGATGTTTTACATCCAATGGGTTGAGATGCATTTGGATTACCAGCAGAACAATATGCATTAAAAACAGGTAATGACCCAATTGATTTCACTTTAGAAAATATTAAAACATTTAAACGCCAATTAAAAATGATGGGATTTAGTTATGACTTTGATAAAGAAATATCAACAGCTAATCCAAACTATTATAAAATAACACAATGAATATTTAATCAATTATATAAAAAAGGTTTAGCAGAAAATCGTGACGTTGAAGTTAACTGATGTCAAGAATTAGGAACTGTTTTAGCTAATGATGAAATTATTGAAAAAGATGGATTAATGGTTAGTGAACGTGGAGAGCATCCTGTGACTAAACGTAAAATGCGTCAATGAGTTTTAAAAATTACAGAATATGCTGATCGTTTATTAGAAGGATTAGATGAACTAGAATGAAATAGTTCAATTAAAGACTTACAAAGAAATTGAATTGGTAAATCAACTGGTGTTGAATTAGACTTTTTAGTTAATGATATTAAAGTTCCAGTCTTTACAACTAGAATTGATACTATTTATGGAGTTAGTTATATTGTTTTAGCTCCAGAACATGAAGAAGTATTAAATATTACAACTCCAGAACAATTAAAAGAAGTACAAACATATATTGAATTAGCAAAAAACAAATCAGAGATTGATCGTAAAGATGAATCAAAACCAAAAACTGGAGTTTTCACTGGAAGGTATGCAACTAATCCGCACACTAATGAGTTAGTTCAAGTTTGAGTTAGTGATTATGTATTAGCTAATTATGGAACTGGTGCTGTTATGGCAGTTCCTGCTCACGATAAAAGAGATTGAGAATTTGCAACTAAATTTAATTTAGAGAAAAAATTTGTTATTGAAAACAAAACTGATGAAAAGGCTTTTGTTGGAGAAGATAAAATTATCAACTCAGATATTTTAAATGGGATGTATAAAAAACAAGCTATTCAAACAATGACAAAAATTGCTGTTGAACAAGGTTGAGGAAGAGAACAAACAAACTATAAATTAAGAGATTGATTATTCTCACGTCAAAGATTTTATGGTGAACCTTTCCCAGTCTTATATGGACCAAATCAAGAAATAACATTAATAGAAGATTTACCAGTTGAATTACCAAGAATTACAAATATTAAACCAAGTGGTACTGGAGAATCACCATTAGCCAATGTTGAAGAATGAGTTAATGTAGAAATTGATGGTGTTAAATATAGAAGAGAAACAAACACAATGCCTCAATCCGCAGGTTCAAGTTGATATTACTTAGCTTATATCTTAGCTGATGGAGAAAATGAATTTATTGACATCGATAGTGCAGAAGCTAAAAAGCGTTTTGAAAAATGAATGCCAGTTGATTTATATGTTGGTGGACAAGAACATGCTGTTGGTCATTTACTATATGCAAGATTCTGAAACTATGTATTATATGATCTAGGAATTACTTCAGTTAAAGAACCATTTAAACAATTATTTAATCAAGGAATGATTTTAGGACCGGATGGTAGAAAAATGTCTAAGTCATGAGGTAATGTAATTAACCCTGATGATATTGTTTCAACACATGGTGCTGATAGTTTAAGATTATATGAAATGTTTATGGGACCATTAGATGCTTCATTACCTTGAAGTGAAGATGGATTAGATTCTGCTTTAAAATGAATTCATAGAGCCTATAGAATGGTTATAGCTACTGAATTAACTGATGTAAATGATACTAAACTAGATTTTGTTTATAATGATGTAGTTAAAAATGTAAGTGAAATGATTGAATCATTAAAATTTAACACAGCAATATCACAATTAATGATATTTGTTAACGCAATTTATAAACATGAAGGACCAGTATATCGTCCTTATATTGAAGGATTTGTAAAAATGTTAAGTATCTATGCTCCTTTTATTGGAGAAGAATTATGAGAAAAACTAGGGCATGCTCCTTCAATTACAAAAGAATCTTGACCAGTCTTTGATCCAAGTAAATTAGTTTCCAACACAGTAGTAATTGCATTACAAATTAATGGTAAATTAAGAGCAACTATTGAAGTGGAAAAAGGAACTATTAAAGATAAATTATTAGAATTAGCTAAGAAACATGAAAATATTGTTAGTTATATTAAAGATAAAGAAATTATTAAAGAAATTGCTGTAGTCGATAGAATTGTTAACATTGTAATTAAATAAGGGTACAAAAAAACACAAAATCAGTATTGATACTGATTTTTTTGTTATAATATTTTAGTTAAAAGAAAGGAATAGAGAAAATGAGAAAAACAGTGAGATTAGTTATTTTATTACTGGTTGTTGCAGTTATTTACTTTGGTTACTCAGCTTGAATTGATTCAGTTGCTATTTACAATGTGGGTGCTGCTCAATTAGGATCATCAGTTTGAAACACAAAAGTTGCTGAAATTCTTGATTATATTGCAAATAATAATTTAGGGTTTACAAATTCAGAAACTTTAGTTACTTGAATGAAAGAAAATGGATTTGCAGATTTTATTTCAGCTCAAGGTAATAATTCATCAAACTTTCCATCAAAAATGTTAGATGTAATTTCGCCTTCAGCTTTAGCAAATGTTGAATTTATTGAAAAATTAACAGCATTAACAAATGGTGAATATGTATTGTCAGGATTTATGGCAGCAAACTCATTATTAAAAACATTATTGGATCCATTCAAAATGATTTTAGTTGGGGGAGTATTTGCAATGTTCGTACCATTAACAAAACAATTATTATTTGGAACAGTTATTGGAATGAAATCATACATGAAAAACCGTCAATCAAACGTTTTATACAACTACCAAAAAACAATTTCATTTACTGAAGATTTACAAGTTAAATTGGCAGAAGGAAACTTTGATGCAGTTAAAGCTGATTATGCAGCATATTCAGGATTAGCATTTAAACCAGAATTCTTAAACATTATGATGGATGAAATTTGTTCAGTACTTATCAGAGAGGGAGACTTAACAGTATTTGCTGAATCAGCAAAAGTTGTTACAGAATCAATCAAAGAAATGTATGAAAAAGAAAGAAGACGTTCAATTAATGGTCGTGGAGATGAATTATTCTTCGACTTAAAACGTGGATATGAATACTGTGCAACAGGTTCAAAATACTCAATCGCTTACCACAAAGCATTACAAGACAAAGCAGATAACAATTTAGGATGAAAAATTTATAGTTTAGAAATCTTCAAATTCAACTTCTTCTTAGTTGCAATGTTTGTACCAGCAATTATTATTTCTGCATTTGTTGGAGGATTAATCAATGGATTAGTTTCTAATTTAACAGGTGATGTTAGAACATTGGCTGTAGCAGCTACATTCTTCATTTCTTGAGTAATTTTAACTATTATTGCTCATTCATTAATGATCTTCAGAAATGAACAATACAAAAACATCAAAAATATTTTAGTTAAACCAGCTATTATTTTCTACTCATTATACGTATTAACTTTCATTACAATTTCAGCAGGAATTGTTGGTGTATCAAAAGTTAACATCGTTGCTCCAGGATCATCAGCTCAAATTTGAGTTTGATTCTCAGCAGTAGCTTACTTAGTATTATCAACAAGTTTAATATTCTATGTAATCGCTACATTAGTAGATAGCTTTAAACAACACAAAACATTATCTAAAAAATTATTAGTTGATGGAATCATTTTACCAATGATCGCATGAACTGTCGCTACTGTTTCAAACTTCATGGCTTTATATGGACCAGATGGAAATAGCTTACAAAGCATTTTCGCAGCAATCAATGGAGTTACTTTAGTTGGATTCTGAATTTATTTATCAATTTCAAGTTTCTTAATCAACAACTTAATTTCACCAAACATGGCTAGAGAATTACGTAAAGCAGTTGAAGCAGATGCATTAAAAAATGCAAAAGCAAAAAAATCTACAAAAGCAGCTAAATAATTAGTTCTTTAGATTAATAAAAAATTAGTAATTCCGTAAGGGATTGCTTTTTTTATTGTAAAATAAAATGTTCTATCAAATAGTTGGTAAAATATTAATAATATAAGGAGAATTATGACAATTTATAAACAAATAAAAGAAATTATTGAAAAATATGACAAGATAATTATTTTAAGACATATTGTTCCAGATGGAGATGCTTATGGTTCACAATTAGGATTAAAAGAATTAATTAAAACAAATTATCCAAATAAGCAAGTTTACGCATTTGGTGAAGAAATTGGGTATTTAAAACACGCTGGAACACCCGATGTTTTCACAAATGAAGCAATATTTAAAGATGCATTAGTTATTGTAACTGATTGTGGTAATGTCGAAAGAATTGATAATCAAAATTATGATAAAGGTGCATTTTTACTAAAAATTGATCACCACCCAGATGCAACACCATATGGAGATCTATCATGAGTTGATGTAAATTATACAAGTGCAAGTGAAATGGTTGGAGATTTAGCTGTTAATAATAACTGAGAAATAACACCAGTTGCTGCTAGAGTTATTTATCATGGAATTTGTACAGACAGTGGAAGATTTTTATTTGGTGGTATTACGCCAAGAACTTTTGAAGTATGTGCTAGATTAATTGAAACAGGTTTTGATGTGTTTGAAATGTATAAAACTATGTACAAACGTTCATTCCCAGTTTTAGCTTTACAATCAGAATTAATAGCATCAGCTAAAGTAACTGATCACAAAGTTGGATATATCATCTTACAATATGAATTAATGAAAAAATATAATTTAAGTTATGATGAAAATGGAAAATTTTCAAACTTATTAAAAGACTTAGAAGGAATTGACATTTGAATTACATTCTCAATTAGAGAGGATGGAAAATGAAGAGTTGAATTCCGTTCAAATGGTATTGCTGTTAATGAATTAGCTGTTAAATGAGGTGGAGGTGGTCACAAAATGGCTGCTGGAGCAATCATTAACAACTTAGATGAAGCAATGCAAATTGTTGAAGACGCAAATCAAATAATAATTGATAATGAATAGACCACATATAATGTGGTTTTTTTATTTGTTATAATCTATTTATGGACAACAAAGAATACTTAAGTAAATTAGAAATTTACAATTTTGACAAATATGAATTAATAAATAAAAAAGAATTTCAAGAAGTTGAAAAATATTTTTTATCTGAAGAATTCGTTATAGATATTATTGTGGGAGAAATAAATGCTTTTGCTCATATGGTTTTACTAACAAACAAGAGGCTATTTACAATAAGTAAATTTATTCAAACAGCAAGTCAAATTAAGCAATATGGATTAGAACAAATACAAGATGTAAAATTAGGCGTACTTGGTGATATTGCTGATCTGACTATGATTTTCAAAAGTGGAATTATATTTAAAGTAGACTATTTACATACACAAGATGCACAAAAATTTGGTTATAACATTTCAAAAATGTATGAAGAATTTATTAAATCGTTATAAGGAGAAAACAATGAAAATATTAGCTATTGAATCAAGTTGTGATGAATTTTCAATTTCAATTATTAAAGATGGAACAATATTAACTAATATTATTTCTTCTCAAATAGAACAACATGTTAAATTTGGTGGTGTTGTACCTGAATTAGCTGCAAGATTACATTTGGAAAATATATCTTGAGTAATCAAATCTGCGCTTGAATCTTCAAATACAAAAATTGAAGAAATTGATCATGTTGCATATACTGAAAAACCTGGTTTAATAGGTTCTTTAATCATAGGTAAATTAGTTGCTGAAACTATCGCTAGTTATATTGATAAACCATTAATGCCATTACATCATATTGAAGGTCACATTTATGGAGCATCAATTGAAAATGATTTTGTTTATCCAGTACTAGCTATGGTTGTTAGTGGAGGACATACGCAAATTGAAATCGTTAACTCACCTAATGGATTTGAGGTAATTGGTGCAACACTTGATGATGCTATTGGTGAATGTTATGACAAGGTAGCTAGAGTAATGGGATTAGGCTATCCTGGTGGACCAAAAATTGACAAATTGGCTCAAAAAGGAAATAAAGAAGCTTTTATATTTCCTATATCTAAAAATGATGATAGTTATGACTTTTCATATTCAGGTTTAAAAACAGCAGTCATTAATATTATTCATAATTTAACTCAAAAAGGTGAGGAAATACCGGTTGCAGATATTGCTGCAAGTTTTCAATATGCAGCTACAAAAATTGTTGAAAAAAAACTAGAAAAAGCAATTATTCAGTTTAAGCCAAAAACATTAACAGTAGCTGGTGGTGTTAGTGCTAATAGTGAAATTAGAAACATAATAATATCATTGGGTAAAAAATATAATATAACAAACACATTTGTTCCAAAGATGGAATATTGCACAGATAATGCAGCAATGATAGCGAAATTAGCGTACGAAAAGTTGAAAAGTAGTAATTAATTTCCAAAAATGATAAAATATAATAAATAAATATGCAAAAATGCATAATTTTACAACGGAGGAAATATGAGATCTTTTTTAGCAAAACTTTCAACAATTGAGAAAAATAATTTAACTACACGTGAATTAATTATTGTTGATTACATTAAAAGCAATTCAAAACAAATAGTAGAAGAAAATATTAAAATTGATGAATTAGCAAGACGTGCAAAAACAGGGTTTAGTGCAATTTATAATTTATTGAAAAAAATGAATATTGATGGATATCGAGATTTCATGATTTGTTTAGCAAATGACGTTGAACATGCAGAATTAAATATTGCAAAAAATGATGAAAACGTAGCTAATGGATATATCAATTTAATTAAACAAAATTACACTTTAATTAAAAAAGCTAATTTAGTTAAAACAATTAATTTAATTGATTCATCACCAAGAATTGTTATTTGTTACTGAGAAGGTGTATTAAGAGGACCAGCAATGGATCTTTCTAACTTTTTCTATAACCAAGGTGTTAATGTAACATTATTAGATTCAGATTGAGACTCAATCAATAATAGAATTAAAAATACACAAACAAATGATTTATACATATTCTTAACAAAATATGGAACTTCTACACACTTATCAAAAGTTATAGAAGCAATAAGAAAACAAAAAGGTAAATCAATTTTTATTTCAGGTAAAGTGCCTTCAAAAGAAGTTGAAGAAAATGCCAGTTTAGTGCATACATTAATTGTTGATGGTGTTGAAATAAATGATGATAATGTTTTAATTTCAAAATCATTACCTTTCCATTACTTTAATGATTTATTAATTTACCATTACTTAAATAGTGAGAAAAAATAAGGAGATTAATATATGTCCAAAGTAAAGAAAAAAAATAATAAAAAATTCAGATCTAGATTAGGTAGCAAAATTTTTAAAACTGTTAACCTTAGATTTAAATTTTTTTATAAAGCTTTAGAAGGAACAATGGGAGATTCTAATAAGAATAAATACTATTATCCTGAATTAAGACGTATGAATAAAATCATGCGTAAGTTTTATAAAACACCACAACTACAATTAAAAGCAACTGATAATTTAATCCCTTTTAATTTTGAAACAGAAGATGGAGTAGTTATTTCAGGAATGAAGTACATAACTGATCCTAATTCTAAAAAATGAGTTGTATCATTACACTGATTTGCTGGACATAAATATTGAGCTTTATACGAAGCAAGACCATTCATTGAACTAGGATATAACATTTTAGTTTTTGATTTTAGAAATCACGGTGAATCTGAAAGTACTGAATATGTAACTATGGGTGCTAGTGAAGTTAAAGACTTTAGAGCAGCAATGAAATGATTACATGAAAACCACAAACCAGAAACAATTGGTTTAGTTGGAATGAGTATGGGTGGATTTACAATGCAATATGGTATTGTAAAATATAACAAAGAATTTTCTAAATATAATATTAAATGAGCAATTTCAGACTCATATTATGGAAGCATTAAAACATTATTAGTGCATACAAGAAATGTTTGATTAAAAAACTTAGTAAGTTACAAAAGAGTTGGTAAATCTATTAATAGAATTATTAAAAACCAAATTCAAGATACTGATTTAGATTGAAATGATTTAGATGTATTTAAATACTATGAATCAGATTTAAAGATGATATTCCCAATGTTTTTCTTGCATTGTAGAAATGATAATGTAACACCATTTGATGATTCAATGAGATTATTTGTTAAAAGAACAATTCATTCAAGAGATGATGAAATTTTAATTTATGACTATTCATCGCATTGTTTATCTTTAAAACATCATTATTATCAAACAGTTTATCGATGATTAGTTTTTGAAAACAAAATAATGAAAGATGACGAAGCAACTGAGAGAGCTTTAAAAAATTTAGGTATTAACTCTGAAATTATTGATAATAATTTCTTAGAAAAATATGAAGTTAATACTTTCTATGTAAATTCAACAAAAAATAGAAAAAAGGAAAATAAATAAATGAAGTTAACTAATATTAAATTGATTGCAACAGATTTAGATGGAACAATTTTAGAGCATGGAAAAATATCAAATCCATTTGATTTAGAAATGTTAAAAAAAGTATCAGAACAAGGTGTTCATGTAGCTGTTGTTACGGGTCAAGGTTGATCAAGTGGTTCAGTAAGAGCAAAAATGTTTGATGTTGATAAACATTCTGATGTTTCTATTTTTTCAAACGGATCTGTTATTTCAACAGTATCAAAATTTGAACCAACATATTGCGAAACAATCGATATTGAATTAGTTAAAGAATTTATGCAAAAAATGTTTGAAATGAACATTCCAACATTAGCATATACAAAAGTTCCTGCACATGCATATTGAAATAAAATTGATATTAATGTTAAGTCATTAAAAGAAAGAAATTGAGTTGATAAATATGATGTTGAACCAATTGATGTGTCAACATTTAATAACTATCAAGACGTTATTCAGTTTATGATTTTTGTTGAGGAAAAAGAAGAAGCTGCAATGTTAGAATGATTTGAAAAAACTGATAAAAATAAAGTGTTAAACAAAATGAGAAGTAATGTTGAATCAACACCAATTTATGAGTTTATTAACATTGAGGCAAGTAAAGGTAATGGTGTATTAAAATTAGCAGAATTACTAAATATTAAACTTGATGAAATATTAATCTTTGGTGATAATATGAATGACATAAGCATGTTTGAAGTTGTTCCAAATTCAGTTGCTATGGGAAACTCAGTACCAGCAATTAAAAAAATAGCAAAATTTGAAACTGATACAAACCTTAATGGTGGAGTTGGTAAATTTATAGAAAAATATGTATTAAAAGGAGAATAAAAATATGGATATTAAATTTTTATATGATAACCATGAAACTTTAAAAGAACAAAAAGTAACAATCGTTGGTAGAATTAGATCAAATCGTCAGGGAAAAGCAGTTAGCTTTATGGTTTTAAATGACGGAACTGTTTTAAATGACTTACAAGTTGTTTATAAACCAGAAACAATTGGTTTTGAAGAAGGAAGTAAAGCAAGAGTTAGTTCAATTGTTGAAATTGAAGGTATTTTAATTCCTACACCAACAAGACCACAACCTTTTGAAATTAATGCAACTTCAATTACTCTACTTGATCAAGCAATTGAAGAGTATCCATTACAAAAAAAAGAACATTCTTCTGAATTTTTAAGAGAAATCTCTCACTTAAGAGCTAGAACAAAAACATTTCAAGCAATCTTTAGAATTCGCTCAACAGCTGCTTTTGCAGTTCATAAATTCTTTCAAGAAAATAACTATGTTTATGTAACAACACCAATCATAACTTCAAATGATGCTGAAGGTGCTGGTGAACAATTCATAGTTACAGTTAATGAAGATAAAGATTATGCAAATGACTTTTTTGGTAAAAAAGCTAGTTTAACAGTTTCAGGACAATTAAATGGTGAAGCATTTGCTCAAGCATTTAAAAATATCTATACTTTTGGACCAACATTCAGAGCTGAAAACTCACACACAACAAAACATGCTTCAGAATTTTGAATGATAGAACCAGAAGTTGCTTTTGCAGATATTAATGATAACATTCAATTAATGCAAGATATGTTAAAAAGTGTTGTTGGTTATGTTTTAGAAAAAAACATGACTGAATTAGAATTTTTACAAGAACAATTAGAACCTGGTTTAATTGATAAAATAACAGGAATTGTTAATGCTGAATTCAAAGTTAATACTTATGAAGAAGTTTTAAAAACATTACAAAATGCTATTGATAACGGACATAAATTTGAAGAAAACAATATTCATTTTGGTTTAGATTTAGGTACAGAACACGAAAGATTTATTTGTGAAGAAGTTAACAAATGCCCAACATTTGTTATTAACTATCCAAAAGATATTAAATCATTTTATATGAAACAAAATGATGATGGTAAAACAGTTGCAGCTGTAGACTTACTAGTTCCAGGAATTGGTGAATTATGTGGTGGAAGTGAACGTGAAGCTAACTTAGATAAGATTCTTGAAAGATGTGAGTTCTATGGAATTAATCCTGAAGAATTAGACTGATACATTGGATTAAGAAAATATGGATTCTACAAATCTGCTGGATTTGGTTTAGGGTTTGAAAGATTAATTATGTACATTACAGGTGCTTCAAACATTAGAGATGTTATTCCATTCCCAAGAACGCCTAAAACATTATTGTATTAATATATAAATATATTCAAAAATGCCTTACGGCATTTTTATTTTGAATATTAAGTTTGGTATAATAAATAAAGATTAAAACTGGAGGTATGAATATGGCATTTGGAGATTTTTTAACTAAACGAATGAAAAAATCAATGGAGAAAAATATCAAAAAATCTACATTGACTGATGAAAACATTCAAGAAACACTTCGTGAGATACGCTTAGCTTTATTAGAAGCTGACGTTAACGTTGAAGTTGTCAAAGAATTAATAAGTAAAATAAAAGAAAAAACAGTTGGTGAATATATTCAAGAAGGTGTTACTTCACACCAACAAATGTTGAAAATTGTTCATGAAGAATTAATTGATATTTTAGGAACTGAAAAAGCACCTTTAAATCTTTCTAAAAAACCTTCTGTTGTTATGATGGTTGGGTTACAAGGATCAGGGAAAACTACTTCATCATCTAAACTAGCTCACTATTTAGCAAAAAAAGAAGCTAAAAAGCCTTTACTAGTTGGTTTAGATATTTATAGACCAGGGGCCATTGACCAATTGGTTGAATTAGGAAATAAAAATAACATACCAGTTTTTGAACAAGGAAAACAATCACCTTTAAAAACTGCTAAGCAAGCATTAGAATTTGCTGAAAAAAATGGACATGATGTTGTTATTTTAGATACAGCAGGTCGTTTACAAATTGATAAAGATTTAATGAATGAATTAAATGACTTAAGAAAGATTACCTCACCAAATGAAACTTTATTAGTTGTTGATGGAATGATCGGTCAAGAAATTATCAATGTAACTAATGAATTTAACAATCAATTAAAATTAACAGGGGTTATTGTAACTAAATTAGACGGTGATGCTCGTGGGGGAGCTACATTATCAATTAGATACATGACTAAATTACCAATTAAATTTATTGGTGAAGGAGAAGGGGTTTCAGCTCTTGCTCCGTTCTATCCAAAAAGAATGGCTGATAGAATTCTTGGAATGGGAGATATTGAAACTCTTTTTGAAAAAGTTGTTGATAATATTGATGAACGTTCAATGCAAAAAACTATGAAACGTATGTTCATGGGACAATTTGATTTAGAAGATTTAAGAAACCAATTAGTTCAAGTCTCTAAAATGGGTAACATTGGCGGAATTATGAAAATGATGCCAAATGCTAAAATATCAGATAATCAAATTTCAGATGCACAAAGAAAATTAGTTGTATTCTCAATTTTAATGGACTCAATGACATTAAAAGAAAGAAGAGAACCTAAACTGTTAAAATCACTTACGAGAAAAAATAGAATTATTAGTGGTTCAGGTCGTACAGAAAAAGAATTAAATGAGTTAATTAACTCATTTGAAAAAGGTAAAAAACAAGTTCTTGAAATGGCTAAAATGATGAAAAGCGGACGTATGCCAGGAATGCCTGGAATGGGTAAAGGAGGATTTGGTTTTTAATCAAATCTCATCATGAATATCAAAATAGTTTGTTTTGGTAAATTAGATAAGAAATTCTTTATTGATTCATTTAATGAATATGCAAATAGAATATCAAAGTATGCTAATTTACAAGTTATTGAACTTAAAGAAGAATACCAAAAAGAAGATGTAGTAAATAAAAACATTAATTCAGATTTATTAATGGATAAATTAAAAACATTTTCTGATCATGAAATAATTTGTATGGATGTAAGTTCTAAAAATTATTCAACAGAAGAGTTTATGTCAATCATTGAAAATAATAAAAATTTAAAGCAAGCAAAAATTGTTTTTGTAATAGGGCCAAGTGATGGTTTTAGTGATAAATTTTTACAACAAAATTATAAAAAAGTTTCTTTTGGTAACATTACATTACCACATCAATTATTTAGAATTATTTTAGCTGAACAAATATATCGTGCATTTAAAATAATGAATAATGAAAAATATCATAAATAATTTTTTGAATATGTCACACTTAATTGTTATAATAATTAAGTGTAATTATTGGGTTAATACTCAAGTTGGTGAAGAGGACACCCTGCTAAGGTGTTAGGTCGGTTTCCGGCGCAAGAGTTCGAGTCTCTTTTAACCCGCCAGTAAAAACAACAAAGCTACCTTTAATAGGTGGCTTTTTTATATCAAAAATAGTTAAAAAATTATATAATATTATATAGTCTGGGGTGGTATAGTGAAATCAAAAGAAAAAAGAACTAAAAGCTCGTGAAAAGAAAAACTTTTGTTTTGAAGAGCTGATAAAGATGACATTTTAAATGAGAATGAATTAGATAACTTTTTTAAATCATTATTTGTTAATGCCGGTTCTGAAAAAGAGATTGTTCTAGACTTAATTAAAAAAAGAGGAATTAAAAGTTTTTTATTTTATACTGATGTTAGAAACATTGGTTATATTTTAAAAAATGGAATACAACCAACCCAAGAAATAGTTTTAAATAAAGATGAATCATATCATGTTTGAGGTTATAACCAAAAACAAGATTCAAGTAACTTAGACTTTGACATTTCATCAAGAGCACACTTTTGAAAATGATCAGCAGATGCAACAATTGATACAAGTAAGTTTTGTGTTATTGGAATTGATCCTGAAAAACTAGCAAAAACAACTACAAAGGATTGAATCTTTGATAGATCATTTGGAATGATTAACATTATTGAAACAATTCACTTTGACACAATCAAATGAATATTGATAAGAAACGAACAATATTATAGCTATGCTAATAACATTATCAAGGAATTAGGATTAGAAATAAAATTATATTTAAGTCATGATGGCTTAGTAAAAATAGGAGAGTAATAGAATGAAACAATTAGAGAAAATAACACCAAGAGATATTGATTTTTCACAATGATATACTGATACAGTTATTAATGCTAAATTAGCAAGCTATGGTCCAGTTAAAGGAACAATTATCTTTAGACCATATGGTTATGCAATTTGAGAATTAATTCAAAAATACTTGGATGCAAAATTCAAAGAACTTGAAGTACAAAATGTTTACTTCCCATTATTAATTCCACAATCATTATTTCAAAAAGAAAAAGACCACATTGAAGGTTTTTCACCTGAGATAGCAACTGTAACAAGAGTTGGAGATACTTTATTACCTGAACCATTATTCATTAGACCAACTAGTGAAGTGTTGATGGCAAATTTTTTCAAAAATGAAGTTAAATCATATCGTGACTTACCTTTAATCTTTAACCAATGAACTAATGTAATGCGTTGAGAAAAAACAACTAGACCATTTTTAAGAACAAGTGAATTCTTATGACAAGAAGGACACACTGTGCATTCAGAAAGAAAAGAAGCTTCTGATTTAACTTTAAAAATATTAGACACATATACTGAGTTTGCTCAAAATGCATTATTGTTACCTGTAATCCCAGGTAAGAAAACTGAAAAAGAAAAATTTGCAGGAGCTGATTCAACATATACTATTGAATCATTAATGCATGATGGTCAGGCATTACAATGTGGTACATCTCATTACTTTGCAGATAACTTCTCTAAACCATATGAAATTAAATTCCAAAATAAAGAAGGTAAATTAGAGCATGCTTATTCAACAAGTTGAGGAGTTTCAACAAGATTAATTGGTGCTATTATTATGACTCACTCTGATGACAATGGTTTAGTACTTCCATCAATGGTTTCACCAGTTCAAGTTAGATTAATTCAAATAAAAGAGACTGATGAAGTTATTAAGGTAACAGAAGATATTAAAGAAGCATTAAAAAATAAATATCGTGTTGACATTGATAAAACAGATAAATCATTTGGATTTAAAATAAGTGAAGCTGAAATCAAAGGGATTCCTTTAAGAATAGAAATAGGACCAAGAGATTTACAAAATAATCAAGTAACTATTTCAAGAAGAGATACAAGAGAAAAAATTCAAGTTAATGTAAATGAAGTTACAAACACAGTAGATCAAATGATCAATGAATATGATGCTAATTTATATGCTAAGGCTTTAAAAAACCGTGAAGAAAGAACTTCAAAGGCTAACTCAATTGAAGAATACAAAAACATACTAGCTCAAAACCAAGGTTTTGTATTAGTTCCATTCTGTGGTGAAATTGAATGTGAAGATGATGTTAAAAAACAAACATCTACAAATTCACGTTGTATTCCATTTGAACAAGATAACAAAACTGAAAAATGTTTTAACTGTAACAAAGATACAACATTAAAAGTTTATTTTGCAAGAGCTTATTAATTAATAGAAGCAAGGAGGTTTAGAAATGAAATATTACGCTGTTAAACAAGGAAGAAATATTGGCGTATATGAAACTTGAGAAGAATGCAAAACTCAAGTTGAAGGATATACTAATGCTATTTATAAATCTTTTTCAAGCAAAGCAGATGCTGAAGCCTTTATTAAGGGCGCACAAACATTATCTAAACCTAAACAAATAATCAAAATAGAAGAAAATGCTGCAGTTGCATATAGTGATGGTAGTTTTATTAAAGACAATAATACTTATTCATATGGTGCAGTTGTAATGTGACAAAATAAAGAGTTTCATTTTTCAAAAAGATATCGTGATGATGAATTAAAGTCAATGTGAAATGTAAGTGGAGAACTACAAGGAGCAAAAAGGGTGATGTTATTCGCATATGCTAATAACATTAAGAAATTATATTTATATCATGATTATGAAGGCATTGCTAAGTGAGCAAACCATGAATGAAAAGCAAAATCTGATGAAGGTAATGAATATATTAAATATGTTGATCAAATCAGAACAAAAGTAGAAATAGAATTTATTTGAGTAAAAGGTCATAGTAATGATTATTACAATGATTTAGCTGATCAATTGGCAGCTAATGCAACATTTGAAGAATACGTTAAGGAGGTTTAAAACATGAGAAAATTTCAATTACAAATGATTGATGGAAAAGAATTAATTAATTTTGAATGAAAAACTTCTAAAAAACCTATTGCCGTTATTCAAGTTGTACCTAACTTTGATGAACATATGGAAATGTATGATAAATTTGCCAAAATCATGAAAGAACATAACATTTTAGTTGTGGGAACTGATTTAAGAGGAATTGGTGAAAGTAGAGATGAAACTGATGGTTCAAATATTATTTTTGATAAAAAACAAGGTTGAAGTAAATTAGTTGAAGATGTCAAAAATATAAATACATGAATTAAAAGATACCATTCAGACTTACCCATTTTTGTAATGGGGCAAGGATTAGGTGGAAATTTAGCTAGAGCGTTCTCAATTAAATACTCAGAAGAAATGGCTGGACTAATTCTAATTAATACACGTGATTACAATTATTACATTTCAAATATATTTTTAAAATATATGAATTTGAATCAAATGATTTTTAATGTAAGAAATGATGCAAAATTCCTTAATAACATTAGAGCAAAGAGAATGAATAAGAGACATAATCAATTATTAAAATTTGATAACCAATGATTATCAAGTGATTGAAAATTTGTAGAGAAATATAATAATGATCCTTTATGTAATTTAAAACTTAGTTGGTCAGCTTTTAAAGATATTGCTGTTGGTAATAATTTCATTTCTAAAAATTCAAATAATGAATTTATAACTAAAGACTTACCAATATTAATTCAAAGTGGTGGATTAGATAACTATACAAAAATGGGTAAAGATTCACAAAAGCTATTTTATAGATTTACAAAGTTAGGTTTAGATACTGACTTTAAAATTTATCAAAACTTAAAAAATAAATTATTAGAAGAAGAAGTTAACGAAGTTGTTATTGATGATATTGTAAAATTCATTGATAAATACAAAGAAAATTATTAATTGTAGAAAGAGAAAACATGGATAAATCAAAAATTAGGAATTTTAGTATTATTGCTCATATTGATCACGGTAAGTCAACTTTGGCTGACCGTATTTTAGAGTTAACTAATACTGTAACAAAACGTGAAATGCAAGAACAACTTCTTGATTCAATGGATATTGAGAGAGAACGTGGAATCACAATTAAACTAAACTCTGTTCAACTGTATTACAAAGCAAAAGATGGGCAAGAATATACTTTCCACTTAATTGATACTCCTGGTCATGTTGACTTTGCATATGAAGTATCAAGAAGTTTAGCAGCTTGTGAAGGAGCAATACTTGTTGTTGATGCAACTCAAGGTATTGAAGCACAAACACTTGCTAACGTTTATTTAGCCATTGAAAATAATTTAGAAATTATCCCTGTTATTAACAAAGTTGATTTACCAAGTGCAGATCCAGAAAGAGTAAAAGAAGAAATTGAAAATACAATTGGAATTGATTGTAGTGATGCTCCATTAATTAGTGCTAAAACAGGTTTAAACGTAGAAGATGTTTTAGAAGCTATTGTTGATAAAATACCAGCACCATATGATGCAGACGATGCAAAACCACTAAGAGCTTTAATTTTTGATAGTTACTATGACAAATATTTAGGTGTTGTTATGTCAATTAGAGTAAGAGAAGGTTCTATTAAAGTTGGAGATAGAATTAAACTTATGGCAAATGGCAGCAGTTATGAAGTTACAGAATTAGGAGTTAAAAATCCTAAGATAGTTAAAAAAGATCAATTAAGTGCTGGAGAAGTAGGATGAGTAGCTGCTTCAATTAAAACTATTAAAGACATTAATGTTGGAGATACTATAACAACAGTTACTAATTCAGCTTTACATCCTCTTGATGGATATAAAAAACTAAAACCAATGGTTTATTGTGGTATCTATCCAATTGATACAAATCAATATCAAGATTTTAAAGAAGCTTTGGAAAAAATGGAATTATCAGATTCATCATTAGTTTACGAACCAGAAACTTCACAAGCATTAGGTTTTGGTTTTAGAGTTGGTTTCTTAGGTTTATTACACATGGAAGTTGTACAAGAAAGATTGGAAAGAGAATACAATCTAAACTTAATCGCAACAGCACCATCTGTAATTTATAAAATTCATTTAACTGATGGAACAATGATTGAAATTGATAACCCTGCAAAGTTACCTGATCCACAAAAGATCAAGTTTATGGAAGAACCATTTGTTAATGTAAAAATCATGACACCAAAAGAATCAGTTGGTGATTTAATGAGTTTATGTCAAAACAAACTAGGAACTTATAAGGACTTACAAGTTGTTGATGATAATCGTATGATGTTAGTTTATGACATGCCATTAGCTGAAATTATTTTTGATTTCTTCAATAAATTAAAATCTATTTCAAAAGGGTATGCTTCATTTGAATATGAAATGATTGGGTATCAAGAATCTCAATTAGTTAAAATGGATATTTTATTAAATGGAGACATGGTTGATGCATTCTCAATGATAGTAAATAAACACTTTGCATATCAAAGAGGGGCTGCTTTAACTAAAAAACTTAAAGAATTAATTCCTCGTCAAAACTTTGAGGTTCCTGTTCAAGCAACTATTGGGAATAAAGTTTTAGCTCGTGAAACAATTAAAGCATATCGTAAAGATGTAACTTGAAAACTTCATGCAGCTGATAAATCAAGACGTAAAAAACTTCTTAATAAACAAAAAGAAGGTAAAAAGAAAATGAAAGAAATCGGAAGTGTTGAAGTACCACAAGAAGCATTCATTGCAGTATTAAAACTTGATGATTAGAAAGGTTTAATAACATGACAAAATTCAAATATGATGATTGATTAATGCAATTTATTAATGATGATTGATATATACAAATTAACACATCAGAAAATAACATTATTTTTGATGAAGTTATTCAATTACATGAAAAATGATTAGATTCTCAAGATTATCATAATTTTATTAAAGAAAATGAAGAAAAACTTGCTATTGATAACTTACCTGGTTTTTTAGAAAACGAAGAAGTTTGCAAAACTGATGAATATATTAAATCCTTCATTAGTGGTGTTTTTCATTTAAGAATTGATGGATTATACAATATAGCTTCAGATTATGTAAATGCTTTTAACGAAATTAGTCAACATTCATTTAACGCAGTTGATGAAAGCGGAATTGATGTGGCGATTAATAAAGCATTTTTAGAATTATCAGAAAAATACTATGAAGAATTAATTACAATAGTCAGAAACACTGAAGTTCCAGATGAATTTAAATATTGTTGAAGAGATCTACTTGAATTAGTAAAAAGATTTAACAGTTATGAATCAAGAGAAGATAAGCTAGATGTAGCTTA
This sequence comes from Mesoplasma grammopterae ATCC 49580, assembly GCF_000701525.1. Lineage (GTDB taxonomy): Bacteria > Bacillota_I > Bacilli_A > Mycoplasmatales > Mycoplasmataceae > Mesoplasma > Mesoplasma grammopterae. The sequence goes on along the minus strand of NZ_JNJC01000001.1, from coordinate 48,918 downwards.
TCAATTGCTTGATTATCTAACTACAACAATTGATGGCTTTGATGATTTATCAATTGATTTAACCGATGAAATGATTGAAAGTTCAAATGATTTCATAGCTTTATTAATTAAATTTGAAATAATTTTTGATAGATTAATTTTATTAAAAGAACATATTGAATATCAATATGTAGAACAAAAAGGTTTACCTGATAATTTCTACAGAATGAATATTTTAGATAGATATAAAGAAATTGAAACATTCAAAATCATGAACGAAGAAGATTAAAAACAGACAAATTCTTAAAATTTGTCTGTTTTTTTACATGCTTTAAAAAAAAAAAAAAAAAAACAATACAATTTAACTTGTAGGCTTTTTTGGCCTTGTTAAATTAAGGAAATATATGAAGAATAGAATAAAATTAACATTTTTACTTTTTATTGCAATAGTACCTATCTTTTGTGTAGGTATTGATTTACTTATGTCTGTTATTCAAGCTGACCCAGGATCTGGTGGTGCGCTTACTTTTGATGAATCAATTATTAATCAAGTTATATACTTTTCAGTTTGAACTACATTAATAACATCTTTTTGAGGAATAGCTGCTGTATTAAATTATTTTAGAAAGAATAGTAAGAAAATAGCTTGAGCAGAATCTGATAATGTAATGACAATGGTTGTATCATATCAAATAGTTGTGTTTTTAATTTATACATTTACTTTTATCGCTGCTAGAGATGGTATAGTTGGTTTTAGTACATGATATAAAGTATTAAAGTCAGTTCTTGAACATTGAATTTTGCCTTTTGTAGTAATTGGTTATTATATTTTAAGAGAAAGAGAGTCAACTTTAATATCAAACGAATTTATGAAGAAAAAAGCTTGAATAAATTGTGTTATTCCTTTTGCTTATATATTTTTCATTTCTATTAGAGGATTAATGATTGTTAAATTTTCTGATAAAGCTGATTGATTTACACCATTTCCATATTCACAATTGGACCCAACAGATCAACCCGTTTATTTATGATTACCTGGAATGATTTCTTTCATTGCATTATTTTACTTTGTTAGTTCACTAGTAAACTTTACATCTATAAAATTAAACAATAAAATAAGTATTAAATATAAGTTTGTAAGATAACCCAATAGGGATATTTTTTGTTATCATTTTATTAATTAAAGGGGCGCGTATGGAAATTTTAGATTTATATGACATATTAGGTAATAAAACTGATCAAACAATGATAAGAGGGACTAAACCTCCAAAAGGTTTTTATAGAAGAAAAATAACTATTGGAATTTTTAATAATAAAGAAGAAATGTTAATTCAAAAAGTTTCTAAGGAAAGAAAGTATTGAACTGGAATGTGAACACCATCAGTTAGTGGTTCTGTTTCAACTGGTGAAAATAGCCAATCAACAGCAGCAAGAGAAGCAAAAGAAGAGTTAGGATTGGAAATAGATTTTTCAAATATCAGACCATCATTTACAATTAATTTTACTGAAGGATTTGATGATTTTTATTTAATTAAAAAAGAAGTAGAAATTGAAAAACTAATTTTACAAAAAGAAGAAGTTGAAGAAGTAAAATGAGCAACAAAACAAGAAATAATTGATATGATTAAAACTGGTGAATTTTTGCCATTTCATTTCGAAATTATTGATTTGATGTTTTTATTGAAAGATGAACGAGGTTCATATAAGTTTGATAAATAATATGGATTTAATTTTATCAATGAAAAAAGAGTATTTTGATTTAATTAAAAGTGGAAAGAAAAAATACGAATATAGATTCAAAATGCCAGAATTAAATATTAATGACAAACTTTATTTATACATAGCAAAAAGTAAAGCCGGGATTTATGGTTACATTAAGATAAAAGATGTTAAATGAATGAGTAAAGATGAAGCTTGCACATTTTATTCTAATCAATTAAAAGATAAAAAAGCAGCATACCAAATAATGAAAGAATGAATAAGTCATAGAGGTGGTTGTTTTGTATTAACAATATCTGAATTTAAGGAATTTGAAAATTATATACCTTATAAAGAATTAAAAGATAATTATAATTTTAATGCCCCACAAAACTACAATTATGTAAAAAATGAATACGAAAACTTTTTAAAAAATTAAAAGTTAAAAAATATATCCTAATTAATTATTAAGCTAATTTATTTTTTAAGTTAATATAAAAATGAGGTAAAAAAATGAATATCATAGAAAAAATAAATCAAAATAGACAATTCTTATCTCCTCAAGAGGGAAAAGTGTGTGATTTTATATTTGATAATTTAGCTGACTACAGAGATTTTTCAGTTAAGGTCATAGCAAAAAAAGCTAACGTCAAAGAATCTGTTGTAACAAAGACTTTAATCAAACTTCAAATTGGTGGTTTAAAACAGTTGAGAGAAAGTTTAGATAAAACTTATAATTATTTTAAAAATGAGTCTAATGAATACTCAAATTTATTAATTGAAGAATTTGAAAATAAAATAATTACTAGTTTTTCTCAAGTCAAAAATTTTATAGATAATAACGCAATAGAACTCATAGCAAAAGAAATAGTCAAAAGTCAAAAAATAATTTTGTTTTGTACAGGTAAAACCAAAACACTTATTGACTTTATGTTTTTTCAACTTTTAGAAATGGGATTCAATGTGGATATTTTTTCTTCGCCATATGATAGTAAAGCATATGATGTAGCAGATTCTGTTGTCTTAGCAATTTCTATATCAGGTAGAAACAGTAAAATTAATAGATATTTAAATTTAATAAAAAATAGAAATCCAAGAATGATTTTAGCAATAACATCTTCACCAATTTTTAATTCTGATGTAGAAGTTGATTACCATTTGCATGGAAATGAAAATAATTTCTTTTTAAATGACAATAGGGCTAATCCATTTATGGAAAAATATAAAATTCAATACATAGTAGTTCTTTTAATACTATCTATTATAAATAATGCAGATTTAGAGAAAATTAAATTTCAAGAGAAAATACAAACAAAAAACTTAATTTAACAAAATTTACTTTTTTTGTTAAAAATATAAAAAATGAAAATATTTTGCGGTCAAAATTAAAAATATAATTAATTTTGAGGAGGTAAAATATGAAAAAAATAAATTTTAAAACTTCACTTTCTAGGTTTAGAGCATCTTTAGAGAGTTTTGGTAGAGCTATATTAGTTCCAGTTACTGTTATCCCTTTGTTGGCTTTAATAGGTAGTATTGGATACGCTGGTCAAGCTATAGCAACACAAGCCGGAACTTATGAAGGTGGAGTTAAGATTGCATTTGATGCTATTAAAAATATAGGTATGATTGCAATTTCAAACATAGACTTTTTAGTTGCCATTGGATTAGCTGCTGGTTTAGCAAAATCAGAAAAAGTTTCTGCTGCTTTATCTGGATTAATGGCTTATGCAGCCTTGCACTTTGCAGCAAACTTAATGCTTCAAGTTGTTTATCCAGAAATGCTTAAAGACGCAAAAGAATATGGTTTAATAACAAGATTTGGAGTTGTATCATTCCAATATAGTGCGTTTGGGGGAATGGTTGCTGGTCTATTAGGATTTTATATTCATAAAAAAACATATAAACTAAAATTCCCAGAATTCTTATCATTCTTTGGTGGACCAAGATTTTCACCAGTAGCTTCTACATTAGTTGCTTGAGTTGTCGGTATGCCATTAGGTATATTGTGAATATACATATCACAAGGTTTAAAAGCAATTGGTGATTCATGACAGTACATGGGAGCAGGCGCACCATTACTATATGGAATGGCAAATAGAGCATTAATTCCATTTGGTTTACACCAAGTAATTAATTATTTCTTATACTATACTTCAGTTGGTGCTACTTGAATTTCTCCAACTGGTGAAAAAATTGAAGGTATTTATAACATAGCTATTGCCAAATTAGGTTTTGGTGAATTTATATATGCTAAAGACACATGAATTGTTAACGGAACTTTCCCAACAAATATCTTTAGCTTAACAGGTGCATCATTAGCTATGTACTTCTGTATTCCAAAAGAGAATAGAAAAGTTGCTGGTGGTGCAATTATATCAGCATTATTAGCTTCACTTCTAGCAGGAACAACAGAACCAATTGAATTCACATTCTTATTTACAGCACCATTATTATATGTTTTACACGTTATCTTTACAGGAATAACATATATGACAATGTACCTATTAAACTTTGCTCAGGTTTCAACTAGAGGAAGTGGATTAATTACATGATTAGCTGTAGATGCATTGAACTGAAATAATATTCAAAATGTTTGAGGATTATTTATTGTTGGTCCAATCATGGGAGCTGTATACTTCTTTAGTTTCTATTTCTTGATTCAGAAAAAGGATTACAAAACACCAGGAAGAGATGGTGAAGTTGCAATTATTGGTAAAGCCTTAGCTGAAAATAAACAAGAAAAAATTGTTGCAAAATATAAAAAAGCAGCAAAAGGTAAAAAAGAAGAATATGATGATGAATTTATCAATAACATAATTGAAGGTTGTGGTGGAAAAAACAATATCAAAGTTATGGCAAATTGCATAACAAGATTAAGAGTTACACTACATGATAAAACAAAATTTGATAAATCAATAGTTGATAAAACAAGTCCATATGGTTATGCTGAAGTTGGAGAACAAATTCAAATAATATATGGCCCACGTGTTACAAATATTGCAACAATTGTAAGAGAAAAATTAGGAGTTGAAAACTAATGCCTATAGAAAAAATAAAAGAAAAAATTTTTTTGGGGGATCAATTTTCAAAAAATAGTATAAATGCTGATAAAGAATTAAAAATGAGTAATATTTATTTTAATATTTTGAACAATCAACAAGAAAAAATAATATATCAAAATAAAAATTTTGTAATGACTGAAAATAAGATGGGTATAAACATATTAGATTCTCATGATCCATCAGATTTTAGTAACTCTCTTTTTGCCCCAGCAATAAAGTATTTGAATGAAAAGAAAAAAGATGAAATAATTTATACTCATTGTCAATTAGGCGTAAGTAGAAGTGCTTCAACAATATTTATATTTTTAGTTATTAATAATGATATTGATAATAATTTAAAATTTGAAGAAGCAATTAAATTTTATGTTTCTAAAATATATCCTTACATGAAAGTTAATTATGGAGTTTTTAGTTTTTTAAAAGAGAATTATCCTTTCAGAGAAATAAAAACTTTAGCTGAAAAAAGTTGAGAGGAATTAGAAAAATGCATTATATAGATATTGATTGAAACTTAATAAATATTTGAGAAAATAAAAAAATAATCAAATCAGAAAAATCTATTGTATTGCGTGACTTAACTTCTGAGGAAATGATTAATTATGGACAATCTGCAATTGAGGAAATGAGTAAACCTATTAATGTAATTGCTATAAATTGCATAGAGAATAGAAAAATTAATTCAATTAAAGACTTTAATATAAGGTTAAAAAAAATATTAGATGATAATGAAATAAATGAATATAAATTTGTTGATAGATATAATGCAAATGAGTTAATTGAGTTTAACAAAATTGATGAATTAGATTTTTTGAAAGAAATATCTGATGATAATAATTATTATGTCGAATTAAGAAACGATGAAATTGTTGTTTTTGATAATATAAAAAACAAAGTAAACACTATTAAAAAAGGTATGCTTTATATACAAAATGCAATAAACAGTATTTTTTACTTAAATCATAATGCAACCCTTAATACAAAAAAAACATTAGAATTAATTTGTGAATTAAATAAAAATAATTATATTAATGAAGTTATCTGCAGATCATATGATGATGGAAAAGATCAAACAATAAAGATTGAAAGCATAGATATATTTAAAAATATATTTAATGAAATATTTTCAGACATAAAAAACTTAACCCATAATTCTCAAAACATAAAGTATGATAAAAAATTTAAGGAGGTATTTAGTTTTGTTAGTTAGCGTTATAATCAGTTCAATAATATCAATAGTATTATTTGCATTAGCAATAGGTAGATATATTTTTCATAAGAAAAAATATAGTAAAAACTTTCACACTTCAAAAAATTTTAAGGCATATTTTTCAAGTATGCTTTGCATTATATTTTTTGCAGCAGGTATAATGGTGTTACTGTTTGGTGTTATTAGCCCTATTATGTAGACATAAAAAAATGAACTCAGAATCTTGAGTTCATTTTTATTTTAATCAAAAACTTTTTTATTATCGTTTCTGTGTTGACGTCTTTCAGTATTTGATAATCATCTTTTTCTTAAACGAATATCATCTGGTGTAACTTCAACTAATTCATCTCATTCGATGTATTCTAATGCTTCTTCTAGAGTCATTAATTTAGGTGGAGTTAATTTAACTGAGTCATCACTACCACTAGCACGAGTGTTAGTTAACTTTTTACCAGTAGTTGGGTTAACTTCTAAGTCATTATCTCTTGAGTGTTGTCCAACGATCATTCCATCATAAACTTCAATTTGAGGTCCTACAAATAAAATTCCACGTTCTTCTAAGTTATTTAAAGCGTAAGGTAGTGTTTTACCTGAAGCCATTGAAATAAGAACTCCGTTTTTACGTGATTCAATTTCACCTTTGTATGGTTCAAATCCATTTGAACTTCTAACCATTATTCCTTCACCATGAGTATCATTAGTAAATTCACTTCTAAATCCAATTAAAGCTCTTAATGGGATGTTGTAAACAATTTTATCTCTAACTCCATCAGAATCCATATCTGTCATTAAACCTTTACGTTGGTTTAATTTATTAATAACAGTTCCTGAATATTCAGTAGGAATGTTTAAGATAACTCTTTCCATAGGCTCTAATAATGTTCCATTATCACCTTTTCTAAAAATTACCTCAGGTTTAGAAATAGCTAATTCAAAACCTTCTCTTCTCATTTGTTCAATTAAAACAGATAAGTGAAGTTCTCCACGTCCTAAAACTTTGAATCCTTCAATAGTTGGGTTATCTAATGGTTCAACTTTTAAACCAACGTTTACTTCTAATTCTTTTTCTAAACGTTCTTTAATGTTTCTTGAAGTAACAAATTTACCAACTTTACCAGCAAAAGGAGAAGTGTTAACTAAGAAGTTCATACTCATTGTAGGTTCTTCAATTGTAATTGGTTCCATTGGATTAATATTGTTTAATTCATTAATAGTATCTCCAATTGAAATATGTTCAATACCAGCGAATGTAATAATATCTCCAGCAAATGCTTCTTTAACAGCAACTTTGCTTAATCCTTGGTAAACTGTTAATTTAGAAATTTTGGCTTGTTTAACTTCACCATCATTTTTAACAACACTAACTGTTTGACCTTCAGCAATTTTACCTTCAAAGATTCTTCCAATTCCTAATCTTCCAATAAATGAATCATAAGCTAATGAACTAACTTGCATTTTTAATGGTTTTTCAGCTAATTCAATTGGGTATGTTCCAACTTGTTCAATAATAGTATCAAACATTGGTGAAAGATTAACTCCTTGATCACTTAAGTTTAATTGAGCAATTCCTTCACGAGCAATACCATATAATGTTTTAAATTCTAATTGTTCATCAGTTGCATCTAATTCCATGAATAACTCTAATACTTCTTCAACAACTTCTTCAGCTCTTTGATCTTTTTTATCAATTTTATTAATCATTAAGATTGGGTTCAATCCTAATTCTAATGCTTTAGATAAAACAAAACGTGTTTGAGGCATTGGTCCTTCACTTGAGTCAACTAATAAAATAACAGTATCAACAGTTTTCATAATACGTTCAACTTCACTTGAGAAGTCGGCGTGACCTGGAGTATCCACGATGTTAATTTTTGTTCCTTTGTACTCAATAGCACAGTTTTTTGAATAGATGGTAATCCCACGTTCTCTTTCTTGATCGTTTGAATCCATGATTTGTTCTACAACTTCTTGGTTATCTCTAAAAGCTCCACCTTGTTTTAAAAGTGCATCAACCAATGTTGATTTACCTGCATCAACGTGAGCAATAACCGCAATGTTAATAATTTTTTGATTTGACATTTATTTCTCCTTTTTTATATAACTTTTAAATGATATCACATTTTAAGAGATAATTTCTATTTAATTTTTTTTAAAAAGAGAATATAATATAGGAGTTAAATACATAATTTAAATAAAGAGAGGAAATTATATGTCAAGAATTGAGAAAATTATTGCACGTGAAGTATTAGACTCACGTGGAACTCCAACTGTTGAAGTTGAATTATGAACTGAATTTGGTGGTTATGGAATTGCTAAAGCACCATCAGGAGCATCAACTGGAGAAAACGAAGCTTTAGAACTAAGAGATGGAGATAAAGCACGTTACAGCGGTAAAGGTGTTTTAAAAGCAGTTGCCAATGTAAACGATAAAATTGCACCAGCTTTAATTGGACACGATGTTCAAGACCAATTAGGTTTAGACAGAGTAATGATTAAATTAGACGGAACTGAATTTAAGAAAAAATTAGGAGCAAACGGTATGTTAGCTGTTTCATTAGCTGCAGCTCACGCAGCAGCAAGTGAATTAGAAGTTCCTTTATACAGATACATTGGTGGAGTTCAAGCAAAACGTTTACCTGTTCCAATGTTAAATGTTATTAATGGTGGAGAACATGCTGATTCAGCAATCGATTTCCAAGAATTCATGATTATGCCAGTTGGAGCACCAACATTTAAAGAAGCATTAAGATGATCATCAGAAACTTTCCAAGCATTAAAATCATTATTACATGATAAAGGTGATATTACTGCTGTTGGAGACGAAGGTGGATTTGCACCTCACTTCTCATGAGCATATGCTAAACAAGACTTAGCTTCATTTAAAGCTAAAACACCTGCTGAAATTGCATTAGACTTATTAGTTGAAGCTATTACAAAAGCTGGTTACAAAGTTGGTAAAGATGGAATCATGATCGCAATGGACTGTGCTTCATCAGAATTATACTTTGAAGACAAAAAATACCACTTCAAAAAAATTGAAAAAGTTACTGGTCAAGAATGAGCATTCACTACAGAAGAAATGATTGTTTACTTAGAAAAATTAGTAAACAACTACCCAATTATTTCAATCGAAGATGGATTAAGTGAAAAAGACTGAGATGGATTCGTTCAATTAACTGAAAAAATTGGAGACAGAGTTCAAATCGTTGGAGATGACTTATTTACAACAAACCCAAGATTTATTAAAGAAGGAATCAGCAAAGATGCTGCTAACTCAACTTTAATTAAATTAAACCAAATTGGAACTTTATCAGAAACTGTTGAAGCTATTACTATGACTCAAAAAGCTGGTTGAACTGCAGTTGTTTCACACCGTTCAGGAGAAACAGAAGACGCAACAATCGCTGACTTAGCTGTAGCATTTAACGCAGGTCAAATCAAAACAGGATCAATGTCACGTTCAGATAGAATTGCAAAATACAACAGATTATTACAAATCGAAGACCAATTAGGTGAAGATGCAATCTACGATGGATATGCAACATTTTATAACTTAAAAATTAATAAATAATTTTAAATAATTATTCAAACTAAGCTTTAAGCTTAGTTTTTTTATATTAAAAAAATGGAATTAATATTTTTCCATTTTTTCTTTATCTTGTCAGTTTTTAATCATTAACTGATTTAAATTTAATGTTTGATTTTTTGAAATATAAAATTGCGTATTTTTGTTATTAGGATTTATTAACTTAATCAATTCTAAGCATGCACCACATGGAGGATAAATATATCCATTTCTACCTATAGTTAAAATTGTTTTAATTTCAGTTTCATTATTCTTAATCATTTGAAAAGCAGCAGATCTTTCAGCGCATGTTCCTAAAGCACAATCCATAACAACACAAACACCTGTGTAAATATTATTATCTTTTGTTACTAATACTGATGCAACAGCACCTGCTGTCACTTTATCAGACTCAAATTTTCTTGCATAAACTTCTTTTTTAACAATTTCTAATAATTTATCATAATTCATATAAATACCTCTTGGATTTATATTTTAACATTACTTAAATTAAAAAAGAAATAATTTAAGTATAATTAATTGTATGAAACTACTTATAGACAAAGAAAAATTTAAAAAACCATACTTATATGTTTTTTTATCAATAGGAATAGTATTGTTTACCATTTTTATGGTGGGAACTTTTTTAGATGCTCAAATAGCTGAAAATATTTATAAAGAAAATTCTTGATTTGGATATGCTTTTGATAAATTCGGACAACTTACATTCTTAATACCAGTCAATTTTTGTATTGTTGGTATATTTATTTACTTAACAAGAATGAAAAAAGACTGAGCTTTACATTTATTCATGTTTAAAACTATTTATTACACATTAATATATGCCGGTACTATTATTTATTTATTTGCTCCATTAATCTCAAAAGAAGAAAAACACATTCACGAACTTAGTGTAGATATTTTTAATAGTTTAGTTTTTGTTTCATTGTTTATAGCAACAAATGTATTTTATAAATTAAACCCAACTTTTGTAGAACAAAGAAATTTTTTATTAAAAGCAGGTTTAGTAATTGTATATATAATTACAATTTCACTAACAACAGAATTATTAAAAAATATTTTTTCAAGACCAAGACCAATAAGTTCAGTTATTAATGGTACTTATGAATATAGAGAATGATGAAATATAACTTATGCTTTTGGATTTGGTAAAAATAAATCTTTCCCATCTGGTCACACAACAAGCGCTATAACATTTTTGGGTGTAGCTTTATTATTTAATAAAGATACATTATATTATTATGGTGTATTAGCTATTGCTTTCTTATTTGCAGCTTTAGTAGGTAGTTCGAGAATGGTTTTAGCAAAACACTTTTTAACAGATATTACATTTGCATGTATTATGGCTTTTACTTGATTTTTAGTATTCGAAAATGTCTTTTTAAAAATGCTAAATAAAAAGCTTGGAGGAGATTATGAGTAATATTCTAGGACTTGATGTTGGGAGTAAAACAATAGGTTTAGCTTCTTCAACAGGTAACGTAGCAAAGAAAGAAATTAACTTAAAATTTGAAGAATGAAACTTTGAAGAAGGAGTTAGTTTATTAACTGAATTTATAAAAGATAAATCTTTTGATACATTTGTTTTTGGTTATCCTAAAAACATGAATGGAACAATTGGTGAAAGAGCTGAAATGGTTGATTATTTTATTGAAGGATTTATGGTTTATAATCCAGAAATTAAAGAAGAACAAATAATTAGAATAGATGAAAGAAGAACTACTAAAATGGCTAAATCAATTATGATCGAAGCTGGGTTATCTCGTCAAAAACAAAAAGAAAATAAAGATACACTAGCTGCACAGTTGATTTTAGAAACATATTTAGAAAAAATTAAGAAATAATTGTTAATACCTATTGATTAAGAAATTAATAATAGGTATTATTTTTATATTATAAAAATTAAACAAAGGAGCACAATGAAATTACACCCGTTAGTAAAAAACGTATTATTTACTGAAGAACAAATAAAAGAAAGAACAATTGAAGTAGCAAAAGAAATTAAAGCATTTTATGAACAAAATGATAAAGAAGACCAATCATTATTGGTTATAGGATTATTAAAAGGGTGTATTCCTTTTTATCAAACATTTTGTATGAATTTTGACTTTTTAATTGATATGGATTTTATGGTTGTAAGTTCATATTTGGGTGGAACAAAAAGTTCAGGAGAACCCAAAATTAACTTAGATGTTAATATGTCTGTTAAAGATCGCAATATATTAATAGTTGAAGATATTGTTGAATCTGGTTTAACATTAGAATTTGTACAAAACTACTTATTAAACAAAGGTGCTAAATCAGTTAAAATTTTAACTATGTTAGATAAACCAACTGAACGCAAAGTAGATATTGAACCAGATTGAACATGTTTCTCAATTGCAAAATACTTTGTAATAGGTTATGGTTTAGACTATCAAGAAAAATTAAGAAACTTACCTTATGTAGCTGTTTGTGATACTGACAAATTAGCTGATTGAAAATGATAAAATATTTATTAAACTATATATAAATAATATTAAAGAAAGCATAAATGCTTTCTTTTTTGTTTTTTTAAACTTATTGGCTGATTAAGATTTAAGTGTTTTTTTAACAAAATTCATGAAAGACTTGTTTTTTTTTTTTTTTTGTGACAATTAACTCATGGTTTGAAAAGTGAAACTTAAAAATCAAATCAAACAAATTATTTAAATGATATAGGAGAAACGAAATGGAAAAAAATATTTTAAAGTCAAAACGTGTTATTTTAGAAAATTTTAATTCTAATAATGCTGTGATGGTAGACCATTTTCATAAAAAATTTAAGGACATAAATATAGGCCCATTTTCTTTTAATATAGAAAAAGGAAAAGTTACAGCATTACTTGGAAGTAGTGGATCAGGTAAGAGTGTATTTTTAAATTCATTACTTGGAGCTACTTTGAATTATGATGGAAATATCTATATTAATGGTAAAGAACGTAAAAAAAGTAGTTCAATTGAAAATAACTCTAATGTAGGGTTTTATTCTCAAATGGATTTTTCATTATATTCAATTACAGCTTATGACTTTTTATACAATATGTGTAATGTTATGGGTTTAGATAAAACATTAGTGAAATCAAGAATTGAATATTGATTAAAAAAATTTGACTTATGAACATCTAAAGATAAATCTCTTAATGAATTTTCATGAGGAATGAAAAATCGTATGAATTTAATCTTATGTTTTATTAAAGAACCTGAAATTCTTATTTTAGATGAGCCAGGTGCAAACTTAGACTCTAAATGAAGAGGGCAGTCTTATAAAATACTAAAAGAATTTAAAGAAGAATTTAATAGCACAATAATATTAACTGTTCACAACATTGATGAAGTTTATAATACAATTGAAAATTTTGTAATTTTAGAAAAAGGTAAATTATTATTTTCTGGATCAAAATCTGAATTAAACTTATACAAAAAAATAAACATTTCATTTGAGAAAGACGTTGTGCTAGCAGAGGTTGAAAAACTTTTAAATCAACATAATATTTTGACATTTAGTTTTGACTTAAGTACTAACTCATTAGTTGTTGGCTTAAATGAGTATCAAGCATTTAATGATGCTTTAGCTATTTTAGAAAAAAATCATTTACAACCAAAAGATGTTATAGCACAAGCTATTAATATGGATGCAATTACAAAAGCATTAGAAGATAAAGAAAAACCCCATAAACCAAAATATGAGCCTTTAAAAGAATTTGTAATTGATAGTTCAAATAAGTCAATAGATTTAGACAAAGCATTAGACTTCTTAAACAAAATAGAAGATAAATATAAAAACATTTTAAATTTAAAAGAAGATGAAATCAAAGTTGGTTTATCAAGTGATCTTTTATTAATAAGTGAAAATTTATCTGAATCATCAACTGAAACTCATGAAGCATTAGTTTTAAAAGATCTGAGTTATGTAAGCGATGACGTTTTAACAGCAACAGAAATTAATACAATTAAAAATGACTTTTTTGATAAAGTGCAAGAACTTAAAAATTTAAAATTAGAGATAAATAAAATTGTTACTGAACAAAAAAATGAAATTGATTTAAACATTGATGACTTAAAAGACTACTTTGCAAAAATTAAATTGGAATCAGAAATCATTCATCAAGTAAAAACAACATTTGATGATGAAGCAAGCAACTTAAAAGTACTTTTACAGCAAACAGAAGTTGAAACTGAAAATTTAGAATTTAAAAAAACTGATTTACAAATCAAAATTGATGAATTGAAGGCATTACAAGATGAAATTGCTTCTATTTCAGCAAATGAGTATGAGCAAATTAATCTAGTGAAAACTGAATTCTCGAATAAACTTGAAGATTTAAAAATTTACATTGAAAAAGTTAAGATTGAATCTGAAAATTCATTAACTTCTGAAATTGAATCAAAAATAGATGAGTTTAAAGAATTTGAAAATCAATTCAAAGACTTGGTTGCTGTTCAAAGAGAAATCATTCAAGAAGAAATTAAAGATTTTAAAAGTTATTTAACTCAAATTGAAATTGAGAATGATGAAATTAATAATTCCAGAGATGCATTAGATAAAGATCTATCTGCTTTAAAACAAAGCAGAGAAAAATTCTTGATTGAAGTTGATTTAGAGCAAGAAGAAGTTGAAATGAAAAAACTTGAATTAAATATAAAACTTGATGAATTGAAAAAATTACAAGAAGACATTGCTGTAGCAACAATTACAGAATATGAAGAAATTGATTCAATTAAAGCTGAATTTACAAGTAAACTTATAGATTTAAAATCATATGTTGAAAACATTAGCGCAGAAACACAAATTGTTCAAGAATCAAAAAATGAATATTTAGCAAAAATTAAAGAATTCAAAGAATATCATGATGAATTTAATAAGACAGCTCTTGCCGAAAAAGATTCAATTAAAAATAGTATTTCCGAATTAAAAGAATTTATATCACAATTTCAAATCGAATCAAATGAAGTTAATCAATCAAAAGCGGAACTTGAAGAAGAATTAAAAAGATTTAAAGAGACACAAAGTGCAGTATTAGCTAAAATTGAAGCCGAAAATATTTCAACTCAATCAAGACAAAAACAATTAGAGAGCCAATATAGTGAAATTAATGCAATTCAAAACAATATAGCTACAAAAGCTAATTTAATTAATGAAGACTCAACAAGTATTAAAGAATCAGATTTTGAAATCTTAAAATTAAAAGAAGAATTAGAGAAATTAAAATACGAAATGAATGAGCAGCAAAATATTAAAAGATATGCAAATGTTCAACAAGGTTGAAATAATTTTACAAATAATATGGAACAGCCAATGTGAAATCAACAAAATTCAATTTTATTAAAAGATCAGGAATTGGAAAAAATTAAAGCTGATTTAAATAAAGAAAAGGAATATTTTGAACAGTTAAGAAAAGAAATGGCATTTGAAAAAGAAATGAATCAAAAGCTAGCAAAATTTGACAATGAAATGAAACAACGTGAAAATGTTTTAGAACTTGAAAGAATTAGACGTGAAATCCAAGAAGAAAAAAATAAATTAAATGAAGTATTGCTAATGCAAAAGTTTAACAAATAAATCCTCCTAAAATGTTAAAAAAAATATTACCAATTGCCTCTACATTTATTCTAGGTTTTGGTTTAGTAACTACTGCTTGTGGTCAAAAGCCAAAAGATTATAAACAAGAATACAAACCAATCTATAACTACTTTGTTCTTGGTGAATCTTTTGAGCAAGAAGTTGAAAAAAAATTTCATGATGCATTAGCTAAACAACAAAATGAAATTATTTATATTGATCAAACAATGCAGCAAAATAAAAATCTTGATTTTTTTACTCAGTCTAATTTACAAGAAATAAATTTGCGTAAACAAAATCAAAATATAAATTCAAATTATGAACTTTTATCTCAAAGAGAAAAAGATGCTCTAACTAATGATTTAAATAAAATTACAAAAAGTAGTAAATTAGAAGAATCAATTTTAGATTCAATGAAACCTGAATTTGATTTTTATTCAAGTATTTTGGAATTTAAAAATGAAGATCAAAAATGATTTGAAGGATTATCTTATGATTTTAGTAACATAGATTTTGGATATTTAGATTTTGATAAGGAAAACAAAAAATATATAGCAAATGTCAATTTAAGTTTAGTTTTCACTTATCAGTACACTGACATTAATAAAAATATAATTAAAAATAATTACCATGAAGATATAGTAATAACGATTTCTGATCAAAATGACATAATTGAAAATTTAAAGTTTACAACGAGTGAACTGAGAGAAAACCTTATTAAAAATAAGTTTGAGTGAGCTTGATTTGATGCTTATGATCTTAGAATAAATGATTATTCAAGATTATTTAATTTATCAAAAAATGATTTTGAAAATATATTTAAATTTGATAAATTTGAAAAAAGTTTATTAACTTACATTTTTGAGCATAATACTAATTCAAGTAAACCTATACAAAGTTATGTTTTTACTTTTAAAGATGAAAATAGATTTAAGAATTTTAAGTCTATTAATAAAATTGATAATTTCAATCCACGTCAAAATAAATATGGGTCTAACGAATTAATTATTGATGATACAGTTTCAACAATTAATACAAACAACATAAATTTATTCAAAACAGTATTTAGTGAACTAATAACAGACGACACAATTGTCTTAGAAAATAAATTCGTAAAAGGAAATCAAGATATTTATGCATATTTAAGTAAAGAGTATAAAACATGAGTAAGTGATTTTCAAAGCAAAGCTAATAATGAACTTGATATTGCTTCGGATTCACTTGTTAATTACGGAGAAATTACTTTAGATAACTTTTGTTTATATTTTGATGAATTTAATTATTATCACCCAATTAGCCCAATTTCATATTATGTAGGAGTGTCAGCTAATAACTTTAACGACAGTTATTTAAATAATGAAAATGAAATAGTTAAAACTAAAATAGTTTTACCTAATCAGGACCCAATTTTTAAAGCAATTTATCAAAATACAATAAGTGCGCTACAAGTTTTTCAAGAAAATTATGGAACAACTAAAACAACATGAATGTCTTTGTCAGACAATCAACAATTAATCAGTATGAAAAATTCAAATATTTTGCAATCTAGAGCAGCAACTACAACTGACAAAAGTATTTCAGATGTAAATGCTCAGCTAAGTTTACTAAATAATAAAAACCTAACTTATTCTGCAGAATCAGAACGTCAAAGTTTTTTAAATAAAACCAATACTTCAACATTTCATTTTCAGTTTAACAATAATGAAGAGTTACAAAATATTCCAATAATTGAAATGAATAATAATCAACTTATTTTTAAAAAATTTAAAGAAGGATCAAGTAACCTTTCAGTCGATTTTAATTTATCATTTTTAAACCTAAATTTTGTAATTAAATCAGAAAAATTTTATTGATTCGAAAGGATACTAATTGAATCTATTTAATTTATTGATTTACATTGAAAGGAGGTGAAGGTACTATGGTAGAAGAAAATTATGAAAAAAAGAAAACAAAACCTTTGCAAAATTTTATAAAAGAAAAGCTTATTAAATATAGGAGAATTCCTTTTGTTAAATTAATGAAATTTAGTTTTAAAAGTTTATTAAAAGAAAAGTTATTTTATATTTTAAATTTAGCAACTATTATTATTTCCATTTTAGTTGGGATTATATTAGCTTTTGTAAAATCTGGAAGTTCCCAAGTTGTAATATTCAACTTTTATATATTATTTTTTGTTTGTTGTTTAATGTTTGTATTTATTTTAAGAATGATTCAATTTTTCTTTAGTAAGAATTTTGAAGATAAAACAACATATATTGTTTTAACTAATCAAGTAAGCAGAACAAAGTTTTTTATAGCTCAATATTTATTAATTATTTTAATTTGTGCTGTAAATATTTTAATGAGTTTTATTATTATTAATATATTTTATGCATCATTTACATTGTTTCATTATGACATATTTATACTTAGAATGACATCGATGTATGTTATATATTGTTTACTTGCAACATTCTTTTTAATTAACTTTATTACGTTCTTAATTTTTATATTTACGTTGCAAACTACTACAATTATTTGTACATTATTACTGGCATTATCATTTATAGCAAATATCCCCATGTCTTTTATAAAGGCAAATGAAAAAAGTTATTATGTACAATTTACAAGCGGTGATATTTTTCAATTAAACGATATATATGACGCGTACAGTTTATATGATCATGTGAACGAAGGAAATATTAAATATCCCCATTTATCCAAATACGTTTACAACTATTTTCTTTCAAAAGAAATGGTGACTGATCAATTTCATAACACAAAAAATATAAATTATAGAACGCAAATGTGAAAAGATTTAGGACTTATAAATGCTAATCCAGTTGTTATAACAGAAACAAATTTAGATTTATTCTCAAAACCCCTTAGAGATGCATCTGTTCCAGATACTTGAAAAATTAATGATAAATTTAATATTCAAATAACCTTAAAAGACACTTTTATAACAAACGAACAATTAGATGAATTAATTATTAAAACAGTAGATCAAAATGCAAAAAAAACTCTAATAGAATTTAGAAGTTTTACAAATGAAATTAACAAATATTTTAGCAATGATCTTCAATTTGAAAAATATGATTTATTTTATGATTTCTTATTTTTAGATTCAGGGATTCAGACAAGTTATTTAGAAAAGCTTGATCCAACTAAGGAAGAAATAAAAGAAAATAAAGTTACTTACGCTTTGAAAAAACAAGATATTGTTTCATTTTACGAATATTCAGTTGCGGGAATCCGAAATGATGGATTTAGATTTACAAATGCAAATAATTTAGTTAAAAAACAATTAAACTTTAATTTAATGTACTCAGCTAGAGTCATTGAAGAATATTTTATTAAATATTCAAGTAATTACATAATTATGTCTTCAAATGCGGTATCTAAAACTTCAGGAGACTGAAATAGTTATACTAAAGGCAGAAGCATGATGCGTGGCCTATCCTATTTCAACTTGTATAGTGGGTTGTGAATGGTATATACCAAAAACTTAGGATTCTACAATAATGATATTTGATTTTCTCCAAATTCTTTTTCAAAGATTTATCTAGAAGATCAAAAAAATTTATTTTTAGGATATCCAGAGTATGATATAAAACTTACTTCTACTAATATGATTGAAAAAAATACTACATCAAATTATGTTAAACCTTGATATTATTTGGTTATTTTATTTGGAATAAGCACATTGAGTTTTTCAATTGCTTTATATAAATTTAGAAAATTTGATTTCTAAAAAAATTTTAAAAAAAATGAAAAAAAGGAAAAAATACAAAAAT
The DNA here is from genome assembly GCF_000701525.1 of Mesoplasma grammopterae ATCC 49580. Lineage (GTDB taxonomy): Bacteria > Bacillota_I > Bacilli_A > Mycoplasmatales > Mycoplasmataceae > Mesoplasma > Mesoplasma grammopterae. The sequence goes on along the minus strand of NZ_JNJC01000001.1, from coordinate 30,026 downwards.
GAAAAAATTATTATTAATATTATCATCATTCGCTGTAGTTGGTACTTCATCAATGGCTGTTATTTCATGTTCGAATGGCACTACAGACCCCACAATTGATCCAAATGAAAAGGAAAAAGAAGCAATAAGACAATTAATTAAACAATTTGAATCTGAAGTTCAATCTAAATTTTCAACAATTGTTTCAACTCCAATGGCAACAAGATCAACATTATTAGATACAGAAGCATCAAAAAATGGTTTAATTTTCTTTCAAAAAGATAATTTAAAATCAATTTATGATCAAGCATCAGCTGGTACAGGTAGCGGTGAAACAAAATCTAAAATTTCAACATACGCAGATGACCAAGCAGTTAAGTTTTATGATGTTTTAACATCTGACCAACAAAAAGATTTAACATCAAATGTTGAATCACTATTAAGCCCAGCTAAAGCAATGGCTGATTTAAGAAATGCTATCAGTACTTCAACATACAGTGTTTTAATCGGAGGTTTCGGTTCAAAATGAATTGATGATCTTAAATTTGATTATGAAGATGCTGAAATGACTTATGGTGCTACTGGTAACGACGGAGAAGGATTTATTTCAAGTATTGATTTAAATTTCTCTTCAACTTATAGATATAAAGATGCTGAACAAGCAACAGTTACAAAAGCTGTAAAAGGAACAATTGTTATTACTGTTTCAGATAATGGCGAAATTATTGCTTCAATTAACAAAATTAGTAATGAATTAGCTGGTGATATGTTGAAAGAGGCAAATTCAAATGTTTATGTTGACTTTGCAACATTAAAAGCATTAGAACCAAGTTTAACAACACAAGATTTATTAACTGCTAATACAGATGTGTATAAATCAGCAATTAATAAATATAATGAAAACTTAGCTAAAACAATGACATCTACTGTAAAAAATAAATACTTTACAAATGGGTCACCTGTTGTAAGTGCTATTAAAGTTAGTTATTATAATGAAAACGATATCATTAGACATGAACAAACAAACCATTTTGATAATACAGGTAAAATTAACATAAATTATGGTTATAATGATTGAACAGCTTGAAATACATTCTTTGGTAAAATAAAAACTACTGGAAGCATTCAATTAGAAGGTAAAAAAGTAGCTGGAGATGAAACTTTATATGAAGCGATTGATGGACAATGAAAAAATTCATTAAGCGAATATAATTCAAAAATTGTAAGTGAATATACAAAAAGAACAGAAAAATCAACAAATGTTGAAAAAGATGAAAAAGTAGATGATCTATTAGCTATGTCAATTTCAAGTGAAACAATGACAATTAAAGGATTAACTATTTCATTAAATAATGGTTACACACAAAGATTAAGTGACGTTGGTTTCACATATTCAATTGCAATTGATAACACTGCAACAGCTGTATCTGAAACAACAGATTCAACTCAATCAAAAATCTTTAACTCTTATTATAAAGGAATTGAGCAAATCTCAAATGTGTTCCAAACATTCTACGGAATACAAGAAAGTGACATTTGAACATCACCAAATGCATCACGTCAACAATTAAATAATAAATTTAAAATGTCAGGTGAAACAGGTGTTAAAAAAGAAGACGGAACTGATTTCAATATTTGAGATTACTTAAAAGAAACTGGAGCAGTTAATGGACAAATTAATTCAAGTAATTTCGCAAATGCATTAAGCTTAAACACAGGAATTGAAGCTCAACAAATTAAGGAGCAAAACTTAATTGCAAAAATGTCAGGTGTTACATACATGAACTTTACATATTCAGATGCTGGTAAAACTGGATTTAGAAAATACAGAAGTGCATATATACAAGATAGCAATTATACTGGAAACAATGGAACTCCTTTAATGAAAGGGTTAGCAATGCAAACAACACGTAACTCAGCACTAAAATTTGGAATTTCTTCAAACTTATTTGATGTTACTTTTGGAGAAGACTCAGAATTTGACTTTAGTTCATTAGGTAGATACACATTTATTGAAAGAGTTTAATAATCAAAAATAGGAGAGGAAGCTGAAAATGAAAAAATTATTATTAGTGCTATCATCTTTAGTAGTTACAAGTTCAGCATCAACAATTGCTGTCTCATGTTCTAGTAAAGTAGAAAAACAAAAAATTGATTCAATTGAAAGATTTTTGACTACAATATTACATAGTAAAAAAGATGATCAAGAACCTTGAACTAATGATGATCTGGAAGCAGAACTAGTTAATCAAAAAGTCGATGTAGCTGGTGGAATTAGTGTGAAAGCTAGCGATGAAATAAAAGAAGGAACAATTACCAATAAACAACAAAGCATTTTATTTAATGGTAATGGTAATTCAAAAAATGGTTACAAATATACAGGTTCAATAACTTTAATTTATAATTTTGGTGGAAACAAACCAGCACCTAAGAAAAAAATAACTAAAGAAGAATTAACCACAACTATAATAGGATTACAAAATTTCTTAGATAAAATTTATTTTAAAAGTGAAAATACTGTTAAAAATACATTTGTACCAAATGCAAATATTCCGGGTACTCCAGCTGAAGGCTTAGTTTTTAAAACTGTTAAAGTCACAATTCTTGATTCAAATCAACCAACTGATTCATCAATACCAAAACTTACAAAATTTAAAATAAGTGGAACAATTGGAATTAAAAATAATGATTCTGAATACTATCAATTTGATGATGATGTTGCTGAGAAAGATAAGGAATTTACATGTGAGGGAACAATTGTAGATCCAGTTATTATAGAAGATACTGTTATAACTGAAACAATAGAATCAATTAATAATTGAATTAAAACTGAAAATTTTAGCGATTATAATGATTTTAAAGATAAGCTTTTAACTCAACAAAAAGAAATTCTAGCAAATGATCAAATTGCAATTGAAAGTGTTACTAATTCAGTAATAACTGAAAATGGAGCAAATATTGATTCAATTTATTGAACAAATCAAGTTATTGTCAACTTAAAAGCAAATGTTGGTTATGAATTTTCAAAAGAAGTAATTGAAAGTGAACAATATAAAATAAAAACAGAAATTGAAATTTTAAAAATACAATCAAATCCTTTAAAATGACATGTCTTGACAAGTAAAGATGAAAAATATATTGAACCACAATTTATTCAATTTGATACAAGTGTTAATGCAAGTAAAATTCAAAAGGAATATTTATCAAATCAACAAATTACTTATGAATGAAACCAAGAAGATGATAAAGCTCAACAAAAACAATTTGTTGAAAGTCTAGATATTTTTACTGGTGATGATAAAGATGAAAAAATAAGTAAATTTGTTAATACTGAATACTTTACAAATACAACTGCATTTAACTATGGTTCTGATGCAAGTGAAAATTTATTCAAAGTTGATGAAGTTTTATTCTTTGATAAAACTCAAGAAAACTTAAATAATAATATTGAAAGCGTTTTAGGACAAACTAAAACATTAGACGAGTTTGTTTCTACAAGTAACGCATTGACTAGAACAACTATTAAAAATACTCAAAATATAAGTTATTACGCAGTATTTTTAACAAAAGACAGTAATGATAAATATAAAGCTGCAAATAGAACATTAAACGTTCTACTTCAACAAATTGCTGTAGTTGATTAAAATAGAAAGATAAAAGATTATGACAGAACAAATTAAAAAATTTTTTAGTGGTCATGATGTAGAAACTAATTTAGAAGATCTAATTAAATTTAAAAAAGAATTAAGTAAAAATTTAATTAATGAAGTTAGTTCTAATAAAAATTTACTTAAATTAGGTGAATTTAGAATTTCTATATCAGATGCTGAAATGATTAACTCACAATTAAATAAATTGATTAATGATTTAGAAGATATTATAAATCGAATAAATTTATAATAAGCAATGGTTTATCAAAAATAACTTTGAACCCTTCTTTAAACAAAAGAAGGGTTTTATATTAAGAAAGGATACTAATGGAAAAACAAGAAAAAAATATAAAGCAAAAAAATAATTTTTTAAAAAAATCAAAAAATAATGTAATTAAAGTAAGCTTGGAATTTTCTGTATTAATTACAATAGTTATTTTCTTTTTAATGAAAATAGTAAATGCATTAGTAAATAATATGGATATTTTAAATGTATTCAAAACTATTGGATTAATTCCCCCAACAGATTTAAGTTTGCCAAATTTAATTGATTATATATCTAATATTATTTTGCTAATAGTTTTACCTATTTTAGTACTTACTTGAATTGTTCTAATTATTAAATTTAAAAACAAAAAATCATATAAACCAAAAAAAGATGTTGAAGCTTCAATAAAAAATAAAAAAGTTGAAACTGAAATAGTTTTAGAAGTTGAAAATCCTGATATTGATTTATATCCTCATTTTGAGGAAGATAAAACATTTTTTGAAGAAATTAATAATGAAAACGATTACGATTTGACTTTGTTACAACAAAGAGCAAAAACAGACGGATCAGTTTTAATCAAAGAAAATTTAAGTGAGTTAGTTAAAAATGCTTATAAAATTAGAAATTACGCTATTTTAAACAACATTAAAGTTGATGATGTAATTTTGGAAGAAATGACTAAAAAAGAATTAATTTTATTTATGAAAAAAATAGGTAACGAATTAAGAAAAGTTGAATATCAATATCTTAATTTTAAAGATGTTTCAACAGATACAACAATTAAAATTACTGAAAATAAAAATCAAATTAATGAAAAAAAACAATCAGAAAATATTGATATTGTTGAGGCGGGTAAAAAAAATCAAAAAAAGCCCGTGATAAGAAAAAATAAGGTTACAAAAAATGATTTGGTTAATTCAATTTTTTCAAATAATAAAAATAAATTGACAAAAGTTAAAATTAAAAAAATTGTTGATAGTTTATTTGAATTGATGGAAAATAATTTAGTTAATGAAGGTTCAGAAATTAAAATTAATAATTTTGCTAAGTTTTCAACAGTTTTTGTTAATGAAACAACAATGAAAGATATGAAAACTGGCAAATTAAAAATGGTACCATCACGTAAAACAATCAAATTTAAGTCATTAAAAGGTTTAAGAGAAAGTTTAAATAATGAAAAAATATAATGGAGAAGAAGATTTAATTTTGATTATTGCAACTAATCTAAGAAAGATTAGATCGCACAAAGGTTTAACTCAAGAAGAATTAGGCTTTAGATGTGGCATTTCAAAAAATTATATTTCTGATTTTGAAAGAGGAAGAAGAAATATAACAATTAAAATTTTACAAAAACTTATTGAGGGACTTGAAACAACACCTCAAGAATTATTAAAGACTTAATTTGTACTTAGAAAATAAATTATATTTTAGGAATCTTACATGCAAGTAAGATTCTTTTTTAATTGAAATAAAAATTATTATATTAATTGTTTTTTTGCTTTTCTAATACTTAATAACAATTAGAAAGTATAAAGGAATGAAATTATGAAAAAATTATTACTATTTATAACAGGAATTAGTCTTTCAACAATTGCAATTAGTAGTTTGGTTGCTTGCACGACTAATGATTATGATAAAAATGATATTGAACAACCAGAAATTAATAATACGCCAATAGACTTAAAGTCTTTAGATTTAATAACAAAAGTTGTATTATCAAGTGATGAAGAGTTCAATGAAAAATTAATATTAGAAAAGTTATTTTTTTTAAATAAAGAAATTAAAATAGATTGAAATGAATTAACTGTAATAAAAAATGAAGAATATTTCTTAACTAGTTTAAATGAGAATATTTACATTGGTTCTGTACAAATAGAAATAAAACAGAAAATTAATATAAATATCTTTGATCCAAACATTTATTTAAAATTAGCAGAAGAAAATCCAGATACAATAATTTTCAATTTTAAAAAGAGTAACCCTATTTTAGAAAATGCTAATTTAATTTGTGAGAAAAATAATAATACTTGAAAAATATTAGCTAAAACAAGTGATGAAAATTATGATGGTTATTTAATATTAAAAGTTTTTATTGTTAAAGATATACAAGAAGTTATAAAGCAAAAAGAATTTAAAGTAACAACTTTAAACACACACGAGATATTAGTTTTAAAGTTAATTAGAAATAATTACCCAGAATTAAATAATATTAAAATGTCAGCCATCAAATTAGACAAATCTCATTGATCAATTATTATAGATTCAAATGAAGTATTTTATTATGGGGAATGTATTATAGAATTATATATTTAATAAAATGGTTTAAAACCATTTTTTATTTATTTTTAAGTCATAAAATGAAGTTGAGGGTAACACCCCGCAAAGGAAAGCTTATGAAAAAAATACTTAATTTATTAGCATGTTCAACTTTAACAATGTGTACATCAACAATAGTAATTAGTTGTGACACAAAAGAGAAACCAATAATTGTAAAAACTGATATAAAAACTATATTTACTGAAAACTATATTGAGATACCTTATTGAATGGAAACAAATAAAGATAATATTTTAAACGCAATAAAAGTAGCATATCCAAAATTAAAAGACTGTAAATTAAAACTAGTTTACTTTGAACCAGAGTGAGAAGTCCATGTTGATGATAATGACTTGTATTTTGAAGGTTTCAAAGAATTTAGTTTAATTAAAAATGAAGAGATGCCAAAGCCCCCATCAGTTAAAAAGGATTTGATTGATATATTTTTAGACAAAAACATTATATTAGATAAAAATAGTGAACTAAATGAATTAAATATATTAAACAAAATTAAAGAAATTTATCCCGAATTAATTTCTACTAATTTGAAACTTGAAAGATTAACTCAATTAGAATGAAATTTATCTGTATACGATAAAGATCCAATATATCAAGGCAATATTATTATCAACGTAACTATTTACAAAGAAGAGGAAATACCAAAATTTCAAATTGAAATTAATTCTTTAATAGAAGAAGGAAGTTTTATTCAAGTTGAAGAAAATACTGATGAAGGAATCCTAGAAAGTGTTTATAAATTAGTACCACAACTTATAAATAGATTATTTGTTATTTATAAAGAAGAAATAGAATCAAATCTTTTCCTTGTAATTATAAATGTTGATGATAATGATGAATATTATCAAGGTAGTGTAATGCTTAAATATTACTTTAATACAACTATAAATGTTTAAAAGCAAAATTTATTTAACTTTAATAATAAATTCAAAAGACTTTCTATAGTCTTTTGCTTTTTTATGCTTAAATCATAGTATGAAAACAAAACCATATTATAAAAATTGAATTTGATATTATCATTTAATAGCTTGTTTACTATTTATAGGTTTTTTATGCTGAGGATTTTACCTTTCAAGCTTTGTTGAATATTGATATAGTAAAAATGCATTTACAAATTATGATATTTTAATGAGCTTTTTTTCAGTGCAAGTCAATATTATGACAATAGTTTGATTAATTATCTATGTTATTAATTTTGATAAAAAAGAAAAACATGGAATAATAACTGATCGTTTTAGAATGGTTATTATGAATTTAAATATGTTAGTGTTCTTAATATTTTGAATGGGTGTAGTATATTATGTTAAGTCTGGTGAAGATAGTATAGCTAACTATGGCACTAATCAAATAATTTGTACCATAGTAACGCATTTAATTTGTCCTATATTATTATTTATTATTTACCAATTCAGTATGGGCAATGAAAGATATGAATATAACTTTTATAAGAAATGAGATATCTACATTGTATTTATCTATGCAGCAAGTTATTTAGCATATGTATATATTAGAGGTGAGTTATATTTACAAAACGGGGGAGTAACTGGTTGATATCCTTACCCATTTGTAGACTTTCAAAACTTATTTATAGGTAATTCAGTTTGATTATATGTATTGTATTTAATAATAACCTTCTTTGTTTGATTTTCATTGCAACATTTATGATTAGTTTATAATAATAACTTAATTCAAAGTATTAAATATAAACGTTTTGTTTTATCAATAATTTAGCCAAAAAGAGTAAAAAAAGCAAAATTTTGAGAATTTTTTCCAAAATTTTGCTTTTTTTTTTTTTTTTTATTCCAAACTCACAAATTTAGAATTTTTAGTTTTATAATTTTAACAAGGTGAGATTTTTCTTGCTTTTAATATTTAATAAGAAAAGGGGATAAATAATGAAAAAATTATTATCAATATTAGGAGCTGTTGGTTTAACAGCAACAGGAGCTTCAGTTGCTGTTTCATGTAGCAATCCTACAGATCCAGGGGACAAAGCAATTACAATTGCTAACGTTGAAAAAGCAGTAGGAACTGACATCAAAGATTTAAAAGATTTAGATGCAGTTAACACAGCATTAACTGCTAAATTAAAAGACACTAAAGATGAAACTTTGAAAGGAATTAAATCTTTAACAGCAGCACTTAAAGTTGATTCAAAAACTAATGTAACTGTTACTGCAGTTGCAAAGGATGGATACAAATTAGACAAAACAACTTTTGATATTGAAGGAGCTATTAAAGCCGAAGGTGAAGTGACACCACCAGAAGATACTAGAAAAGATATTACTGGATTAACAGCTGAAGCTTTAAAATTAGAAGTTTCTAATGAAACAACAAAAGAAAATGTTTTAGCAGCATTAAATACTCACTTTGAATTAGAAGGTGACGCTATATTAGTATTGTCAACTGATGTAACTATTGAAATTGTTCCTGCTGAAGAAACAACTGATGGAACAATCACAATAGCTGTTGTTGAAGGTTCAACAAAAGTTAAAGGTACTAATGTAGTTTTAACAATTGCAAAAACTGGAACAGAATAAGCACAATAACTAATAAAATTTGATTTACTAATTCACAATTTAATAAATTTAAAAAACTTTATGTATTTTACATAAAGTTTTTTATAATTTAATAAGTGTTTAAATAAAAGTAAAATAAAATGAACGAAAAGATACGTTTTTATAATGCAGCGATTGGTTTTAATTGACTAGCTTTGACAATTTAATTTTAGTTGGATTAGCGACACGAACCTATATTAGGAGCAATCTATTTCTTTGTGCTATTAGTGCATGTTAAATTGTACCAATGACTTTTGCAACAAGAAAAGCTAGAGATGAATTAATTAATGGTATTGAAAGATCACACTTAGTTTTAGGTATAAGTTCAGTTATATTCATTTGAGTACTTTCAGGAGTGTTAATATTAATAGCATATACAATGTGTGCTAAATGTAATAGATATGATCAAGTAGCATTCCCTAATATCTTATTTAATAGTTACTTTTTTTGGTAGCAGTCTAATTTGTTTTTTAATATATTTATTTTTAATATAAATAATCATTTTTAAAATTTTAAAAAATTTATTGTATAATTTGTAGAAATTATGAAGAGGAAAAGAAATGAAAAAAATAATAAACATTTTAACAATATCAATTTTAACTGTAACACCACTTTTTTACATGGTTTCTTGTGGTGTAAAAAATATAGAGGATAAGAATAACCAAAAAGAAAAGTTTTGAGAAAATAATTACCAGTATGGTCCTAAAAATAAATTTAAAACTAAAAGTGCATCAAATAATGAATATATTGATTATTTTTTTGGAAAACCTGAGTTTAATTATGCAACATACCTTGTTGATGGTGAAGATATTGGAAATACTTTAGAAAATGAAGTAGTTAAATTTAATGGTGATCTAGAAAACGTAAAAAGAACGCCTGTAAATCAAAAAGAATTAAAATTATGAAAAAATGATACACAATCTTCACAACTTGTATTATTTAAAGAAAATAATGAAGATGAGATAACAGATTTAAAAATAGAAGTTTTAAATGATATGGATGATTTGGAAGTTAGCGCAAACTTCGTTAAACCAATTAAAGCAAAAAATACAGTTAATAATAAATATAATCCTGCATCTCCCAAAGCTATTTTATATAATTATGATGAAATAGCAACTGATGAACTAGATTCTATAAAGTTTGATTTTCAACCAATTATGATAACTATTAAAACAAATAATCAATCAAAAATAGGGACAAGAAATATAAATTTCAAATTAATTTTTAATGCAAACGGGCATGAACAAAGTATTTATTTTAATCAACAAGTAGATGTAATTGAAAGAACTATAGATAGAAAAAATAGTGAAATAAATTCAATTAGTTCAGATTCAATGGCATTTCCTACGTCATCTCAAAAATTTGTATTAAAACAATTTGATAAGGTTGTAACTAAAAAGAATATTGTTTTAAGTGAAAAAGAATATGAAAATTTATATTTTAATTCTGAAAAAGAAATATTAGAAATAATAAAATGTTTTAATCCAAGTTTACCTTCAGACACAAAAATTATAAGATGACAAGATGAAGCTAATTTAGGTCAAATTTTTAGAAAAGATCCAAATAATAAACATGTAAGCTTGTTAATACAATCTGATTCATACTTTGTTTCTAATAAGGCAGCTAATAAAATAAATGGACAAGTTAACACGACAGACAAAATTCAAATTTATTTCAATAATCCAACAATTTCTTCTTACGCTGAATACACAAACAAATATAACAAATCAGTATATGAAAAACCAACTTTTAAATCAGATTCAGTAACATCAGTACTTTCAAATCCAGAAAAAAACTACTCAAGGCTAAATAATCCTAAAAATACATTACATGATTTTATGGTTAAGGAAGATAACGAAAATGAAAATAGAAGTTTAAATAATAAATATGGTAAAGAATTTACTAAATTGCAAAGCGAGAATAATGCAAAATATGGATATACACCAAATTTTGGTCTTAGTTATTTAAAGTATATAGCAACTAATAATACAGCAAAAAATGTTGAGGATTTTTGAGGCGATATGGATAAAAATAAATTATCAGATGTTTTTGAAAATGATCTTACTTGAGAAATAAACTTTGATATTTTCGATGAATATATGAATTTTTTAAATGAAAGTGGTTACAAAAAAATATTCATGCCAATTGTGGCCAGAAATGCTAATCCTTTTAATTTTTATTACAAAACAAATGATGAATCAATTAATAATAGCGATGGTAATACAGTTGATCAAAAAGTTTTAGCAAATGTAACTTACAAAAATAAATTTATTGATAGCAATGGAAATACATCTGAAGATTGAAACCAATTTAGAGATACTATAATACCTTTACTTACCAAAAACTTAATTGAGCACATTAATTACATAAAAAACACACCAACATCAAAATACTATGATGCTTATTCAAATATCGATCTTTATTATTCATTTGATGAAACTAAACAAGAAATTAACGAACAAGTAATTGAAATTTTGAAAAAATATGACAAAGAAAATTTAATTAAAACACATGCTTATATTGGTTGACAATTTAAGGTAGATAATTACTATGATACAAAAGAACTAGAAGATAAATTTAGTCCGTATGATGAAATAACTCTTCAGCAAAGAGAATATATTTTTAACTATGAAAAGGGCACACAACAAGATGTAGATAATTTTAGAAGTCTGGTTGAAAAACGTCATGAACAAAGAAAAAACACAAGATTTTATTCTTCATGACAAAACTTTCCAGGTGGATATTTATCATCTGTACCGGGAGATTTAGCTTGGTCTACTTTAATGGCATATAAATATGGAACTAATGGTTTTGACAGATTTCAATTAGATGGTTTTTATACAAATGATATTTCATTAGATGGTTATATTATTGGTAATCCTCATGAACCAGCAGATGGTTCATTAATTTATCCTGGTGATTCAGAAAATATTTACGATAGTTTAAGATTATTGAATATTCAAAGCGGAATAAAAATGGTTTGAAAATTAATGACTCTTGAACAAAGCGGAGAAATATCAGAGTCGGATTCATTAAAAATAAAAAATTATATTAAATGAAATAATGACATAAAATCAAATATTGAATATAAATGAACAAACTCATTAAATGATCAAATTTCAATGAAAAGTTTTGAAAGTAAAAAAGATAGTGTTTATGTTCAACTTTTTAAAATTAAAGAATTTATAAATTCTTATTAGAAAAAATATTAAAAAAGAGAAAAAATAATGATCAGAAAATGTCGTCAAGCAGGTATCATTATATTTTCTCCTTTTTTATCTATGATTGCAGTTTCTTGTGATAGCAAATGAAAGTCAATTGAAAATATAATTGTAACAAGCGATTCATTCATTAAAGGCGTGGATATTTCTTCATATGCTGAAGTTATTGAGTAAAGCACCTTTGATGAAGGAAAATTTAAAACATATTATGATTTATCTGAACAAGATAAGTAAATATTTTATGATTATGATGGTGAACAAAAAAATCTTTTTGAAATACTTGCAAACAAAGGTATTAATTCTATAAGACTTAGAGTTTGAAATGATTCATATGATGAATACGGAAATAGTTATGGTGGAAGTCACAATGATATTCAAACCGATATTTAAATATCAAATTAAGCATAAAAATACGGAATCAATAATGTAATGCTAGATTTTCACTAGTCTGAATTTTGAGCAGATCCCGCAAGACAATGACTTGCAAAAGAATGAATGGGTAAAAACGAAGAACAATTAACTGACTTGGTTCATGATTATGCATATTCATCTATAGAAAAATTTTATAATGAAACTGAAATAATGCCGTTTAGAATTCAAGTTGATAATGAAGCTACAAGAATTAGTTTTTGAGATTCGAAAAATGAAAGTAAAACTCGAAAAAATTATATGTATACTTCTAATATAATGAAAGGTGGATTTCAAGCTATTGACAAATTTAATTTAGCTCATCAAAATGAAAAGAATATTATTAAGGTTTTACATCTTGATGGAATAGTAGCATTATCTAAGTGGAAAAGTGTTCTTAATGAGTATTTATTGAAAAATAATTTAATAAATTATGTTGATGAAATTGGTATAACTAGCTATCTTGAATGATGACAAGGATCTGAACATTTATTTGATATTATTACTATGATCAAAAAAGAATATGGATTGAACTCATCTGTATCTGAAACATCAAATATGTTTACAATGAATGAAACGAATCTTTCAGGAGATCTTGAAAATTCGCAGCATGAGAAAAATGAGTATTCTGAAGTGCCTGTTTCAGCGACTCAAATAACAATGATAAATTCAATGATGGAAGCAGCTTCAAAGGCATCACCTAATTATCAAACTGGAATTTATTGATGAGAACCAGCCTGATTATTAACAAATGGTAAAATTAGTTGAACAACAAAAGAAGGCATAGTTTATTGTGAATCTAATAACCAACAAAATCAAAAATTATTTATGACAGGTAATACATAATGAAATAGTGGTTTTTTCACAAAAGAAGCTAAACCATTACCTGTTTTAAAAATGATAAAAGAATTTGAAAGAATAAATAAACAAAATGATTTTATAAGTTGGAAAGAATTAACAAATAAAACACTTATATTACAAGCAAAAAAGATTATTTTTATCAAAATCAAAGAATTAATAATTTCAATAAAGCATAAAATATAGATAATTGAATTGATAATGAAGCTTTAAATATAAGCATTAATAAGCGTAATGATAATGACATATACTCAATGTTTTTAAATAGAATCCAGAATTATTTGAAAATCAAATAAAAATAGAGGTGTAAAAATAAATTCAGATAAAAAGTCAGGTGGTTTGACTATTTCAGACTCTGAAAAAAATGTAGTTTATCAACCTTTTAAAAAGGAAATAAATTTCACTATATATGATTTTGAAGAGAATACGTAGATACATGATGGAACTGTTGAAATAAGTAGCATCGATCAAAATTGATTAAAATAAATATTAAAAGAATTAGACAATGAAGTTTTAGAGGAATTAATGTATAAATAAATAAATAAAATCAGAATTTCCAAAAAATGATAATTATAGTTGAATGGGAATTAATGGAGATAATGATTTAGCTTTTTGAGACACTAAAAATAATTTTAATAGATACTTTAATACAAATATATTAAAAGATAATAAAACTAATATATTCAATAATAAAAAGATAGATTATAACTATTTGAATAAAAATTCTCAAAATTGAAAAACAACTTTAATAAAGGCAAGTATGAATTAGTTTAGTTTTTACAAAACAAATTAATTTTTGATTTATATGGTTTAGAAAATTGAAAAAATTTTGATAGCTTTGCAATAAAAGTTGATGTGAATGTAATTTAATAAATAAAAGTAAGAGCCTAAGTTCTTACTTTTTTAAAAACAAACTATAGAGTATAATATTTATGTAAGGAGAATATTATGAAAAAGAAATTTAAAATGCATAATGCACATGCGAATGATTTGATTAATAACTTCGCTAAATATTATGCTAATCCAATTGAAGAATACATAAAACAAAACTTTAAATGAGAAACTGATCATGTATGTATAATAACTAAAGATCAAAGAAATAACTTAACAGTTGTTTCAAATGATTTATTAAAATTAGACAATAACCAAATTAAAGAAATTATAAAAGAACAAAATGCAATGACTTGAATTAACTTCTCTAATAATGAACATAATGAAAATCATGAAGTGTTAATTAAGAATAATTTTGAATTATTGCATGTATATCAAGCAATGGTTTTAAAAACAGAAAACTGAGAAATTAAAGATAGTTTAAGTAATCCTAATATTAAAGTAGTAGAAAATCAAAATGAAGTTAAAGCATTTACTGATATTATTGAGAATACATTTGATTTGGAAACTATTGTATTAGACAAATACTTACCAATACATGAATATAACTTAGAAAATAAAGTTAATCATATGATTTTAGTTAAAGATCAAAATAATAAATTTGTTGGAACAGGTAATATTTACTTTGATGATCAACATGCCGTTATTGATGATATTTCAGTTTTAGTTGAAGCTAGAGGAAAAGGGTATGCAAAGATGATAATGTTTCACTTAATATCTTATGCAAAACAAATAGGAAAATCTGAAGTATTATTATTTGGTACAGAGGACGGAACTCCAGTTTATGAAAAACTAGGTTTTAAACTAATTGATACTTATATGGAAGTTTTTTATAAGAAATAAAATTGGACTGAGTTATATTCAGTCTTTTATTTTTAAAAATTTATCTTTTTAAATATTTTTTTGCTAAAATAAAATTAAGGATTGTTACTTTTCATAAGGCAAAACCAAAAGAGTGAATACTTTTAAAATTTTTAGCTACTTATACGTTTGAAAGGTACAACATGATACTTGTTAAAATACTTAATAATAATGCAATAATTTGTGAAAATGATGACAAATCAATAATAATAGCAATCGGTAAAGGATTGGGTTTTCAGCGTAAAATTGGTGATGCAATTGATACAAAAATATGTGAGAAAATATTTATTGAGGGTGAAGTAAACTTAGATAATATTTCCAATTTATTTACTAATGTCTCGCATCAATATATTGATGTAGTTTCAAAAATAATACAAAATGCTGAAAAAGAATTGAACAAAAAATTTAAGAGTGAAATATATTACAATTTAATTTCACATTGTCAATTTGCAATTGAAAGATATCAAAATAATATTCCAATTATTAATAATCTTTTTTGGGAAATTAAAAATTTGTATAAAGAGGAATATAAAATTGGTATTGAATCAGTCAAAATGATTAACGATGAATTTAATGTTGAATTAAATGAGGAAGAAGCAGCTTTTATAGCTATTCATTTAATTGACGCTGAATTAGGCCATGATTCATCAAAAGTAATTTTAATGACTGAATTAATTGATGCTGTTATGCGTATTATTAAATATAATTTGGGAATTGAAAAAAACAAGAAAAATGAATTTGATTTCGCAAGATTAATTTCACATTTAAGACAATTCATTACACATAATTTATATGAAAATAATGCTAATGATATGTTTGATAATAATTTGCATGATTTCAAAGACTCATTAAATGATCTTAGCAATAAATACCCCGAAATAACAAAATGTGTGCAAGAAATAAAAAACTATATTCAATTCAAATTTAATCATAAGATAACAACAAATGATGAATTTTATTTAGCGATACATGTAGCAAAAATAAGTAATCACTCCAAATAGGAGGAAATATGTCAAAGTATAAAAATTTTGCATCCGATGTTATTGAATACATGGGTGGAAAAGAAAATATTAGTAAGGCTTATCATTGCTTTACTAGACTTAGATTCACAGTATATGATGAATCTAAAATAAATATGGAACAATTAAAAAAAATGCCAGGACAATTAGGCATTAAAAAACAAGCTGGACAATATCAAATGATCATTGGTAAAGAAGTTGCAGATGTTTACAAAGAAGTAAGCAAACAACTTGATATTGTTTCAGAATCAGTAAAACCTGAATTTGAAACAAAAAATAATGTTAAATTTAAATTTAACATGAATAGCATAATAGATGTTATAGCATCATTATTTACACCTATACTTGGGGTTATTAGTGGTGCTGGAATTGTTCAGGGTATTCTTGCAATATTTACAAGTACAAATCTGGTAACCGGACAAAATGCTCAAGTATTAAACTTGATAGGTGGATCTGCAATGGCAGTTTTACCTTTGCTTCTTGCAATAACTGCTGCTAAAAAATTCAATGTTAATATTTATTTAGCGTTAGTTGTTGCTGGTGTACTTATTTCACCAACAATAATTCAAAATATATCTCCTGATAAAGGAACAACAAATTACTTATATTTATTAGGTATGCAAATACCAGCTTTAAGTTATGCAGGAGCCGTTTTCCCAAGTATATTAATGGTTTTATTTTTATACTTTGTTGAAAAAGGATTAGATAAAGTTTTACCAAAAATAATAAAATTTGTTTTATTACCTTGTATAGCTTTATTTATAATGATTCCTTTAATGTTAATTGTATTTGGTCCAATTGGTAATTATATTGGTTTAGGATTAGCTAAATTTATTGAAATATTATTTTCATGAGAACCATGATTGGCAGGAATGATATATGGAGCTTTAAGACCGTTCACAGTTATATTTGGGATGCATTATGCTTTCTTCCCAGTTATACTTTCTAACTTAGCATCTCCTGAAGCGAGAGACTTCTTACTTCCAATACATTTATTAACAAACTATGCACTAGCAGGTGCTGCATTAGGTGCAACATTCTTAATAAAGAAACGTGAAGAAAAACAAATTGCCACAGCTGCAACAATTTCAGGTTTCTTTGGTGTTACTGAACCAGCATTATATGGTGTAATGCTTAAACATAAACTTTCTTTTGTAGCTGCCATTTTAACAAGCGCTACAATGGGTGGATTAGCAGCAGGACTAAAACTTTATTCATACGCATTTGCTTCACCAAGTTGATTAACAATTGCAGGATTCTTTAGTCCTGATCAACCAATTTGAAAATTTATAGTTATTATATGCTTAACATTTGTTTCTTTAGGTATGTCAATGTCACTAACAATTTTATTTGGCATAGACGAATACAAACAAGAAAACAAAAATTTATATAATGGAATAAGAAAATACCAAATTTTAAAATATATTAAAGCTTACAGAATTGCTTTAAAAAATAATAAAGGTAAAAATAAAATATTGAAAGAAGCTTATAAAGATGGTTTAAGAATTAAAACTTTTGCAAAGGGTAAAATTTTAACATTAGATGAAATTAACAATCCAACAGTAAAAGCATTTAGTGATAAAAAAGGTTTTGCAGTTAATATAAATCAAGAAAATATTAACGCACCTTTTAAAGGAAAAATAGAATTAGTTGATACAGAAAATTCTTCAATAATTTTAAAAGATACTAATAAAAATGTTAAAGTTATTATCGGAATGAGTGCAGAAAATTTAAAAGTTGATATTTTGGTTAAAAAAGGTCAAGAAGTTGAATTAAATGAAACTCTATTTAAAATAGATTTAAAAGAATACAAAAAAAATAAATTAGATAAAAGATTCTACTTAATTATTTTGGACAAGCCTGATAATCATAAAATTTTAAAAGAATTTGATGAAGCCTATGCTAGAAAAAATATAAAAATGGTAAGTATTGTAAAAGAGGTGTAATATGAAATTTACTAAAGAAAATTTTTTATGAGGAGGAGCATGCTCAGCTAGTCAAGTTGAAGGTGCATATAACAAAGACGGAAAAACTTTAACAACTGCTGAATTAATGGATTATGATCCAAATCTTGACAGAAAAAAACTAAGACATAAATCTATTTCAAGAGATGAATTACACTTCATTATGTCGGATAAAAAAGGATATTATCCAAAAAGACAAGGAAATGATTTTTATAATAGATATAAAGAAGATATTAGATTACTTGCTGAAAGTGGAATGAATATTTTCCGCCTTTCTATTGCATGAGCAAGAATTTTCCCAAATGGTGATGAAAATGAACCTAATCAAAAAGGTTTGGATTTTTATAGAAATGTAATTAAGGAATGCAGAAAATATAATATGGAAGTTATGGTTACAATGACTCACTTTGACTTTCCTATTCCAACCATTCTTAAATATGGCGATTGAACTAATAAAAAATGAATAGATCTGTTTTTAAAATATGCTGAAGTTTTATTTAATGAGTTTAAAGATGATGTAAAATTTTGATTGCCTTTTAATGAAATTAATTTTACTTCGTATTTTGGTTGAAAAACAGCAGGAATTTTTGAAGATGAATATGAAAATCCTGCTGAAAGAAGAACTCAAGCATTGCATAATCAATTCTTAGCTCAAGCAAAGACAATTGAACTCGCAAAAAAAATAGCACCTAATATTCAAGTGGGATGTATGTTGGCGATTTTAACTGCATATCCAATTGATTGTAATCCTGAAAATATCACAGCTTGATACAAGGATAAACAACTTGGTCAAGATCAATATTTAGATGTCATGGTAAAAGGAGAATATCCAAATTTTATTAAAAAATATTGAAAAGACAAAAATATAAATGTTCAAATAGATGATAATGACATGAATATAATAAAAAATAACCCAATAAGTTTTATTTCATTCAGTTATTACATGTCACGTGTTGTATCAATAACCAGTGGAGAACAAACAGGAGGAAACCTTTTAGGGGGAGTTAAGAATCCGTATCTTAAGTCAAACGAGTGAGGATGACAAATTGATCCAGAAGGTTTAAAATACACTTTAAACAATATTTGAGATAAATATAATGTACCTTTATTTATTTCCGAAAATGGATTAGGTATGATTGAAACTCAAAAAAATAATGAAATAATTAATGATGAATACAGAATTGATTATATGAAGAATCATTTTAAAGCAATACAAGAATGTATTGATGACGGTGTTAATGTTTTTGGATATACAATGTGAGCTCCTATTGACTTAGTATCTGCTGGGACCGGAGAATTCTCAAAACGATATGGAATTGTGTATGTAGATTATGATGATTGAGGAAAAGGAACAGGAAACAGATATCCTAAAGAATCTTATAAATGATTTAAAAAATTTATGGAAACAAAAATCATAAATTAAATACTAAATATAATTTTTAAAAGAGTATTAATACTCTTTTTTTATTAATACTAGTTATAATCTATCTAAATAAGGTTAAAGGTATTATTATGATTGAATTTAAAAACGTAGATAAAATCTTTGCATCTAATAAAAGATTAAAAGATGTAAATAATTATTATTGTTAGGAAATCATAACGCTGAACATAGGTTAAAAGAAAAAGATTTAACTATAATTTATTGTAGTCATATTCTAGATGAAGTTGAAAAATTTTGTGATCGTGGATTAATTATTAAAGATAACACTATTGTTAAAGATGTAGATATTAAAGAACATAAATCAAATTTAAGAGAAAGCTTTAAATCATTTTATGAATTTACTGAAATAGGGGATTTTTAATTATGAGATCAAATAATAAAAAAATAATCTTAAGTACTAAGATTAAAACTACAAATAAATTTTTGATTTTATTGTAAGTACAACTTCTTTAGTGGAACTAATTCTGGATTAGGGCTTTTAATATTCTTCTTATGAAATTACTAAAAAAGTAAAAGAAATGAACTCACGAATATCTATGAGTAGAATGGAAATTCTTTAGATAAAAGAGAAGCTAATATTTCTTTAGTTGTTTAAAAGGTGAATACTTAAATAGAATAAATAATCAAAAAATGAGGTTAAAGGGAATTTGTAAACATATACATTGATATATAAATTGATACAATAATTATAGAATACAGAAAGTTTTAAATTGAAAAACGCCAGCCTTTGCTAGCGTTAGTTAATTATTTAACCTATAGATTTATTTTTTCCCCCCAGTTTATTAATCTTGAATTTTTTGTTTGTTTAAACTCTTTTTTTATTACTAGGTTTTTTCTTTGCAAATTTTATAATTTCTTTATCTTGATTCATTCATGATCCGAATAAGTTTGAGCAAATTATTACATAAATAAAATATAAGAATGAAACAATTAAAAAAGTAACAGTAACTGTTGCAAAGAAAATTAATCCTTTTTCATTACTTATGTCATAATTAATTATTATCTCAGGAGCGTAAAGACTAATAAATCAAAGAATTAATAAAAATATCATTAACAAGCTCAAAAAAATATTTAGAATAAATCAGGTTAATGAAATCTTTTTTTCGTTTTTAAAAAGTAATGAAAAATAATTTATTGACAGTCAAAATAAAGTCAGAGAAAAGAAAGTAATTGCAATATAACCTAAAATTTCTAAGTCTACTAGATATCATTCAACCATATTACTTTTTCCCCTTTGCTATATAATAACTTCTTGTTGCTTGTTTTAAATTATTAATGATAACTTTATAAGCTTCTATTTCATCAGGCCCTTTACCAGCTTTTAAATATTTTTTTACAAATGAATTTGTATTTGTAGGTGAAGGTATTGAAGTATCTGTAAAATTCAAATCAAATTTTGTTCTACTCAATTTTTTAGTTAGTTTTAATCCACTATAAACATTAGAATTAATTATTTCTTTAGACAAAGCATTTTTATTAATTAAGTAATCAATTTTTTGCATATTTTTTGTGCCAACTGCTAATTGCTCTAATCTGGTTGAAGGGTTAAATTCTATTTTCTCATCATTCATAATTGATTGTTTGCCTTCAGAAGTTTCATTATTATATTTTGGATATGCCCAAACAGTATCTCCTGAAATATAAGTCATATTAACAAAATCATAATCATTAAAATCTGAAGATCAAGAACTTATCCCATCTTCTCAACCTGTAAGTGAATACTTCATGAAATTAGGAGAATCTTGTTTATACAATGCAGCTTGAGTATAACCTAAGATTCCTGGCTCGGCTCTGGCTAAATTAAATGTATTATCAGCATCCAAAGAATATTGTCCAGTATGTAAACCTTTGCTGTTTCTTCTTTTTGTAAATTCGCTAAAGTTTTTATTTTTTTGATTATAAATATCAAGCATATAAACTCATACATAATCTGCATGATCATATTTTTCCATCTTTTTATAATCGATATCACGTTCTCAATCACTAACTGCAAAATGTAAATAATCTTTTTTTGGATCAATTTCATAGAGCCAATCATTTGTTTCAGTTGTTTGTCATGAATCTTTTTCATCTAAGTAGTAATATAAATCTATTTTATCTGCTCAATCAGGTTCTGTATCCATATGATTTTTTAGTTGTTCAAATCATCAGTTACTATATTTTCTTCCTTCAGCATCTTTTGAACCATTAGAATCAATAATTGATGAAGGAACTTTAAAATATTCTTCAGTTTTTGTATTATAAATATCAATACTTTTACCTTGAGTTCCTCATGCGCCGTTTAAAGAATTTATCATTCCTCTTTTCATTCCAGCATCAGCCATAAGGTTTAAGTACCTATCAAAAGATTCTCAATCACTAGCAGGAATTTTTAAACCTTCCTTAATGTCATCAAACTTAATATCTTTATTTTGAGAATTAGAAGTATCAAAATCTCCTGTATATGTTCAACTTAAAAAGTTAAGAGATTTTCTTTTTATTTTTCATGGATTATGATATTCACGTTTAAAACCTAATTCATAAGTTCAATTCATATTTCATGAATCAACAGCATTTAATTGAAATCAATCCATACCCATATTTTTAGATAAATACTCAAACTGAGGCCCCCAGTATTTATTTCAGTTAAATTCAATATATTGATTATAATTTAATGGATCCACTTCTTCTTCAATTCCATTGCTATTAATCATTTTAGAAGGATGACCATCATCGTATGATTTATTATAATAATCTGATGCTCATTCTGGAAAACTAAAAAGATTAAAATCTATTTTACTTTCTTCACCATTTTGTGGATTATAATCAATAGGAAATAAATCTACTTTTATTAAGGAATTACTTGTATAGTTTTTTGAAGAATCTGTTTTGTTAATCCCAGTTATTTCAAAATCTAAATTAACATTTCCATCAGTAATTTTGTCATTTGAATTAACAGCAACATTTATAATATAAACTCTTTTGCTATATACTTCATTTAGTATTTTATTGTTTGTTATTTTTTCTGGTACCAAAAGAGGTTTTCTAATTCCATAAAAATTTGTTGAACCATTTCCACTAGCGTATATAAATTCATTAAAACCATATTCTACTCTTAGTCCTTGTGATTGAATGAATTCTTCATTATTAAGTTTTACTTGGAGCTCATCAAAATCATCATTTACTACAACCACTATTTGACTAGTATTAAAATCATTTATTCATAAATCAATAGATTGTGGATTGTCTTTATTATTTTCAATTCCATTGTAACTATCAAAGTCACCATAAAATTTTGCATCCTTCAATGAATTATTTTCACCACTTGGTTCATATAAAGACAAATTCTCGTATGCGTCTGTAGCAAATGTGTAAACTGGAGCTATCTGGTTTTCATTAACTTTCTTTGCATATGGACTTGGATTTAAATAAACATCTCTTTGCAACTTAACTTGATTTAAGCTAACAAAAGCAATAAATCCAATTAAAAATATTTGTACTATTATTAAAATACTCATGAATAATCTTTTTGACATAAAACCCCCATTTTTTAATCAATTACTTTATTAAATTAATTTCACTATTTTATTAGCAAATATTATTTTTCTTAAATATGATTCTACAAAAAAAAAAAAAAAACACTTGAATTTGGGAAAAATTCCAAATTCAAGTGTTTTTTAATACTATAAATGAATCAATTAAATCTTAAAGATACTTATAATAAAATATTTTCTTTATAATCTATCTAAATAAGGTTAAAGGTATTATTTATGATTGAATTTAAAAACGTAGATAAAATGTTTGCATCTAATAAAGGATTAAAAGGTGTAAATATTATTATTAATAAAGAACAAATAGGTTTAGTTGGTCCCAATGGAGCTGGTAAAACAACTTTTATTGAACTATTATTAGGTTTTCACTTACCAAAAAAAGGTGAAATTCTTATTAATGGTATTAAGTCAACAGATAAAAATTTTGATATTAGTAAAATTGGCTATATATCAGCTAATTTAGATATTCCTAAAAAACTAAGTGTATCTGAGTATGTAGGTTATATTAAAGAATTAGAAAATAGTGAAAAATTTAACACTAACATTGAAATGTTTGCTAAAGTATTAGCATTTGATTTGAATGACAGTTCATTAATTGGTAGTTTATCATCTGGTATGGTGCAAAAATTAAAAATTATTTTAGCAATATCAGGAGATAAAGAGATTTTAATTTTTGATGAACCAACAAGAGGATTAGATCCGATTGCTGTAGAACTATTTGAAAAAATTATGGAAAAATTAAAAGAAAAAGATTTAACTATCATTTATTGTAGTCATATTCTAGACGAAGTTGAAAAATTTTGTGATCGTGGATTAATTATTAAAGATAACACTATTGTTAAAGATGTAGATATTAAAGAACATAAATCAAATTTAAGAGAAAGCTTTAAATCATTTTATGAATTTACTGAAATAGGGAATTTTTAATTATGAGATCAAATAATAAAAAAATAATCTTAAGTACTAAGATTAAAACTACAAATAAATTTTTAATTTATTGTAAGTATAACTTCTTTAGTGGAACTAATTCTGGATTAATGATTTTAGTATTCTTTACTTTAGCTGCAGTTGGAATGTTAAGTATGTTAGCATATTTAGCAACCAAAACAAATGGTGTAGAAGGTTCACTTATTAAAACTTCAAGTGTAATGATGTGTCTTGGATTTATCCTTTTAATAAATAGCATAGCTAGTTTAAATATGACACTTAATAGCAATATAAATAAAAGGATTAATCGTATCTTTTTACTTAGTGGAATAAAAAGACATGAAATAAAAAACTATGCTTTAATTTATAATATTATATTGTTGCTTATCCAAGCTTTAATTGCTATTATTTTAAGTGTTATTATATTTGGTATAGCAACATTAGCAAGTGATTATAATTCATTTAAAGCAATTATTAATTTACAATATTTTGCAACTTTACTTTTAAAGCTATTATCTGCTTTTATGTTAGGTTTATTAATGTCTGTATTATTAGGTGCATTACCTAAAGGTTATATAAAAAGAATTGTAATGGTTTTATTTTTTATAGCTCAGTATATGTTATTATCATTTAGTTTTGGATCTATTATTTTAGCTGATAGTGATAAAGTTGTAATAGCATGAATAATTTCGATTATTCCTTCAGTGTCTTCTGGATCAATTATTTGATGAAATATACATAATTGATTAATATTTGTAGGATATGCATATAACCTAGCATTAATTAGTTTATTCATTTGATTATGAACAATAATAAATCGTAAATTAACTTACTAGAAATAGTAAGTTTTTTTATTTAAACATAATTTTTATTAATAAAAAGAAGTAAAATAATTAAATAACAATTAAAGAAAGCAAAATATGAAAGTTAATAAAACAATTAAACAAGAACCTTCAAAAGAAGAAAAGAAATTGAATAAAAAAGTTATACATAGAAAGAACGGTATTCTACTTAACTTATTTGGTTCTTCAACCATTATTATTGGACTAATAATGTTTTCTTTAATTTCTATCTTAATTTTTATTTATGTGCGTCAAGAAAACCTTATAACTTTAGTTGATAATTTAGAAAAAGATTTAAAAACTAATATAGAGAAATTGATCAATGATGCAATACAAACAGTTAAAGATAATACAAATCCTGAAGAGATTTATAATGAAATAATAAAAAACTTAAATACTACAAATATTTCAATTAATGAACAGTCTTTAGAACCAGAAGAAGTAATAGATTTATTTAATCAAGTTTTACCAGAAGAAAAATTTATCAAAATGATTAACGAATTCTTAGATTTTGGTGAAATTAAAATTCCTGAGAATGTTAATTTAGATTTCTTAAGAGATTTAATTAAAAAACTAAATCTTGATGACTATAATCAAATAATGTTAATTATAGTAATTGCTGCAACTAGTTTAACTATAATTAATCTATTAAACATTATTTTTGCTTGAAGATTAATGTTGTCTAAAAATAGAGCAATTAAAATTCTATTTATAATTACATCAGTATTATCAATTAATATCTTTAGTTGAATAGGAACATTAGTATATTTAATTAATGATCGAAAAGAAGTATTTTAAAATATAAATTTAAAGTATTTATAAAATTAAGGAGAACAAAAATGAGAATAGATTTACATCACCATATACAAAAATATAAATCAGGTGAAATTGGAACAGAAAGAGATTTTGAATATTTTAAAAATAATATTGAATCAATAATTGATGATTTGAGAAGAAACGATGTCAAAGTAATTGCAATAACAGACCATAATACATTTTCAATGGAACATTACAAATTTTTAAAGGAATCATTTAAAAAATATGATTATGACTGTTTACTATTACCAGGAATTGAAATTGATGTATACGATTTAAGAAGCGAAAAACTAGAAATAACTGCAAATATGAATATTATAGTTTCTAATGAAAATCTTGAATTGTTTAACGAAAAAATAAAAGAAATAATAAATGGCTGTA
Source organism: Mesoplasma grammopterae ATCC 49580 (assembly GCF_000701525.1). GTDB lineage: Bacteria > Bacillota_I > Bacilli_A > Mycoplasmatales > Mycoplasmataceae > Mesoplasma > Mesoplasma grammopterae. Next base: position 4,078 of record NZ_JNJC01000001.1, on the reverse strand, counting down.
ATGTTGATAAATTCAGAATAGAAATAACAGAACTGTTTAAAAAACTTAAATCATTTAATAAAATTTGTATGCTTCCACATTATCAAAAAGAAAAATACATGTTAAATTTAGAAACAATTAATGAAATTAGTCAGCTTAAAAATGAAAATGATTTTATAGCATTTGAGGTTAGAAATCTTACTTCTGCAAAAGTGTTAAATAAAAGTAATTTGCCTTCTTTATACGGAACAGATAATAAAAAGCACAAAAATGTTGATTATAGTAAATTGCCTAACATTGTAATAGAAATAAAAGATTTTAACAATCTTTTATTGTTCCTTAATAAAAACCCCGACTTCATTGAAAAAGAACTTAATAAACTGAATGTTTATGAAATCGATGTTGACTTAGATTGAAATAGTGAAAAAATTAAAATTTATAACGGTTCAAATTTAATAATTGGTTCAAGAGGTACTGGCAAATCAGAAATATTGTCTCAAATAAAATTAAAATTAGAAGAAAAATATAATGAAGAAAACATAAAATATTTTAATGGAAGTGATACAAAAAGTGAATTCGAAAAAATATTAAAAGATGAAACTTATAAATTACAAAAGAATAATATTCCTATTTTCGACCTAAAAGTATCGGAAGCATTTGAAAAAACTTTCGAAAATGTAAATTATTCAAATTTAAAAAATAACTTGTCAGCATTGAAAAAATATAAACCTGTTGAAAATTTAAGGTTTAAAAAAATTCAAGAAATGAATGCACTTAGCTTACCTATGTATAACGAAATTTTAGATGAAAACTTTTTATTTAAAACTTTGATTAAATATAAAAATGATATTGAGAAAATTAATGAAACTAAAAATATTTTCAAAATATTAGAAGGTAAAAAGAAGATTGAAGATAATAATTTTATTAATACGACAAATAAAATAATTGAGATATTAAATGAAGAAAAACAATTATTAATTCTAAAATGATTTTCAAATAAAATTGTTTCTCAATTAGTAATTCAGTATAAAGAAAAAATTTTGGAAAACAAAGGGATTGATTATTTACCAAATGATCTTGGTTTATTTTCTATTTTCAAAAAACATTGAGAAATTGAAAAGGAAATTGATAATTTACTAAAGTATGATGATAATGTTATTGAAGATAGCAAGATAATAGGTTTTATAAACGAAAAAGTGAGTGTTAGTTTGAAAATATTCACTAAATTAAAAAATAATAAAGTAGTATTAGTTAAAAGTTTAACTGAGATTAAAAATTCGTTATATAAAACATCAATTGTAAGTTGCATTGAAAACCTTAAAAACTACATAAAATCTTTAGAAAAAGATAAACAAAAGCAAAACATTTTTGAAACAATATACAGCTTAAAACAAAAATTTATTTTAAGCGATGGTTCTATAAATGATTCATTATCTTCGGGTCAACAATCAAATTTTATTTTAACAAATAAATTATTATTAGATTCTAATTGTAGAGTATATATTCTTGACGAGCCAGAAAAATCATTAGATAATCTATTCATTTCAGATTTTGTGCTTTCAAAAATAAATGATTTAGTCAAAAATAATAAAATTGTTGTGGTTGCTACACATAATGCAAATATAGCACTAAGGAGTTTTCCATCTCAAATAATTTATAGGGCATATGGTGAAAAAGATAAATCATATTTTGGAAACATCTTTTTAGATGAATTAATTAATTCTGAAGGCAAAAAAAATGTTTCTACAAATATTTTTGTAGACTTATTAGAAGGTGGAGAGAAAGCTCTCTTTGAAAGGGAAAAAATTTATGGAAAACATTAACAATGTATTTTTAACAACAAAGTTTTTAGAAACAGAAAGAGATTTTGAATTTACTTTTGGGGAAAATAAAACAATAAAAAAAATTAGTGCAACAGATTTTAATGAAAATGAATTTATTGAAATTTTTGATGAGGTATTCTTGTCAATAAAATGCATGGAAAAGGATCAAATTGATAAATATCTAGAAAATGATCAATTGCTTGTTGAGTTCAATGGTAAAATCGAAAGTGTTGAAGAAAAATTCTTAAGTAAATTTTGCGAATATCTGTCAGGTGAAATAAAACAAATTTTTACATTTATCAAAGAAAACAAGTAATTTAACATGATCAAAATTTAGAGGTCAAAAAGAAGTGTTTTTGACTTTTTTTTTTTTTTTTGCAAACACACTTAAAATAGAAAATTTTCTCCCCATTTAAGAGTATTTTTTGGATGAATAATCTAAAATTATAGTAATTATTGAAAAAATTAATTAAACAGGGGGTTTATATGAAAAAATTATTAGCACTATTAGGAGTTGTAACATTAACAACAAACGTTGTTGTAGCAGGTGTTTCAATTGCTAATGCAGACAAAAACAAGCAAAACGATATTAAAATCTTGCAATCTAAATTGCAAACAATTTTAAATTCAAAAACTGATGCTAGATGAGATGTATCAGAATTACAAAAAAAAGTAGATGAAGAAATCGGTCAAGGTGAAATTACAGTTTCATTCAAAGACTATGCAAAAGTAAAAGGTGTAGCTACAGTTGAATTTATATTTAAAGCAAATAATAAAAAATATACTGGTGAGTTATCATTAACTCAAACTTATACAGTTAAAGAAAATATAGCTGAAGATATTTCAACTATTTCAACAAGACTAACAAGCATTCTATTTGAAAAATCTCATGATGAATGAACTGTTACTGATTTACAAACAGAGATAAATGCTGAATATGGAGCTGGTGAAATTACAGTTTCTGGTGGAATTTATAGTGACGATAATAACTATACTGGTGAAACAAAGAAAAAAGCTGAATTTACATTTAAAGGTAATGCAACAACAGATCCACAAAATACATTAAAGTATAAAGGTGAAATAGCATTAACTCATACATATACAAAACAAACTGTAATTAGCAATGAACAAATAAAAACTGTTGTTGATGATTTAGCAAGCCATGCTAAATTTGATGATAAGCAAACTGCTAAAACAGCTATTGAAGTTGCATTTGCTTATAAAGAAGCTGCAGGAGATGCAGAATCAACAGGAATTAAAGGTATTGAAAAAGCTGTTGCTAAATATAATAAATCTGTTGTAGGTGATAAATCAAGCTTCACAGTTACTTTAACATTATCAACTGGTTATGTTTTAGAACAAACAGCTAATACAGTAGAAGTTACTGTAAATTTAATGTCAAGAACAGATATATCAACTAATAATGAATTTAAACAAGAATTAACAAGTTTTGTTAATGATGAAGCACATAAAAATCAAGCTTGAACTAAAGATGGATTGCAATCTGCATTAAATACTAAATATGGTTCTGGAGAATTTGTTGTTACTGAAGATGATTCTACTGTAACTTATGATAATTCTGAACTTGGTAAAAAAACAGAAAAATTTGTTATTACAGGTCAAGGCTCAAAAGAAAACAACAAACAATATCAAGGAGAACTTAAAGTTACTCATGATTATAAAGTTACTGCTAATATAAGTACAATTAAAACTGGTTTACAAGAAATTTTAAATAATGACGCTTATGAAGAAAAAACATGAACTCTAGATGAATTGCAAAAAACTGTTGATAATAAATTTGGCAAAGGACAAATTACAGTATCCGAAGTTGTTGCATTAAAAGATGATAATTCAAATGTTGTAAATAATACAAAAGAATGAAAATTTATTGGTAATTCTAATGATGAAAACGAATTTGTTTATACAGGAGGTGTAATTTTAACTCATACTTGAAAATCATATAAAGTTTTAGCGAGTGATATTCAAGCAGCGGCTGAAGCTGCTGTTAACGGAAAATCATATGCAACCATTGAAGCAGCTCAAGAAGGTATAACAAATGCAGTAGAAGCTATTACTGGTGTTGATAGTGTTATTTATCCAACAGAAACACCAAAAGACTGAAGTGATGAAACAATTAAATTTACTGTTACATTTATAGAAAATTATGTAATTGAAGGAAAAAATGATTTTAGTGTAAAAGCTAGAGTAGGATCAGATATAACAGTTTCAACTGATGCAGTTAATAATGCGATTAAAGAAGTTGTAAATGCTGAGGG